>NZ_JBVJRL010000003.1:0-558170 GCF_055607665.1 Streptomyces sp. NPDC036984
ACGCCCGGTTACATACCGAACCCGGAAGCTAAGCCTCACAGCGCCGATGGTACTGCAGGGGGGACCCTGTGGGAGAGTAGGACGCCGCCGAACAAATTTTGATAAAGGTCGGATCCTGAACTTCGGTTCAGGGTCCGGCCTTTTTCTGTTGTGCGTAACGTGTCGTTCACGTTGCGAGCACAGCATCCAGACATGGGAACTGCAGCAATGCTCAGGGCCGCCGGCGTCGGAGTCGGTGACGAGGTCGTCGTGCCGGCCTTCGGGAACGTCGAAGTCGCGCAGGCCGTGACCCTGGCCGGTGCGCTCCCGGTGTTCGCCGACATAGACCCGGTGACCTACTGCCTCGGTCCGGACGGGGTCGAGACGGCCATAACCTCCCGCACGGCCGCCGTTGTTGTCGTGCACCGCTTCGGACGGCGGGCCGACATCAGGCGGTTGCACGAGCTCGGGCAGCGGCACGGGGTGCTGGTGCTGGAGCAGGGCGAGTCCGAGGCGCCGTACGACGAGATAGCCCAGCGCAGGGAGCGGGCCGCTTATCTCGACGCCAAGTTGAAGGGCGTTCGGACGCCGGACGGCGGTGACGGGCACACCTACCAGCAGTACGTCGTGCGCGTGCCCGGGAACGGCCGGCCGGACCGGGACGCCTTCGCCCGCGCCTTGCGCGCCAAGGGAGTCGAGTGCCGGGTGCCGGTGAAAACGCCCGTGCACCGGCTGCCGGAGTTCCGGCGGTGCGTGCCGTTGCCGGAGACCGAGGCGGCCGCCGACGTAACGCTCGCCCTGCCCGTGGACGCCGCGCTGACCAAGCGGGAGATGCAGCGCATCGTGTCCGCCTGCAACGCCCTCGGCGGTCTGCTTCAGCCCGCCTTCTGACCGGGCACCGAACGAATTTGGGAACTGAGGCCTGCTCGGGGTACAGTTTCTTCGTCGCCGCGAGGGAAACCTCGAAAACGACAGGCCCCTATAGCTCAGTCGGCAGAGCGTCTCCATGGTAAGGAGAAGGTCAACGGTTCGATTCCGTTTGGGGGCTCCGGTAAAAAGGCCCCACCCTTTCGGGTGGGGCCTTTTTCGTGCTTCCTCACACCTGCTGGTGGATTCCCTGGACCCGCATCGCCAGAATCGCCATGTCGTCCGACGGGGCGTCCGAGGCGAAGCGCTCCACCGCGCGCATGATGCGTGCCGCGACCGCGCCCGCCGTCAGACCCGTGCACGTGGTGAGGACGTCGGCGAGGCCGTCGTCGCCCAGCATGCGCGAGCCCTCCCGGCGTTCGGTCACGCCGTCCGTGACGCAGAGCAGCACGTCACCGGGGTCGAGGGTGACCGTCTCCTCGTACAGCTCCAGGTCCTCGATGACGCCGAGCAGCGGCTGCGGTTCGGCCGCCGCCACCACCGTGCCGTCCTGGCGCAGGCGCAGCGGCAGCGGGTGGCCGGCGCAGACCACCTTCAGCTCGGCGCTGCCGTCCTCCTGGGTGCGCAGCTCGCCGTAGAGGAGGGTCAAGAAGCGGCTGCGGTCCCCTTCGTCGAGGATCGCGGAGTTCAGGCGCTCCAGCACGGCCGGGCCGGACAGGCCCTCGCGGGCCAGCAGGCGCAGGGCGTGCCGGGCCAGGCCGGTGACCGCCGCCGCGTTGGGGCCCGTACCGCAGACGTCGCCGATGGCGAAGCCGTAGGCGCCGTTGCCGATCGGAAAGACGTCGTAGAAGTCGCCGCCGACCTCGTTGCCTTCGCCGGCCGCGCGGTAGATGACCTCGACCTCGACGCCGTTGATCTGCGGCAGGCCGGGCGGGAGCAGGCTGCGCTGGAGGGACTGGCTGATGGCCGTGCGCTCCGAGTACAGACGGGCGTTGTCCAGGGCGAGGGCAGCCCGGCGGCTCAGGTCCTCGGCGAGTTCCAGGATCTCCTGGCGGAAGTGCTCGTCGGTGGGCTTGCCGAGGGTCAGCATGCCGATGACGCGGTTGCGGGCGACGAGTGGCAGGACGACCGTCTCCCCGCCGACCGCGGAGGCCGTGGCGAGCGTCGGGCCGATGCCGGAGGCGACCTGGCGGGTGGGGCCCCCGGTCAGGCCCAGGCTCCGCATGGAGCTGCGCAGGGCAGCCTGGTGGGCGACCTCGCCCGGGGCCGTCCAGACGCGGGCGCCGGGCGTCGGCACCGGGTCCGGCGCTGGAACCTTCGACAGCAACGACTTGATGCCGTCGATGAGTTCCTCGTCCTCGTGCAGCACGTACGACAGGTACGGCTCGGACGCCTGGTCGGCGATGGTGTACACCGCGCACCAGGTGGCCAGGGTCGGGACCGTCATCTGGGCCATCAGAGCCAGGGTCTGGTCCCGGTCCAGGGTGCCGGCCAGCAGGTCGGACGCCTCGACCAGGAAGCTGAGGGAGCCGCGGCGCAGCCGTTCCAGTTCGCCGAGGCGGGCCGACTCGACGGCCAGGGCGATGCGGTCGGCGGCGAACTGGAGGCGCAGCGCCTCCTCGTTGGTGTAGCGGCCGGGCGCCTCGGCCGCGACGCCGAGGGAGCCGGTGAGGCGGCCCTCCACCTTCAGCGGGACGGTGACGACCGAGCGCATGCCGGTGCCGGCGAGCAGCGGTACGGCGCCGGGGACGGCGGCGAGGTCGTCGTGGACGGCGGGCATGCGGGCGGAGCCGTAGCGTCCGGGGCCCGCCTCTACGGGCACCCGCGCGAAGCGCTGCCGAGCGGAGGGCAGGCCGGTGGAGGCGCGCACCTCCAGTTCCGTCTCGTCGTCGGTGGCGAGCAGCAAGAAGGCGGAGTCGCCGTCGAGCATGTCCCGGGCCCGCTCCACCGTGCGCTGGAGCAGGCCGTCGAGGTCGTCCGGGGCGGGGGAGCCGATGAACACCTCGAAGGGGTCGGCGCTCTGTCCGTCGGAGGACGGGGGCTGGTCGCCGGCCGGGACGCGGGGCGGTGTCTGGAGGACGGCGCGTTCGTGGTCGCGGACCAGGAGACAGACGGTGGAGGGCTCGCCTCCGGTGTCGCGGACCCTCAGGTGGGAGGCGTACACGTGGGCCACGCGGCCGTCGGCGCCGCGGATGCCGTAGGTGCCCTCCCAGCGGGAGAGCTGGAAGGCCTCGGCGATGCCGGTGCCGGTGCCCGGGGTGTGCGGCCAGGCGGCCAGGTCGGTGAGAGGCTTGCCGATGACGTCGTTCGCCGGGTAGCCGAACAGTTCCTCCGCGTCCTCGTTCCAGGCGCTGATGGTGCCCTTCCGGTCGACTTGGAGGACGGCGACGCGGACCCGGCCGTCGGCGAGCGGGAGCAGGTCGGCCGGCAGGGCCGGGCCGGCTGCGCGCGTGCCGACCGGGCGTTCGGGGAGGTTGAGCTGGAACCAGACGTTCTTGTGCGTGGGCGTGTAGTCCACGCCCCAGCGGGTGGCCAGGGCCGCGCAGAGCTGGAGTCCGCGGCCGCCCTCTCGGTCGGGGCTGCCCATGGCGGCGGGGGAGCTCTGGAGGGGCACCTCGCGCTCCGGGTAGCGGTCGGAGACCTCGATGCGCACGCCGTCCTCGGTGCGCAGGCACAGCACGTCCGCGTGCGTGCCCGCGTGGACGACCGCGTTGGTCACCAGTTCGCTGGTGAGAACGACCGCGTCGTCCACGATGTCGGCGAAGCCCCAGCCCTGGAGGGTGTCGCGGACGAAGGAGCGGGCGGTCGCGACCGATCGTCCGACGGGCTCGAAACTGGCGGCCGCGCGCGCGGTGATCACAGAACTCCTCGGCCGGTTGTCGACGTGCTGGGCTGCCCGGGCGGGCGGCTCGCGCCGCTGCTGCGGCATCAGCTCGCCCGTCGGCTGTGGCTCCGGGGGCTGTCCCCCGGGGATCAGTCCGGTGGTCATGTGTCCGGCCGCCCCTCCGATGCCCGCTCGTACTCGTGCCACCGCCCAGGCCGGTCGGACCGGTGCGGCTGGACAGCCGCATGCAAGGTTACTTACCTTCGCCGTCCGAGCGGATGCCGGTCGCCGGTGTTTACGCCCCCAGGGTGTGCGGAGGGTGTGCGAAGCTGCCGAACTGTTATGGCCTGGTTCGGCCGGGGTGAAACACTGGGCAAGCTTCTGATGAAGGTCGGGTCGGGCTGCGTGTGTTCCGTGCGCGGCGGGCAGCAGCCCCTGGTGTGGCCGGATCTCGTCTGGCAGAAATACGCAGAAGTAACCGGTACGCGGAAGTAACCGGTATGCCGATGACCGGCACACCGGGGCCGAAGCGGCCGAGCACAGCAGTAACGGTCTACCCCTCCGGGAGGGACACAGTGGAGTCTGGCGCGGCGACGCGAGGCAGGAAGACGCGCGCGAAAGGCGAACCGTCCCTCGGCAGGAGCGGTGGGACCACCGAGGTGGACACGGCTGCCCTGAACCGGCTGCTGGTGGCGCTCGTGGCGATGCGCGACGGCAACTTCCGCAAGCGGCTCACGGTGTCCGGGGACGGCGTGATGTCGGAGATCGCGGCCGTCTTCAACGAGGTCGCGGACCGGAATCTGCATCTGACCGGTGAGCTGTCGCGGGTGCGGCGCATGGTGGGGCGTGAGGGAAAGCTCACGGAACGGCTGGAGACGGGGGCCTGCGAGGGCTCCTGGGCGACGGCCATCGACAATTCCAACGCGCTCGTGGACGATCTCGTCCGGCCCGTCTCCGAGGTCGGCCGGGTACTGACGGCGGTCGCCGAGGGCGATCTGTCGCCGCGCATGGAGCTGCGCACGCAGGCGCCGGACGGCGGCACCGGGCACCCGCTGCGGGGTGAGTTCCTCAAGGTCGGCCGTACCGTCAACAACCTGGTCGACCAGCTGTCGACGTTCACGGACGAGGTCACGCGCGTGGCCAGCGAGGTCGGCACCGAGGGCAAGCTCGGCGGCCAGGCCCGAGTGCGCGGTATGTCCGGTTCGTGGAAGGACCTGACCGAGTCCGTCAACACCATGGCGGACCGGCTGACGGCCCAGGTGCGGGACATCGCGCTGGTGACCACGGCGGTCGCCAAGGGTGATCTGTCCCGCAAGGTGACCGTCCATGTCGCCGGCGAGATGCTGGAGCTGAAGAACACCGTCAACACGATGGTGGACCAGCTGTCGGCCTTCTCCTCCGAGGTCACGCGGGTGGCCCGGGAGGTGGGCACCGAGGGCATCCTGGGCGGTCGCGCGCAGGTGCCCGAGGTGGCCGGTGTGTGGAAGGAGCTGACCGACTCCGTCAACACGATGGCGGGCAACCTGACCGCCCAGGTGCGGGGGATCTCACAGGTCACCACCGCGGTCGCCAACGGTGATCTGTCCCAGAAGGTGACCGTTCCGGCGCGTGGCGAGGTGGCGCAGCTCGCCGAGACGATCAACCAGATGACGGAGACGCTGCGGATCTTCGCCGACGAGGTCACGCGCGTGGCGAACGAGGTCGGCGCGGAGGGACGGCTCGGCGGGCAGGCGAACGTGCCGGGCGCCGCGGGTACGTGGAAGGACCTGACGGACTCCGTCAACACGGTGTTCCGGAACCTGACCACGCAGGTGCGGGACATCGCCGCCGTGACGACCGCGGTGGCCAGCGGTGACCTGTCGCAGAAGGTCACGGTGGACGTGGCCGGCGAGATGCTGGAGCTGAAGAACACCGTCAACGGCATGGTGGACCAGCTGTCGGCGTTCGGTGCCGAGGTGACGCGGGTCGCGCGGGAGATCGGTGTCGAGGGTGAGCTGGGCGGTCAGGCGCAGGTGCCGGGGGCGGCCGGTACGTGGAAGGACTTGACGGACTCCGTCAACACCGCGTTCCGCAACCTCACCGGGCAGGTCCGCAACATCGCCCAGGTGACCACGGCGGTGGCCAACGGTGACCTGTCGCAGAAGGTCACCGTGGACGTGTCCGGTGAGATGCTCCAGCTGAAGAACACCGTGAACACGATGGTGGACCAGCTGTCGAGTTTCGCCGACCAGGTCACGCGGATGGCCCGGGACGTGGGCACCGAGGGCCGGCTGGGCGGTCAGGCCCGGGTGGACGGCGTCTCCGGTACGTGGAAGGAGTTGACGGACTCCGTCAACTTCATGGCCGGCAACCTGACCTCCCAGGTACGGCAGATCGCCCAGGTGACGACGGCGGTGGCGCGCGGTGACCTGTCGCAGAAGATCGACGTCGACGCGCGCGGCGAGATCCTCGAGCTGAAGAACACGATCAACACGATGGTCGATCAGCTGTCCGCCTTCGCCGACCAGGTGACCCGGGTGGCGCGCGATGTGGGGACGGAGGGCCGCCTCGGCGGGCAGGCCCAGGTGCCCGGCGTCGCCGGTGTGTGGCGGGACCTGACCGACTCCGTGAACGGCATGGCCGGCAACCTCACGGCTCAGGTCCGCAACATCGCGCAGGTCGCCACGGCCGTGGCGCGCGGTGACCTCTCCCAGAAGATCACCGTGGACGCGCGCGGGGAGATCCTGGAGCTGAAGAACACCCTGAACACGATGGTCGACCAGCTGTCGTCGTTCGCCCAGGAGGTCACGCGCGTGGCCCGCGAGGTGGGTACGGAGGGCATGCTCGGCGGTCAGGCCGAGGTGCAGGGGGTCTCCGGTACCTGGAAGGACCTCACGCAGTCCGTGAACTTCATGGCGAACAACCTGACCATCCAGGTGCGCAACATCGCCGAGGTCACGACCGCGGTCGCCAAGGGCGACCTGTCGAAGAAGATCACTGTTGACGCGAAGGGCGAGATCCTTGAACTCGTCACGACGGTCAACACCATGGTCGATCAGCTCTCGAGCTTCGCCGAGCAGGTGACCCGGGTGGCCCGTGAGGTGGGTACCGAGGGCATCCTGGGCGGCCAGGCGCACGTACCGGGCGTGACCGGTATCTGGAAGGACCTCAGCAACAACGTCAACCTGATGGCCAACAACCTGACCATGCAGGTGCGGAACATCTCGCAGGTGGCCGCGGCCGTCGCCAACGGTGACCTGACCCGGCAGGTGACGATCGAGGCGCGCGGTGAGGTCGCGCAGCTCGCCGACACCATCAACACCATGGTGAAGACGCTCAGTTCGTTCGCCGACCAGGTCACCAAGGTGGCCCGCGAGGTGGGTACGGACGGCATCCTGGGCGGCCAGGCGCACGTACCGGGTGTGGCCGGCACCTGGAAGGACCTCACCGAGTCGGTGAACCAGATGGCGTCCAACCTGACCGGTCAGGTGCGCAACATCGCCATGGTCACCACGGCCATCGCCAAGGGTGACCTGACGAAGAAGATCGACATTGACGCTCGCGGTGAGATCCTCGAGCTCAAGACGACGATCAACACGATGGTCGACCAGCTGTCCAGCTTCGCCGAGGAGGTCACGCGTGTGGCCCGCGAGGTGGGTACGGAAGGGCAGCTGGGCGGTCAGGCACGCGTGCGTGACGTCGACGGCACCTGGCGCGACCTGACCGAGTCCGTGAACGAGATGGCCGGGAACCTGACCCGGCAGGTGCGTGCCATCGCGCGCGTGGCGACCGCGGTGACCCGCGGTGACCTGAACCTGAAGATCGACGTCGACGCCTCCGGCGAGATCCAGGAACTCCAGGACTACATCAACAAGATGATCGCCAACCTGCGCGACACCACGATCGCCAACAAGGAGCAGGACTGGCTCAAGGGCAACCTGGCCCGCATCTCCGCGCTCATGCAGGGCCGCCGGGACCTGGAGGACGTGGCGTCGCTGATCATGAGCGAGCTGACGCCGGTGGTGTCCGCGCAGCACGGCGCGTTCTTCCTGGCGCTGCCGCTCGCGGACGGCAAGGACGTAGGTGGCGGCCAGGACGGCTACGAGCTGCGGATGCTGGGCTCGTACGGCTACTCGATGGGCTCCATGCCGACGTCGTTCCGGCCCGGTGAGGCGCTGATCGGCACGGCTGCCCAGGAGAAGCGCACGATCCTCGTGGACAACGCGCCCAGCGGCTATCTGAAGATCTCCTCCGGGCTCGGCGAGGCCCCGCCCGCGCAGGTGATCGTGTTGCCGGTGCTGTTCGAGGGCAAGGTGCTCGGCGTGATCGAGCTGGCGTCCTTCACGCCGTTCACGCAGATCCAGAGGGATTTCCTCAGCCAGATCGCCGAGATGATCGCGACGAGCGTCAACACCATCTCGGTCAACACCAAGACCGAACAGCTGCTCAAGCAGTCGCAGGAGCTGACCGAGCAGCTGCGGGAGCGGTCGGCGGAGCTGGAGAACCGGCAGAAGGCGCTCCAGGCCTCCAACGCCGAACTGGAGGAGAAGGCCGAGCTGCTGGCCCGGCAGAACCGGGACATCGAGGTGAAGAACACCGAGATCGAGGAGGCCCGGCAGGTCCTGGAGGAGCGTGCCGAGCAGCTCGCGGTGTCGATGCGCTACAAGAGCGAGTTCCTCGCCAACATGTCGCACGAGCTGCGCACGCCGCTCAACTCGCTGCTGATCCTGGCGAAGCTGCTCGCCGACAACGCCGAGGGCAACCTGTCGCCGAAGCAGGTGGAGTTCGCCGAGACCATCCACGGTGCCGGCTCCGACCTGCTCCAGCTGATCAACGACATCCTCGACCTGTCGAAGGTCGAGGCGGGCAAGATGGACGTCTCCCCGACGCGGATCGCGCTGGTCCAGCTCGTGGACTACGTGGAGGCCACTTTCCGGCCGCTGACCGCGGAGAAGGGCCTGGATCTGTCCGTACGGGTCTCTCCGGAGCTGCCGGCGACCCTGCACACCGACGAGCAGCGGCTGCTTCAGGTGCTGCGCAACCTGCTGTCCAACGCGGTGAAGTTCACCGACTCCGGGTCGGTGGAGCTGGTGATCCGGCCCGCCGGTGCGGATGCGCCGCAGTCCATCCGGGAGCAGCTGCTGGAGGCCGGTTCGCTGGCCGACCCGAACGGCGACCTGATCGCGTTCTCGGTGACCGACACCGGCATCGGCATCGCGGCCAGCAAGATGCGGGTGATCTTCGAGGCGTTCAAGCAGGCGGACGGCACCACCAGCCGCAAGTACGGCGGCACCGGCCTCGGCCTGTCGATCTCGCGGGAGATCGCGCAGCTGCTCGGCGGTGAGATCCACGCGCAGAGCGAACCGGGCCGCGGTTCGACGTTCACGCTCTACCTGCCGCTGTACCCGAGCGAACTGCCGCCGCAGGGTTACCAGCAGTCGGTGCCCGCGCTGGAGGCCGGCGATCTGGTCGCCTCCGAGGCGCACCGGTCCTTGGAGCTGTCCGCGGTGGAGATCGAGACGCCGGCCGAGGTGAAGTCGTACCAGGAGACGCAGAACGGTGCCGCCGCGCTCTTCAGGCGCCGCAGGCGGAGCCTGCCCGAGGAGGTGCGGCGGTCCGAGCAGTGGGTGGGGGTCGCCGAGCAGGAGAGCGTGCCGCAGCACGCCCGCGCGGTGCGGTTCGGCGGCGAGAAGGTGCTGATCGTCGACGACGACATCCGCAACGTGTTCGCGCTCACCAGCGTCCTGGAGCAGCACGGCCTGTCGGTGCTGTACGCCGAGAACGGCCGTGAGGGCATCGAGGTGCTGGAGCAGCACGAGGATGTGGCCGTCGTACTGATGGACATCATGATGCCCGAGATGGACGGGTACGCGACGACCACGGCGATCCGCCGCATGCCGCAGTTCGCGGGGCTGCCGATCATCGCGCTCACCGCGAAGGCGATGAAGGGCGACCGGGAGAAGGCGATCGAGTCGGGTGCCTCCGACTATGTCACCAAGCCGGTCGACCCGGACCATCTGCTGTCCGTGATGCGTCAGTGGATGACCGAGGAGTGATCGCGGGGCGCGCGGCGGCGGGCGTGGCCGGATCGGACGCGCACGGTGGGGGAACCTCTGGCGTGCGCGAGGAGTTGCTGCATGATGAAGGCTGGCACCGTGTGGGAATCCCGGATTCCGGGAACCTTCCGGTGTCCGGCCGCGTTTCCGCTGTGTGCACAGTGACATCACGGTGACAGGGTGTGGCGACAAGCGGGGTGCGGCTACGATGACCGGCACAAGGACGGGCGGCGAAAGGGAGTCGTCCCCTGGGGCGGCGCCCGGTGTACCGCCGGGGCGAGGAGGGCGGGCCATGGTGCAGAAGGCCAAGATCCTCCTGGTCGATGACCGGCCGGAGAATCTGCTGGCGCTGGAGGCCATCCTCTCTGCGCTCGATCAGACGCTGGTGCGGGCATCGAGCGGGGAGGAAGCGCTCAAAGCACTGCTCACGGACGACTTCGCGGTCATTCTGCTGGACGTCCAGATGCCGGGCATGGATGGGTTCGAGACCGCCGCGCACATCAAACGGCGTGAGCGGACCCGGGACATCCCGATCATTTTCCTCACGGCGATCAACCACGGCCCGCACCACACCTTCCGGGGCTACGCGGCGGGTGCGGTGGACTACATCTCCAAGCCGTTCGACCCGTGGGTGCTGCGCGCGAAGGTTTCGGTTTTCGTCGAGCTGTACATGAAGAACTGTCAGCTGCGCGAACAGGCGGCGCTGCTGCGGCTTCAGCTGGAGGGCGGCGGCAAGGGCGGGGTCCCCGGCAAGGAGTCGGCCGGGCTGCTCGCCGAGCTGTCCGCGCGGCTCGCGGCCGTCGAGGAGCAGGCGGAGGCGCTGTCCAAGCAGCTGGACGACGACTCGGCGGACGCGGCGGCGGTGGCCACGGCAGCTCATCTGGAGCGCAAACTCACCGGATTGCGCCGGGCGCTCGACGCCCTGGAACCGGGCACGGGCGGCAGCGCCTCGGTGCCCTCGCAGAACTGACGTGGGCCGGCTCCCCAGTTGCCGATGAGCGCGCGTCACTTCCGGGGATGAGCGTGCGTCAGTTCCGTGCCCGTGCAAGCACGACACGAACGGGTGAAGCCGTGGGCACGCGTGTCCACTGTCGTCTCCCCCGGTAACCTCACACCCATGGCCTCACGTCCCTCCGCAGCCAAGAAGCAGCCCGCCAAGAAGGCGGCGGCTCCCGCGAAGGCTCCGGCGAAGAAGGCCGTCGCGAAGAAAGCCCCGGCCAAGAAGGCGCCCGCCAAGAAGGTGGCGGCCAGGAAGTCCGCGCCCCCGAAGCCGGCACCCAGCCCCACCGGGGGCGTGTACCGGCTCGTGCGCGCCCTCTGGCTCGGCCTCGCGCACGCCGTCGGCGCCGTATTCCGCGGCATAGGGCAGGGCGCGAAGAACCTCGATCCGGCCCACCGCAAGGACGGCGTCGCGCTGCTGCTGTTCGGCATCGCGCTGATCGTCGCGGCCGGGACCTGGGCGGACCTGCGAGGTCCCGTCGGCGACCTGGTGGAGATCCTCGTCACCGGCGCCTTCGGCCGGCTCGACCTGCTGGTGCCGATACTGCTCGCGGTGATCGGCGTACGGTTCGTCCGGCACCCGGAGAAGCCGGAGGCCAACGGGCGGATCGTGATCGGCCTGTCCGCACTCGTCGTCGGCGTGCTCGGCCAGGTCCACATCGCCTGCGGCTCGCCCGCGCGCAGCGCCGGCATGCAGGGCATAAGGGACGCCGGCGGCCTGATCGGCTGGGCGGCGGCCACCCCGCTGACGTACACGATGACCGACGTGCTCGCCGTACCGCTGCTGGTACTGCTGACGATCTTCGGACTGCTCGTGGTGACCGCCACCCCGGTCAACGCCATCCCGCAGCGGCTGCGGACGCTCGGCGTGCACCTGGGCGTGCTGCCCGACCACGACGACGACCAGCTCATCGCGGACGACGAGCACTACGACGAGCAGTGGCGCGAGGCGACGCCCGCGCGCCCGCGCAGGCGCTCCAGCGCCCCGCCGGTGTTCGACCCCGGCAGCGCCGAGGAGGAGGCCCTCGCACAGCGCCGCGGGCGCCCCAGGCGCTCCGCGGTGCCCCAGCCGGATCCCCAGCGCCAGCTGGACGCCGTGGACGTCGCCGCGGCCGCCGCGGCCGCGCTCGACGGCGCCGTCCTGCACGGCATGCCGCCGTCGCCGCTCGTCGCCGACCTCACCCAGGGGGTCGCCGCGGGCGAGCGCGAGGACACCACCCCGGTGCCCACGCCGACACCCGCGGCGGCGTCCACGCCGACGCCCGTCACCGCGCCGGTCCCGGCACCGGCAGCCCGCCCGAAGCAGGAGAAGGTCACGACCGGGTCCGTCCCGGACCTGACCAAGAAGGCCCCCGACGTGCCCCGGGAGCTGCCCGCGCGCGCGGAGCAGCTCCAGCTGTCCGGTGACATCACCTACGCGCTGCCCTCCCTGGACCTGCTCCGGCGCGGCGGCCCCGGCAAGGCGCGCAGCGCGGCCAACGACGCGGTCGTCGCCTCGCTCACCCAGGTGTTCACGGAATTCAAGGTCGACGCGGCCGTGACCGGCTTCACCCGCGGCCCGACGGTCACCCGCTACGAGGTCGAGCTCGGCCCCGCCGTGAAGGTCGAGCGGATCACCGCGCTGACCAAGAACATCGCGTACGCGGTGGCCAGCCCGGACGTGCGGATCATCAGCCCGATCCCGGGCAAGTCCGCGGTCGGCATCGAGATCCCGAACACCGACCGGGAGATGGTCAACCTCGGCGACGTGCTGCGCCTCGCGGAGTCCGCGGAGGACGACGACCCGATGCTGGTCGCCTTCGGCAAGGACGTCGAGGGCGGCTACGTCATGCACTCGCTGGCGAAGATGCCGCACATGCTGGTCGCCGGCGCCACCGGCTCCGGCAAGTCGTCCTGCATCAACTGCCTGATCACCTCGGTCATGATGCGGGCGACCCCGGAGGACGTCCGGATGATCCTGGTCGACCCCAAGCGCGTCGAGCTGACCGCCTACGAGGGCGTCCCGCACCTGATCACGCCGATCATCACCAACCCGAAGCGAGCCGCCGAGGCACTGCAGTGGGTGGTCCGCGAGATGGACCTCAGGTATGACGACCTGGCCGCCTATGGGTACCGGCACATCGACGACTTCAACCGCGCGGTGCGCGAGGGCAAGGTCAAGCCGCCCGAGGGCAGCGAACGGGAGCTCCAGCCGTACCCCTACCTGCTGGTGATCGTGGACGAGCTGGCCGACCTGATGATGGTCGCCCCCCGTGACGTCGAGGACGCGATCGTGCGCATCACCCAGCTCGCGCGCGCGGCCGGCATCCACCTGGTGCTCGCCACCCAGCGCCCGTCGGTCGACGTGGTCACCGGCCTGATCAAGGCCAACGTGCCCTCCCGGCTGGCCTTCGCCACCTCCTCGCTGGCCGACTCCCGGGTCATCCTCGACCAGCCCGGCGCCGAGAAGCTCATCGGCAAGGGCGACGGGCTGTTCCTGCCGATGGGCGCGAACAAGCCGACCCGTATGCAGGGCGCGTTCGTCACCGAGGAGGAGGTCGCGGCCGTCGTCCAGCACTGCAAGGACCAGATGGCGCCCGTCTTCCGGGACGACGTCACCGTGGGCACCAAGCAGAAGAAGGAGATCGACGAGGACATCGGCGACGACCTGGACCTGCTGTGCCAGGCGGCCGAGTTGGTCGTCTCCACCCAGTTCGGCTCGACGTCCATGCTCCAGCGCAAGCTGCGCGTCGGCTTCGCCAAGGCCGGCCGGCTCATGGACCTCATGGAGTCGCGCAACATCGTGGGACCGAGTGAGGGCTCCAAGGCACGTGACGTTCTCGTGAAGCCTGACGAGCTGGACGGCGTGCTCGCGATGATTCGTGGGGAGTCAGAGGGGTGAGGGACGAAGGGCCGTTCGACGGAAGTCGGTTACGCCGGGTGGCGGCATCACCGTGATGCACCCGTTAGAGACGGGTGAGCAACCCTTTCCCTTTGTCATACGTCCAGTTGAGCGAGAGGACAGGTAGGCATCTCATCCTGGGGTACCTGCCTGTCGTGTCATCGGAATGTCGGGCCATTCCGATGGCGTACAAAGTCCTACCGCCCGGTTGCCCCACCCTTTCGTACCCCCCCTAGACTGAGCTTCCAGCACAGGTGGCTACACGCTCGAAAGGCGCCCCCGTGTCCATCGGCAACTCCCCTGAAGACGAGCGTCCATTCCGAGACGAGTCCCAGGAAGCCCGACCTTCCGTGGGCCGCGCCCTCCAGCAGGCGCGGATCGCGGCCGGGCTCACCGTGGACGATGTCAGCAGCGCCACTCGTGTCCGTATCGCCATCGTGCACGCCATCGAGGCGGACGACTTCGCCCCCTGCGGCGGCGACGTCTACGCCCGGGGGCACATCCGTACGCTGGCCAGGGCCGTCCACCTCGATCCCGAGCCGCTGATCGCCCAGTACGACGCCGAGCACGGCGGCCGTCCCGCACCCACCCCCGCCGCACCCCTGTTCGAGGCGGAGCGGATCCGGCCCGAGCGGCGCGGCCCGAACTGGACCGCGGCGATGGTCGCCGCGATCGTCGTCGTGATCGGGTTCGTCGGGTTCACCGCCTTCAAGGGCGGCGGCGACTCCGGCGACTCGAAGTCGCAGGTCGCCGAGGGCGGCACGCCCGCCGTGAGCACGTCCGCCTCGCCGAAGCCCAAGAAGGAGAAGCCCGCCGAGCCGACCGGCGAGCCCTCCGACAGCGCCATCGCCGCCGCCCCCCAGGACAAGGTGACCGTCCAGGTCAGCGCGCCCAACGGACGCAGCTGGATCTCGGCCAAGGACCACAACGGCCGGATGCTCTTCGACGGGCTGCTCAAGAAGGGCCAGTCCAAGACCTTCCAGGACAGCTCCAAGATCAACCTGATCCTCGGCGACGCGGGCGCGATCGAGCTGTACGTCAACGGCAAGAAGATCGAGGACACCTTCCGGCCCGGCGCGGTGGAGCGCCTCACCTACACGAAGGGCGACCCGGTGGCGGGCTGACCGGCCGTGCCCGGCGGATGCGGGTGCGGGGGATGTGACGGAGTCGGCCAAGATCGGCCAACCCCGTCGACGTGGGCTGTCAGTGAGACAAAGTAGTCTTGAGCCCATGCCTGAACGCCGTACCGTCGCACTCGTCACTCTCGGCTGCGCTCGTAACGAGGTGGATTCCGAGGAGCTCGCAGGCCGTTTGGAGGCGGACGGCTGGCAGCTCGTCGAGGATGCCGCGGACGCCGACGTCGCCGTGGTCAACACCTGTGGCTTCGTGGAGGCCGCCAAGAAGGACTCCGTCGACGCCCTGCTGGAGGCCAACGATCTCAAGGGCCATGGGAGAACCCAGGCCGTCGTGGCGGTGGGCTGCATGGCCGAGCGGTACGGCAAGGAACTGGCCGAGGCGCTGCCCGAGGCCGACGGTGTCCTCGGCTTCGACGACTACACGAACATCTCCGACCGCCTCCAGACCATCCTGTCCGGCGGCGTCCACGCCTCGCACACCCCGCGCGACCGGCGCAAGCTGCTGCCGATCAGCCCGGCCGAGCGCCAGGAGTCGGCCGCGTCGGTGGCGCTGCCCGGCCACGGCCCGGCCGACCTCCCGGAGGGCGTCGCCCCCGCCTCCGGCCCGCGCGCGCCGCTGCGCCGCCGCCTGGACGGCTCCGCGGTCGCCTCGGTCAAGCTCGCCTCGGGCTGCGACCGGCGCTGCTCCTTCTGCGCCATCCCGTCCTTCCGCGGCTCCTTCATCTCCCGCCGCCCCAGCGACGTCCTCAACGAGACCCGCTGGCTGGCCGAGCAGGGCGTGAAGGAGATCATGCTGGTCTCCGAGAACAACACCTCCTACGGCAAGGACCTGGGCGACATCCGCCTGCTGGAGTCCCTGCTGCCGGAGCTGGCCGAGGTCGACGGCATCGAGCGGGTGCGGGTGAGCTACCTCCAGCCGGCCGAGATGCGCCCGGGCCTGATCGACGTCCTGACCTCGACGCCGAAGGTCGCCCCGTACTTCGACCTGTCCTTCCAGCACTCCGCGCCGGACGTGCTGCGCGCCATGCGCCGTTTCGGCGACACGGACCGCTTCCTGGAGCTGCTCGACACCATCCGGAACAAGGCGCCCGAGGCCGGCGTGCGCTCCAACTTCATCGTCGGCTTCCCCGGCGAGTCGGAGGCGGACCTGGCCGAGCTGGAGCGCTTCCTGAACGGCGCCCGGCTGGACGCCATCGGTGTCTTCGGCTACTCCGACGAGGAGGGCACGGAGGCGGCGACGTACGACAACAAGCTGGACGAGGACGTCGTCGCCGAGCGGCTGGCGCACATCTCCCGGCTCGCCGAGGAACTCGTCTCGCAGCGCGCCGAGGAGCGTGTCGGCGAGACCCTGCGGGTCCTGGTGGAGTCCGTGGACGAGGAGGAGGGCGTCTACGGCCGTGCCGCGCACCAGGCGCCGGAGACCGACGGCCAGGTGCTGCTCACGAGCGGCGCGGGCCTGAGCGTCGGACGTATGGTCGAGGCGAAGGTGGTCGGTACGGAAGGTGTCGACCTGGTGGCCGAGCCGCTGACCGGCTCGCTCGCGTGTAGTGAGGAGGCGGGCAGATGACCGGAGTCCCGGCATCCGCCGCGGGCGGCTCCTCCGGCGCGCACGGTGCCAGGGGTTCCGCCGCCGCTGCCGACGGTGCCCGGTCCGAGGACTCCGGTTCTGCTTCGGGTCCGGCCACGGCCCCCGAGGGCGGCGGCAAGTCCGCGCGCGGCGGGAAGATCGCGGCCGCTGCCGTCAACCAGGCCAGCGTCTGGAACGTCGCCAATCTGCTGACGATGCTCCGGCTGCTCCTCGTGCCCGGCTTCGTGGCGCTGATGCTGGCGGGCGGCGGCTACGACCCGGCCTGGCGCTCGCTGGCCTGGGCCGCCTTCGCCGTCGCGATGATCACCGATCTGTTCGACGGGCATCTGGCGCGCACCTACAACCTGGTCACGGACTTCGGGAAGATCGCCGACCCCATCGCCGACAAGGCGATCATGGGGGCGGCGCTCATCTGTCTGTCCGCCCTGGGCGATCTGCCGTGGTGGGTGACGGCCGTGATCCTGGGCCGTGAACTCGGCATCACGCTGCTGCGTTTTCTGGTCATTCGCTACGGCGTGATCCCCGCCAGCCGGGGCGGCAAGCTGAAGACGCTCACCCAGGGCGTGGCCGTCGGGATGTACGTCCTGGCGCTGACGGGGTGGCTGGCCACGATGCGGTTCTGGGTGATGGCCGTGGCGGTCGTCCTGACCGTCGTCACCGGCCTCGACTACGTAAGACAGGCCATTGTGCTGCGCCGTCGGGGAATCGCCGAGCGCGCGGCGGCGTTGGAGGAGAAGGAAGCGTGAGTTCCGGGGCCACCGAACTGGTGCGACTACTGACCGTGAGGGGCGAGACCCTTGCCGTCGCGGAGTCGTTGACCGGTGGCCTGGTAGCGGCGGAGATCACCGGCGTACCCGGAGCGTCCAAGGTGTTCCGGGGCTCGGTCACCGCCTACGCCACCGAGCTGAAGCACGAGCTGCTGGGTGTCGACGCCACCCTGCTGGCCCAGCGCGGAGCGGTGGATCCGCAGGTCGCGGGCCAGATGGCGGCCGGAGTCCGGAAGGCCCTGGGGGCCGACTGGGGCATCGCGACCACCGGGGTCGCCGGCCCCGATCCGCAGGACGGCAAGCCCGTCGGGACGGTCTTCGTGGCCGTCGACGGCCCCCTCACCGCCGGGATCGGTTCTGCCGGTGGCGGAAAAGTCGAGGCTCTGCGGTTGAACGGCAGCCGTGCGGAAATTCGTATGGAGAGTGTACGGAGCGTGCTCGCAGTGCTCCTGGAGCAGCTTGCGGGCGAACAGACTGGGAATGAGCGGGCACAGGATACGGAACGGAACGGGGGGTTTTGATGTTTGCAGCCCTGAGTGAACACGACATCGCTCCCCGCACGGCCGCGGCGCAAGGCGGTACGGTGGGGCGAGAAGGATGCGGCTACGCGGTCCGAGGAGGGAGCCACCGATGATTCTGCTCCGTCGCCTGCTGGGTGACGTGCTGCGTCGGCAGCGCCAACGCCAGGGCCGTACTCTGCGCGAAGTCTCCTCGTCCGCCCGAGTCTCACTCGGCTATCTCTCCGAGGTGGAGCGGGGGCAGAAGGAGGCTTCCTCCGAGCTGCTCGCCGCCATCTGCGACGCGCTGGACGTACGGATGTCGGAACTCATGCGAGAAGTGAGCGACGAGCTGGCTCTCGCCGAGCTGGCCCAGTCCGCCGCGGCCACCGAGCCCGTGCCCACGCCGGTCCGGCCGATGCTGGGTTCCGTGTCGGTGACCGGTGTGCCACCGGAACGGGTGACCATCAAGGCACCCGCGGAGGCGGTGGGCGTGGTCGCCGCGTGAGGTTCGCGCGCGTGGCCTGACAACCCGATACGAGTGAGGCCCCGGCCGGCTTTCCAGGGAGACCTGGATGAGCCCGGCCGGGGCTTCTTCCTTGCCGACGGCGCCCAGTGCCCGGTATGCGCCCGTTTGCCGGTGTCGGGCGGTGCGGTCATGGTGAGAGGGATGTGACGGCGCCGAACCACCGGAGGAAGCGGATGTACGTCGTGAAGAGCCCGTTGGCCGACGCCCACCTGAAGATCGTGTCCGAGGCGCTCCAGGGCGCCCTGGTCGACCTGGTGGACCTCTCCCTGGTCGCCAAGCAGATCCACTGGAACATCGTCGGCCCCCGTTTCCGCTCCATCCATCTCCAGCTGGACGAGGTCGTCGCCTCCGCCCGCACCCACTCCGACACGGTGGCCGAACGGGCCTCGGCGCTGGGTGTGCCGCCGGACGGGCGCGCCGCCACGGTTGCCTCCGGCAGCGGCATCAAGGCCGTGCCGGCCGGGTGGATCAGGGACGTGGACGCGGTCGGGGCGATGGTGGACGCGCTCGGCGCGGTGATCACCCGGATGCGGGAGCGCGTGGCCGCGACCGGGGAGCCGGAACCGGTGTCCCAGGACATCTTCATCGGGATCACCGCGGACCTGGAGAAGCATCACTGGATGTTCCAGGCGGAGAACGCGTAGCGGGCGCGGCGGGGGACTGGTTCGGCGGTGCATCGGTGAGCCCGCGGTGCGCCTCCCGTGCGGGACAGGCGACGGTCTAGCGTCCGGCTGGAGGTGATGGCGGGCATGGTGGGGCGGATAGTGCGCCGGGGGGTCGCGCTCGGGCTGGGCGCGGTGTGGTGGTGGGCCGTGCTGCGGCTGGTCGCGGGGGAGGACCCGGGCGTGGTGGAGGGAGCCGTCGTGGCAGGTGGCTGGGGGCTGAGCCTGCTGCCCGTGCACTGCGTACCCCAGGGGCGCGCGACCGGGGCCGTGCCGGCGGGGCGCTGGGTGGCCGCCTGGCGGGTGGGTGACGCTACCAGGGCATCGCCACACCCCCGTTCGGGCGAAGTATCTGGCCCGTCGTGAACGCCGACGCGTCCGACGCCAGATACAGCACGGCATGTGCGACGTCGTCCGGCTCGCCGACCCGGCCCAGTGGTGTCATCCGGGTCATCACCGCCTCGGTGTGCGCCTGTGCCTCGCGGTCGTGCCGGACGGTCATGGGGGTGCGGATCCAGCCCGGCGCGATCGCGTTGACCCGGATGCCGTGCGGGCCGATCTCGGTGGCCAGCGTCCTGGTCAGCTGCACCACGGCCGCCTTGGCCGCGCCGTAGCAGAGCAGCCCGGCCCCGCCGGTGTCCACCGCGCCGGAGGCCATGGTGACGATGCTGCCGCGGGTATCGCGGGCGATCATCAGCCGGGCCGCCTCCTGGCAGGCGTGGAGCACACCCTTGAAATTGACGTTCAGCACCCGGTCGAGATCCTCGTCCCGGGTCTCCAGGACCGGGCTGCTGTGCATGATCCCCGCGATCGCCGCCATCACGTCCAGCCGCTCGCAGGACCGGACCGCCTCACCGAGCCGGGCCCGGTCGGTGACGTCGAGGACGTGGACATGGGCCGCGCCGCCACGGTCCTTGATCAGCGCGGCCGTGCCGTCCAGGCCGGCCGCGTCCCGGTCGGCGCAGTGCACCGTCGCGCCCGCCTCGGCGAGCAGCACGGCGGAGGCCCGGCCGATACCGCCGGCGGCTCCGGTGACGAAGGCGGTGCGTCCGGCGAGGTCGTACGCGGTGAGACCCATGCAGCGACGGTACGAACGTTTCTGACGAGTCGTCAATCAGTGGGGCGGGCTTGAGGCGTGAATGGTCAGCCGGTGCGGCGGGGATAGCGGTCGCGCCACCGTTGCGCTGCGCCTGCCGCGGGCGCGGGACCCGTCTGGCAGGTGGGGCACCAGTACGTGGGACGCTCCTGGAAACCGTCGCCCTGGTCGGCCACCCGGACGGGGGTGTGGCAGCGCAGGCACGGGCGGGGTGCGCGGCCGTAGACGAACAG
Organism: Streptomyces sp. NPDC036984; assembly: GCF_055607665.1. NCBI lineage: Bacteria > Bacillati > Actinomycetota > Actinomycetes > Kitasatosporales > Streptomycetaceae > Streptomyces > Streptomyces sp. NPDC036984. Next base: position 20,094 of record NZ_JBVJRL010000003.1, read on the forward strand.
GTCGTACCGGTGCAGGCCGGTGGTCTGCCGGACCGGGCGGTCGCGGTTCGCCTCCAGGAGCCGCTTGGCCACGCCGGGCAGCTTCTCGGCGCGGTCCGCGGGGAGCGCGCCGGCCGGCAGCCAGGGCGTCACACCGAGCAGGAAGCACAGCTCGCTCTTGTAGACATTCCCGACCCCGGCCAGATTGCGCTGGTCGAGCAGGGCCTCGCCGAGCGGGCGGGCGGGGTCCGCGAGGACGTTGGCCAGGGCGCGCTCCGGATCCCAGTCGGGACCGAGAAGATCGGGGCCGAGATGGCCGACGATCCCCTCTTCCTCGGTCGTGCGCAGCAGCTCCAGCACCTGGAGGCGGTAGCCGACGGCCGCACGGTCGTCGGTGGCGAGGACCACCCGGATCTGGTGCGCCGGTCCGCCCCGCCAGCGCTCGCCCGTGCCGTACACCTTCCAGGTGCCCTCCATGCGCAGATGGGTGTGCAGGGTCAGACCGCCCTCGAAGCGGGTGAGCAGATGCTTGCCGCGCGGGATCGTGTTCAGCACCCTGCGGCCGGTCAGGTCGACCGTCGCGTACTTCGGTACGCGGAAGTCGCTCCGGGTCAGCGCCTTGCCCGCGAGAGCCTCGTGCAGCCGCCGCGCGGCCTGCCAGACCGTGTCACCTTCGGGCATGGGTCAAGGGTGCCACGGGGGGTGAGGCGGGTGCGGGGGTCCAGGGCCGGGCGCCGGTCACGCTCTCAGGCGGAGGCCGCGTGGTGTCGCCACGAAGCCCGCCGCCTCCAGGAGGGTGCCTATGGGGGAGGTCAGGGCCTGCGTGCCGTTGATCCGCTCGACCGTGACCGTGCCGAGCGAGCCCGCGCGGGCCGCCGCGGCCAGCGCCTCGGCGGCCGTACGCAGGCGGGAGTCGTCCGTCGCGGCGGTGTCCGGGGCGCTGGGCCAGGCCAGCAGTGTCTTGCCGCCGCGCTCCATGTACAGCGCCAGCTCGCCCTCCACCAGCACGACCAGCGAGCCCGCCTTGCGGCCCGGCTTGTGCCCGGCGCCGGTCGGCGGCTCCGGCCACGGGAGGGCGGAGCCGTAGGCGTTCGCGGGGTCGGCCGCGGCCAGGACCACGGCACGGGGGTCGGGGGCGGGGGAGCCCGTGCGGCCGTTGCCGTAGCCGCGGTGCCGGGCCGGGCCGTACGAGGCGCCCGAACCGTACGTGGCGCCCGAACCGTAGGCGGCGCCCGAACCGTAGGAGGCGGTGCCGCCTCCCCGGGGGCCGCCGTAGCCGGGGGAGGCGAACGGGCCGGCGAGGTCGCGGGGTGAGCCGCGGTCGCCGCCGGTGGCGGGGTGGTCCTCCGGCGGCCAGGTGAAGTCGCCGTCCAGGCCGGGGTGGGCGAAACCGCCGTCCGCCCCGTCGAACGCGTCCGGAGCGGTGTGGCCGTGCGGGGCGCCGTCGGAGCCGTCGAACGGGTTCGCGAACCCCTGCTCGGCGAAGCCGTCGGCGACACCGGCGCCGAATCCGTTCCCGGGACGCGCGGCGGCGAAGCCGTGCTGAACGGCCGAAGCCGGCAGGCCCTCGGTACGCTCGCGGGCGTTCGCCACCGCGCGAAGGCGGTCCACCGCGCCGTCCATCGCGAACTGGGCCGCACCCAGACCCTCGACCACATAACCGCGGCGGGCCTGACCGCTCTCCTCGAAGACCGACAGCACCCGGTACACCGCCGAGAAGCCGCCCTCGACGCCCTCCGCCGCGACCGCGCCACGGGTGACCACGCCGTGCCGGTCAAGGAGCGTGCGGGCCAGCGCGTGCGCGCGCACGGTGGTGTCCGGCTCGGCCGCGGGCAGCAGTGACCAGCGGCCGGCCACGGTCGGCGGGCCGGTGCGCGAAGCGGTGCGCGCGGCGGCCGTCAGCGAGCCGTAGCGCCCGCGCGGGACGGCACGCTTGGCGCGGTGGGCGGTCGATCCCGCCGTACGACCCGAGCCCAGCAGGGCGCGCATCGGCGCGAGCGTGTCGTTGGTGAGCCGGCCCGACCACGCCAGGTCCCACAGGGCGTCGGCCAGTTGGGACTCGGTGACGTCGGGGTGTGTGGTGGCGCGGATCTGGTCGGCGATCTGCCGGAAGAACAGGCCGTAGCCGCCGGAGAGGGCATCGAGGACGGACTGGTGGAGCGCGGTCAGCTCCAGCGGGTGCGGTGCCGGGAGCAGCACCGGGGCCGCGTCCGCCAGATAGAGCGATACCCAGCCGTCCTTGCCGGGCAGGGCGCCCGCGCCGGCCCACACCACCTCGCCCGCGGCGGTCAGTTCGTCGAGCATCGACGGCGTGTAGTTCGCCACGCGGGACGGCAGGACCAGCTTCTCCAGCGCCGACGCCGGCACCGAGGCACCTTGCAACTGCTCGACGGCACGCACCAGTCCGTCGACGGCCCGCAGTCCGTGGCCCTTGCCGATGTGCTGCCACTGCGGCAGGAACTGCGCGAGCGCGGCGGGCGGCACCGGCTCCAGCTCGTGCCGCAGGGCCGCCAGGGAGCGGCGGCGCAGCCGGCGCAGTACGGCAGCGTCACACCACTCCTGGCCGATGCCCGCCGGGTGGAACTCGCCCTGGACGACCCGGCCGGCCGCGGCCAGCCGCTGGAGGGCGCCCTCGGTGACCGCCACACCCAGGCCGAAGCGGGCCGCCGCGGTGGCCGAGGTGAACGGGCCGTGCGTACGGGCGTGCCGCGCGAGGAGGTCGCCCAGCGGGTCCTTGACCGGCTCCGTGAACGCCTCGGGGACGCCGACCGGCAGCGCAGTGCCGAGCGCGTCGCGCAGCCGGCCCGCGTCCTCGACGGCCGCCCAGTGGTCGGCGCCCGCGATCCGGACCCTGATGGCGCGGCGGGCCCCGGCCAGCGTCGGCGCCCACTGGGGGTCCGCGCCCCGCGCGACCAGCTCGGCGTCGGTCAGCGGGCCGAGCAGCCGGAGCACATCGGCAACGCCCTCCACGTCCTTGACCCGGCGGTCCTCGGTGAGCCACTGGAGTTCGCGCTCCAGCTCGGTCAGCACCTCTGCGTCGAGCAGTTCGCGCAGCTCCGCCTGGCCCAGCAGTTCGGCCAGCAGCCGTGAGTCCAGGGACAGCGCGGCGGCCCGGCGCTCGGCCAGCGGGGAGTCGCCCTCGTACAGGAACTGGGCGACGTACCCGAAGAGCAGGGAACGGGCGAACGGGGACGGCTCCGGGGTGGTGACCTCGACCAGGCGTACCTTGCGGGACTCGATGTCGCCCATCAGCTCGGTCAGCCCGGGGACGTCGAAGACGTCCTGGAGGCATTCGCGGACCGCCTCCAGGACGATCGGGAACGAGCCGAACTCGCTTGCCACCTGGAGCAGCTGGGCCGCCCGTTGCCGCTGCTGCCACAGTGGCGTGCGCTTGCCCGGGTTGCGGCGCGGCAGCAGCAGCGCGCGGGCGGCGCACTCGCGGAACCGGGAGGCGAACAGCGCCGAGCCGCCGACCTGGTCGGTGACGATCTGGTCCACCTCGCCCTTGTCGAACGCGACGTCCGCCGCGCCGACCGGGGCCTGCTCGCTGTCGTACGCCGTGCCCGCCTTCGTCGGCTCCTGGTCGAGCAGGTCCAGGCCCATCAGATCGGCGTCGGGCAGGCGCAGCACGATGCCGTCGTCGGCGTGCATGACCTGGGCGTCCATGCCGTACCGCTCGGACAGCCGGGCGCCGAGGGCGAGCGCCCAGGGGGCGTGGACCTGGGCGCCGAAGGGGGAGTGGACGACGACCCGCCAGTCGCCCAGCTCGTCACGGAAGCGCTCGACGACGATCGTGCGGTCGTCCGGGATGTGGCCGCACGCCTCGCGCTGCTCGTCCAGATACGACAGCACGTTGTCCGCCGCCCACGCGTCCAGGCCCGCCGCCAGCAGGCGCAGCCGGGCGTCGTCCCTGGGCAGTGAACCGACCTCGCGCAGGAACGCGCCCACCGCGCGGCCCAGCTCCAGCGGGCGGCCCAGCTGGTCGCCCTTCCAGAACGGCAGCCGGCCCGGCACGCCGGGGGCGGGGGAGACCAGGACGCGGTCGCGGGTGATGTCCTCGATGCGCCAGGAGCTCGTGCCCAGGGTGAAGACGTCGCCCACCCGGGACTCGTACACCATCTCCTCGTCCAGCTCGCCGACCCGGCCGCCGCCCTTCTTGGGGTCGGAACCGGCGAGAAAGACGCCGAACAGGCCGCGGTCCGGGATCGTGCCGCCGGAGGTGACAGCGAGCCGCTGGGCGCCCGGGCGGCCGGTGACGGTGCCGGCCACGCGGTCCCACACCACGCGCGGGCGCAGCTCCGCGAACGCGTCCGACGGATAGCGGCCCGCCAGCATGTCCAGGACCGCCGTGAACGCCGACTCGGGCAGCGAGGCGAACGGGGCCGCGCGGCGGACCACGGTCAGCAGGTCGTCGAACTGCCAGGTGTCCAGCGCCGTCATGGCGACCAGCTGCTGGGCGAGCACGTCCAGCGGGTTCGCGGGCACCTTCAGGGACTCGATCGAGCCCGAGCGCATCCGCTCGGTGACCACGGCCGCCTGGACCAGGTCGCCTCGGTACTTCGGGAAGACGACACCGGTGGAGACGGCGCCCACCTGGTGTCCCGCGCGGCCCACGCGCTGGAGACCGGAGGCGACCGAGGGCGGGGACTCGACCTGGACGACGAGATCCACGGCCCCCATGTCGATGCCCAGCTCCAGGCTGGAGGTGGCCACCACCGCGGGCAGCCGGCCGGCCTTCAGGTCCTCCTCCACCAGGGCGCGCTGCTCCTTGGAGACCGACCCGTGGTGCGCGCGGGCGATCACCGGGGGCGCGCCCTGGGCCGCGCCGGAGCCGCCCATCAGCTGGGCCGGGGAATGGTGCTGGTCCAGGGTCTCGCCGGTCGCCCGCTCGTACGCGATCTCGTTGAGCCGGTTGCACAGCCGCTCCGCCAGGCGGCGGGAGTTGGCGAACACGATCGTGGACCGGTGGGACTGCACCAGGTCCGCGATCCGCTCCTCCACATGCGGCCAGATGGACGGCCGCTCTGCGCCCTCGGCGGCGTCGGCGGCCGGGGAGCCGCCCAGCTCGCCCATGTCCTCGACCGGGACGACCACGGAGAGGTCGAACTCCTTGCCGGACTCCGGCTGGACGATCTCCACCTTGCGGCGCGGGGACAGATACCGGGCCACCTCGTCCACCGGGCGCACGGTCGCCGAAAGCCCGATCCGGCGGGCCGGCTTCGGCAGCAGCTCGTCCAGCCGCTCCAGGGACAGCGCGAGGTGCGCCCCGCGCTTGGTGCCCGCGACCGCGTGCACCTCGTCCAGGATCACCGTCTCCACGCCGGTGAGCGCGTCGCGCGTGGCCGACGTCAGCATCAGGAACAGCGACTCGGGGGTGGTGATCAGGATGTCCGGCGGCCGCGTGGACAGGGCGCGGCGCTCGGCGGCCGGGGTGTCGCCGGAGCGGATGCCGACCCTGACCTCGGGCTCGGGCAGGCCGAGACGCACGGACTCCTGGCGGATACCGGTCAGCGGGCTGCGCAGATTGCGCTCGACGTCGACCGCCAGGGCCTTCAGCGGGGACACGTACAGCACCCGGCAGCGCTTCTTCGGGTCGGCCGGGGGCGGAGTCGCGGCCAGCTGGTCCAGGGCGGCGAGGAACGCGGCGAGCGTCTTGCCCGAGCCGGTCGGGGCGACCACCAGCACGTCCGAGCCCTCCCCGATGGCCCTCCAGGCGCCCGCCTGGGCCGCGGTGGGCGCGGAGAACGCCCCCGTGAACCAGCCGCGGGTCGCGGGGGAGAAGCCGTCGAGGGCTCGATGTGCGGAGCTGACCATGCGTCCATCCTGCACCCGCCCACTGACAATCAGCCTGACCTGCGCGAACAGGGGGGCGTGCGGGCCCAGCGCCGGGGTGGGTCGGGGCGGGGGCGGTGACTGTGGCGGGATCTGTGGTGGGCCGGGACCGCGGCGGCGCCCGGCGGTGGGTGGCGGGGATCGCGGTGGTGTCTGGGCGGTGGGTGGCATGGCGGCGCCTGGCGGTGGGTGGCGGGGATCGCGGTGGTGTCTGGGCGGTGGGTGGCACGGCGGCGCCTGGCGGTGGGTGGCGGGGATCGCGGTGGTGTCTGGGCGGTGGGTGGCACGGCGGCGCCCGGCGGCGGGGGCAGGGATCGCGGCGGCGCCCGGGCGGGGGTGGCGGGGACCGCGGTGGTGTGGGTGGTGGATGCGCAGTGGCGGGTGGCGGTGTCCGCCCGGGTCGGGGTCTGCGGAGCCTTGGGCGTGGCGGGCAGGGCGGACAATGGGCGTATGGCGGGTTCTGGGGAGCGGGCGCGGCACTGGCGGTACGCGGAGCTGCCCGGCGTCGATCTGCTGCGGGCCCGGTACATCCGCAAGACCTTCGTCCGGCACACCCACGAGAACTTCGTCATCGCGGCCATCGCCGACGGCGTCGAGGTCTTCCACCATCGCGGCACGGACGTCTCCGCCGGCGCCGGAGCGCTCGCCCTGGTCAACCCGGACACCCCGCACACCGGCCGGGCCGGCGTGCCCGAGGGCTGGCGGTACGGCGCGGTCTACCCGTCGCCCGACGTGGTCGCCGCGATCGCCGCCGAGACCACCACCCTGCGGGGCACGCCCGGCTTCGTCAGCCCCGTCCTCGACGACCTCTACACGGTCCGCCTGGTCCACCAGGTGCTGCGCGCCGCCGACGAGGGCAACGCGCTGGCCGCCGACACGCTCCTGCGGGTCGCGGTGACCCGGCTGCTGCGGCTGAACGGCGGCCCGCTGCCCCAGCGGCGGACCCGGACGGCCGGCGCGCGGATCGCCGCACGCGCGCGTGCGGTGCTGGAGGAGCGGATGGCCGGGCCGCCGACCCTGGAACGGCTGGCAACGGACCTCGGGACCAGCCCGTTCGCCCTGCTGCGGGCGTTCCGCGACGCCTACGGCATGCCGCCGCACACCTGGCTGACCGACGCCCGCGTACGGCACGCGCGGCTGCTGCTGGACGCGGGCACGCCCCCCGCCGAGGCGGCCGTCGCCGTCGGCTTCACCGACCAGCCCCACCTCACCCGGCACTTCGCCCGGATCATCGGCGTACCCCCGGGCGCGTACCAGCGCGAGCGCAGGGGCCTGCCGGAGCGCAAGAACGTACAAGACCCGGGCTGACGGCCGCCCGTACCGTCCGTGGCGTGGCACAGTACATGACACTCACGGATCAGACCGCCGAAGAAGCGGACAAGCCGGACGCGGCTGTCGTACGGGACGCCCTCGGGGTCGGCGTCGCCGTGGGCCTGTCCGGGTTCGCCTTCGGGGTGACCTCGGCCGGCAGCGGACTCGGACTGCTCCAGACCTGCACGCTCAGCCTCCTGGTGTTCACCGGCGCCTCCCAGTTCGCCCTGGTCGGGGCGCTCGCCGCCGGAGGCAACCCGTTCACGGCCGCCGCCGGCGCCTTCTTCCTGGGCGTGCGCAACGCCTTCTACGGGCTGCGGCTGTCACAGCTGCTCGCCCTCCCGCGCGCGGTACGGCCGTTCGCCGCCCAGTGGGTGATCGACGAGACCACCGCGGTGACCCTGGCGCAGCCGACCCGGCGGGCCGCGCGGATCGGCTTCACCGTCACCGGGCTCAGCCTGTACGTGCTGTGGAACCTCACCACGCTGCTCGGCGCGCTGGGTGCCCGGGCGATCGGCGACACGCGCGCGTGGGGCCTGGACGCGGCGGGACCCGCGGTGTTCCTGGCCCTGCTCGCCCCCATGCTGAAGACGGCCACCGAGCGCGCGGTCGCGGGCCTCGCGATCCTGCTGGGCCTCGGTCTGCTGCCCGTCCTGCCGGCCGGCGTGCCGGTCCTTGCGGCGGCACTGGCGGCCCCGCTCGCCCTCTTCGTGGAGGGCCGGCGCGGGGGCCGGACCGGACGGCAGGCACCGGACGGGCCGGCGGGACCGGATCGCCGGAGCACGCCGGACGGGGCGAACGGGACGGAGGAGGACCGGTGAGCACCTGGATCGCGATCGGCGTGACCGTCCTCGGCTGTTACGCCGTCAAGCTCGCCGGTCTGCTCGTACCGGCGCACACCGTCGAGCGGCCGTACGTGCGGCGGCTCGCCGCCCTGCTGCCCGTCGCCCTCCTGGCCGCGCTCACCGCCCAGCAGACGTTCGCCGACGGGCACACGCTCGTGCTGGACGCCCGGGCGGCGGGGCTCGGCGCAGCGGCCGTGGCCCTGGTGCTGCGTGCGCCGTTTCTACTGGTCGTCGCGGCGGCCGTGGTGGTGACAGCGGGTCTAAGGGCCCTCGGATGGTGAGACGGGCCGGCCCGCCCGGTCCAGGGGAGAGGCTCGGGCCGGGGGCGGGCCCGGCCCCGTACGGCATGCGCTCAGCCGACGAAGCGGCCGTAGGCCCTCAGGGTGCGCAGCGCCTGGATCGTCACCACGGGGCGCGCCTCCAGCGCGGGCGCCGGTGCCCACTGGCGCCAGTTGACGGGCCAGCCGCCGTCCTCCTGCTGTCCGGCGGCCAGGTGGTCCAGTGAGCGTGCCATCTCGTCGTCCGTGAACCACGCGCGCGCGAGTGAGTCCGGACTCCTGGCGAAGTCGTACGGGAAGTGGTGCTCGCCCGGGGCGTAGCCGGGAGCGACCGGACAGGCGTCGAGGCGCTCCGGGTCCAGCGCCACGAGCCGCTGCTCGCGCACCAGGCGGCCCAGCCGGTCGGCGGTGGCCTCCGCGCGCGGGCGGTCGGGAACGGAGTCCAGAAACGTCACGGCGGCCTCCACCTCGTAGGGGTGGGACTTCTCCAGGGACTCCACGGCCTGCCAGCAGAAGTCGGTGGCCCGGAAGAGCCAGGCGTGCCACACCTCGTTGCGGTGCAGCAGCCCGACCACCGGCCCGGTCGCCAGCAGCGCGCTGGGCGGGTCGTCGACGACCGGGACGAACGGCGCCGTCGGATACCCGCGCTGACTGGGGTGGATCGCCGGCAGCGCGCCGTCCGCGGTGGAGACGGAGGTCAGATAGCGGCACACGCGCTCCACCCGCTGCCCGCCGCAGCGCCCGATGGCGTCCAGCACGCGCAGGGCGTGCGCGGTGTGCAGGGGCTGGCTGACCGGTCCGCGCAGATCGGGCTCCAGCGCGTGCCCGTATCCGCCGTCCTCGTTGCGGTAGGCGTCCAGCGCCGCTTCCACCGCCTCCGGGCTGCCGTGCAGGAAGTCGTACGCGAACAGACGCTGCTCCAGTACGCGCGCGGTGAGCCAGACGAACTGTTCGGCGCGGAAGAGCGGGGAGCGCGCCGGGGGCGTGCAGGGGAGTGGGGAAGCTCCTGTTTCGGCCATGCGTCAGACCGTAGGGCGGAAAGCGGTCTCGGCAGGCGCTCCCGGCGGGGCCCACCCCCGGGGGCGGGATACTGGAGGCATGCGGTTGACGGTCTTCTGGCAGCGGATGGCGGAACACTTCGGTCCGGGGTGCGCCGACACCTTCGCGCGCGATCACGTCATGTCGGAACTGGGCGGACGTACGGTGAACGAGGCGCTGGACGCCGGCTGGGCGGCCAAGGACGTGTGGCGGGTGGTCTGCGCGGTCATGAACGTGCCGGGCGAGAGGCGCTGAGGCACAGGTGAAATGCCGGGCTTGCCCGTGAACACAGCGGCCGTACGCCACTGATCTGTCACGAAGATCGCCGGCGGGCGCCGGTTGTCGGTGGCGTGGGCGAGACTGGGCGCGTGGCACCCACTGACGAGCATCCCCTGGCATCCACGGCCGAGGACGGCGAGCCGTCCGACCGGCCGGCAGCACCGGCCGCTACGACACCGCCCGGCCGGCCCCCGGTCTCCGGCGCCGCCGTGCCGGACGGCCGGATGCCGCGCTGGCTGCCGCGGGCCATGGTTCTCGCGCTCGCGCTGATCGCCGCGTTCCAGCTGGGCAGCTGGGCCTTCCACCAGCTGACCGCACTGTTGATCAACATATTGATCGCGTTCTTCCTGGCCCTCGCGATAGAGCCCGCGGTGAGCCGGATGGCGGCCCGCGGCATGCGCCGGGGGCTCGCCACCTTCCTGGTCTTCCTCGGCCTGACCGTCATCGCCGCCGGGTTCGTCACCCTCCTCGGGTCGATGCTGGCCGGACAGATCATCAAGATGATCGAGGGCTTCCCGGCCTACCTCGACGCGCTCATCCACTGGATCAACAAGACCTTCCACACGGAGCTGAGGCGGGTGGACATCCAGGAGGGCGTGCTCCACTCCGACTGGCTTCGCAAGTACGTGCAGAACAGCGCGGCGGGTGTCCTCGACGTGTCCGCGCAGGTGCTCGGGGGGCTCTTCCGGCTGCTCACGGTCGCCCTGTTCTCGTTCTACTTCGCCGCGGACGGCCCCAGGCTGCGCCGCGCCCTGTGCTCCGTCCTGCCGCCCGCGCGCCAGGCCGAGGTGCTGCGCGCCTGGGAGATCGCCGTCGACAAGACGGGCGGCTATCTGTACTCGCGCGGCCTCATGGCGCTCATCTCCGGGATCGCGCACTACATCCTGCTCGAGGCCATGGGGGTGCCGTACGCGCCCGTGCTCGGCGTCTGGGTGGGCCTGGTCTCGCAGTTCATCCCCACCATCGGGACGTACCTCGCGGGCGCGCTGCCGATGCTGATCGCGTTCACCGTCAACCCCTGGTACGCGGTGTGGGTGCTGGTCTTCGTCGTGATCTACCAGCAGTTCGAGAACTACATGCTCCAGCCGAAGCTGACCGCCAAGACGGTCGACATCCATCCGGCCGTCGCCTTCGGCTCGGTCGTCGCGGGCACGGCACTGCTCGGCGCGGTGGGCGCGCTGATCGCCATCCCCGCGGTGGCCACCCTGCAGGCGTTCCTGGGGGCGTACGTGAAGCGGTACGCCGTCACGGACGATCCCCGGGTGCACGGGCACCGGAGCAGAGGCTCGGGCGGTCCCGGGATGCGCACGCGCGCCAGGCGGCTGTGGGTCGGCCGCCCCGGCAGGCAGGAACGCCCCTAGAGCCACCGCAGGCCCCTCAGGGTGCGCCTTCGGCATGCCGGGGAGTGCTACCTGAGCGGGAGATCGGCACCGCTTCCCGAGCAGGTCGGTCCCGCTTCACCACGACAGCACCGCCCACCCGGCGGTCACGGCGACGGCCGCCGCGTAGCCGCCCGCGGCCGTGGCCACGATCCGCCGGCGTGCCCGGTCGCTCCACGGCGTGCGGGACAGCAGCCGGGCCAGCAGGGGCAGGACGAGCACGGCGTGCAGGCTGACGCCGTGCAGCGGCTTGAGCGGGGCCGTCGAGTGGTACGCGGCCTCCTGGTGGCCGGTGCGGGTCAGGACGACGCCGCGCGCGATCATCGCCGCACCGGAGGCCAGCGCCACCAGCAGGAGGGCGAAGCCGGAGCGCACGGCGAGGGGCATGCCGGCGGGGCCCGTCGGCCGGTGCCGGAAGGACGCGACGGCGAACAGGGTGAGCAGGACGACCAGGAGACCGCCGCCCACCGCGAGCGTCATGGACACCGCCGTGTCGAAGGGTGTCTCCATGTTCAGGTGGGAGGGCGCCCCGCGCCATGCCTGGAGGGTGATGCCGCCCACCTCCACCACGCAGTCCGCGGCGAACCCGAGCAGCAGCGCCGAGCGCAGCCGGTCACCGGTCCGCAGGTACGACGTGACCCAGGTGATCGCGATCAGTGTCACTCCGAACGAGAGGCCGAACGTGACGGCCTTGCGCCAGGAGACGGGACCTTTCCAGGGGCCGCCGTCCACCGCGAACACCAGCAGGTGGACGAGACCGGACAGGACGAGGATCAGGCCCGTCGTGTGACAGACGCGGTCGACGGCGGCTCGCGGATTCTTCATGGGCCCAAGGCTTCCGGGAGCGGCCCGCGTGGTCGTCGTCCGGCCGGAGACACCCGCGGTACGCCACCGGGAGCAGACGGCCGGCAGGTGACCGATGGTCACCGGCTCTCGGAGTTCACAGGTAGTCGAAGAATCGGGTCCACCAGCTCGTGTCCGCCTCGCCGGCGAGCCAGGTCACACCGTCGTAGGGCCGGTGGAGCAGCCGTAGGGGGACCAGCCGGTGGCCGAGGTCGGACAGGGCGCTCGTGATGCGGCCGCGGTCCGCCTCCGACAGCGCCCCGTAGCGCACGGCGTGGTCCAGGTCCTCGTGGCTGTCGGGCCGGGGAGTCGTGACCGCGGCCAGGCCGCCGTAGTTGCTCAGCCGTACGGCGAGAGGTGCTCCGGCCCCCGTCGCCTCGGCCGCGAGGTGGAGGGAGAAGTAGAAGCTCGCGTCCTGGTTGCCCTCGTCGAGCTGCCAGGGCCGTCCGAATTCCTCGGTCAGCCGGTCCCGCAGCCTGATCGCCCGGAGCCGGGCCCCGGTGTAGTCGAAGCCGTCGGGGTACTCCAGGTGGTGCGGCCCGGGCAGCCGGTCCAGGGCGTGGAACAGGGCCCGCAGCCGCTCGTCGTCGTGCATACCGCTCACCCTAGGGAAGCCCCGGACCCAAGCTTGGGCCCGGGCGGCGGGTGCGGGCTGCCCCCCAGCCGGCGTGCCGCGTGGTGCGCTTGACACCAAAATCGAACATCCATTCTTATGGGGGCTCAGGCGAGGCTTTCGGTTGGGGATTTCGCCCCAATTCGCGGGGAGATGTACCCCGGTTATCCACAGGCTGGGCCTGCGTCGGGGCGCATTGTCAGTGGCAGGCGTTAGCGTCTTTGACGTGAAGCGATCGACTCAAGCAAACCGGGTGGAACCCATGGCAGGAACCGACCGCGAGAAGGCGCTCGACGCCGCGCTCGCGCAGATTGAACGGCAATTCGGCAAGGGCGCGGTCATGCGCATGGGCGAGCGCTCGAAGGAGCCCATCGAGGTCATCCCGACCGGGTCGACCGCCCTCGACGTCGCCCTCGGCGTCGGCGGCCTGCCGCGCGGCCGTGTCGTGGAGATCTACGGACCGGAGTCCTCCGGTAAGACGACCCTGACCCTGCACGCCGTGGCGAACGCGCAGAAGGCCGGCGGCCAGGTCGCGTTCGTGGACGCCGAGCACGCCCTCGACCCCGAGTACGCGCGCAAGCTGGGCGTCGACATCGACAACCTCATCCTCTCCCAGCCCGACAACGGCGAGCAGGCCCTGGAGATCGTGGACATGCTGGTCCGCTCCGGCGCCCTCGATCTGATCGTCATCGACTCTGTCGCCGCGCTCGTCCCGCGCGCGGAGATCGAGGGCGAGATGGGCGACAGCCACGTGGGTCTGCAGGCCCGTCTGATGAGCCAGGCCCTGCGGAAGATCACCAGCGCGCTCAACCAGTCCAAGACCACCGCGATCTTCATCAACCAGCTCCGCGAGAAGATCGGCGTGATGTTCGGTTCCCCGGAGACCACGACCGGTGGCCGTGCCCTGAAGTTCTACGCCTCGGTGCGTATCGACATCCGCCGCATCGAGACCCTGAAGGACGGCACGGAGGCGGTCGGCAACCGCACCCGGTGCAAGGTCGTCAAGAACAAGGTCGCGCCGCCCTTCAAGCAGGCCGAGTTCGACATCCTCTACGGCCAGGGCATCAGCCGCGAGGGCGGTCTGATCGACATGGGCGTGGAGCACGGCTTCGTGCGCAAGGCCGGCGCCTGGTACACGTACGAGGGCGACCAGCTCGGCCAGGGCAAGGAGAACGCCCGCAACTTCCTCAAGGACAACCCCGACCTGGCCAACGAGATCGAGAAGAAGATCAAGGAGAAGCTGGGCGTGGGTGTCCGGCCGGAGGAGCCCGCCGCCGAGCCGGGTGCCGACGCGGCCGTCACCGGGGCGTCTGAGGACCCCGCCAAGTCGGTGCCCGCCCCGGCAGCCGCCAAGGCCACCAAGCCCAAGGCCGCCGCAGCCAAGAGCTGACCCGTGACACGACGAACCGACTGGGCCGAGTACGAGTACGCCACCCCCGGTGCCCCACGGGGGAGGGGCACCGGGGGCCACCCGGACTCCGCCCCGGACGGCGCCGGCGGATACCGGGACGACGGGCACGGCGAGCACAGCGGGCGTGACGTGTACGGCAGTCGTGACGAGTACGGCGGACACGACCCGTACCGCGGAAGCGAGGGCTACGAGGGCGGCGGCGGCGCGGAGCAGGGCCGCGCGGACGGTGACCCGTACGGCGACCCGTACGGGGACGGTTCGTCCGGCGGACGCGGCTCCGGGAAGCCAGGCGGCGCGCGGGGGCGCGGCCGGCGGCGGCGCGGCTTCGGGGACGCGCCCGGTGAGGACGAAGGCGCCCCTTCCTCGGCGAGGGACGAGCGGGGGGAGTCTTCAGGGGACCCGGCTGAGCGGGCCCGGGCGATCTGCCTGCGCCTGCTCACCGGGACCCCGCGCACGCGCAAGCAACTCGCGGACGCCCTGCGCAAGCGGGAGATCCCCGAGGAGGTGGCCGAGGAGGTGCTGTCGCGGTTCGAGGATGTGGGGCTGATCGACGACGGTGCCTTCGCGGACGCCTGGGTGGAGTCCCGGCACCACGGGCGGGGACTCGCCCGCCGCGCACTCGCCCGCGAACTGCGCACCAAGGGGGTCGACTCGGCACTGATCGAGGACGCCGTCGGGCAGCTCGACCCCGAGCAGGAGGAGGCGACCGCCCGCGAACTCGTCGCCCGCAAGCTGCGTGCCACCCGCGGCCTCGACCGCGACAAGCGGCTCCGCCGGCTCGCCGGCATGCTCGCCCGCAAGGGTTACCCCGAGGGCATGGCCCTCCGCGTGGTGCGCCAGGCCCTGGAGGAAGAGGGCGAGGACACGGAGTTCCTCGGGGACGGGGACTTCTGACGGCCGGGCGAGGCCGAGCCGCCCGGGCCGACGCCCATGCCGACGCCCAGGGCCACGCCGGCCGGGCGAGCACCACTCGATGTCATGGGTATGGGCATGGCCATGAAAGGTGAGGGGTGGGGTTAACCCGCCGGACACGGGTGGGACGCCCCCACCGCGAGACGCCAGACCACCGCAGTGCTCTCCCCTGTCCGCACGGGCGAGTCTGTACGCACGCCCGGCTCCACGGCACACCAGCCGAGGCCGGCCATCGCGTACGACAACCCGTGCACACAACAGAACAGAAGAGAGCCCGCCCCCATGATGCTGCGTTACGCCCTGAAGACGGTCCGCGCCCGTACGGCGGGATTTCTCGGAGCCTTCCTCGCCCTGATGTGCGCGGCGGCTCTGATCACCGCCTGCGGCACGCTCCTCGACACCGGCCTGCGCGGCACCATCCGTACCGAGCGCTACGCCGCCGCCCCGGTCGTGGTCTCCGCCGACCAGTACGTGCACCGGACCACCGTCAAGCACAAGAAGGGCAAGACCAAGGTCAAGCACAAGGCGAAACCCATCGCCGAGCGCGCCTGGCTTCCCGAGCGCATGCGCAGCACCCTCGCCCGCACCCCGGGCGTGGCCCGGGTGGTCCCGGAACTCACCTTTCCCGCCCAGCCGCTGACCCCGGCCGGCACCGGCGGCCGTACCGCCTACGGCCATGCCTGGGACTCCGCCGCGCTGACGCCGTACCGACTGACCGCGGGCCGTGCCCCCAAGGACGCCGTTGACCTCGTCATCGACGCCGACCTCGCCGCTCGGGCCCGGCTGCGGCCCGGCGATCGGCTCACCGTGCAGTCCACGCGGGCCCCGCGCGACTACCGGATCACCGGTATCGCCACCCCGGACACCACCGTGCGCCACCAGACGTCTCTGTTCTTCTCCGCCGCCGAGGCCCGCCGGCTGGCGGCGCACCCCGGGCAGGTCACCGCGTTCGGTGTGCTGCCGGCCAAGGGGGCGGACCCCGAGCGGGTGCGCCAAGCCGTGGCGCGGGCGCTGCACGGCACCACGGCCCAGGTCAGCACGGGCGATGCCCGGGGGCCCGTCGAGTTCCTGGACGCGGCGGCCGCCCGCACCCGGCTGGTCAGCATGGGCGGCGCCATGGGGGGCACCGCGCTGCTGGTTGCGGTGCTCGTGGTCGTCGGCACCTTCGCGCTCACCGTCCAGCAACGCCACCGCGAACTCGCCCTGCTCCGCGCCATCGCCGCCACACCCGGGCAGATCCGCAAGCTGCTCGGCCGGGAGGCGCTGATCGTCGGTGCGGCGGCGGGCACGGCCGGCGCGCTGCTCGGGCTGCCGCTGGGCAGTTGGCTGCACTCCCGGTTCGTCGCCCTCGGCGCCGTACCCGACACCCTGGAACACACCGCCGGTGTCTTCCCGCCGTTGGCCGCTCTCACCGCCACGCTGCTCGGCGCCTGGGCGGCGGCCCGGATCGCCTCCCGCAGGATCGCCCGCATCCGACCCGCCGAGGCCCTGGCCGAAGCCAGAGCCGAACGCACCCGGCCGGCCTGGGGCCGGATCGCCGCCGGGCTGCTGCTGCTGGCCGGCGGTGTCGTCCTCGTCGTCGTCCTCACCTCCCTGCGCACCGAAGCCGCCTCGACGCCCGTGACCTTCCTTGCCGTCGTCGTCCTGTCCACCTCCGTCGCCCTGCTCGGCCCCCTCCTCGTCAAGGCCGCCGCGCTGCTGCTCGCCGGCCCGCTCCGGCTCACCGGCCACGGCGGCAGGCTCGCCACCGCCAACCTGCGCGGCAACGCCGCCCGCATGGCCTCCGTGGTCACCCCTCTCGTCCTGCTCATCGGCATGACCTGCACCGTCCTGTTCGTCCAGACCACTCTCGGTGACGCCGCCCGCACCGAGGTCCGCGAGGGCGTCACGGCCGACTGGGTGGTCACCGCGCAGGGGCCGGGCGTCCCCGGCGGAGCCGCCGAGCGGCTGCGCACCGGGCACGACACCGTCACCGAGGTGGTCCGCACGACCGTCCGCGTGGGCCTCGACAAGTACCCGGCGCAGGGCGTCACTCCGCAAGGCCTGACCCGCACCTGGGACCCGGAGGTCACCGCCGGCTCCCTGGACCGGCTCGGCCCCGGCACCGTCGCCGTCAGTGAACTGGCCGCCGACCAGCAGCATCTGAGGCCGGGAAACACACTGAAACTCACCCTCGGCGACGGCACGCCCGCCACGCTCACCGTCGCCGCCGTCTACGCCCGGGGTCTCGGCTTCGGCGACCTCACCTTCGCCCACGACCTCGTGGCCCGCCACGTCGACAATCCGCTCGCCTCCTCCGTCCTCCTCGGCACCACCCGTACACAGAAACAACTCGCGACTACGCTCCGTGAGTTCCCGGGCATACGGATTCTTTCGCCGGCCGCTGCCGACGCCCTCCAGGCCGACCGTCAGCAGACGAACGCCGAGGTCAACTACCTGGCCATGGGGCTCGTCCTGGCCTTCACAGCGATCGCCGTCGTCAACACGGTCGCCATGTCGGTCGCCGAGCGTGTCCGGGAGTTCGCGCTGCTCCGCCTCGCCGGCGCGACCCGCCGGCAGGTGCTGCGGATGCTGCGCACCGAGGCGCTGTCCGTCCTCCTCCTCGCCACCGCGCTCGGCAGTGGTATCGCCCTCGCCGTGCTCACCGCGCTCAGCGTCGGCATGACCGGCCGGGCCACCCCGACGGTCATCCCGCTGCTCTACGTCGGCGTCGTCGCCGTCGCCGGCATCCTCGTGCTCGGGGCCGGCACCGTGCCGGGGCGCGCCGCGCTCCGGGTGAGGGCGGTGACGGTCGCCACGGCGAAGGAGTAGCGCGGGCGGGGGAGTGACACTCGTGGGGGGCGGCACGGTCGGGGCAGTGGCGTCGGCTGCCGGTGCCGGTGCCGGAGCCGGTGCCGGTGCCGGAGCCGCTGTCGGTGCCGGGGCGGGGGCGGGCGCACGCCGGCGCAGCAGCGCCTTTCGCGGGTGCTGTGACCGGGCCGCCGTCGACCCCCTGCTCGCCGCCGGGGGTCGACGGCTTTCCGGCAGGTGCCGCTCAGGCCGTCGTCGGCTCCACCGGCAGACCCTCCGCCCGCCACGCCTGGAAGCCGCCCACCAGGTCCGTCGCGCGGCGCAGGCCCAGTTGGTGGAGGGAGGCGGCGGCGAGGCTGGAGGCGTAGCCCTCGTTGCAGATCACCACGACACGCAGGTCGTGTCCGGTGGCCTCGGGAAGGCGGTGGCTGCCCTGGGGGTCGAGGCGCCACTCCAGTTCGTTGCGCTCGACCACGACGGCGCCGGGGATGAGTCCGTCCCGCTCGCGCAGGGCCGCGTACCGGATGTCGACCAGCAGCGCCTCACCGGACCGGGCCACCTCGTGCGCCTCCCGCGCCTCGACGCGTCGGTAGCCCGCCCGGACCCGCTCCAGCAACTCGTCGATGCCGAGCGGCCCTTCGCCCGGCGTCCCCGGCACCGCCGCCTGTTCGTTGCTGCCGCTCACTGCCAGTCCTCCGGGCGTTCGACGTGCTCCAGGCGCAGCACCTGGCCCGTGCGACTGTAGCGGCGGATCCGGGGCAGCGGCGGGTAGTAGGCGTGGACGGAGATCGCGTGCCGGTCGCGGGACTCGTTGAGCACCTCGTGCACATGGTGGTGGCCGAAGGCGCGGCCCCGGCCGGCGGGCAGCCGGCGTACGCGGTCCACGCCCTCGGCGAGTTCCAGTGTCCGCCAGCCGTCGGTGGGCAGCCGGGCGGCGAGGGAGTGCTCGGTGAGGTCGCCCGCGGCGGTGACGAAGGCGCCCACCGAGTCGGCGTGGTCGTGCCAGCCGGTGCCGGTGCCGGGCGGCCAGCCGATCAGCCAGGCCTCGCTGCCGCCGGGCCCCGCCAGCCGCACCCAGGTACGGCCCTCGGGATCGAGCGGCAGGGAGGCGATCAGTTCGGTGTCGGCCGCCGTACGCCGGACGAAGTCGAGGAGGTCCGCCTGGGTGGGCGCCGACCCGGCGGCGGGCACGGAAGAGGACAGGGAAGGGGAGGGGGGAGGGACAGACACGTGCACCGTCCTGAGGAGCGTTCGCGAAACGGGCGCGCGGCGGCGCCCGGAAAGGGAAGGAAGCGAATTCAGCAGGACGGGCGACACACGCAGCCCGCGTAGCGGACGAGGTCCATATGGACCCTCCGCCACAGGCGCACACAGGTGTCGGTCACGATCCGGAGTACAGCATGCAGCCGCACACCGGTCAACCGAGGGTCACCCCGTGGACGGAGAGCGAGGGGGCACACGGCCGGCGCGCGCCGTAGCAAGCCTGCCGGGCATACGGCCAAGGTCGGAGCGGACCTACCCGGCACACCGTCCGCGCCGGAGCGGATCCCCACTGCGCACGGTCGGCGCGCGCAGAACCGAGAGCGTCGCCGGCACCCGGCCAACGCCGATGCGAGCCTCCCCGGCACACGGCCGGCGCCCCAGGAGCGGCCCCCGGCACCCGGCCCGCGCCGGCGCGAGCCCCCGCTCCCCATCCTCAACGTGCGCCGGACCCCGCCTCCGCCGTCTGTTCCTCCCTCACCGCGCCGCCGCCCAGCGTGGCCTCCGCCGCCGCGTACAGGTCGGCCGGGCGGACGCCGCTCAGTGCGGTGACCAGGTGGCCGTCGGGGCGTACGAGCAGGACGCTGTGCGCCGGCGCACCCGGGTAGCTTTCGGCGACCAGCAGCTCGGCGGGGTGCGGCAGCGCGGTCACGGCTGCGGCGAGCCGGGGCATCACCCCGGCGGACACCCAGTGCTTGCGGTCCCAGACCCCGGTACCGGGCGCGATCAGGACCACCAGCAGCGCGCCGCGGCCGAGCCGGTCGCGCAGCTGGACGAAGGAGCCGTCCTCCGCCGTGACCCGGACGTCGGTCACCGGTGCGCCGGGCGGGGTGTCGACCGGGATCTCCCCCTCCAGATGCGGGGGCGCCAGGGGCGAGTCGGCGTACGTCCCGGGCGCGCCCAGCGGTCCGCGGCCCAGGTGACCGTCCGTCAGCAGTGCGTCATGGCCCCGGGCCGCGCCGGGGACGATGTGGCGCAGCCCGCCCCCGCCGCGCAGCACCGGCAGCACCTGGTCGGCGGCGCGCAGCCGGGCGGCGACCACCGCGCGCCGCTCGGTCTGGTAGCTGTCCAGCAAGGCGTCGTGCGAGCCGTGGTGCCAGGCCGTGGCCAGCTTCCAGGCGAGGTTGTCGGCGTCCCGGAGGCCCTCGTCGAGCCCCTGGGCGCCGAGCGCGCCCAGCAGATGGGCCGCGTCCCCGGCGAGGAAGACCCGGCCCGCGCGCCACCGGCGGGCCAGCCGGTGGTGCACGGTGTGGACACCGGTGTCGAGCAGCTCGTACACCGGTGTGGTGCTGTCCGTCCAGCCTGCGAGGGTCTCGCGGATCCGGGCCACCAGGATGTCGGGCGTGACCAGGTCCTTGCCCGGCGGCAGCAGCCAGTCCAGGCGCCACACGCCGTCCGGGAGGGGGCGGGCGGTCACCTCCCCGGTCGAGGGCCCGGACTGCCGCCACGGCGGGGTCCGATGGAGCAACGCGTGAGCCTCCCAGGGAAGTTCCGCGCGCAGCGCGGCGACCGCGTGCCGTTCCACCGCCGTACGGCCCGGGAAGCGGATGTCCTGGAGTTTGCGCACGGTCGAGCGGGGGCCGTCGCAGCCGACCAGGTAACTGCCCCGCCACCAGGTGCCCTTGGGGCCGCGGGTGTGTGCGCTGACGCCGGAACGCTCCTGCTCGATCGAGTCCAGGCGGCTGTCGACGGCCAGCCGCACCAGCGGCTCGTCGGTGAGGGCCGCACGCAGGGCGTTCGTCAGGACGTGCTGGGCGAGGTGAAGTGGGGCGGCGGGATCGTCCTCGTCGAAGGCGATCTCGCTCATCACCTGCCTGCGGCGCAGGGACCGCCATCCGGCCCAGCGCACGCCGTGCTCCGCGAGCGCGACCCCGGTCAGCCGCTCCAGCAGCGCGGCCGTGTCCTCGCGCAGGACGACCGTGCGCGCCGGGCGGGGTTCGTCCTTGCCGGGTCCCTCGTCCAGGACGACGGTCGGCACCTCCTGCCGGGCCAGGGCCAGCGCGAGCGTGAGTCCGACGGGCCCCGCTCCGACGATGATCACCGGGTCCATGGCGCGGCGCCCCCTGCCCGTGACGATGCCCTGACGGAGACAAGTGAACAGGAAGGTGGAGCGGGGTGCACGATCACACAACGTATGCAACCCATTGGCAGAGTTTGCGTCAAGCGACCGGAGGCAGTGGCGATCATGCCACTGCCTCCGGGGGGTGCATTCGGGTCTGACCTGGCGTCAGGCCGCGGTTCCCGTTCCCGCGTGGCCCGGGATGTCCACGGTCTCGTCGACACCGAGCACCGCGCCGGTCGACTTCTTGCGCCGCCGCAGCCGGCCCTCCAGCCAGCTCGCGAACGAGGTCAGCGAGAAGTTGATGACCACGTAGATCGCGGCCACCACCGTGAAGGACGCGATGGTGTTGGCGCCGTAGTAGCCGCTCATGGTGCTCGCCGAGGCGAGCAGTTCGGGGAAGGTGAGGACGGCGCCGCCGAGCGCGGTGTCCTTCACGATGACCACCAGCTGGCTGACGATCGCCGGGAGCATCGCGGTGACCGCCTGCGGCAGCAGGATGAGCCGCATCACCTGACCCTTGCGCAGACCGATCGCCATGGCCGCCTCGGCCTGGCCCCGCGGCAGGGCGAGGATGCCCGCGCGGACGATCTCGGCGAGCACCGACGCGTTGTACAGCACCAGACCGGTGACGACCGCGTAGAGCGGACGGTCGTCCGAGCCGACGTCGGTGTACTGGGCGTACAGCGCCAGCCCGAAGATCATCAGCACCAGCACCGGGATCGCGCGGAAGAACTCCACGACGACCGCAGCCGGTACCCGCACCCACACGTGGTCCGAGAGCCGGGCGATGCCGAGGACGGCACCCAGCGGCAGCGCGATGACCATCGACAGGGCCGCCGCCTTGAGGGTGTTCTCCAGGCCCGGCCATATGTACGTCGTGTACGCCTCGGTGCCGCCGCCGAGGTACGGCTTCCACAGCGCCCATTCCAGCTGGTTCTTCTCGTCCAGGGCCGTGTACACCCACCAGCCGACGGCCGCGAACGCAATGACGAAGAGCACCGTGTAGAGGATGTTGCGCTGTTTGGCGCGCGGCCCCTGGGCGTCGTACAGGACCGAGTTCATCGCTTCACCGCCACCTTCTTGCCCACCCAGCCGAGGATCAGGCCGGTCGGCAGGGTCAGGCAGCAGAAGCCGAACGCGATGATCGCGGAGATCAGCAGCAGCTGCGCTTCTTTCTCGACCATGTCCTTCATCAGCAGGGCCGCCTCGGCGACGCCGATCGCGGCCGCCACCGTCGTGTTCTTCGTCAACGCGATCAGGACGTTGGTCAGCGGGCCGACGGCAGCACGGAAGGCCTGCGGCAGGACGACCAGGAACAGCACCTGCGGGAAGCTCAGGCCGATCGCGCGAGCGGCCTCCGCCTGGCCCACGGGCACGGTGTTGATGCCGGCTCGGATCGCCTCGCACACGAAGGACGACGTGTAGACGATCAGCCCGAGCACCGCCAGCCGGAAGTTGGCCGTTTCGATGTTGTCGCTGGCACCCAGACTGATGCTCAGCGTGTCGTGCAGGCCGAGCGAGGCGAACAGGATGATCACCGTGAGCGGGATGTTCCGCACGATGTTCACGTAGGCGGTGCCGAAGCCGCGCATCAGCGGCACCGGACCCACCCGCATGGCGGCCAGCAGAGTGCCCCAGATCAGGGAGCCCACGGCGGACAGCAGTGTCAGCTGCACTGTCGTCCAGAAGGCGCCCAGTACGTCGTAACCGTCAAGAAAGTCGAACACGATCTCCCGCGCTTCCGCGTGTAGGGATGCCCGGATGTGCCGCCCTCACGGACGGCGCATCCCCGGGCGTTGCCTCAGCTCTTGATGTCGCCGATCTTCGGAGCGCGCTCGTTCTTGTAGCCGGCCGGACCGAAGTTCTTGTCCACGGCCTTCTGCCAGGAACCGTCGGACACCATCTCCTCGAGGGCCTTGTTGATCTTGGCCTTGAGGTCGCTGCCCTTCTTGACGCCGATGCCGTAGTTCTCGTTGGTCATCTTCAGGCCGCCCAGCTTGAACTTGCCCTTGAACTGGGCCTGGGAGGCGTAACCGGCGAGGATCGAGTCGTCCGTGGTGAGGGCGTCGATCGCCTTGTTCTGGAGACCGGTCAGGCACGCGGAGTACGTCGGGTACTTCTGGAGCTGCGCCTTGGGGGCCAGCTTGTCCTTGACGTTCTGCGCCGAGGTGGAGCCGGTGACGGAACACAGCTTCACCTTGTTCAGGTCCGCCGCGGTCTTGATGGAGTTGTCGTCCGCGCGGACCAGCACGTCCTGGTGGGCGAGCAGGTACGGGCCGGCGAAGTCGACGAGCTTCTGGCGCTCCGGCGTGATCGAGTAGGACGCGGCGATGAAGTCGACGTCACCGCGCTTGAGCATGGTCTCGCGGTCGGCGCTCTTCGACTCCTTCCACTCGATCTGGTCGGTGTTGTAACCGAGCTTCTTGGCGACATAGGTGGCGACGTCGACGTCGAAGCCCGCGTAGCCCTGCGGGGTCTTCTGGCCGATGCCCGGCTGGTCGAACTTGATGCCGATGGTGATCGTCTTGCCATCACCGGAGCCGCCTTCGTCCTTCTTGTCGCCGCCGCACGCGGTGGCGGTCACGGAGAGGGCGAGGAGGACGGCCGAGGCGGCGGTGACCTTGCGGAGCTTCATGGTGAACATCCTTTGAGTGGTGAGGAACGAGGTCCTGAGACGCGTGACGCGACCGGGGCCGTGCCGTCAGTGGTGCAGGATCTTGGACAGGAAATCCTTGGCGCGGTCGCTGCGCGGGTTGCTGAAGAACTGGTCGGGCGCGGCCTGTTCGACGATCCGGCCGTCCGCCATGAAGACCACGCGGTTTGCAGCCGATCGTGCGAAGCCCATCTCGTGCGTGACGACGATCATCGTCATGCCCTCACGGGCGAGCTGCTGCATGACCTCGAGGACCTCGTTGATCATCTCGGGGTCGAGGGCGGAGGTCGGCTCGTCGAAGAGCATGACCTTCGGGTCCATCGCCAGCGCCCGCGCGATCGCGACGCGCTGCTGCTGGCCGCCGGACAGCTGGGCGGGGTACTTGTCCGCCTGGGTGCCCACGCCGACCCGGTCCAGCAGGGCCCGCGCCTTCTCCTCCGCCTGCCTCTTGTCCGCTTTGCGGACCTTGAGCTGGCCCAGCATCACGTTCTCGAGCACGGTCTTGTGCGCGAACAGGTTGAACGACTGGAACACCATGCCGACGTCCGCCCGCAGCCGGGCCAGCTCGCGGCCCTCGTGCGGCAGGGGCTTGCCGTCGATCGTGATCGTGCCCGAGTCGATGGTCTCCAGGCGGTTGATGGTGCGGCACAGGGTCGACTTTCCGGACCCGGAGGGCCCGATGACCACGACGACCTCCCCGCGGGTGATCGTCAGGTCGATGTCCTGGAGCACGTGCAACGCGCCGAAGTGCTTGTTGACGCTCTTCAGGACGACCAGTTCGTCGGAGGTGGCCACATCTTCCTTGGCCACCGATACTTTGGTCATCGCTCTCGGGCTCCGTCCTCCTCGGTTTCCGAGGACAGTAGTGAGGGGCTGTGACCTGCGTCATCACATCTGAGGGAGATCTGAGCATCACGATCCGATAGCTATCGGACACGTGTCGTAGCACGTGCCCGCCTGTGTGCGTATCGGCCGGGTAACGGAAGCGCCGGGGAACCCCAGCCCTCTTGACGTCGTCCTAATCCATCGGCGTCACTGCCATGGTGCACGCGCGCGTGCGTGTGACCTACAAGTGCGACGGAAACCGAGACCGCATGACTGCTGAACCGGAGGGGGCCGGGATGAGGCTGCTCCTCGTCGAGGACGACAACCATGTCGCCGCGGCCCTGTCCGCCGTGCTCGCGCGGCACGGATTCCGTGTCACCCACGCGCGCAGCGGCGAGGAGGCTCTCCAGGCGCTCGTGCCCGAGGGAGCCGGTTTCGGTGTCGTCCTGCTCGACCTCGGCCTGCCCGGCCAGGACGGCTACGAGGTGTGCAGCAAGATCCGCAAACGCACCAACACCCCCGTGATCATGGTCACCGCGCGCTCCGACGTCCGTTCCCGCATCCACGGGCTCAACCTGGGGGCCGACGACTACGTGGTGAAGCCGTACGACACCGGAGAGCTGCTCGCCCGGATCCACGCGGTCAGCCGGCGCACCGCCCAGGAGGGCGCCGCGACCGGCGGCGAGAGCGCCCTGCTGCTCGGCCCCGTCCGCATCGAACTGCCCACCCGCCAGGTCAGCGTGGACGGCACGGTGGTCCAGCTGACCCGCAAGGAGTTCGATCTGCTCGCGCTGCTCGCCCAGCGGCCGGGCGTGGTGTTCCGGCGGGAGCAGATCATCAGCGAGGTCTGGCGCACCAGCTGGGAGGGCACCGGCCGCACCCTGGAGGTGCACGTCGCCTCCCTGCGGGCCAAGCTGCGCATGCCCGCGCTGATCGAGACCGTACGCGGCGTCGGCTACCGGCTCGTCGCCCCGGCCGCCTAGCGGGGACGGGTGCGCACACGCCTCCTGCCGCTGCTCATCGTCCTGCTGGCGGCCGTTCTGCTCGCGCTCGGCGTGCCGCTCGCCGTCAGCCTGGCCGCCGCCCGGCAGCAGCAGGTCGTCGTCGACCGGATCGACGACACGGCACGCTTCGCGGCGCTCGCCCAGTTCGTCACCGACGGGCCCAGCGGATCGCGCCGCACCACCACGGACGAGCGCGGGCAGGCCCTGCGCAACGAGCTGGAGAGCTACTACGGCGTCTACGGCATCCGCGCGGGTGTCTTCTACCGCAACGGCTCGGCGATGGCCGAAGCGCCCGGCGACTGGTTCGTACCGCGCACGGGGGAGGTGCGGGGGGCGTTCGACGAGGCGCTGCTCAGCCGGCGCAGCCACGATCCACCGCAGGTGTGGCCCTGGCAGCGCAGCCGGCTCGTCGTCGCCTCACCGGTGATCCGGGACGGGGACGTCGTCGCGGTCGTGGTCACCGACTCGCCCACGGGGCAGCTGCGGTCGCGGATTCTGCGCGGCTGGCTGTTCATCGGCGCCGGCGAGATCGCGGCGATGCTGCTCGCCGTCGGCGCGGCGCTGCGGCTGACCGGCTGGGTGCTCAGGCCGGTGCGGATCCTGGACGCCACCACCCACGACATCGCCACCGGGCGCCTGAAGTCCCGGGTCGCGGCCGCCGGCGGGCCGCCGGAACTCAGACGGCTGGCCCGCTCGTTCAACGAGATGGCGGACAACGTCGAGGCCGTGCTGGAGCAGCAGCGCGCCTTCGTCGCCGACGCCTCGCACCAGCTGCGCAACCCGCTCGCGGCGCTGCTGCTGCGCATCGAACTGCTCGCCCTGGAACTGCCTGAGGACAACGAGGAGATCGCCTCGGTCCGCACCGAGGGCAAGCGCCTCGCGCAGGTCCTGGACGATCTGCTCGACCTGGCGCTGGCCGAGCACGTCGAGGCCGACCTCCGGCTGACCGACATCGGCGCGCTGGCCGAGGAGCGGGTGGCCGCCTGGGCACCGGCCGCCCGGACCAAGGGCGTCCGGCTGACCGGCGACTGCCCGCCGACCACCGCCTGGGCCGACCCGATCGCCCTGTCCAGCGCCCTGGACGCGGTGATCGACAATGCCGTGAAGTTCACCCCCGAGGGCGGCACGGTGGAGGTGACCGTCTCCGCCGACGGCGACACCACCAGCGTCGTCGTCACGGACACCGGTCCCGGCCTCACCGACGAGGAACTCGCGCGCGTGGGCGACCGTTTCTGGCGCAGCGGCCGGCATCAGAACGTGAAGGGCTCGGGCCTCGGCCTGTCCATCACGCGTGCCCTGCTCGCGGCGGGCGGCGGCTCGATCGACTACGCCCATCACCAGCCGCGGGGGCTGCGGGTGACGGTCAGGGTGCCGCGGCACGCGTCGGAGACCGGCGAGGACTCCTCGGCCGCCTCCTGAGGCACCGGGGCCGCCGGATTTCCCGGTGGTCTACGGCTTCACCGAACGGTAGTAGCGCCGGGCGCCCTCCTGCAGGGGCAGCGGGTCGGTGTAGATCGCGGTGCGCAGATCGACGAGCTGGGCCGAGTGGACGTGGGCGCCGATGCCGTCCCGGCTCTTGATCACCGTACGGGTGACCCACTCCGTCAGCCGGGGGTCCACGTCCGTACGGGTGATCAGCACGTTGGACACGGCGATCGTCGGCACCTGCGAGCCCTGCTGCACGTTCGGGTAGGCCGACTCGGGGATGTTGGTGGCCCGGTAGTAGCGCGTGCCCTCGCCCTCGCTGTGCAGCCGGGTGATCAGCGCCTGGTCGATCGGGACGAACCGGAAGGCGCCCTTCTTCGCCAGCGTGAGCAGCCCCTTGGTGGGCAGGCCACCGGACCAGAAGAAGGCGTCGATCTTGCCCTGCCGGAGCCGGTCGGGCCCGGTGTCTATGCCGTCCGCCACCGGCGTGATGTCCTTCCGCGGGTCGATACCGGCGGCCCGCAGCACCCGGTCGGCGATCAGCCGCACCCCGGAATTGGGCAGTCCGGTCGCCACCCGCTTGTGCCGGAGGTCCGCCACGCTCCTGATGCCCGAGCCACGGGGCACGATGAGGTGCACATAGTCGTCGTAGAGCCGTGCCACACCGCGCAGCCGCCCGGCGCCGCTGCCCTGCCGCAGCTCGTACGTCGCCACCGCGTCGGCCGCCGCGATGGTGAAGTCGGCCTTCCCGGTCGCCACCCGCTCGACGTTCTCCTGGGAACCCGCGCTGTTGAGCAATTTCACCTCCAGGCCCGGCATGTCCTTGCCCAGCTCGGTGCGCAGCCGCTCGCCGTACTCCTGGTAGACGCCGCGGGGCGTCCCGGTGCTGAACACGATCGTCCCGGTGGGCGGCGTCTCGCCCAGGGGCAGCAGCCACCACAGCAGCAGCCCGAGGGCCACGACACCGACGGCCGCGCCCTGCCACGCTCGGCTTCTGCTGATCCGGGGGAACACCTTGGACATGCGGCGATCCTGCCAGGCGACGCACGACGCTGACCAGGGCCGGGGTCGTTCCGGTGGGCCGGCCTCGGGCGGACGGCGCTGTCAGTGGTGGCCGTTAGAGTCGCCGTATGCGCACTTCGCCCGCCGACCTCGTCCGTGAGTTCCACCGTGCCTTCGGCCTCGACGCCCGCAGTACGCCGACGGAGGTGGGCCCCGAACTCGCCGCCCACCGCGGAGAACTGCTCGCCGAGGAGGCCGCGGAGGTGGCCGAGGTCGCCGTGGAGGGACCGCTGGACCGGCTCGCGCACGAACTGGCCGACGTGGTGTACGTGGCCTACGGCACGGCTCTCGTGCACGGCATCGACCTGGACGAGGTGATCGCCGAGATCCACCGCGCCAACATGAGCAAGATCGGCCCGGACGGGCAGGTCGCCCGCCGGGCCGACGGCAAGGTCCTCAAGGGGGACCACTACCGGGCGCCGGACGTGTCCGCCGTACTGCGCCGCCAGGGCTGGATACCGGGCGGCGCGGCCTGACGCCGACGCCGGTGCCTACGACTTCAGGGAGCCGCCCGCCAGTTTCCACTCCCGGTGCAGGGCGCCCAGCGGGATGCTCCGCTGGATGACCGGCGTACCGAAGATGGACAGCTGGAGCCGCAGGGTGCCGGAGAGGTCCACGCCGCCGTAGACGCCCCAGGTGCCCTCCGCCTTCGGCTTGCTGCCGTCGGAGGCGGAGGTGATCGTGCCGGCGGCCTCGCCGCGCAGATAGGGGGCGAGGTCGGCGGTGACACCGACGGTGCCGTAGAGGCCGACGGTGGCCTCGGCGCCGAGTGCGGTGCGCACGGAGCCGGCGGTGGTGACGGAGGCCCGCACCGGGGTGCTGGTCATGTCGGAGGAGCTGACCGGAGTCCATCCCCGGGTGGGGCCGAAGGTGCCGCCCGCCTTGAAGTCGCCCTTGAGGCTCTGCTCGACGTCGACGGTGACCTGGCCGTCCGCGCTGATCTGGAAGTAGCAGGTCAGATCGAGGTTGACGACGACGGGGACCGGGCCGACCTGGAGGACCGGGTCGGCGTGCAGCTTGGCGAACGGGATCCGCAGCGGGGTGCCGGTGGCCGCCGCGGCCCGCCCCTTGACCGCCCAGCCGGAGGTCCAGTCGCCGGACACGCCGAGGTAGGCCGAGCCGGGCGGCGCGTCGGTTCCGGTGCCGCCGTAGGCGAAGTCGACCTGCGGGGCGACCTGCACGAAGCCGTGGACGGAGGCGGAGGCCGACACGGGGGCGTCCTTGGCGGTGGGTACCTCCGCGCTGACGTCGAGCCGGAGGCTGCCGAGCGGCACCGTCGCGCCCTTGGGGCCGGCGTGTACGTCACCGGTCTTCGCCCAGGACACCTTCACATCGGGCAGCAGCTTGTCGACGGCGAAGGACGACGGGTCGACCGGCACGTCACCCTTCGCCGTGTCGTCGCCCAGCAGCGCGTTGAGCGCGGCCGGTTCGGTCTGGACCTCCGTGCCGCCGTCCGTCTCGCCGATCACCTTGGTGACCTTGGCGAGCAGCCCGTGCGGTGCTCCCGGCGCGGGCGCGCTGGCGATCACGTCGCCCACGGCGGCCTTGTGCGCGGGGGCCGGTGCGGCCGGGGAGGAGGGCGAGCCGCTCGGAGTCCCCTTGTCCTTCGGCTTGTCGGTGATGACGGCCCGCCGGTTGTGGCTGTCGTACGAGCTGACGGCGAGCGTGGTTTTGTGGGCCCGCCGGTCCGGGCCGGCCGGACTCGCCGCGGCGGTCGCGGTGGCGGTCGGGGCGGCGGCGACGGTGAGCGAGTGGTCCGGGCCGTCGGCGGGCCGGTCGGCGGCCCGGGTCTGCCCGCCGTGTCCGGCGGCCGGCGGCTGCTCGGCCCCGGGCGCGGGCGAGGAGCAGGCGGCGGCGAGGAACAGCGTGGTCACGGCGAAGGCGGGCAGCAGGGCACGCCTGTGCCTCATGCGTCTGCGCAAGGTCGGTCCTGTGGGAAGTGGGGGGTGGCAGAGAGGAACCGGCACCGGTTCTCCTCATGGGCAGTACCGGTCGGTAACTCGTTGACGAGCCATGAGCATGCCACCCCTCGCGCACAGGTCGCGCACGATCCGGCCACAGATCAACGTGACCTGCACCACGCGCACTTGAGGCCCGGACGGCGTCAGCCCCCGACAGGCCGGTACCGCCGAGGCGGGTCAGCAGCTCCGCGAGGCGGGCGATGTCCGCCGGGGGCCACGCCGGGCCGGAGAACAGCTCGGCGGCGGTCTCCTCCGCCGTGGCACCGCATCTCCGCCAGCCGCCGCCGGCCCGTCCCGGTCACTGCCGCGTACGCCACACGGAACCGGGCTTCACCAACCGAGCGGCCCGCGGGCGCCACCGGCCGGGCGGTCTGCGGGCGTCGAGCCGGGCGCCACCGGCCGGGTGGCCGTGGGTGTCTCGCGGGGCGGCCCACGATCGAAGGGAGGGGTGCCCTCGATCGATGGGAAGGGCGCCCACGATCGACGGGAAGGGGTGGAAGGCGGCCGGTGTCGCGCCCGGGATCCGCCCGGCTGCCGCCCGCCGGGCCGGCCCGGCGGGCGGGTGCGGTCGCCTGCGGGCCGAACCCCGGGCGACGTCCGGGCCGGGTGTTCACCCGGCCCCGGGACGGCTGCTTCCCTGGCGGGAAGGACGGAACGACGGGGGACGGGGAGGGGGGCGGGGTGGACGTCGGGGGAGCGACCGCGCCGGTGGTCGCGGTCGTCGGAGTCGTCGGGACGCTGCTGTCCGCGCTGCTGACCCAGCGCGCGGCCGACCGCAGCCGCCGGCGCGAGCAGGAGCGCGCCGAGCAGGTACGGGAGCGGCGCCGGCAGGCCGACGAACTGCGCGCGTGCTACGTCGCCCTGAACACCTCCGCCCGGCACTATCTGGCCGCGCTCACCGACCAGGTGCACGCGCTGGGCCGCGACGAGGAACTGCGCACCGTACGGCAGCGGCTCACCGAGGCGCGCGACCAGTACCGGGACGTGTACGCCGAGGCCCAGCTGCGCATGCCGGAGCGGGTGCTCGACCTCGCGGGCGGCCTCACGCACGACCTCGGAGCGGTCTACGGCATGGTCCGGCGCCTGGACGACGGAGTCGCGCGCTCCGGGGACTCGCCGGACGCCGTGCGGGCGAGCATCGACGAACTGTGGGAGCGGCTGCGCCGGATGCGGCGCGAGATGCGCACCGAACCGGGTGCGTTCCGGGCGGATTCCGGGCGGTGAGGAGGCCGAGGGCGGCATCGTGTCGCCGGGCGCACCAGGGGTCGGCATAGTGGCAGGGGCCCCGGGGTCGCGCCGGTGCGGGCGTACGGCGCTCGTCGGCGAACTCGGCTGTCGGGGAAGGAAGTCCGGCACAGGCTTGCGCGGTACGCGGGAGGGAGGACGGCGTGAACGAGGAGGGTGCCGGGCCGGCGGAGCGGCTGCTCGCGCTGATCGGCGAGCACCGGGACAGCATCCGCCAGGCGCTGGACGACGAACGGTACGCGCAGCTGCTGACCAGGCTGACGGAACTCGCCGGCGCGCCACCGGACGACGGCAGGGCGGTCCGCAAGGCACTTCAGGGCGTCAAACTGGCCCTGCTCTCGCTGCCGTTCGGCCATCCGGTGCGCCGGGAACTGGACTCCACGCGGGGCGCCGTGATGCTGCCCGGGCCGGGGGCCGTGGCGGGTGCACAGGAGCTGACGGCCTGGTTCCGGCTGCCGTCCCCGACGCGCGAACCGGCGTACGGCAAGGACCCCGAGCAGGACCGGCTGCTGCGGGAACCGGCCCTTACGGCCGCCGAGGCGCGGAACCGCTGCGGCGGGGCGCCGCCCCCGGAACTGATCAGACTGCGCGATCCCCGAGACGGCGACCGCTACCCGGAGTTCCAGTTCGCCCCGGCCGGCGGCACCCCGCGCGACGTCGTCCTCGAGGTCAACCGGCTGCTGCTCGCGGACATCGACCCGTGGGGCGCCGCGGCCTGGTGGCTCAGCGGCAACACCTGGCTGGGCGGCACCCCCGCCGCGCTGCTCGGCCGGCTCCCCGACCACCGGCTGGTCGGCGCGGCCCTCGAACTGGCGGAGGGGGAGTGATGGGCGTCTTCTTCCCGATGATCGACCTGAAACTGCGCCCGAACCGCCGGGTGATCCCGGCGGGCACGGTGCTGTGGCGGGTCCATCAGTCCCGGTACGCGCCGGACGAGTTCAACCCGAGGCTCGCGGACATCCACTTCGAGGGCGGCCGTTTCGACGGCACCGTGCTGGACACGTACCACAGCCTGTACCTGGCGGACAGCGCGCTGACGGCGCTGGCGGAGAGCGTGCTGCGCTCCCGGCCCTTCGAGCCGCCCTTCGGTGAGCGCACGATCCCCTACCGCACGGTCTGGCAGCGGTCGCTGAGCTGTCTGCGCACCCGCTACGACTTGACCCTGGTCTCTTTGATCAGCGGCGCGGACCTGGCCGCCGTCTGCCAGGACGCCACGCTCCTGGAGGACGAGAGCAACTACGCCCGGGCCCGGCGCTGGTCGAGCGAGATCCGGGCGCAGGCGGCCGATGCCATGGGGCTGATCTGGGAGTCCCGGCGCAACCGGTCCGAGCACGCCCTGGTCCTCTTCCACGACCGCTGCACGGGCCCGGACGGCAGGCCGCTGGAGGTCCTGGCGGACCGCGGCATCGCCGACCTCGGCTCCGAGGAGGGCTGGGAGCGGGCCAACGCACTGCTCGCACCGCTGCGGGCGCAGATCGCGAAGCCCGAGTGGCCGTGACCGAGGTCGCGCGCGGCCGGCCGTGTGAGAGGTTGGTGCCATGACGAAGCACGTCGCTCTGCTGCGCGGGATCAACGTCGGCGGCCAGGCGAAGATCGCCATGAAGGATCTGCGCGACCTGTTCGCCGCCATGGGGTTCGACGCCGTCCGGACCTATCTCCAGAGCGGGAACGTGGTCTTCTCCGCCCCCGGCACACAGACCCCCGCGGAACTCGCCGCGAGGATCGAGAAGCGGATCGCCGACGATCTCGGGGTGTCCTCGAAGGTGCTGCTGCGCAGCGCCGACTCGCTGGCCCGCACCCTCGCCCGGAACCCGTACGCCGGGCAGGAGGACGACCCGGCCAAGCTGCACGTCACCTTCCTCGCCCAGGAGCCGACCGCAGAGCAGGCCGCCCGCCTGGCGGTGCCGGCCGGCGAGGCCGCCGCGTTCACCCTGGCCGGCGACGAGATCCACCTGCACGTGCCCGACGGGTACGGCAGGACCAAGCTCAACAACGCCTTCATCGAGCGCCGCCTCGGCATGCCGGCCACCACCCGCAACTGGAGGACGGTCAACGCCCTGTACGAGCTGGCCGGCCAGGACTGAGCCGCTGCGAGGACCGAACCGCTGAGAGGACTGAGCCGCTGGGGGGACCGAACCGCTGCGGGGACCGAGCCGCGGCCGGCCGGTGAGCACGATCGGCCTCGCCGTCTCCCCCGGGCGGGCCGGGGGAGACGGCGAGGGGCACGGGCCACGGTCCTCAGGAGGCGCCCTGCGCCGTGACGCAGCCGACCGAGCCGACCGGGACGTTGTTGCCGGTCGAGGTGGCGGTGAAGCCGAAGGTGACGCTGCCGTCGGCGGGCACGACCCGGTTGTGGTCCACGTTGCGGACCGTGACCTTGCCGCCGGTGCCGGTGGACTGCGTACCGTTCCAGATGCTGCTGATCTTCGTTCCGGTGCCGGGCTGCCAGCTCACGGCCCAGCCGTCGAGCGGGGCCGTGCCGTGATTCATGACCTCGACGGATGCCTGGAAGCCGCCGTTCCAGGAGTTCACCACGGAGTACGTGGCCATGCAGGAGCCGGAGGGCGGATCCGTGGGCGTCGGCGTCGGTGTCGGGGTCGTGCCGGAGTCGCCGATGCCCGTGACCTCGCCGTGGCCGCCGTCGAAGACGA
This sequence comes from Streptomyces sp. NPDC036984, assembly GCF_055607665.1. Lineage (NCBI taxonomy): Bacteria > Bacillati > Actinomycetota > Actinomycetes > Kitasatosporales > Streptomycetaceae > Streptomyces > Streptomyces sp. NPDC036984. The sequence goes on from NZ_JBVJRL010000003.1 coordinate 53,752, forward strand.
TGTCGGAGCAGGAGAAGAAGTTCTCCTGACTGTCCGAGCGGACCCACTGGATGAACAGCAGGGCATCACCGGAGCGCCCGGAGGGCAGCGGCAGATCCCAGTGGTAGTGGCCGCCTTCGGTACCCGGTGAGCCCGTCTGCGGCGGATTCGTGACCGTCTGGATCAGATCGAGGTCGGCCCAGCGCAGGGGCGAGGTGGGCGACCAGCCGGGCTTGGTGAGATAGACCCGGAAGTCACCCGGGTGCGCAGCCCAGTTGCTGTACTGCGCCTGGATCGTCGCCCCGCTGGTCAGATGGGTCCGCGGCCAGTCCGAGCGGGCCGCGTTGTAGGCGGAGAAGTCGTACGGCGACCGGTCGCCGGCGCTGCACAGGGTGCCGTCGGGGACGTAGCCCGCGCCGCGTCCGCCGGCGTTCGAGTCGAGTACGGCGAACCAGTTGTACAGCGCCGTCGCACCGCTCTCGGCCAGCGCGTTCCGGCAGGCCGGGTTGGTCGGGTCCAGCGCGCCGGTCGCCGTCCGGGCGTCCAGGTAACACAGGTAGGTACGGGATCCGGGCAGCATCGCCACCCCGTGCGCGTGTGCTCTGCCCTGCCCCAGGAGGGCCAGACCGAGCGCCGTCAGCAGGGTCGACAAGGCCGCCGCCACCGACAGCAGTCTGCCGCGTCGAGTCACGTTTCTCTCCTTCCGTCGGATCGGACGGGCGGTACGCCCCCGGAGGGCGCCGTACCGAGGTACGCGGGGACCACCGGGGCGTCGGTGCGGATGTGTGGTGGCACGAGAGGGTGATGCACCGCCCCAAGGGGTCTTCGGGACGGTGGCCTATGGGAGCGCTCCCACTCGCTCTGTCGGGGAGGAATGTAGGGAGACTTCATGCCCTTGACAAGGTGGTGCGCGCGGACCGTGACCCGGGCCTCGGCGAGCGGTGGCCGGAAGTCGCCATCGGCGGATCAGCGGGTTCTAAGCTCGGTGGCCGTTGATGATCTCGGCGAAGGGCCTGAACTGCGATGGAGGACAAGCGCGTTGTCGTCGTGACGGGCGGAGGGTCGGGCATCGGGGAGGCCACGGCCCGGCTGCTGCGCGAGAAGGGGCACCACGTGGTGGTCTCCGGCCGGCGGGCCGAGCCCCTGGAGCGCCTCGCGAAGGAGACGGGGGTGCTGGCGCACCCGTCCGATGCCGGGGACCCCGACGCGGTCGAGGGCCTCGTCCGCGCGGCCCTGGACGCACACGGACGGCTCGACGGGCTGGTGCTGAACGCGGGCATCGGACGCGGTGGCGCCGTGGGTGACATGTCGTTGCGGGACTGGGACGAGGTGATGCGCACCAACCTCACCGGCCCGCTCCTCCTGCTGCGCGCGGCGATTCCGCACCTGCTGGAGTCCAGGGGATCGGTGGTCGCCGTCGCCTCCGTCTCCGCCCTGCGCAACGGTACGAGCAACGCCCCGTACGCCACCTCCAAGGCGGCCCTGCTCCAGCTGTGCCGTTCCGTCGCCGTCGATTACGGCCGTCAGGGGGTGCGCGCCAACATCGTCTGCCCCGGCTGGGTCCGGACCGAGATGGCCGACCGGCGCATGGCGCGCTTCGCCGAGGAGGCCGGGCTGCCCGGTGGCGGGACCGAGGCCGCCTACGAGGCGGTGACGAGCCTGCTGCCCCAGGGCCGCCCGGGCGAGCCGCGCGAGGTCGCGGAGGCGATCGACTGGCTGCTCTCCCCGGCGGCGTCGTACGTCAACGGAGCGGTCCTCACCGTCGACGGCGGAACGACGGCCCTCGACCCCGGCACGCTCGCCTTCGACCACCACATCGCACCGCGGGAGGGCGTGGGCTTCACGGCCGGCCGGTGAGCCCGGAGGTGTCTGTGGGGCGCGGGCCGCACCGGCCGGTGGGCCACGGGTAGGTGACGTGACCGGCCTGTGTGTCCGCCCCTGGTCTCCGTGCGCTCCGGCCGTGGTCCATCTCGCGTCGGTCCGAGCCTCCGTAGGCGAAGAGCGGCAGCGCCCGGTCCGGACGCGCCGCCGTCGAAGCCGCGGAGCGCAGGGTGCTGCGCCGGGCACGGGAGGCGAGCGGCTGAGGACCCGGACGGCGTTGCCGGGGGCCCTTACCCTGAAAGCAGGGAAGGCGGTGGCGTTCCATGCGGTACGTGGCGGTGAGCGCGCTGAGTCACCCGGGGCTGCTCCGCGAACGCAACGAGGACAGTCTCGTGATCGGGCCGTGGACCCTGTGCGCCACGGTGACCGAGAGTCCGCAGGTCCTGGCCTTCCCGATCGGGACGCCGCTCGTCGTCGCCGTCGCCGACGGGCTCGGCGGGCATCCGGGCGGTGAAGTGGCCAGCGCCTTGGTCGTGCGCCGGCTCGCGTCGATCGGACCCGCCCTGAGCAGCGAGGACGCCGTCCGCGACGCTCTGGACGGATGCAATCGCGCCGTGTACGAGGCCGCCGGCGGCGACGCGGGAGGCGAGTTGGCGGCGATGGGGACGACGGTCGCCGGTGTCATCGTGCGGCCCGGCTCGCTGCTGGTGTTCAACGTGGGCGACAGCCGGGTCTTCGCGGCCTCCCGCGACGGGCTGCGCCAGATGAGCGTGGACGACAGCCCTCCGCTCGAGCCCGGGCGGCGCACCACGTCCCTCGTCACCCAGTGCCTGGGCGGCACCCGCATGTACCGGGCCGTCCGTCCGCACGTGACGGAGGAGCCCCTGGTGCCCGGTGGCCGCTACCTCATCTGCTCGGACGGTCTGACCGATCCGCTGCCGACGGAGGTGCTGGACCAGGTGATGCGGGAGCACGACGACGGCCGGGCGGCCTTCGCGCTGTGGGAAGCGGCCATCGCGGCGGGCGGCCCCGACAACATCACGGTGGCGGTCGTACGGGTCGCGGACGCGTAGGGGAAAGCACAGGCGGGAGATCAGGGATGGCCGGTGCCCGCTCGGGCGGGAGGGTGTGACCGGCCGGCCGCCCCTTTCGACGAGCGCCGGGTCGGGGTCTTCCGGGAAGCGCCTACCCTTGAAGCCATGACCAGCAGCAGCGACCGGAGCCCGGCAGTGGACGTTCCCGCCCCCAAGAGTTACGAGATCCGCACCTACGGGTGCCAGATGAACGTCCACGACTCCGAGCGATTGTCCGGGCTGCTCGAGGAGGCCGGGTATGTGCGGGCTCCCGAGGGGTCGGACGGGGACGCGGACGTCGTCGTCTTCAACACCTGCGCGGTCCGGGAGAACGCCGACAACCGGCTCTACGGCAACCTCGGCCGGCTCGCGCCGAGGAAGGCCGCGCGCCCCGGGATGCAGATCGCGGTGGGCGGCTGTCTCGCGCAGAAGGACCGCGACACCATCGTGAAGAAGGCGCCCTGGGTGGACGTCGTCTTCGGTACGCACAACATCGGCAAGCTGCCCGTCCTGCTGGAGCGCGCCCGCGTCCAGGAGGAGGCGCAGGTCGAGATCGCCGAGTCCCTGGAGGCATTCCCCTCCACGCTGCCGACCCGCCGCGAGAGCGCGTACGCGGCCTGGGTGTCGATCTCCGTCGGCTGCAACAACACCTGCACCTTCTGTATCGTCCCGGCCCTGCGCGGCAAGGAGAAGGACCGCCGGACCGGCGACATCCTCGCCGAGATCGAGGCCCTGGTCGCCGAGGGCGTCTCCGAGATCACGCTGCTCGGGCAGAACGTGAACGCGTACGGCTCCGACATCGGCGACCGTGAGGCCTTCAGCAAGCTGCTGCGCGCCTGCGGGACGATCGAGGGCCTGGAGCGTGTCCGCTTCACCTCCCCGCACCCGCGCGACTTCACCGACGACGTGATCGCCGCGATGGCCGAGACGCCGAACGTCATGCCGCAGCTGCACATGCCGCTCCAGTCCGGCTCGGACACGGTCCTCAAGGCGATGCGCCGCTCCTACCGCCAGGAGCGCTACCTGGGGATCATCGAGAAGGTCCGCGCCGCCATCCCGCACGCCGCGATCACCACCGACATCATCGTGGGCTTCCCCGGCGAGACCGAGGAGGACTTCGAGCAGACCCTGCACGTGGTCCGCGAGGCCCGCTTCGCGCAGGCCTTCACCTTCCAGTACTCCAAGCGCCCGGGCACCCCGGCCGCCACCATGGAGAACCAGATCCCCAAGGAGGTCGTCCAGGCGCGCTACGAGCGTCTCGTCGCCCTCCAGGAGGAGATCTCCTGGGAGGAGAACAAGAAGCAGGTCGGCCGCACGCTGGAGCTGATGGTCGCCGAGGGCGAGGGCCGCAAGGACGGCGCCACCCACCGCCTCTCCGGCCGCGCCCCCGACAACCGCCTCGTCCACTTCACCAAGCCGGACCAGGAAGTGCGCCCCGGCGACGTCGTCACCGTCGAGATCACGTACGCCGCCCCGCACCACCTCCTCGCCGAGGGTCCGGTCCTCGCCGTGCGCCGCACGCGCGCGGGAGACGCCTGGGAGAAGCGCAACGCCGCGGCGGCCGCCAAGCCGGCAGGCGTCATGCTCGGCCTGCCGAAGATCGGCGCCCCGGCCCCGCTGCCGGCGACCCCGACGGCCTGCGGCTGCGACTGACCACCCACCGGTGGCGTTACCCTGCCGATCATGCTTGTCGCCGCCGCTGTCTGTCCCTGCCCTCCACTGCTCGTGCCCGAGGTGGCCGCGGGTGCCGCACCCGAACTGGATGCCGCGCGCGCGGCCTGTGCCGACGCGCTCGGCGTGCTCGCCGCCGCCCGCCCCGACCTGCTGGTGGTCGTCGGCACCGCCGAGGAGGGCGGGCGCGGCTCCTTCCCGCAGGGCACCCCGGGCACTTTCCGCGGCTTCGGGGTCGGCGTGGACGTACGCCTGGGACCCGCCGCCCACCCGGTCCCGGAGCGGCCGCTGCCGACCTCGCTGGCCGTCGGCGCCTGGCTCCTGGAGAGAACCCGCTGGGCAGATGCCCCGATCGAGGGACTCGGCGTCGCGGAGACGCTGGCGCCGGAGCGGTGTGCCGAGACCGGGCGGGAGCTGGCCGGCCGGGCCGACCGGGTGGCGCTTCTCGTGATGGGCGACGGCAGTGCCTGCCGCACGCTCAAGGCACCGGGCTACCTGGACGAGCGCGCGGCTCCCTTCGACGCGGAGGCCGCGCGGGCGCTCGGCGCCGCCGATCTGGCGGCCCTGCAGGCCCTGGATCCGGAGCTCGCCCGCGAACTGAAGGCCGCCGGCCGCGCCCCCTGGCAGATCCTGGCCGGCGCGGCCGAGAGCACGAACCTCACCGGCACCCTGCTGTACGAGGACGCCCCGTACGGCGTGGGCTACCTGGTCGCGGCCTGGTCCTGACCGGCGACGGCAGGGCGGGGGTGCCCCGCACCCGGCGGGACACCCCCGCATGCCGTGGACGGCAGGACGCGCCGTCGGCTCAGGAAGCCGGTGGTGGGCCCTCCGGGCGGGTGGGGGTCATCGGGTCGGGAGCCGTCGCCTCCGGGCCGCTCTTGTGCGCGAGGCGGTCCATCGCGTTCTTGGCCTTGCCCGTGCCCGCCTGGATCTTGTCGCTGTACTTGTGCTTGGTCCGCTCGTCGACCGCCTTCGCGGCCCTGTCGATCCCGTGCTGCACCTTGTCCCCGTGCTGCCGCGCGAGGTCCGACACCTTGTCCTTGGCCGGACCGAGCTTGTGCTTCACGTTGTCCATCAGACCCATGGTCCACCTTCCCTCACGGGGCGGTTACCTGCGGGCGCCCTCGCCGGCCTCGTTGTCGGCGGACTCTTCCGCGGACTGCTGCTTCGGGATCCCGGTGCCGGCGTCCGAGTGCGCGGTCACGTCCGTGCACCCGTCCCCGGCCCCGTCCCCGGCCGCGTCCTTCGCCTCCGCCGGCCCCGCTCCCCCCGGCTCCGCCGCCTCCGCCTCCGCGGCCTCCGGCTCCACGTCGGCGGATGCCGCCGCGGCCGGCGCCTCCGGAGTCGCCTTCGACCTGCTGAGAAGCCGTGCAAACACGCCCATATCCACTCCATACGGTACTCGTGCGGGCGAAATCCCGCGTCGCCCGGTGCGTACGCTTGCGCCGGGCGCAGGCGCCGCCTCCGGTAGCTCGGCGGGCGGCACCTTGCCCCGGGCAACGACCCGGGATCCGCACCGTCACGTAACTCGTTCGAGACCTCGCCAGGAGGTTTGCGAGACTGGTGCCGTGAGCAGTGCACCCCCCGCCCCCCGCGTCATCGCCGTCGTCGGACCGACCGCGGCCGGAAAGTCCGATCTAGGAGTCTTTCTGGCCCGGCAGCTCGGCGGCGAGATCGTCAACGCCGACTCCATGCAGCTGTACCGAGGGATGGACATCGGTACCGCCAAGCTGACGCCCGAGGAGCGCGGCGGCATCCCGCACCACCTGCTGGACGTCTGGGACGTCACGGTCACCGCCTCGGTCGCCGAGTACCAGAAACTCGCCCGCGCGCGGATCGACGCATTGCTCGCCGAGGGCCGCTGGCCGATCCTGGTCGGCGGCTCCGGCCTGTACGTCCGCGGTGCCGTCGACAACCTGGAGTTCCCCGGCACCGACCCGGTGGTCCGGGCCCGCCTGGAGGAGGAGCTGGCGCTGCGCGGTCCGGGCGCGCTGCACGCCCGGCTGGCCGCCGCCGACCCCGACGCCGCCCGCGCGATCCTGCCGAGCAACGGCCGCCGAATCGTCCGGGCCCTGGAAGTGATCGAGATCACCGGCCAGCCCTTCACCGCCAACCTGCCCGGCCACGACTCCGTCTACGACACCGTCCAGATCGGCGTCGACGTGGCTCGTCCGGAACTGGACGACCGCATCGCGCAGCGCGTCGACCGCATGTGGGACGCGGGCCTGGTGGACGAGGTGCGCGCACTGGAGGCGCAGGGCCTGCGCGAGGGGCGCACGGCGTCACGCGCGCTCGGCTACCAGCAGGTGCTCGCGGCGCTCGCCGGGGAGTGCACCGAAGCGGAAGCCCGGGCGGAGACCGTGCGTGCCACCAAGCGCTTCGCGCGCCGTCAGGATTCATGGTTCAGGCGCGATCCCCGGGTGCACTGGTTGAGTGGGGCCGCCGCGGACCGCCGGGAACTTCCGCACCAGGCCCTGGCGTTGGTCGTACGACCGGTTACAGCCTGATCACGTCATGGCATCGGGATGCGCCGCCGGTCATCGATGTCTTCGGCGCCGTGCCATCATCGAGCTTCGATCGACCAAGTGGAGCCTAGTTGGGAGGGCGCGTGGCGATGGAGGCCGGCCCTCGCGACACCGCACAAAGTGCCGAGCCCCTCACGACCGAGGGTGACGAAAACGGTCCGCACGGCGACGGTCCGTATGCGGACGACGTGCCCGGGAACGGCCTGCCCGAGAGCGGCCTGGGCGAGGACCGGCTGGCCGAGGACGGGCCGGACGACATCGTCGGCGGTGTCACCGACGACGGACCGGAGCCCGAGGAGCTGTACCCGGGCGGGCCGGAGGTCGAGGTCGAGCTGCGCCCGCAGCGCCGGCTGCGCATCTGGCAGCTCGCGCCCATCGTGGGTCTCGCCGCCGTCGGCTCCCTGATGTTCGCCTTCCCGCTCGCCTTCGACTTCGGCGACAGCGGCGCGGTCATCGCCATGCTGGGCCTGCTGATCTGCTCCTGCGCGGCGGGCTGGGGCATGATGGCCGCCCTCCGGGTGGGCTACACCTGGCCGGGCCTGCCCCCGCGCGGCTCCGGCCGCCGTCCGGACTGGCGGGTCGTGCTCGCCTACGTCCTGCTGGTGGCCGTGGCGGTCGTCCTCGCGGTGTGGCGCGTGGCCCGGCTGCGCTAGGGCCTCTCTCCCGGATCTCGCCGGGGGCCAGGGCGGGGGAAAGACCCTGGACCCCGCCGGGACGGGCGCTGTCGTAGGTACCCCGTACGATCGAGGAATGAGCACACGGATCGCCTTCCTCAAGGGTCACGGCACCGAGAACGACTTCGTGATCGTCCCGGACCCCGAGAACGCCCTGGAGCTGTCCCCGGCCGCCGTCGCCGCCCTGTGCGACCGCCGGGCGGGTATCGGCGGCGACGGGGTGCTGCACGTCGTGCGGTCCGCGGCACATCCGGAGGCCGGGCAGATGGCAGCCGAGGCCGAGTGGTTCATGGACTACCGCAACGGCGACGGCTCGGTCGCGGAGATGTGCGGCAACGGCGTCCGTGTGTTCGCCCGCTATCTCCAGCACGCCGGACATGTGGCCGAGGGCGACCTCGCGATCGCCACGCGCGCGGGCGTGAAGACCGTCCACATCGCCAAGGACGGTGACATCACCGTCGGCATGGGCCGCGCCCGCCTCCCCGAGGGGGACGTCACCGTGGCCGTCGGCGAGCGCAGCTGGCCCGCGCGCAACGTGAACATGGGCAACCCGCACGCGGTGGCCTTCGTGGCCGATCTGGCGCACGCCGGCGACCTGTTCACGGCGCCGCCGGTGAGCCCGGCGGCCGCCTACCCGGACGGTGTGAACGTCGAGTTCGTCGTCGACCGCGGCCCCCGGCACGTCGCCATGCGCGTGCACGAGCGCGGCTCCGGCGAGACCCGCTCGTGCGGCACGGGCGCGTGTGCCGTCGCCGTGGCCACCGCCCGGCGGGACGGCGCCGACCCGGCCGTCACCGGCACCCCGGCGACGTACACCGTCGACGTGCCCGGCGGGCGCCTGGTCATCACCGAGCGGCCCGACGGCGAGATCGAGATGACCGGACCCGCCGTCATCGTCGCCGAGGGTGAGATCGACGCCGACTGGCTCGCTCACGCGCTCGGCTGACCCGAAACTCAAACCTCGTTTCCATCGCTCGAATGGGTGATCCGTTTCACGCTCTGCGAGAGGCGGTCGGTCACGCGTGGTGGGCTCGATAGCATCAAGCACCGGCACGGACGGGGGAACGTAGCCATCCCCGAGCCGCGTGTGCCCTGGGGGCTCCCGTCCGCCGGTTCACGAGCCGGAGGTGCCCATGAGTGCGGAGGCCACGAACCCTGCGACCGCTGGCCCGGTAGCGCCCGCGGCGCCACCAGCGCTCACCGCCCCACCAGCGCTCACCGCGGCCGTGGCGCCCGCCGGGTCCGTCGCGCCCGCCGCCACGCGCAGGAAGTCCCGGCCCCGGATCGACCTGCGCCGGCTCGGCCGGGCCGCGCTGCTCGGCTCCGCCGTCCGTGACAAACTGCCCGACGCGATCAGTCATGTCGTCGAGGCCCACCGCGCCCACCACCCCGACGCCGACCTCGAAATCCTGCGCCGCGCCTACCTCTTGGCGGAGTCCTCGCACCGCGGCCAGATGCGCAAGAGCGGCGAGCCGTACATCACGCACCCGCTCGCCGTGACCCTGATCCTCGCCGAACTCGGCGCCGAGACCACGACGTTGACGGCCTCTTTGCTGCACGACACGGTCGAGGACACCGAGGTGACGCTGGATCAGGTGAGGGAGCAGTTCGGCGAGGAGGTGCGTTATCTGGTCGACGGCGTCACGAAACTGGAGAAGGTCGACTACGGAGCCGCCGCCGAGCCGGAGACCTTCCGCAAGATGCTCGTCGCCACCGGCAACGACGTGCGCGTGATGTCGATCAAACTCGCCGACCGTCTGCACAACATGCGCACCCTCGGCGTGATGCGCCCCGAGAAACAGGCGCGGATCGCCAAGGTCACCCGTGACGTGCTCATCCCGCTCGCCGAACGCCTCGGCGTGCAGGCCCTGAAGACCGAGCTGGAGGACCTGGTCTTCGCCATCCTCCACCCCGAGGAGTACGAGCAGACCCGCCGGCTCATCGCCCAGAACGCGGCCCGGACCGACGACCCCCTCGCCGAGGTCGCCGACGAGGTGCGCGGGGTGCTGCGCGAGGCCGACATCCCGGCCGAAGTCCTCATCCGGCCGCGGCACTTCGTCTCCGTGCACCGCGTGGGCCGCAAGCGCGGACAGCTGCGCGGCACCGACTTCGGCCGCCTGCTGGTCCTGGTGAACGAGGACGCCGACTGCTACGGCGTCCTCGGTGAACTGCACACGTGCCTGACGCCGGTCGTCTCGGAGTTCAAGGACTTCATCGCCGTACCGAAGTTCAACCTCTACCAGTCCCTGCACACCGCCGTCGCCCGTCCGGACGGCCAGGTCGTCGAAGTCCTCATCCGCACCCATCAGATGCACAAGGTCGCCGAGGCCGGAGTCGTGGCCCTCGGCAACCCGTACGCGCCCGCCTCCGACGCCTCGGCCGCCGATGCCGCCACGCCCGAGACCCCCGCCGACGGCGAGCGCGCCGACCCCACCCGTCCCGGCTGGCTCTCCCGCCTCCTCGACTGGCAGGAGGCCGCCCCCGACCCCGACACCTTCTGGTCCACCCTGCGCGAGGACCTGGCCCAGGACCGGGAGATCACCGTCTTCCGGCCCGACGGCGGCACCCTCGGCCTGCCCGAGGGCGCCACCTGCGTGGACGCCGCCTACGCGCAGTACGGCGAGGACGCGCACGCCTGCATCGGCGCCCGCGTCAACGGCCGGCTGGCCACCCTCAGCACGGTCCTGCGCGACGGCGACACGGTCCAGCTGCTGATGGGCCAGGACCCGGCCTCCGAGCCCTCCCGCGAGTGGCTGGACCACGCCCACACGCCGGCCGCCCGCATCGCCATCCAGCGCTGGCTGGCCACGCATCCCGGCGGCGGCACCGACACGGCGGAGCCGAGCGGCACCCGCGCCGAACCCGCCGCGGCCGCCCCCGCGGACCACACCGCCGAAACCGCCTCCCCGTCCCCCGCCCAGGCCGCGCGGGGCACCGCCCCGAACCGCCCCGCAGCCGCTCAGGCCGCCGGCACCTCCTCCGCGCGTCCCGCCACCGGCGGCCCCGCCCCGCGCCCCCGGCGTGCCGACGTCCTCGTGGACCGGCCGGCCGCCGCCGTCCGGCTCGCCGGGTGCTGTACGCCCGTACCGCCGGACGGGATCACCGGGTTCGCGGTGCGCGGGGGAGTGGTGACCGTGCACCGCGTGGAGTGCGCGGTGGTGGCGCACATGAAGAGCAGAGGGCGCGCGGAGATCGGGGTGCGCTGGGGGGACACCGCCGAGTGCCGGGTCACGCTGGTCGCTGAATCGTTCGGCCGTCCGCATCTGCTGGCCGACCTCACCGAGGCGATCGCCTTGGCGGGCGCCGAGATCGTCTCCGCCACCGTGGAACCGCCCAGCCAGCAGCGGGTGCGCCACACCTACACCCTCCAGCTCCCCGACGCCGCGCATCTGCCGGCCCTGATGCGGGCCATGCGGGACGTGCCGGGGGTGTACGACGTGAGCCGGGCGCAGCACCAGGCGCCGACCTCCTGAAGACGGCGCTCCCGGAGCTACCCCCGTTCGAGTGGGGCGGGTGCGTGTCGCCGCCGTGGTGCGGGCACGCGCTGGTAGCGGTGGTGCATGTCGCTCACCCCGCGCCTCCAGCCCAGACTCAAGATCTCCCGGCACCGGAAGGCGGCCCTGCTCGCGTCCGCGGTATCCGTCTGCCTGCTCGCCGCCGCGGCCCCGGCCGAGCCGCTCGGCGTCGGCGACCGGCTCTACCCGCACCTGGGTAACCCCGGCTACGACGTCGCCTCGTACGACCTGTCCCTCAGCTATGCCGGCGGCAACGACAAGCCGCTCCAGGCCGTGACCACCATCGACGCCCGGACCACCGCCGACCTGGAGCGGCTCAACCTCGACTTCGCACACGGCACCGTGCGGTCGGTGGAGGTCGACGGGCGGCCCGCGGACTTCACCGGCGCGGGCGAGGACCTGGTCGTCACCCCCGCGCGGCCGCTGGCCGAGGGCAGCTGGACCCGGATCACCGTGCGGCACACCAGCGACCCCGTCTCCGGCGGGGACCAGCAGGGCGGCTGGGTGCGCACCTCGGACGGCCTCGTCATGGCGAACCAGGCCGACGCCGCCCACCTGGTCTTCCCGTGCAACGACCACCCGTCCGACAAGGCGATGTTCACCTTCCGGATCACCGCGCCGAACGATTACACCGTGGTCGCCAACGGCCTGCCCGCCGGGGCGGAGCGGGTCGGCCGCACCACCACCTGGACCTATCGCACCCAGCACCCCATGGCCACCGAACTCGCCCAGGTGTCCATCGGCCGCTCCGCCGTGGTGCACCGCGCGGGACCGCGCGGGCTGCGCCTGCGCGACGTCGTGCCCGCCGGCGACCGCAAGGCCCTCGAACCGTGGCTCGCGAAGACGCCCGACCAGATCGCCTGGATGGAGAGCAAGGTAGGCCGGTTCCCGTTCGAGACCTACGGCGTGCTCATGGCGCAGGCCGCCACCGGCTTCGAGCTGGAGACGCAGACCCTCTCGCTCTTCGAGGAACGGCTGTTCACCGAGCCCGCCAACCCGAAGTGGTACATCGAGTCGATCATGGTGCACGAGCTGTCCCACCAGTGGTTCGGGGACAGCGTCACCCCGCGCAGCTGGTCCGACGTGTGGCTGAACGAGGGGCACGCCACCTGGTACGAGGAGCTGTACGCCGAGGAGACGGCGAAGCGGCCGATGGAGCACCGGATGAAGGCCGCCTACGGCGCCTCCGACCGCTGGCGGGAGGCCGGCGGCCCGCCCGCCCGGCCCAAGCCGCCCGCTCCGGGCCAGAAGATCGGCATCTTCCGGCCCAACATCTACGACGGCGCCGCCCTCGTGCTCTACGCCCTGCGGCAGGAGATCGGCCGGCCGGCCTTCGAGCGGCTGGAGCGGGAATGGGTCCAGGAACACCGCGACGCCACCGCCACCACCTCGGACTTCGTCCGGCTGGCCGGGGCCGTGGCCGGCCGCGACCTGAGCGACTTCTTCCGGGCCTGGCTCTACGGCGAGAAGACCCCGCCGATGCCCGGCCACCCGGACTGGAAGCCGATGGCCCAGCCACGCATCGCGCGATAACCCGATGACGAGACGTGCCGTTCCGTGCGACCATCTAGAGGTCGGCGCGCACAGGGGACACGGGAATCTCCCGGGGTACTCGTGCGTTGGACAAGTACGAGCGGTCAGGTGACCGCCGTACCGACGCCGTAACGGCACTCTCATCGACGTAAGGATCCAATGACCTCCTCTTCTTCCCCTTCCCAGGACACCAAGCGCCTCGCGCACGCCTATCCCGAGGGTCTTCGGGCCGATGCCCTGATGGAAGAGGACGTCGCCTGGAGCCACGAGATCGACGGCGAGCGGGACGGCGAGCAGTTCGACCGCTCCGAGCGCGCGGCCCTTCGCCGTGTCGCCGGCCTCTCCACCGAGCTGGAGGACGTCACCGAGGTCGAGTACCGCCAGCTCCGCCTGGAGCGGGTCGTGCTCGTCGGTGTGTGGACCTCCGGGACCCTGCAGGATGCGGAGAACTCCCTCGCGGAGCTCGCCGCGCTGGCCGAGACGGCCGGTGCCCTCGTCCTCGACGGTGTCTACCAGCGCCGCGACAAGCCCGATCCGGCCACCTTCATCGGTTCCGGCAAGGCCCTGGAGCTGCGCGACATGGTCGTCGAGTCCGGCGCGGACACCGTCATCTGTGACGGTGAGCTCAGCCCCGGCCAGCTCATCGCCCTCGAAGACGTCGTCAAGGTCAAGGTCATCGACCGTACGGCCCTGATCCTCGACATCTTCGCCCAGCACGCCAAGTCCCGAGAGGGTAAGGCGCAGGTCGCGCTCGCGCAGATGCAGTACATGCTGCCGAGGCTGCGAGGCTGGGGTCAGTCGCTGTCCCGGCAGATGGGCGGCGGCAAGGGCGGCGGCCTCGCCACCCGTGGTCCCGGTGAGACCAAGATCGAGACGGACCGGCGTCGGATCCGCGAGAAGATGGCGAAGATGCGCCGGGAGATCGCGGAGATGAAGACCGGCCGTGAGATCAAGCGGCAGGAGCGCAAGCGCCACAAGGTGCCGTCCGTGGCCATCGCGGGCTACACCAACGCCGGCAAGTCCTCGCTGCTCAACCGCCTCACGGGCGCGGGGGTCCTGGTCGAGAACGCGCTGTTCGCGACCCTGGACCCGACCGTCCGCCGGGCCGAGACCCCGAGCGGCCGGCTCTACACACTGGCCGACACCGTCGGTTTCGTCCGGCATCTGCCCCACCACCTGGTCGAGGCGTTCCGCTCCACCATGGAGGAGGTCGGCGAGTCCGACCTGATCCTGCACGTGGTGGACGGCTCGCACCCGGTCCCGGAGGAGCAGCTCGCGGCCGTGCGTGAGGTGATCAGGGACGTCGGCGCCACCGACGTACCCGAGATCGTCGTGATCAACAAGGCCGACGCGGCCGACCCGCTGACGCTGCAGCGGCTGATGCGGATCGAGAAGCGCTCCATCGCCGTCTCGGCCCGCACCGGCCAGGGCATCGCCGAGTTGCTCGCGCTGATCGACGCCGAGCTGCCGCGGCCCGCGGTCGAGGTCGAGGCGCTGGTGCCGTACACCCACGGCAAGCTGGTCGCCCGCGCCCACACCGAGGGCGAGGTGATCTCCGAGGAGCACACCGCGGAGGGCACCCTGCTCAAGGTCCGGGTGCACGAGGAACTGGCGGCGGACCTGGCGCCGTACGCGCCGGTCTCCACGGCCTGACCCACGGCAGGGCGAAGGCCCGCCACCCGGCTCGGGTGGCGGGCCTTCGCCGCGCTCACTGCCCGGCGAACTGCTTGCTCACCGACTCGTACACGCTCTTGGCGACGTCACCCAGCCGGGGACCGGCCAGCCAGCCCGCGCTCACCGGGCCGATGGACGTGTTGGACACCAGCGCCGGCTTGCCGTCGGCGCCGGTCTCCACCCAGCCGCCGCCGGAGGAGCCACCGGTCATCGTGCAGCCGATCCGGTACATCGTCGGGTCGGACTGCTCGATGGAGAGCCGGCCCGGCTTGTCCTGGCACTGGTACAGCAGCTGGCCGTCGTACGGAGCCGCCGCCGGGTAGCCGGAAGCCGTGATGCTCCGGACGTTCGCCACCGCAGGAGCGTCGAAGTTCACCGGCAGCGCCCCGCCGACCGTCTCCTCCAGGGACTGGCCGCTGCTGCCCTGCTCCGGCGTCACATGGATGACGGCGAAGTCGTACGAGGCGCCGTCACCGCCCGTCTCCCCGCCCTTGCTGATCCACTGCTGCGAGGTCTTCGCCGCGTCGGCCCACCACACGCCGTACGGAGCCATTTCCGACCGGCTGGCGTTCTTCAGCTCGGCCGCCGACTTGCCCTGGTTGTTGTACGACGGGACGAAGGCGATGTTGCGGTACCAGCCGCCCTTCTTGCCGGCGTGCACACAGTGACCCGCCGTCCAGACCAGGTTGGACTTGCCCGGGTGCGCCGGGTCCTGCACGACCGTCGCCGAGCAGACCATGGTGCCGTCGGGGGCGTCGAAGAGCAGCTTGCCCGAGGTGGCCGCGCTGGTGTGGTACGGCGGCGTGACCGACTGCGCCTTCACCGGCTGCGGCGTCGGGTCCGTCACGCCCTGGTCACCGGAGATGTCGTTGTCGTCGACGCCCTGGTCCGGGTCGTCGGCGTCACGCATCCGGTCCGGGTCCCACAGGCCCTTGATGACCGGGTTGATGAAGTCGTTGGCCTCGCGCAGCCAGTCTTCCTTGTTCCAGTTCTTCCAGGCGCCTTTCTTCCACTTGTCGATGTCGATCCCGTGCTCCTTGAGCCTCTGCTTGAGGTCGTCCGGGATCGTGATCTTTCCGTCGCCGGTGCCGCCCGCGCCGGCGGCCGGCGTACCGCCGGCGTTGTCGTCACCGTCGTCGTTGCACGCGGTGGCGGTCATCGCCAGCGCCGAGACGAGGGCGACCGCCGTCAGCGCGCGGGAGGCGCGGCGCGCGCCCCTCCCTCGCCGAACGGTGAACGACGGCCGTATGGATCGCATGCTCTTGACTCCCCCTGCTGTGAAGGAACTCGGCGCTTCGGCTGTGTCACCGGCCCGGGTCTCCCGGGGAGTTCAGGCCGGTCCCACAACCTTCTGGAACGGCAACACACACTATGCGCTCGCTGTGGGGGAGTTCCGATGGAACGGCAACGGTTCGGCTACAAGGTGCCTGACCTGGTCGTCGTCGGGGAGACATGCGCTCCGCGCGGTCAGTTCAGCCCCAGCCCCATCCTGACCGCGCGTTCCACCGGGCTGTACTGCCCGTCGGCGCGCTCGGTCCGCAGCAACTCGCGCGGCTCGACCGCCGCCTGGGCCATGAACCGGGGCCGGCCATTCCGGTTCGCCTGGGAGGCGTGCACCACGAAGGGATGCACGAGGAACGCGTCACCGGCCTCCCCGGTGGCCAGCACCTCCGGGCGGTGTTCCGTCGCCTTGTCGATGACGTCGTCACGGAACAGGCCACGACCCTTTTCGCCGTACGGGGCGAGCATGGGCGGAACATCCAGATGAGAACCGACGCGAATGCGGGTCGGCGCGTCGTTCGGGCCGACATCCGAATACAGCAGCAGAATCAGCAGTGCACGGCCGCGCGATTCGATGTTGACGCGGAAACCGAGCGGATCGACTTTACCCAGATCCCCGCCGTCCTCCAGCGCCTCGAACCACTGCTCGTCGACATGCCAGCCGGCGTCGATGTGCCAGGCCGTGTCCCCGGGCCGGCCGGGATGCGGGAACCGCACCGGGAAAGTCCCCGGCCAGTCCGGCTCGATCCAGCGGCCGGCGCCGTACAGCTGCTCGTAGGCCCGGTGGAGCCGAGGGGTGTTGCAGGACTCCAGGAACGGCG
This sequence comes from Streptomyces sp. NPDC036984, assembly GCF_055607665.1. Taxonomy (NCBI): domain Bacteria; kingdom Bacillati; phylum Actinomycetota; class Actinomycetes; order Kitasatosporales; family Streptomycetaceae; genus Streptomyces; species Streptomyces sp. NPDC036984. Next base: position 70,319 of record NZ_JBVJRL010000003.1, read on the forward strand.
GATCGTTGATCGGCGGTATCCGCACCACCGGCTCCGTCCATGTCCTCGGATCGTCCGGATCCTTCCCGGTCTCCCGCCACAGCCGCTCACGGCACACGTCGGCCGTTTCCTTCGGGAATGCCCCGGGGATTTTCACGAAGCCCTGCTGGACGAAGCTTTCCACCTCGTCGTCGGTGAGGCTGATCGCATTCACTGGAACCTCCGATTCATCGCCTCCGACGCAGCAACTCCGGGAAGTCTAGGAATTTCTGAAACCACGTCAACCCGAAGGAAATTCCGGCCCCGGAAAATCGGGGCTCCGGCTGTCCCGCCGGGCGGGACGGCCCGGGCGTCGCGCACCGGCCGGGGGTACGGTCCCCGCATGGTCACAACCGCCGCCCCCACCACCCAGCTCTTCCTCGCCTGTACGCAGTACGCCGCCGCCACGGTGACCGCGGCGATCCGCGCGGGACTCTTCGGGCCCCGGTCGCGGCACCGGCGCGTCCTGGTCGTCACCGATCCGTCCGCGGTACCCGAGGTGGGCACTCCCCTCGACCGCATGCGCGGATTCGCCGCGCTGCGCCCGGAGTTCGACGAGGTCCGGTCCTGGAACGACTTCATCCGGCCCTTCCATCCCATGGACTGGATGCCCCGGGAACAGGACGCGGTGCTGTGGCAGCGGGCGTTACGCCGGACCTGGCACCTGGGCGACGGGGAGGTCGAGATCGTGTGCGAGTCGATCCAGGGCGGCCCGTCCCGCGCCCTGGCGCGGATCTTCGACGACAGCACCCTCCATGTCTATGCCGACGGGCTGATGAGCTACGGGCCGACGCGGGGCGCGCTGGACCCGCGGGTGGGCGCCCGGATCCGGCGGCTGCTCCATGTGGACCTCGTTCCCGGGCTCCGGCCGCTGCTGCTGCGGGAGTTCGGCGTCGAGCCGCAGCCCGTGCCGACCGAGACCTTCACCCGGGTGCTGCACGAACTCGGCGAGCACGCCACGGACGTGTGGCCGGCAACGGACACCCGGCCGGTGCTGCTGCTCGGTCAGTATCTGTCCGCGATCGACATCCTCTCCGCCGAGGAGGAGCAGCAGCTGCACCTGCGGATGCTCCGCGGCGCCGCCCGGCTCGGCCACCGGCACATCGTGTTCAAGCCCCACCCCTCGGCGCCGCCCGGCTGGGCCGGCGCCCTGGAGGAGGAAGCGGCGCGCCTCGGGGTCGGGTTCGGGGTGCTCGGCGAGACCGTCCTCGCCGAGGTGGTCTACCAGCAGCTGCGGCCGGCGCTGGTGGTGGGCTGTTTCTCCACGGCACTGCTCACGGCGGCGTCCCTCTTCGGCCTGCCGGCGGCCCGGACCGGCACGGAGCTGCTGCTCGAAAGGCTGCGGCCCTACCAGAACAGCAACCGTGTGCCCGTGACGATCGTGGACGCACTCCTGCCCGACCTGGCCGACGCGCCGGCCGTGACCGCGTGGTCGTTCCACCAGGGCGCCCGGACCGCGTCCGAGGAGCTGGCCCGCCTGGTCGAGACCGTCGGCTACACCATGCAGCCGGACAGCCACCCCGCACTCCGGCCGACGGCCGAGCACTATCTCTCCCGCCGGCTGGACGACCGTACCCGGCGTTACTTCACGCAGGGACGGCTGACCCGGCTCGGGCTGCCCGGCGGCAGACCGGTGATGGCGGCCTTCGTGCCGCGCACGCCGACGGTCCGGCGCGTGGCGCGCGGGGTGCGCTCTTTGGGCCGGGCGGTGTCCCGCCGCGGCTGACCCGGTCCGTACCCGGCGGGGCGTCACCCCGAGGACGCCCCGAGGGCCGCGTAGTGCGCGAGGCACTCCTCGTAGCCCGGCAGCAGCCCGGAATCCGCGGCCTCCCGCAGCCCGACGGCGCCCGCGTCCTTCTCGGACATCACCGGCGGGCCCTTGAGTTCCCAGGGGATCGCGATGTCCGGGTCCAGCGGGTTGATCTCGATCATCGTGCCGGGGACGTACACCTCGGAGCACAGGTAGTTCATGCACGCGTCGTCGGTCAGGGCGAGGAAGGCGTGGCCCAGGCCGTCGGAGAGGTAGACGGCGATGCCCGACTCCTCGTCCTGGTAGGTGATGTCGTACCGGCCGAAGGTGGGGGAGCCGACCCGCAGGTCGACCACGACGTCCATGACGGCACCGCGGACGCACGTCACCAGCTTCCCCTGGCCCGGTGGCAGGGCCGTGCCGTGGATACCGCGCAGGGTGCCGGCCCGGCTGCGCGAGAAGTTCGCCTGCCGCACCACGAACGGATAACCGATCAGCTCACCGAGCTCCTCGGCACGGAACGCCTCGTAGAAGTAGCCCCGCCGGTCCAGATGCCGGGTCGGGGTGATCCGGTAGGCGTTGGGCACGGCCATCTCGGTGGCCTTCACCGCGGACATGGTCACATCACACTCCGGTGGTCGCTCGGACGCTGGCGGTGCCCGGCCCCGGCCGCCGCGCGGCGCGGGCCCGCCCACCGCGTCAGCGCGTCCACGGTCCGGGACAGGGGCGGCTGCCGTCTGATCTCCTCGGCGATCCGGGCCGCCCGCGCCGTGCACCCGGAGTCCGCGAGGAGGAACTCGACCTGGTCCACGACGACCTCGGGCGTGAGCCGGTCCGGTGTCACGCACCGTCCGGCGCCGGCCTGCCGCACCATGTCGGCGTTGTCGAACTGGTCGTCGAACTGGGGCAGCAGCAGCTGCGGGCACCCGGCGCCGAGCGCGGCCAGCACCGTGCCCTGCCCGCCGTGGCTGACCAGGAGGTCGCAGCCGGGCACCACCTGGGCCATCGGGATGCGGCCGACGCGGTGGGCGTAGCGGGCCAGCTCGGGCCAGCCGGCCGCCGTCTCCTCGTCGGTGGCGACGAGCAGTTCGTGGTCCTGCTCGGCGAGGCGGCGCAGCACCGGGGTCATCGTGGCGCGCAGTGGCAGGTCGCGCAGCCGGGGCAGGAGGGTGCCGAAGGTGATGCACACCCGCGGCCGGTGCGGCGCGGTGAGGGCCCAGGACGGGATCTCGGCGTCGCCGTTGTAGTCGATGCTGCGCAGGGTCCGGTGCCGGGCGGCGTACGGGCGGCGCAGCGAGGGCGGCCAGGGGTTGAGGATCTCCCAGGGCACGGGCAGGTCGCGGTCCAGGCGGGCGGCGGCGCCCTCCCGGTACTCGGGCAGTTCGGCGGCGCCCCAGTGGAACTCCACGTGCGGGATGCCCCGGGCGGCGGCGGCCAGCGGTCCGGCCGACTCGGCGCGCTCGCTCACGACGAGGTCCGGGCGCCAGGTGTCGAGCAGGGCGTGGGCGCCGGGCAGGCACGCCTCGGCGAGGCGTCCGAAGGCCCGGCCGTGGGCGAGCCGCCGCTGGGCGGAGCCGTGCCGTCCCGGTTCCCCGGCGGCCGCCGGGGAACCGCCGTGGGCCTCTGCGTGGGTCAGCGCGGCCATGTCGGTGGCGGGTCCCCAGGACACGGCGGGCAGCCCCGAGCGGGCCACGGTCGTGGTGAAGTCGCCGGTGGTGGCGACCAGCACCTCGTGGCCGGCGGACCGGGCGGCCCAGGCCAGCGGCACCAGAGGGTGGAAATGGCCGCGCAGCGGCGCGGTCGTGAACAGTAGCCGCACTCCTCGATTCCCTCCTCGACCTGACCCGCCCCGGCGTCGTCCCGCTGAGCCGTGTGTCAGCACAGGCTGTGCAGTCCGGCCAGCAGACTGCGGGCCTCGATGTTCAGGTAGTGCCCGTGGCGCAGCAGATCGACGAGCTGGCGCACCGTCACCCACAGGTGGCCGGGTGGTGCCGTGTCCGGGAAGTCCGGGCCGGTCTCGATGATCTGATAGCGCGTGAGCGCGTGGTGGAAGCGGCCGCCCTCCTCGGACTGCACGGTGTCGTAGCGGACCGTGTGGCCCTGGCCCGCCGGATCGCGCACCGCCTCGCGCACCCGCGGGTCTGCGATCCCGGCGAGGGCGTCGCCCGGCAACAGATGCACGGTCGGCGCCATCTCCACCATGTCCATCAGCCCGTACTCCGGCCGGGCCTGCACCAGCAGGTGCAGCAGGCCGTCCAGGACCCGCGCCAGGAACACGGCGCGCCCGCGGCCACGCGGCGCCAGCAGCGGCTGGGTCCACCGTCGCACCTCACGGTCACCGGCCTCCACCGAGACCCCGATGACCCGGAACTGCCGCCCCTCCTCGTCACTGAGTTCCCGCCCGTCCTGCGACCAGCCCGCCACCTCGCCCAGCGGCACCAGCCGGGCCGACCACTCACAGCGGGCCTTGGCCTCGATGAACCAGCTCAGGATCTCCCCGGCACTGTGCCGGGGACGCGCGCCGGGCTCGCCCGCCTGGTACTGGTACGACCGGATGAGCGCGTCCCGGAAGGCGTCCCGGCCGTCGGCCTCCGCCTCCTGCGGGAAGGCGAAGGGCATACAGGAGAGCACGGTGCGCGCGTCCATGTTGACGAGGTTGTCAACCCGGGTCAGCGCACGCAGCTGCGCAAGGCTCAGCCAGCAGTAGTTCTCGTGCACGGGGACGTCCCCGGTCACCAGGACGACCATGTTCCGGTTGCGTTTCCGCCAGAACCAGGCGCCCTGCTCCGACTGGAGCACGTCCACCAGCACCTCGCCGCGTCCCGGCCCCGTGAAGTACTCCAGATACGGGGTCCGATTGCCGCGGTGGACCTGGGTGTAGTTGCTGCGCGTGGCCTGCACCGTGGGCGACAGCTGGAGGACGTTGCAGTTGCCCGGCTCCATCTTGGCCTGCATCAGACAGTGCAGAACGCCGTCGAACGCCTTGACGACGATGCCGAGGATGCCGATCTCGGGCTGGTTGATGACCGGCTGCTGCCAGGTCGCCGTGCTGCCCTCGCGGACCTCCAGTCCCTCGACGGAGAAGAAACGGCCGCTCGCATGGCCGAGGTTGCCGGTGCGCGGGTCGAACGCCCAGTCCCGCAGCTCGGCGAGAGCGACCTGCTCGACCCGGTACCGGCCCGTCCGGTGCCGCTCGGCCCACCAGGCGTGGAAGCCGGCCGCGGAGGTCAGCGGGCCGTCGCCGAGCAGCGGCGCGTCGATGTTCGCGTGCAGAGTGGGGGTCACGAGTCAGACCTGCGCGAGGACGCGGTGCACGAGGTCGATGACGCGCTCCTGGTCGGCGGGTGCGAGCGAGGGGTACATCGGCAGGGAGAAGATCTCCCGCGCGGCGGCCTCGGTCACCGGCAGCGACCCCGCGCCGTAGCCCAGGTGGGCGAAGCCCTTCTGGGTGTGCACCGGCCACGGGTAGCTGATGTTGAGGTGGACGCCGTGCTCCTTGAGCGCCTCGATGATCGCGTCCCGGCGCGGGTGGCGGACCACGTAGACGTAGTAGACATGCGTGTTGCCGGGGGCGGTCACCGGGGTGATCAGATCGGTGCCGGCGAAGGCCTGTGCGTACCGCTCGGCGATCGCCTGCCGCCGGGCGACGTAGTCGTCCAGCCGTCCCAGCTTGCGGCGCAGGATCTCCGCCTGCACCTCGTCCAGCCGGGCGTTGTGGCCGGGCAGTTCGACGACGTGGTACGTGGTCTCCATGCCGTAGTAGCGCAGTCGGCGCAGGTTGGCGTCGACCTGGGCGTTCGCGGTCAGCGTCGCGCCGCCGTCGCCGTAGGCGCCGAGGACCTTGGTCGGATAGAAGGAGAACGCCGCCGCGTCGCCCATGGTGCCGGCCAGCCGGCCGTGGTGCCGGGCCCCGTGGGCCTGCGCGCAGTCCTCCAGGAGGGCCAGACCGTGCCGTGCGGCCAGGTCCCTGAGCGGCGCCATGTCGACGCACTGGCCGTAGAGGTGCACCGGCAGCAGGCACCGGGTGCGCTCGGTGACGGCCGCCGCCACCTGGTCGACGTCCATGAGATACGTGTCGGGATGGACGTCCACGAAGACCGGCTTCGCGCCCACGGCGTCGATGGCGACGACGGTCGGTGCCGCCGTGTTGGACACCGTGATGACCTCGTCACCGGGGCCGATGCCGAGTGCCCTCAGGCCCAGCACCAGGGCGTTGGTGCCGTTGTCGACGCCGACACAGTGGGGGAGCCCGTGGTAGTCGGAGAACTCCTGCTCGAACCCCCGCACACTCGCGCCGAGCACGAGCTGACCGGAGCGGAACACCGTGTCCACGGCGTCGAGAATGTCGGACCGCTCCTTCTCGTATTCCGTCAGATAGCCCCAGACATACGTCGTCACCGCAGTGACACCTCCGCGCTCGACTGATTTGGTATTCGACCGGAAACGGGCGGGCCTGCGCCCTGTCAGACCACCTGCTGGAGAAAGTCCAGGCCGTGGACCTGCCAGTCGTCCCGTCCGTAGGAGATGACGTGCAGGTCCTGGAGTTTTCCGTGCAGGAACACGTGGTCGGGAAGGACCGCCTCGGCGCGCATGGCCTTCGTGTGGTGCCCGAATCCGATGCGCGCCAGCGTCGGGTCCGTCACCTCGAAGTACACCTTGCGGGTCCGCCACATGGAAAAGGCGAAATTCACGGTGAGGGCGTTCGCCTCGGAGCGCAGGTCCTCACGGGTGCCCAGCCGGAGATTGACCTCGGCTCGGAGATGACCGGCGGGCTTGAGGTCGGACAGCGTGCTGAAGCCCAGCAGGTCGTCCGTTTCCGCGGCATGGATCATAAAACACGCGGAGAGTCCCTTGTGGAAATCGGCCGCGTAGCTGTCGAGCAGCGGGAGCGGGCCGTTGCCGCTGCGGAAGAGAATGTCGTAGGCGGCGGGCGCGTCCGCCGCACCGGCCGGGCGGAGCTTTATTCGCTTGGTCGCGGTGTGTGGGTACAGCACGGCTGTCGTCCCCCGGTTCCGTGAATGCTGGAATGCTGGAAAAACGCCACGAGCGCTTCGTGCAATGCGCAGGTCACGGAACCAACCATGGGGCAACCCCGGTGTCAAGCGCGGGTGGTGGGGCTTCGTCCCGCCAGCGGGACATCGTGTTGACCGGTCACTGGACGGCTGTCTAGTGTCGGCCCGGCTTTCCTGAAGTCATGACCGGTTGAATTAACCGAAGGGTGCTGACAGCACATGGTGAATGACGAACTCGGGCCGAAGTCCGACGCCTTGGAGAACCCGAACCCGAAGGTGGTCGACGCGCTCGAGAAAACGGTGCGGGAGACCGCGATCAAGATCTGCGCGGAACAGCCCGACGTCCCCGAGCCGGCGAGCCTGGCCGACCTGGACTCGTTCTCCATGGTTCAGGTCCTGCTGGAACTGGAGAACATCCTCGACTGCAAACTCCTGGAACGCCTGGAGGGATTCGAGGGCAAGTCGTTCCGGGACCTCGCCGGATACATAGCCCGCCTCCAGGCGGAAGACGCGGCCGCGAACGGGTAACCGGCGTGCACATCGGCAACGGGATTCTCTCCACGGTCGGGGAGACTCCGCTCGTACGGCTGGAGCGGCTCTTCCCGCAATCGCGTGCCCGATTCCACGCCAAGCTGGAGGGAATGAACCCCGGAGGCAGCATGAAGGATCGTGCGGCCATCGGCATGGTGGCCGGCGCGATCGAGAGCGGCCGCCTGGTGCCCGGGAAGTCGACCGTCGTCGAATCCAGCTCCGGCAACCTCGGTATCGGCCTGGCGCAGGTCTGCCGCTGGTTCGGCCTGCGGTTCGTCTGTGTGGTGGACCCGAGGACCACCGCGCAGAACCTGGCCGTGCTGGAGGCGTACGGTGCGGAGCTGGAGCGGGTCACCCAACCGGACGCCGCGACGGGCGACTTCCTCGCTGCCAGGGTCCGGCGCGCCCGGCAGCTCGCCGAGGAGATTCCGGGCGCGTTCTGGCCCGACCAGTACGCGAACGTCCTCAACGCGCGAGCGCAGGAACAGCTGATGCGGGAGATCGCGCGGGACCTGGACGGCCGGGTCGACGTGCTGTTCGTCGCCACCGGTTCCTGCGGGACGATCCACGGCTGCGCCCGGTACATCGCCGAGCACGGCATGGACACGCACATCGTCGCGGTGGACGCCGTGGGCAGCGCCATCTTCGGGGAGCCGGGCTGCCGCCGGCTGGTCCCCGGGCACGGCGCGGCCCGGCGGCCCGCCCTGCACTACGACGGCATGGCCGACTCCGTGGAACGGATGACCGACCAGGACTGCGTGGTCGGCTGCCGTCGACTCGTGGGCGCCGAGGTGATCCTCGCCGGCGGCTCGTCGGGGGCCGTGGTCAGCGCGGCCGCACGGCGGGCCGGCGGGCTCCCGGAGGGCGCCAACTGCGTGCTGGTGCTGCCCGACCGGGGCGAGCGCTACGTGGACACCATCTACTCCGACGCGTGGGTCGAGCGGCACTTCGGTGACATCCGCCATCTGTGGAAGGGCTGACTCCGCTTACCCGCCGACATCTCAGGGAGAGCAATGACTGCCGACGACACCTACCTCGTTGTGGTCAACGACGAGGAGCAGTACTCCGTCTGGGCCGCCGACCAGCCCCTGCCGGCCGGCTGGCGTGCGGTGAGCGTGGAAGGGTCCCGGGACGAGTGCCTGGACCACATTGAGCAGGTCTGGACCGATATGCGCCCGCTGAGTCTGCGTCGGCGTATGGCCGAACAGGGCCACTGAACCAACCGGAGCGCAGCCGAGGTGACGATGAACCGCCCCCATCCGACGAGCGTGGCGTCCGACGCGGTGTACGGCGTGGTGTCCGATGCGGTCTCCGACGCGATGTCCGGCCCCACCGGACCGGTGTCCACCGGACCCGCGGCTGCCGGCCCGGTCGCTGCCGGCCCGGTCTCCGCCGGCCCGGCCGCCGCGGTGCCGGGTCTGCTCCGGCAGCACCTGTGGGATCTGGAGCAACTGGCTCCGGAGCAGGGTTACTTCACCGCGCAGGCGGTCCGGCTGCGCGGTGCCGCCGACGTGCGGGCGCTGGCCGCCGCCGCGGCGGAACTCCTCGTGCGGCACCCGGAGTTGCGCGTGCGCTGCCTCGACCGGGACGGCCGCCCCGAGCTGGTCGCGGCCGAACCCGCCGTACCTCTCCACCGGGAGGAGGCGGCGCCCGGCGCCACGCCCGGCCAGGTCTGCGCCCACCTGCTCGACGTCCTCGCCGGCCCCACGGCCCGGCACTCCTTCGCGGCGGCCCTGACCTCCCTCGCCCCCGACGACCACATCCTGCTGCTGACGGTGCACCAGGCGGCGGGGGACCTGGCCACGCTGTCCGAGCTGACGTGTGAACTCGGCGAGTTGTACGGCCGGTTCACGGACGACGGCACGGGCAGGCGGCAGCACGCCTTGGCAGTCGACCCCTCGCCGTCCGGTGCCTACGGCACCATGGCGCCGGCCGGGGAGTCCGGTGCCCAGTCGTCGGCCGGGGAACCCGGCGCCCGGCCGCCTGCCGCTCCCCTGGACGGCGTCCCGCTCGAAGCCCCCGCCGACCGGGCCCGGCCCGCCGTCTGGCAGCCGGCCGCCGCGGCCGTTCCGTTCGCGCCGCCCGCCGGTTTCGGGGGCGGGCGCCCCGGGGCCGCGCTCGCGGTGATCGTCCACACGCTGCTGGCCCGGCACAGCGGCCGGTGGCACGGGGCACTCGGATACCGCAGCGGAGGAGCCGTCCGCCCGCTGTCGCTCGCGCTCACCCCGGCACTGAGCTTCGCCACGGCCGTGGAGCGCGCGGCAGCCGCGATGGCGGGGAGGGTCGGTGTCGATGCGGCCGGACCCGCGGCCGTGGAGCGCGCGGCAGCCGTCACGGCGGGGGCGGCCGGTGTCGACGCGGCCGGACGGACGCGGCGACCGGGTCCGTCCGCCGACACCTCCCGTGACCCCCTCTGCCCGGTGCTCGTCGACGTCGTCGACCGGCACCGCCCCCGCTTCGGCACCCTGACCGCCGAATGGCTCCCCGTACCGCCCCGGGCCACCCGGCACGACCTCGTCGTACGCCTGCTGCGCGACCGGGACGGAACACTGCACGGCGAACTGGTGTACGCCACCGCGCTGTTCACGGCCGAGTCCGCGGCCCGGCTCGCCGAGCGGTTGACCACGCTGTGCGCAGCCGCCCCCGAACGTCCCCTCGGCCGGCTGGACATGCTGCCCGCCGCGGAACGCCGCACGGTGCTCCCGCCGCCCGTCGGCCCCGCCGAACCGGTGCCGCAGCGGCCGGTGGCCGACCTGGTCCTGGAGCAGGCCCGGGCCACACCGGACGCCGTGGCGGTGGAGTGCGGCCCGCACCGGCTGACGTACCGCGAACTGGCGGACCGCAGCGCGGCGTTCGCCGGACAGCTGCGCGCGGCGGGCGTACGCCGTGGCGATCTCGTCGGCGTACTGCTGCCCCGCGGCACGGATCTGCCGGCCTGCCTCCTCGGCGTGCACCGCGCCGGAGCCGCCTATCTGCCGCTCGACCCCGGGCATCCCCGCGAACGGCTGGCCCAGGTGCTGGCCGACGCGGGCGTACGGATCCTCGTCACCGACGGTGCCACCCACCCGGCGGGGCTCGGCGGCCCCGGCCTGCGGATCGTGGACGTCGCCGCCGCCCCCGCGACCCTCCCCGACCCGGTGCCGGACACCGCGCCGGTCCGCCTGGACGATCCCGCGTACGTCATCTACACCTCCGGCTCCACGGGGCGCCCCAAGGGCGTCATGGTCACCCACCGCTCTCTGCTCACCTTCCTGTGGTCGATGCGTGAGCGCCCCGGCCTGCGGCCCGGCAGCGTCGTCCCCGCCGTCACGACGGTGGCGTTCGACATCGCCGCGCTGGAACTCTTCCTGCCGCTGCTGACCGGCTGCCGGATCGTGGTCGGGGAACGCGCCGAGACACAGGACCCCGAGCGGCTGGCCGCTCTGCTCGCCCGGGTGTCCGCCCGGGTGCTCCAGGCGACCCCGACGACCTGGCGGCTGCTGCTCGACTCGGGCTGGACCCCGCCCCACGGCTTCGTCGCGCTCAGCGGCGGCGAGCGGCTGCCCGCCGTACTCGCCCGCAGACTGTGCGCGACCGGAGCCGAGGTGTGGGACCTGTACGGCCCCACCGAGACGACCGTCTGGTCCTCGGCCGCCCGGCTGGACGGCGGGGAGGTGCGCGACTTCCGGGCGGTGGCCGGCACCACCCTGTACGTCCTCGACGACCGGCTCGAACCCATGCCGCTGGACAGTGTGGGGGAGCTGTACATCGGCGGTGCGGGTGTCGCCGTCGGCTACCTGGGCCGCGCCTCGCTCACCGCCGACCGCTTCCTGCCCGACCCGTACGCCGGTACGCCCGGCTCCCGGCTGTACCGCACCGGTGACCTCGCCCGCCGACGCGCCGACGGCCGGATCGAGATCCTCGGCCGGGCCGATCACCAGGTCAAGATCCGCGGAGTACGGGTCGAGCCGGGGGAGACCGAGGCCGTGCTCGCCGCCCACCCGGGCGTGCGGGCCGCCGTGGTGCGCGCCCTCCCGGACGCCGGCGGCGACCCGAGGCTGGTGGGATACGTGACCCCGGCGGACCCGGACGACCCGCCGGCGGCGCCGGTGCTGCGGGCGCGCTGTGCCCGGCTGCTCCCGGACGTCATGGTGCCCGCCCGGTTCGTCGTACTGGACGCGTTCCCGGTCACGCCCAACGGCAAGCTCGACGTCGCGGCACTGCCCGCGCCCGCCGCCGCGGCGGCGGACGAGCCGGGCGGCCGGGCCCCGGCCACCGCGGAGGAACGCCTGGTCGCCGAGGCGTTCGCCGAGGTGCTGGAGTGCGACGGGCTCGGCGCGGACGACGACTTCTTCCGCCGGGGCGGCGACTCCGTGCTCGCCGTCCGGGCCGTCGGCCGGCTGCGCGCCCGGACCGGCCGCGCCCTGCCCCTGGCGACCCTGTTCGAGGCGCGTACCGTCGCCGAACTCGCCCGGCGGCTCGCCCTGCCCGGCGACACCGCGCCGCCGCCCGCCGCCGGCGAGCGCACCGGACCCGTTCCGGTGTCCTTCGCCCAGCAGCGGCTGTGGTTCCTCCAGCAACTCGACCCGGACGACGTCTCCTACCTGGAATCCCTCGTGATCCCGGTGCCGGAGCCGTTCGACCTGGAACGCCTGTACGCGGCCCTCGGCCTGCTCTTCGAGCGGCACGACGTGCTGCGCACCCGGTACGCGGCCGCCGACGACGGCCCACCGCTCCAGGTCGTCGAGGAGCCCCGACCGGTACGCCCCGCACCGGAACACGGTGATCCGCGCGCGGTCCTCGCCGCCGAACTGGCGCGTCCCTTCGACCTGTCCGCGGCCCCGCCGGTCCGGGTCCGGCTGGTGCGCGACGACGACGGCACGCACACGGTCGTCCTCGTCCTGCACCACATCGCCACCGACGACCGGGCGAACGACATCCTCGCGACCGAGCTGACGGGCCTGTACGCCGGAGACGAACCGCCCCCGCCGCCGCTGCGGTACGCGGACTACGCCCAGTGGCAGCGCGACCGCATGGAGGGCGCCGGACGGGAGAGCGCCCTGCGGTTCTGGCGCGCGGAGCTGGCCGGGCTGGAGCGCACCGAGCCGCTGACCGACCGGCCCCGCCCCGCCGTGCGGGACACCCACGGGGCCACCGTCCACTTCCACATCCCCGAGGATCTGGCGGCCGGGCTGCGGGACCTGGGCGAGCAGCACGGCGCCACCCCGTTCATGACCCTGCTCGCCGGGTTCTTCGCCTGGCTCGGCCGCTGCACCGGCCGCGACGACCTGGCCGTCGGCGTCCCCGTCTCCGGGCGGGAGCACCCCGAGACCGAGCGGCTGGTCGGGCTCTTCGTCAACACGGTGCTGCTGCGTGTCACGGCCGCTCCCACGGCCGGCTTCCGCGACCTGCTGCTGCGCACGAGGGACCGGGCCGTCGCCGCCCGCCGCCACGCCGAGCTGCCCTTCGACCTGCTGGTGGCGGAGCTGGCGGAGCGCCGCGACCCGTCCCGCACCCCCCTCGCCGGCGTGCTGTTCACCTTTCACGACACGCCCCCGCCCGGCCTCGGGCAGCTGCCCCGGGCCGCCGGGGCCAAGGCCGATCTGTCCTGGCACCTGACCCGCAGGGCGGACGGTGCGCTGGACGGTTCGGTCACCTACGCGACCGCCCTGTTCGACCCGGCGACCGTCTCCGGGTTCGCCGACCAGTACGTGCGGCTGCTGCGCGCGGCCGTCGCCGCGCCGGACACCCCCGTGGCCCGGCTGCCGCTGCCCGACGCGCGGGAACTGTCCGCGGCCCGCGGGCGGCCGGCACCTCTCGCCACGGACGGCGCGCACACCGTGCCCGAACTGATCGCGGCGCACGCGACGGGTGTGGCCGTCATGGACGGCACCCGGACGCTCACCTACCCCGAACTCGACCGGGCCGCCAACCAGTTGGCGCAGCGGCTGCGCGCCCTCGGTATCCGCAGGGGCGACCGGGTCGCGGTCCGGCTGCCCCGCGGCGCCGACCTGGTGATCACCCTGCTCGCCGTCCTGAAGGCGGGCGCCGCCTACGTCCCCCTCGACCCGGCCCATCCCGTGCGGCGGGCCGCGGGGGCGGTGGCCGACTCCGGTGCCGTACTGCTGATCACCACCCGGTCCGCAACGGCACCGGCCGGGGTCCGCCGGCTCGACCTGGACGATCCCGCCGAGACGGCGCTGACCGGCGCCTGCCCGGCGACCGCGCCCGATGTCCCGCTCACCGGCGACGACCTGGCCTACGTCGTCTACACCTCCGGCTCGACCGGACGCCCCAAGGGCGTCGAGGTGACCCACGGCGGCCTGCTCCACTACACCCGCTGGGCCCGCGACACCCTGCCCTATCGCGCCGAGCGGGCGACGGCGGGCTCGGTGCTGCACACCTCCCTCGCCCACGACCTGGCCCTGACCGCGTTCTACCCGACGCTGGCCGCCGGAGCCCCGCTGCGCCTGACACCGGAGGAGTCCGCCGGCGTCCAGCACCTCGCCGACGCCCTCGCCGAAGGGCCGTACGGCGTCCTCAAACTGACCCCGACCCACCTCGGGCTGCTCACCCGGGCGCAGGACCCGGTCGCGCCGGCGAAGACCGCCGACTGCCTCGTCATCGGCGGTGAGGAGCTGCGCGGCGAGCAGCTGGCCGCCTGGACCCGGGAGGCGCCGGACACCCTGGTCGTCAACAGTTACGGCCCGAGCGAGGTCACCGTGGCCTGCTGCACCCACACGGTCCCGGCCGGCCGGCTCGCACCCGGTCCGGTCCCCATCGGCCGCCCGCTGCCCGGGGTGACCGTCCTGCTGCTGGACGACCGGCTGCGGCCGGTGCCCGTCGGGGCGCCCGGCGAGATCCATGTGGGCGGTCCCGGTGTCGCCCGCGGCTACGCCGGGGACCCCAGGCCGACGGCGGACCGCTTCGTGCCCGACCCGTACGCGGCGGACCCCGGGGCCCGGCTGTACCGGACCGGGGACCTGGCCCGCCGGCAGCCCGACGGAACCCTCGTCTTCCTCGGCCGGCGCGACCAGCAGCTCAAGATCGACGGATTCCGGGTGGAGCCCGGCGAGGCCGAGAGCGTCCTCGCCGCGCATCCCGCCGTCCGCGCGGCCGCGGTGGTCGCCGACCTCTCCGACCCGGCCGGACCCCGGCTGGCGGCGCATGTCGTACCGCGGGCCGGGCAGCTGGGCGAGGCCGGGCTGGCCGAGCTGCGCGCCCACCTCGCGGCCCGGCTGCCCCGGCAGTTCGTGCCGACGCTGTGGAGCGTGCTGGACGCGCTGCCGCTGCTGGCCAACGGCAAACTGGACCGGCGGTCGCTGCCCCGGCCCCGGCCGCTGCGCACCACCGGCCGGGAGTACGCCGCACCGGGCACCCCCGCCGAGCAGGCCATCGCCGAGGTGTGGACCGAGGTGCTCGGCGTCGAGCGGATCGGCCGCCACGACCCGTTCTTCGAACTCGGCGGCCGCTCCCTGGACGCCACCCGGGTCGCCACCCGCCTCGGCGAACGCTTCGCCGTCCCGGTCTCCGTACGCGACGTCTTCACGGCACAGACCGTGGCGGCACTCGCCCGCCTGCTCGCCGCTCGCACGATGGAGCGGTTCAGTGCGGTGTTCGGCACGGACACGGGTACGGCGACGGAGCCGGCCGGGGTGGTGACCGCGGGCCCGGCGACGGATCCCGCCGGTACGGCGACGAGCCCCGGCGGTACGGCGACCGCGCCCGCTCCCGAGGTCACGGCCCCCGCCGGGCCGGCGGCGCTCGTACCCGTACCCCGGGACGGGGCGCTGCGGCTCTCCTTCGCGCAGCAACGGCTGTGGTTCCACGAGCAGCTGAACCCGGGCGGCGTCGACTATCTCGTGCTGACCGCGCTCCGGCTGCGCGGTCCGCTGGACCACGAGCGGCTCGCCCGCGCGCTGTCCGCGACGGTGGCCCGTCACGAGGTGCTGCGCACGCACTACACGACCGATGCCGCGGGCGACCCGGTCCAGGTGATCGAC
Organism: Streptomyces sp. NPDC036984; assembly: GCF_055607665.1. Lineage (NCBI taxonomy): Bacteria > Bacillati > Actinomycetota > Actinomycetes > Kitasatosporales > Streptomycetaceae > Streptomyces > Streptomyces sp. NPDC036984. The sequence goes on from NZ_JBVJRL010000003.1 coordinate 85,612, forward strand.
GAGCCGTCACCGGTCCCGCTGCCCGTCGCCGACGTCAGCGACTCGGACGTGGAGAAGGCGCTGGACCACGAACTCGGCGAGCCCCTGCGGCTGGACGCCGCCCCCGCCCTGCGGGCCCGGCTGCTGCGGATCACCCCGGACGAGCCGGATGGGCCGGATCGGCCGGACGGGCCCGCCGAGCACGTCCTGGTGCTGGTCGCCCATCACATCGCCGTCGACGCCTGGTCCAACGACGTACTCCTCGCCGACCTCGCGGCCGCCTACCGAGGCGAGACGCTCCCGCCGCCGCGCGTGCAGTACGCGGACTTCGCCGCCTGGCAGCGCGGCCGGCTTGACGGACCGCTGCGCGACGCCCAGCTGGCCTACTGGCGGGCACGGCTGGCCGGACTCCAGCCCACCGAACTGCCCACCGACCGGGCCCGCCCGGCACAGCGCGATGCGCGCGGCGCGGTCCACCGCTTCACGGTGCCGGCCGCCACGGCCGTACGGCTGGAGGAGCTGGCGCGCCAGGAGGGGGCCACCCTCTTCATGGCCTCCCTGGCCGGCTACTACGCCCTGCTGGCCCGCTACACCCGGCGCACCGACCTCGCGGTGGGCGTACCGGTCGCGGGCCGCGAACACAGCGCGCTGGACGATGCCGTCGGCTGCTTCGTGAACACCGTGGTGCTGCGCGTCGACGCGGCCGGCGACCCCTCCTTCGCCGCTCTCCTGCGCACGGTCCGGGAGGCGACCCAGGACGCTCTCGCCCACGCGGAACTGCCCTTCGAGGAGGTGGTGCGGGAACTCGCGCCCCCGCGCGACCCGTCCCGCCATCCGCTGTTCCAGCTGCTGTTCGCGTTCCGCGAGCCGAGCGCGGGCGGTCAGGAACTGCCCGGGATCGAGACGGCCCGGGAGCCGGTGCCCGTGCGCACCGCCAAGTTCGACCTCACCCTGGAGCTGAGCCGGCGCCCGGACGGTGCCCTGGACGGCGTGATCGAGTACGCGCGCGGGCTGTTCGACGCCGCCACCGTGCGGCAGTTCGCCCGGCACTACCGGCGGATCCTCGACCAGGCCGGCGCGGCACCGCACGGCCGGATCGGCCGCCTGGAGACGCTGACCGCGGCCGAGCACGCCGCGGCACTGCGGGACGGCCGCGGACCCTTGGCCGAGCGCCCGGCCGAGGGGCTGCCGGAACTGGTCGCGCGGCAGGCCGCCCGCACCCCGTCCGCACCCGCCGTGGTGGCGGGCGACGAGGTGCTCGGCTACCGGGAGCTGGACCAGCGGGCCAACCGGCTCGCCCACCGGCTGCGCGCCCTCGGCGTGCGCCCGGGAGACCCGGTCGGCGTCCGGCTGCCCCGCCGTTCCGATCTGGTCGTCGCGCTCCTCGGCGTGCTGCGCGCCGGAGCCGTCTACCTGCCGCTCGACCCGGCGGGCCGGGCCGCGGAACGGACCCGGGCGATGCTCACGGACGCCGGTGCCGTCCTGGTCCTCACCGACGCCGACGGCGCCCGGGACGCGGCCCTGGCCGACGGCGGCCGCCGGGTCCTGGACCTCGCGGCGGACCGGGCCGCGACCGACGCACAGCCCGGCGACCGGGCCCCGCTGGCCACCGACCCGGACGCGCTGGCGTACGTCATCCACACCTCCGGGTCCACCGGGCGCCCCAAGGGCGTCGGCGTCCCGCACCGCGGCATCCGCAACCGGGTCCTGTGGGCGGTGGAGCGGTTCGGGCTCGGCCCGCGCGACCGCTTCCTCCAGAAGACCACGCCGACCTTCGACGCCTCGGTGTGGGAGTTCCTCGCCCCGCTGGTCTCGGGCGGCACCGTCGTCCTCGCTCCCGACGGCGCCGAACGCGATCCCGCCGAGCTGGTGCGCACACTGGTCCGGCACGACGTCACCGTGCTCCAGGGGGTGCCTTCGTTCTACCGGCTCCTGGTGGACGAGCCGGGCCTGGACCGCTGCCGCACGCTCCGGCTGCTGTTCTCCGCCGGCGAGGCGCTGCCCGAGGCGCTGGCCGCCGGGCTCCAGGCCCGCGTGCCCACCGCCACGCTGGTCAACACCTATGGCCCGACGGAGAGTTCCATCGACGCCACCTCGTGGACCGTGCCACCGGCGACGGACGGCCGGCGCGCGGAGGGCACCGTCCCGATCGGGCTGCCGCTGGACAACTGCCGGGCCCTGGTCCGCACCCCGGACGGCGCGCCGGCACCGATCGGCGTGCCCGGGGAGCTGTACCTTGCCGGGGAGGGGCTGGCCCGCGGCTATGTGGGACGGCCCGCGCTGACGGCGGCGAGCTTCCTGCCCGACCCGTACGGCCCGCCCGGCTCCCGCGCCTACCGCACGGGCGACCTGGTACGGCGCCGGGCGGACGGGGTGCTGGAGTTCCTCGGCCGTGTCGACCACCAGCTGAAGATCCGCGGGGTGCGGATCGAACCCGGCGAGGTCGAGACCGCCCTGGCCCGGCACCCGGCCGTCGCCGCGGCGGCCGTGGTCGCGCGGCCCGGGCCCGACGGCCGGCCGTGGCTGGTCGCCTTCGTGCAGTACCGGCCGCCGGCGGCCGGCAGCGAGGACGGCGCGGAGCTGCGCGACTTCCTGCTCGCCCGGCTGCCCGAGACGCACGTGCCCTCGCTCTTCGTCCGCCTCGACGCGCTGCCCCTGACCGCCAGCGGCAAGGTCGACCGCGGCGCGCTGCCGGACACTCCGGCCGGGCCGCCGCCCGGCTCGGGCGTCGCCGCCGCACCGCGCACCCGCGCCGAGCGGCTGGTCGCCGAAGCCATGGCCGAGGTCGTCGGCCGGGACACCGTGGGCCGGGACGAGGACTTCTTCCGGCTGGGCGGCCACTCGCTGCTGGCCATGCGGCTCGCCGGCCGGCTGCGCTCCCTGTTCGGCGGCGACGTACCGGTGCGCACCGTCTTCGAGCACCGCACCCCGGCCGCCCTGGCCCGGCAGCTGACCGGCCCGGACGCCGCGGACGACACGGCCGTACCCGCGCTCGGCCCGGCCGAACGGGACCGGCCGCAACCGCTGTCCCCCGGCCAGTGGCGGCTCTGGCTGCTCAACCGCGTCGACCCGGACGCCTACCTCGTCACCTGGGCACTGCGGCTGACAGGCCGGCTCGACCGGGCCGCCCTGGAGGGCGCGCTGACCGAACTCCTCGCCCGGCACGCGCTCCTGCGCACCCGCTACCCGGTCGGTCCCGACGGCGTGCCGCAGCAGGTGACCGCAGCCCCGGGGCCGGTCGTCCTGCCCGTCACCGAGGTGACCGGCGCCCCGGACGCCCGCGACCCGGAGCGGGCCGCGTGGCTGCGGGAGGCGGTGCGCCGGCACGCGGTGCGCCCCTTCGACCTGACGCAGACGGCGCCGGTCGCACCCCGGCTGCTGCGCCTCGGACCGGACGAGCACGTCTTCGTCCTGGCCCTGCACCACATCGTCTCGGACGGCGTGTCCGAGGAGATCATCGGGCGTGAGCTGGCCGAGCTGTACGCCGCCCGGGTCGCCGGCCGCACCGCCGTGCTGGAGTCCCCGCGCCTCCAGTACCGCGACTACGCCGTCTGGCAGCGATCCCGGCTCGCCGGCGCCGAGGCCGAACGCGGCCTCACCCACTGGCGGGAGCGGCTGGCCGGGCTGCGGCCGCCGGAGCTGCCCGCCGACCGGCCGCACGGCACGGCACGCGACGGCGCCGGCGCCCGGGTCGCGGCGACACTGCCCGCCGACCTCGTCGAGCCGCTCCTCGCGCACGGCCGCGCACACGGTGCCACCCCGTACGTCACCTTCCTCGGGCTTCTCGCCGCCCTGCTGAGCCGGTTCGGCGCGGGCACCGACATCGCCGTCGGCATCCCGGTCAGCGGGCGCACCCGGCCCGAACTGGAGGACATGGTCGGCTTCTTCGTCAACACCGTGGTGGCCCGGGTCGACCTCTCCGGCGACCCGCGGTGGACGGCCCTGCTGGAACGGGTCCGCAGCGACGTCCTCGACGCCTTCGACCACGCAGAGGTGCCCTTCGACCGCGTGGTGGAGGAACTCGCCCCGCACCGGGACGCCGGCCGCGCCCCGCTGGTCGACGTGATGCTGGACGTCACCGGGACACCCCCGGCGGTGCCGGCGCTGCCCGGCCTGCGGACCGAGCGGATCCGACTCGCCCCGACCCGGGCCAAGTTCGGCCTGACGGCCTTCCTCACCGCCCGCCCCGACGGCGGCTACGACCTGGAACTCGAGTACGCCACCGCCCTGTTCTCCGCCGACCGCGCCCAGCAGCTCGCCGAGCACTTCGTCACCCTGGCCCGCGCGGCCGCCCGGCGGCCGGACCACCGGATCGGCAGGCTCGGCCTGCTGGAGTCCGGGCAGCGGCAGCAACTGCTGAAGTGGAGCACGGGCAGCCCTGCCCCCGCCGTCACCGCAGGGCTTCCCGAGGCGTTCGCCGCCCAGGCGGCCCGTACGCCCGGCGCGCCCGCGGTGCTGGCCGCCGACGGCACGACACTCGACTACGCCGAGGTGGAGCGGCGCTCGGCCGCGCTGGCCGTGCGTCTGGTCCATGCCGGGGTACGGCCGGAGGACCCGGTCGCGGTCTGCCTCGACCGCTCCGCGGACACCGTGGTCGCCATGCTCGCCGTGCTGCGCTCCGGCGGCGTCTACGTGCCGCTGGGAGCCGAGCAGCCCGCCGTCCGCCGCGCGGCCATGCTCGCCGACCTGCGCCCGAAGGCCGTCGTCAGCGAACCGCGGCTGCTGGCCGGGCTGGACGCCGGCCCGGCGGCGGTCCTCACCGTCACCGACGACGACACAAGGGACCCGGGCCCGCAGGCGCGTCGCCTGCTGCCGCCGAGCGACCCCGACCGGCTCGCCTACATGATCTACACCTCGGGCTCCACCGGCCGGCCGAAGGCCGTCATGGTCCCGCACGGTGCCTACCTCCACCACTGCCGGGTCGCCACCGGCGTGAACGGCCTCGGGGCGGGCGACCGCGGCGTGCTGCTGTCCGCGCCGACCTTCGACCTCGCCATGGAGCAGCTGGGTCTGCCGCTGATCACCGGCGGCACGGTGGTGATCAGCGACGTACGGTTCTGGACCCCGGCCGAGGTGCCCGACCGCTTCGCCGCGGCCCGGGTGCGCCAGGTCCTGTTCACCCCCGCCTACTACCGCGAGGTGATGGACCGGATCGCTCCCGGCGATCGCCGCCTGGACTCCCTGGGCGCGGTCTTCGTGGGCGGAGAGACCGTCACCTACCGGGACGCGGCGCGGTGGTACGAGGCCGGGCTGCCGGGGCGGTTCGTGTGTGCCTACGGGCCGACCGAGACCACGATCGTCTGCATGACGCACCCCGTCTCCCGGGCGGAGCTGCGCGCGGCAGCCCCGGACCGGCCCGTGCCGATCGGCCGGCCGGTGCCCGGCACCCGGACCTATGTGCTGGACGAGAGCGGTGACCTCGCCCCGGTCGGGACAACGGGCGAGCTGTGCGTGGCCGGCCCCCGGCTGAGCCGGGGCTATCTGGGCCGGCCCGGGCTGACCGCCGACCGTTTCGTGCCCGACCCGTACGGGCCGCCCGGGTCGCGCATGTACCGCACCGGGGACTACGCCCGGTACCGGGCCGACGGCGTCATCGAGTTCGTCGGCCGCATCGACACCCAGGTCAAGCTGCGCGGCTTCCGCATCGAACTCGGCGAGATCGAGGCGGCCCTCGCCACCCACCCGCGGGTGCGGGCCGCGGCGGTCGTCGCGCACACCTCCGAGCGGGGCGAGAAGCAGCTGGTCTGCTACGTGGTGCCGGGCGCCGGGGACGCTCCGCGGCCGGCGGAGCTGCGGGCGCACCTGCGGGACCGGGTGCCCGACTACATGGTTCCGGCCCTGTTTCTGACCCTCGACGCGCTGCCGCTCAACAGCAACAAGAAGGTGGACCGGCAGCGCCTGCCCGCCCCCACGGCCGAGGCGGTCCTCGCGGCCACCGCCGAGGCCGCAGCCGAATCCACCCGCGCCGGCTTCGACGGTGAGGTGGAGGAGGCCATCGCCGAGGCGTGGACCGAGGTGCTGGGGGTCGCCCCGCCCTCCAGGGAGACCGGGTTCTTCGAACTGGGCGGCCACTCGCTCGCGCTCACCCGGCTCCTGACCCGCCTCGAGGACCTGTTCGACATGACGATTCCGCTCCGGGTGCTGTTCGACGCCACCACGGTCGCCGCCCAGGCCGCGGCGCTGGAGGAGTGCGCCGCGCACCTCGCCGAGGGCGCCACGGCCACCGGAGACCACCTGACCGACGGGGGATTCGATGAGTGAGACGACTCCGACGCGTATCGCGGGCGCGAGCCCGGAACGCACGCCGGGTGCCGGCCTGTTGCGGGACCGGCTGCGCGGGCGAGGCTCCCGCGCTGCCGCTGACCGGTCCGTGATCCCCGCCGTGCCGCGCGACACGGCGCTGCCGCTCTCCTTCACCCAGCGGCGGCTGTGGCTGATGGACCGGCTGCGTCCGGGCGGCACGGACTACCTGGTGCCGGTGGTGCTGCGGCTGCGCGGCGAGCTGTCCGCGGCCGACGTCCAGGCGGGCCTGACCGCCCTGGTGCGCCGCCACGAGATCCTGCGCACGCGGTACGGCACGGACGAGGACGGCACACCCGTGCAGCTCCTCGACCCGCCCGGCGAGGTGCCGCTGCCGTACGACGACCTGACCGGCGCGGACCAGGGCGCGGTGGACGCGCTGCTGGCGGCGGAGACCACCCGGCCCTTCGACCTCGCCACAGGTCCCGTGCTGCGCGCCCGCCTGGTCCGGCTCGGCGCCGCCGAACACCTGCTGGTGCTGGTCATGCACCACATCGCCGTGGACGGCTGGTCGTGCGCCCTGCTCGTGGAGGAACTGGCCGCGCTCTGCGCCGGGCGGACCCTGCCGCCGCCCTCCCTCCAGTACGCCGACTTCGCCGCCTGGCAGCGCGCCCACCTCACCGGGGAGCGCCTCGAACGCGGCCTCTCCCACTGGCGGGAGCGGCTGCGCGAGCTGCCCGCCCTCAAGCTGCCCCTGGACCGGCCCCGGCCCGCCGTGTGGGCGGCCGAGGCGCGGACGGTGCCCTTCGACATCCCCGCGGCCACCGCCGCCCGGCTCGGCGCGCTCGCGCGGGAGCACCGGGCCACGCCGTTCATGGTGCTGCTCGCCGGGTTCTCGGCCCTGCTCGGCCGCTACACCGGGCAGGACGACTTCGCCGTCGGCACCCCCATCGCCGGGCGCACCCACCCGCAGACCCACACCCTGCTCGGCGCCCTCATCAACCTGCTGGCGCTCCGCGTCGATCTGGGCGGCGACCCGTCCTTCACGGAGCTGCTCGCCCGGGTCCGGGCCACGGCGCTGGACGCCTTCGACCACCAGGACGTGCCCTTCGACGCCGTCGTGGACGCGCTCGCCCCGGGCCGGGACACGTCCGTCCATCCACTCGTCAACGTCAACTTCGTTCTCCAGAACAACGATCCGGCCGTCTTCCGGGCCGGCGACGTCACCGGGGAGCCGGTGCCGGTGCTGTCGGACCGCGCCAAGTTCGACCTCTCGTGGACGCTGGAGGAACGCCCGGACGGCTCGATCGGCGGGGAGGCGACCGTCGCCACCGCGCTGTTCGACCCCGCGACGGCCGAGCGGATGGCCCGCCACTACGTCCGGCTGCTGGAGGCGGTGGCCGCCGACCCCGCGACCCGGGTCAGCCGGCTGCCGCTGCTCGCGGACGCCGAGCGGACCCGGCTGACCGACGCCCCGGCCCGGGCCGTGGCCCACGGCCCCTGCCTGCACGAGCGCTTCGCCGAGCAGGCCGCCCGGCGCCCCCAGGCCCCGGCGCTGACCTTCGGCGACCAGCACCTGTCGTACGCCGAACTCGACGCCCGGGCCAACCGGCTGGCGCACCGGCTGCGCGGGCTCGGCGCCGGGCGGGACCGGCTGGTCGCGATCCGGCTGCCCCGCGGGATCGAGATGATCGTCGCGGTGCTCGGCGTCCTCAAGGCCGGCGCGGCCTACCTGCCGCTCGACCCCGACCAGCCCGCCGAGCGCATCGCCTACATCCTCCAGGACGCGGGCGCCGGGATCCTGCTCACCCGCGCCGATCTGGCCGCCGACGGGACGGTTCCCCGAGGCGGACCCGTCGAGGCGACGGTGCTGCTCGACGACCCGCGGGAGGCTGCCCGCCTCGCCGCGCTGCCCGCGCACGCGCCGGCCGTGGCGGCCGACCCGGACGACCTGGCCTACGTCATCTACACCTCCGGATCCACCGGGCGCCCGAAGGGCGTCCAGATCCACCACGCCCATGTGGTGCGGCTGCTCAACTCGGCGCAGGAGCACTACCGGTTCGGCCCCGACGACGTGTGGCCGCTGTTCCACTCGTACGGCTTCGACGTCTCCGTCTGGGAGATGTGGGGCGCCTTCTGCCACGGCGGCCGCCTGGTGGTGGTCCCGTACGACGTCACCCGCTCCCCGTGGGACCTGATGGACCTGCTCGCCGCCGAGCGCGTCACCGTGCTCAACCAGACCCCGTCGGCGTTCCGCTCCCTGGTGGAGCTGGCCGAGCGAGGCGAGGGACCGCTGGACCGGCTCACCCTGCGCTGGGTCGTGCTGGCCGGCGAGGCGCTCGACATCGAGATGCTACGGCCCTGGTGGGACCGGTTCGGCGACCGCGAGCCGTGCGTCGTCAACATGTACGGCATCACGGAGACCACCGTCCACGCCAGCTTCCGGGCGCTGTCCCGGGCTGATCTCGGCGGCCACCGCAGCCCCGTCGGCCACCCGCTGTGCGATCTGCGGCTGTACGTGCTGGACGACCGGATGCAGCCCGTGCCCGTCGGCGTCGTCGGCGAGATCCACGTGGGCGGCCCCGGCGTCGCCCGTGGCTATCTCGGCCGGCCGCGGCTGACCGCCGACCGCTTCGTGCCCGACCCGTTCGGCGCGCCCGGGGCGCGGCTGTACCGCTCGGGCGATCTCGCCCGCCGCCTGCCCGACGGGGAACTGGGCTTCGTCGGACGCCGGGACGACCAGGTCAAGATCCGCGGCTTCCGTATCGAACTCGGCGAGGTCGAGGCCTGCCTGGCCGCCCATCCGCTGCTGGACTCGGCCGTCGTCGTCGCCCTCGGACCGGACGGCGGCGAACGGGAACTCGTCTGCTACGCCGTCCCCAAGGAGGACACCGAGGTCGGCCCGGCGGACGTCCGCGCCTACGCGGCCGGCGCGCTGCCCGGCTACATGGTGCCCTCGCTGGTGATGATCCTGCCCCGGCTGCCGCTCACCCCGAACGGCAAGGTGGACCGCCGCGCCCTGCCCGCCCCCGAGCGGGGCCGGCAGGTGCGGGCGGCGGACCGGTCCGGACCCGTCGCGCCGCGCACCCCGGCCGAGCGGGCCGTCGCCCGCGTCTGGCAGCGCGTCCTGGGCCTCGATCACATCGGGGTGCACGACGGCTTCTTCTCCCTCGGCGGCGACTCCATCCGGGCCGTACGGCTGGTGGGCATGCTGCGCGCCCAGGGCTTCGACTACTCGGTCCAGGACGTCTTCCGCCACCAGACCGTCGCCGAGCTGGTGGCCGGCGGCGCGGGCGGCTCCACGGCCGTCGAGCGGGCCGGCACCCGGCCCTTCGAACTGATCACCGCCGAGGACCGGGCGAAGCTGCCGGACGGGCTGGTGGACGCCTACCCGATGGCCCGGGTGCAGAGCGGCATGCTGCACGAGATGTTCGCGGACCCCGAACACCGGCCCTACCACAACGTCACCAGCTACCTCATCCGCGACGACGGACCGCTCGACACCGCGGCGCTGACCACCGCGATCCGCGAACTGATCGCCGCCCACGAGGTGTTGCGGACGTCCTTCGACCCGGCCGGTTACCGCGAACCCCTCCAGCTGGTGCACGCCGCGGCCGAACCGGAGATCGGCTGCCACGACCTGCGGGAGCTGCCCGAGGAACGGCGCCAGGAACGGCTCGCCCGCTTCCGGGCGCGCGAACGGGAGCGGCTGTTCGACCTCGGGACCACGCCGCGCATCCGCTTCCACGCGCACCGGCGCACCGACGACGAGTGGTACCTGACGCTCACCGAGTGCCACACCATCCTGGACGGCTGGAGCCACAACTCGCTCGTGACGGAACTGCTCGACCGCTACCGCGCCCACCGCGCCGGCGCCCCGACCGCGCCCCGCGGGCCCGGCGAGGTGCGGTACGCCGACTTCGTCGCCCAGGAGCTTCGGTCCCTGGCGGAGGGCACCGACCGTGCCTTCTGGGCGGACCGGCTGGCCGGGGCGCACCGGGTGGCCCTGCCCGAGTCCTGGGCCGATCCCGACGGCCCGCCCACCTACCACGTCGTGGTGCCCTTCCGGGACCTGGAACCGGGCTTGCGGGAACTGGCGGACCGGGCCGGTGCCTCGCTCAAGAGCGTGCTGCTGGCCGCACACCTGGCGGTCTGGCGTACGGTCGCGGGCCGGGAGCCGTACTACATGGGGCTGGTGTGCAACGGCCGTACCGAGGTGGCGGGCGGCGACCGGGTCGCGGGCATGTTCCTCAACCCCGTGCCCTTCGTCGCCCCGGCCGGGGCCGCCACCTGGCGGGAGCTGGTCCGCGGGGTGTTCGCGGAGGAGCTGGCGCTGTGGCCGCACCGCCGCTATCCGCTGCCCGAGCTCCAGCGCGAGTTCGGCGACGGCCGCCGGCTGCTGGAGGTCGACTTCAACTACCTCGACTTCCACGTCCTGGACCGCACCCGGGTGGACACCGACGGCAGTACAGACATCAGCCCCAACGAGTTCCCGCTGGAAGTCGCCACGCGCAGCGACGGGCTGCTGCTGGCCGGGCAGTCCCGGCGGATCGGCCGCCGGTACACCGAACTCCTGGCCCGGATGTACCGCACGGCGCTGGAGCGGATGGCCGCCGACGCCGACGGCGACGCACAGGCGCCGCTGCTGCCGGAGCCCGCACTGGCCGAGCTGCTGCCCGGCGGCCGGCCCGCCCCGCACCCGCGGGCCGGCGCACGGCCGCCGCACCCCGCCGGCCCGGCGGCGGTGGCCCCGGCACCGGCCGGCGCGGCGGCCGGCACGGTCGAACGGGCCATCGCCGAGGTCTGGGCCGAGGAGCTCGGGGCGGACCGGGTCGCCCCCGACGACGACTTCTTCACGCTCGGCGGCCACTCGCTGCTCACCGTGCGCATCATCGTGCGCCTGCGGCAGCGGCACGGCATCGACCTGACGTTCCGCGACTTCCAGCGGCACCGCACCGTACGCGCCCTCGCCGCCGCCGTGGCCGCGGGCCGGCCGGCGCCCCGGCACCGGACCCTCCAGTGGTTCGGCCGCGCCGGCTCACTGCCGCCGCTGTTCTGCGTGCACCCCAGCGGCGGCAGCGCCCACTGGTTCCGCGAACTGGCCGACCGGTTCGCCGGCCACCGGCCGCTGGCCGCGCTGGAGTGGCCCGGCCTGCACGGCGGCCCGGTACCCGAGCCGACCGTGCCGTCCGTGGCCGCGGCCTACCTCGCACAGCTGCGCGAGGCCCGCCCGAGCGGCCCGTACCACCTGCTGGGCTACTCCGGATCCAGCGGTATCGCCTGGGAGCTGGCCCGCATGCTCACCCGCGCGGGAGAGGACGTACGCCTGCTGCTCCTGGACCCGGTCTGTGACGCGCGGGGCGCGGACCCCGGGGAGCTGCGCGCCACGGTGGCCCGCCTGCGCCGAGCCGAGGACCTCCTGCGGGACCTGCGGGAGCGGCCGGACGCACCGGAGGCCGGCCGGCGGCGGGCCGAGCTGGTGGACCTCGTCCGCGGCCTCGTCGGCGCGGACGGGGCCTTCGGCGAGCAGGACACCGAGGGCGGCATCGGCGAGGCATGGCTGCCGCGGCTGACGTCCTGGCGCGTCCTGCTGGAGATGCAGCTGGACTACGTCTTCCCCGCCTGGCCGGGCCGCCTGGACGTGCTGCTCTCCGACGACCTCGCCGCCGGGCGCCCGCCGGCCGGCCAGGGCACCGACCCCTTCACCGAGCGCTGGCGGGAGCTGGCCGCGGGCGGCCTGAGCGTGCGGCGCGTGCCCGGCGGCCACGAGAGCTGTCTGCGCGCCCCGCACGTCCGGGTGCTCGCCGACGAGCTGAACCGCCTCCTCGATCCGAACGGCGCGGACCCGGACCCCGGTGCCGCCGCCCCCACCGCCCGCGGCGAAAGGAACTGACATGGCTGTCACCAGTGGTGTGGACACACGACGGGTGATCTCGCTGAGCGACCTCACCGACGACGACCTCGCCCGGCTCGTGCGGCGCGGCACGGAGTTCGCGGCCGACCTCACCGCGCACACGCACCCGCTGAAGGGCCGGGTCGTGGGCGTGTACTTCAGCAAGACCTCGACCCGCACCCGCACGGCGTTCACCACCGGGGCGCTGCGGCTCGGCGCCCAGGTCATCGCGTTCGGCCCCGAAGACCTCCAGCTCAACACCGGTGAGACGCCCGCGGACACGGCGCGCGTCCTGGGCGGCATGCTGGACGGGCTGGTGATCAGGACCGCCGGCGATCCGGCGGAGATGCGGCTGTACGCCGACGCGGGACTGCCCGTGGTGAACGCCATGTCCCGCGACGAGCACCCCACCCAGGCGCTGGCCGACCTGTCCACGCTCACGGCCCGGTTCGGCGCGCCCGACAACCTGCGGGTGCTGTACGTGGGGGAGGGCAACAACACCGCCACCGCACTCGCCCTCGGACTGTCCCGCTTCCCCGGCACCCGGGTCGAGTTCCGCACCCCGGCGGGGTACGGGCTGCCCGCCGGGACGTACGCCGAGGCGGTCCGCCTGGCCGGGGAGCACGGCAGCCGGATCACCGAGCGGCACGACATGGCCGACCTGCCCGCGCACGTCGACGCCGTCTACACCACGCGCTGGCAGACCACCGGAACCAGCAAGCCCGACCCCGGCTGGCGGCGGGACTTCGAGCCGTTCCGCGTCGACGGCGCGCTGATGCGACGCTACCCGGACGCCTTCTTCCTGCACGACCTGCCGGCCCACCGGGGCGAGGAGGTCACCGCCGAGGTGCTGGACGGACCGGCGAGCATCGCCTTCGAACAGGCCCGCTTCAAGCTGTACAGCGCGATGGCGGTGCTGGAGTGGGCACTGACGGACCGCTGACCACACCAGGCCGTCCGGAGCGCCCGGCGCACCGGACGGCCGCGGCCGTGACGCCCTGTCACCGTCGTTCGGTGAAGCCCCGGCCCGGTACGTCGCGGGCCTCGTGGACGAGGATGGCGACCTGGGTGCGGTTCGCGCACTCCAGCTTGGCGAGGATCCGCGTCACGTTGGCCTTCACCGTGGCGACGCTCATGTAGAGCGACGCGGCGATGTCCATGTTCGACCGCCCCTCGCTGATGGCGACCGCCACCTCCCGCTCGCGCTCGGTGAGCCGGTCCAGCGCCGCACGCGCCTGCACGGCCCGGTTCTCGACCAGGTCCTGGTCCTCCAGCCGGACCACGTGGTCGATCAGCCGGGTGAGGGCGGCGGGGGCGAGAATCGACTCCCCGGCGGCCGCACGCCGTACCGAGGTCAGGATGTCGTCGGGCGGGGTGTCCTTGAGCAGGAAGCCGTTGGCGCCGGCCCGCAGCGCCCGGAGCAGATGCCGGTCGGTGTCGAACGCGGTCAGCACGATGACGGCCGGGCCGTCCGCCCGGGACCGCAGCTCGGCCGTCGCCGTCAGGCCGTCCATGCCGTTCATGCGGATGTCCATGAGCACGACGTCCGGCCGCAGCCGCTGCGCCAGCTCGATCGCCTCGGCCCCGTCGGCGGCCTCGCCGACCACCTCGATGCCGTCGCCCGCGCCCAGGACCATGGTCAGCCCCATGCGGACGAAAGGATCGTCGTCCACGACGACAGTGCGGATCACCTCGGCCATGGCACCCACGCTTCCAGATGGAACGCGACTTTCCCAACTCCGTCCCGCCGTACGCCGTGTTCCAGCCACCCGCCGACGATATCCAGCCGCTCGCCCAGCGCGACCAGGCCGTACTGGGAGCCCGGCAGCAGCGGCCCGCCCGAGCCGCGGGCCAGCGGATTGCGCAGCCGGACGTGGAGCAGACCGTCGTCGGTCCGCTCCAGCAGGAGGTCCACGGCCGCGCCGGGCGCGTGCTTGCGGCAGTTGGTCAGGCCCTCCTGGACGACGTGGTACACGGTACGGCCCACGTTCGGCGGCGCCGCCGCGTCCGGCAGCCGGTCGTCCACCGTGACGTCCATGCCGGCCTCGCGGCACTCGGCGACGAGCCGGGGCAGGTCGGTCAGGCCGGGCTGGGGCCGCAGCCCCTGGCCGTCGCTGCCGTAGCGCAACAGGCCGAGGATCGCCCGGAGTTCCTCCATCGCCTGGTGGGCGCTGTCGTGGATGGTCTCGGCGGCCCGCGCCACCTCCTCCGGGGACAGGTCCTTGCGGATCTTCAACACCCCGGCGTGCAGGCTGACCAGCGAGATCCGGTGGGCCAGCACGTCGTGCATCTCCCTGGCGATGCGTTCCCGCTCCATCGCGCGGACCCGGTCGGTGCGCGCCCGCGCGGCCGCCTCGGCGGCCCGGGCCTGGGCCTGGAGCGAGACGACCAGGTCGCGCCGGGCGCCCAGGAACCGGCCGAGCCAGACCGCCAGCGCCAGCGCCGCGCAGTTGAACACGTTGGCGGCCAGCAGGGACGCCGTCCCGTGCAGGTGCCACACCGAGAACGGCACGTACGCCGCCGCACAGGCCACCGCCACCGCGTCGGCCACCTTGCGGGCGCGGTACGCGGCGACGGTGCCCACGGCGAAGAGCACCGCGACGAACACGAAGTCGGTGACCACGTAACAGCACGCCAGGATCACCGCCACCCGCACCGGGTGCGTGCGGCGCCACCACAGCAGCCCGCTGCCCGCAAGGCCCAGCGACATCAGCCAGAACAGCAGGTCGCCGGTGACCTCACCGCTCTCGTAGGCCGCCACGGTCCAGGCCAGGGCGGCCATCGCGGAGGCCGAGGCGCACAGCACGTCCAACAGCCTGGCCCGCCCCGGACGCCGCGGGGCCGCCAGGCGCATGCGCGCCCGGCGGTCCCCGGTGGAGCGGTCTGCTGCGAAGTGGCCCGCGGCGCGGGGGGCCCGGGTACGGCTAGGACCGGACAAGGGGGCGCCAGAACTGCTCGGTTCCCTGGTCCCGGACGGTGTAGCCCAGGTTCTCGACGCTGCGCGTCAGCTCCTGCACACCGCTGCCCGACTTCCGGCGCAGCGCCTCGCGGCGGGCCTTGAGCAGCGCGTTGACCTCTGCGGGCAGTTCGTGCGAGTCGGGCACCCAGACCAGGAACAGGTCGGCGTAGGGGTCGCTGTCCGACCAGGGGTAACCGTGCGCCCGGAACGCGTCGGCGAGCCGCTCCGCGGGGGCCTGGTGGGTGCCCCGGACCAGCTGACGGGACGTGTGGTCCAGCACGACCAGGGACTTGCCGTCCATGAAGACCGCCGCGACGTCACCGCGGTCGATGGTCTCCTTGTGGTCCTCGCGCTCGACCTCCAGCCGGGTGTCGGCGACGGTGACCTTCAGCGACTCGGACAGCGCGACGAAGGCGAAGACGATGCCGAGCACGAGGCCGCCGCCCATGAACGCGGCCACCTTCCACGGCTCGTCCGCCGAGGCCAGGAACTCGAACACCATGCGCAGGGGCAGCTTGGGCAGGTCGGTCGCCCAGCGGGCCAGCACCGGCAGCAGAAAGCCGAGAGCGATGCCGAGCAGGGGCATGCCGACGAGGATCACCGTCATGTCCGAGCGCGGGTAGCCCAGCACCGTTGCCGTGCCGGTCGTCTGGCCTGGGTGCCCGTTGCTCTTGCCGGGCTGCTCGTTGGTCATGGCTGTGCAGCTCTCCGTTCCCCGCCGACGACCTCTCGGTCCTGAGCCGGCTCATGAGTTGCTTCGACAGTCACCGATGCTACGGAGTCCCGTGCGGGCCCGGACAGTAGCCGAAAGTCGATCGTCCGCTAGCGACTTACGTCGGGCCGGCCGGGCCGGCGGGCTCGTGGAAGAAGCCGGCCCGGCCGCTCCGCCGGGAATACCGGAAACGGTATTCTCCGGCCGGCCCATGGTTATCGTGAGTCGTCTTTCATTTCAAGCGTTGGAATGTGATGACGGGGCGGTAGTAGCGTCCCCCGGCATGAGTTCAATTCTGGTGACCGGCGCTGCCGGTTTCATTGGTTCCCATTTCGTCCGGCACTGGGCCCGCAGTTATCCCGGGGATTCCGTGGTGGCCCTGGACGCGCTCACCTATGCCGGAGTCGAGGAGAATCTCGCCGACGTACGCGACCGGGTGACCTTCGTGCACGGCGACATCGGCGACTCCGCCCTGGTCGACCGGGTGCTGGCCGAGCACGGTGTCCAGACCGTGGTGAACTTCGCCGCCGAGTCGCACAACAGCCTCGCCGTCCTCGATCCCCGGCGCTTCTTCCGGACCAACACCATGGGCACCCAGGCCCTGCTCGACTCCTGCCACCGGGCGGGCGTCACCCGCTTCCACCACATCTCCACCTGTGAGGTCTACGGAGATCTGGCACTCGACGACGACCGGGCCTTCACCGAGGAGAGCCCGTACCGGCCGCGCACGCCCTACAACGCCAGCAAGGCCGCGGCCGACCACGCGGTGCGGGCCTGGCACGAGACATTCGGACTTCCGGTCACCATCACCAACTGTGCCAACAACTACGGTTCGCACCAGTTCCCGGAGAAGGTGCTCCCGCTGTTCATCACCCGCTCCCTGGACGGGGAGCGAATACCGGTCTACGCCTCCAAGGACAACCGCCGCGAATGGATTCATGTCCTGGACCACTGCCGGGCCATCGAGGCCGTGCTCAAGGACGGCCGGGTCGGCGAGACGTACCACGTCGGTACGGGCGTCGAGGTGAGCGTGGACGAGCTGGCCGATCTGGTCCTCGCGGAACTCGGCCTGCCCCGGCAGCGCAAGATGACTGTCCCCGACCGCCCCGGACACGACCGGCGTTACCTGCTGGACTCCGGCAAGATCCGCACCGAGCTGGGCTGGAGCCCCCTGGTCGACTTCGGCACCGGCCTCACGGAGACCATCCGCTGGTACGCCGACCACCGCGCCTGGTGGGAGCCGCTGCGCGGCCGCAGCCCGGTGGCCGAGGAAGCGTGGGCCCGCGCATGACGGCCGCGCACCGGCTCACGGCGGGGGGCGGGACGTGAGGGTGGTCGTCGCGGGCGGCGGCATCGGAGGTCTCGCCACGGCACTGAGCCTGCACGCGGCCGGTTGCCGCGACGTCCTGGTCGCCGAGGCCGCGCCGCGGATCCGCCCGCTCGGCGTCGGCATCAACCTGCTGCCGCACGCCGTACGGGAACTGACCGAACTCGGCCTCGCCGAGCGGCTGGCGGAGATCTCCGTCGCCACCGCCGAACTCGCCTATCACAGCCGGCACGGCCGGCTCATCTGGTCCGAGCCGCGCGGCCGGGCGGCCGGATACCGCTGGCCGCAGTACTCGGTGCACCGCGGCCGGCTCCAGATGCTGCTGCTGGACGCCGTACGGGAACGGCTCGGTCCCGGCGCCGTGCGCACGGGCGCCGAGCTGACCGGCTTCACCCAGGACGAGCGGGGCGTGGTCGCCGAGTTCGGGGCCGAGCGCGTCCGCTGCGACGTGCTGATCGGCGCGGACGGCATCCACTCGGCGGTCCGCCGCCTGCTGTGTCCGCGGGAGGGGGGACCGCGGTGGAACGGCCTGGTGCTCTGGCGGGGGGTGACCCGTGCCGAGCCCTTCCGCACCGGCCGCTCGATGATCATGGCGGGTGACGGCACCGAGAAGTTCGTCGCCTACCCCATCTCCGCTCCCGGCGCCGACGGCCGGGTGCAGGTCAACTGGATCGCCGAGCGGCCCCTGCCCCAGGTCCGCACCGCCCGGGGCGACTGGCGCGGCCGGGCCGAACCGGGCGCGGTGCGCGAGCACTTCGCCGGCTGGCGGTTCGA
This sequence comes from Streptomyces sp. NPDC036984, assembly GCF_055607665.1. Taxonomy (NCBI): domain Bacteria; kingdom Bacillati; phylum Actinomycetota; class Actinomycetes; order Kitasatosporales; family Streptomycetaceae; genus Streptomyces; species Streptomyces sp. NPDC036984. The sequence goes on from NZ_JBVJRL010000003.1 coordinate 103,496, forward strand.
CTGGCTGGACGTCCCCGCGGTCATCGGCGGCGCCGGTGAGGTCTACGAGTACCCGATGGTCGACCGCGACCCGCTGCCGCGCTGGAGCCACGGCCGCGTCACGCTGCTCGGCGACGCCGCGCACCCGATGTACCCGATCGGCTCCAACGGCGCCTCCCAGGCCGTCCTCGACGCCAGGGTCCTCGCCTGGGAACTGGCCCGGCAGCCCGACCCCGAACGGGCGCTGCGGGCGTACGAGGAAGCCCGCCGGCCGCCGACCGCGGCGGTTCAGCTGGCCAACCGGCGCCAGGGACCGGAGGTGGTCATGAAGCTCGTCCACGAACGGTCACCGGGGCCCTTCACCGACCTGGAGACCGTGCTGCCGCGCGCGGAGCGGGAGGAGATCGCCCGGCGGTACAAGCGCCTGGCCGGCTTCGATCCGGCCGCGCTCAACGAACGGGCGAGCTACGACGTCCCGGCACCGGGCCGCGACTGACCGTACGCCGCCCCGTCCGGCCGGACGCGTGCGCGCGTCCCGCCGGCGAGACGCGCGCACGTGTCGCACCGGTGGAATCAGCAGACCGTGCCGAGGGAGGCCCCTTGTGGCGAACAAGCCGACCGACGACAACCCGCTCGGCAGCGGGCATCAACCAGGCGAGACACCGCTGGTCGCCGTGCTCGGCGCCTCCGGCTTCATCGGCTCGGCGGTCACCGCCGCGCTCGCCGCCCGGGGAACCCGGGTCCGGGCGGTGGCCCGGCGCCGCGCACCGCTGCCCGGGCGCAACGCCCACCTGGTCGAGGTGCGGACCGCCGACCTGACCCGGGGCGCGGACCTCGCCGAGGCCGTCGACGGAGCGACCTCGATCGTCAACCTCGTGCTGGGCAGCGGTGGCTGGCGGGCCGCCGACAGCGCCGAGGGCCGCCGCGTCAACGTGGGGGTGATGCGTGACCTCCTCGGCGTGCTGGGGGAGCGGCGGGGCGGGGGAGCCCCGCCCGTGGTGGTGCAGGCGGGGGCGGTCCCGCAGGCCGGTGTCCGGCCCTCGGACGGCACCGGGCCCGGGGGACCGGTCAACGTCTACGAACAGCAGAAACGCCAGGCGGAGCAAGCGCTTGCCGAGGCCACTCGGGCGGGCGCCGTGCGCGGTGTCGCCCTGCACCTGCCCACCGTGTTCGGGGACGCGCACCCGGACGTCCACGACCGCGGTGTGGTGGCCGCCATGATCCGGCGGGCGCTCGCCGGCGAGCCCCTCACCATGTGGCACGACGGGACCGTGCTCCGCGACCTGGTCTACGTGCACGACGTGGCCCGTGCCGTGCCGGCCGCGCTGGGTCACGCGGACCGACTCGCCGGTGGCACCTGGGCGGTGGGCACGGGCCGGAGCCTGCCGCTGGGCGAGGCATTCCGCGCCATCGCCGACACGGTCGCCGCACACCTCGGCAGACCGCCCGTCCCCGTGGTCTCCGTTCCACCGCCCGCGCACGCGCCGGTCACCGACTTCCGCGACGTCGTGGTGGACATCTCCGCCTTCCACGCGGCCACCGGCTGGCTGCCGCGGGTCCCGTTCCGTACGGCCCTGCGCACCACCGTGGCGGCACTGGCCGGGCGCGCCGCCGCGCACTGAGCGCCCCGGGGCCGGCGGCGTGCGCCGGACGGCGGAAGAAGGTGGGCAGACCGCTCGCCACCATCGGCCAGCATCCTGCCGACTTTGGTCTATCCCTCGAAGAAACGCTGGTCGGCGGGTTGTCGGCGGTTGAAGGATGACGGAGGTCCGGCTGCTGGACGGACGGCAGCGAGACGAGTTCCAGGCAACGAACGCGGGGAGTCAGCGATGGCACGGAGTGTCGACAACCGGTCGAACGACACAGGAGCGGGCGCGCCCGCGGCCCGGGCGGTGGGGATCTCCAAGACCTACGCCTCCGGCGCGACCGAGGTGCGGGCCCTGCGCGATGTGTCGCTGCACGTGCCCCGGGGGCGGTTCATGAGCGTCATGGGCCCCTCCGGCTCGGGCAAGTCGACGCTGATGCACTGCCTCGCCGGGCTCGACTCCGTCGACAGCGGACAGGTCTTCATCGGCGAGCAGGAGGTGACCGGACTGAGCGACAAGAAGCTCACCCGGCTGCGCCTGGAGCGCGTCGGCTTCATCTTCCAGTCGTTCAACCTCATTCCCACGCTGAGCGCGCTGGAGAACATCACCCTGCCGCTGGGCATCGCGGGCCGGAAGCCGGACCCGGACTGGCTCGACGCCGTCATCCGGACCACCGGCCTGTCCGGCCGTCTGCACCACCGCCCCACGGAGCTGTCGGGCGGCCAGCAGCAGCGGGTGGCGTGCGCCAGGGCGCTGGTGGGCAAGCCCGAGGTGATCTTCGCCGACGAGCCCACCGGAAACCTGGACTCCCGCTCGGGCGCCGAAGTGCTGGGCTTCCTGCGGGACTCGGTCCGGGAGATGGGCCAGTCGATCGTCATGGTGACCCACGACCCGACCGCGGCCGGTTACACCGACGAGGTCGTCTTCCTCGCCGACGGAGCCCTGGTGGACCGGATGTCCCGGCCCACCGCCGCCGACGTACTGGAGTTCATGAAGGGCTTCGACCCCGTGAGCACGGGAGCGTCCGGCCGATGATGACGAAACTGACGCTGCGCAACCTCGCGGCGCACCGGCTGCGGCTGCTGTTCACGCTGGTCTCGGTCGCGCTCGGCGTCGCGTTCGTGGCCGGCACCATGATCTTCACGGACACCACGACCCGTGCCCTGTCCGGGCAGTTCTCGTCCATCGCGAGCCGGGACGAGGTCATGGTGCGGCCCGGGGACTCGTTCTCCAGCGAGGGCGCCCCGGCCCGCCTCGTCCCGCAAGCCGTCCTCACGGACCTGGAGAAGAACGTCCCCGAGGCCCGGTCCTTCGTCGGCGTGGTGGAGGGCTACGCCGCGATCGTGCAGGACGGCGGCAAGGTGGTCCGCGGTGACGGCCTGGCCCAGGTGGGCCGGTCCTATGTGGAACGCCCCGACTCCCACATGCGCATCAGCTCGGGCCGGCGTCCCGGGACGGCCGCCGAAGTGGTGGTCGAGGACCACACCGCCGAGGACGGCGGTATCACCGTCGGGGACACGGTGACCGTGGTCACCGAGCGCACCACCCGCAGCATGCGCGTGGTCGGGCTGTTCAGCCTGGGCGACGACACCACCGAGGACGTCTCCTTCGTCGGCTTCGCCCCGGACGCGGCCCGCGACCTGCTCGGTTCCGGCCGCTCCTACACCGCCCTGTGGGCCGCTCCCGCGAAGGGCGTCTCCTCCGAGCGCCTGGAGAAGGCGATCGGCGCCGCGCTGCCGGACGGCTTCGAGGCCAGGACGGCGCGCGAGGTCGCCGAGGAGAACACCGACCGGATCCAGTCCCTGTTCGGCATGCTCAACTGGTTCCTGCTGGCCTTCGCCGGCATCGCCGTCCTGGTCGGCTCCTTCATCATCGTCAACACCTTCAGCATGCTCATGACGCAACGGGTGCGGACGCTCGCCCTGCTGCGGGCCGTGGGCGCCCACCGCGGCCAGGTGACCCGCACGGTCCTGGCCGAGGCGGCCTGCGTCGGCTTCCTCGGCGCACTGCTCGGCCTGGGCGCCGGCGCGGGCCTCTCCTACCTCCTGCGCGCCGTGTTCGCCCGCCTCGGCACGCCACTGCCGCTCGCCACCCCGGTGATCGAGGCGGACACGGTCGCCTGGTCCCTGGCGGTCGGCGTCGTCGTCACCGTGGTGGCCGCCTATCTGCCCGCCCGCCGCGCCGCGAAGGTGCCGCCGGTCGCCGCGCTGCGCGACGACGCCGGCCTGCCCGCGCGGGGCATGCGGGTCCGCTCGGTCCTCTCCGTACTCCTGCTGCTCGCCGGGGCGTTCGGGGTCACCGCGGGACTCCAGGACGGCGGGGACGAGGGGGCGACCCTGGTCGCACTGAGCGCCCTGTTCGTGTTCGTGGGCGTCGTCCTGCTCAGCCCCGTGCTGATCCGCCCGGTGCTGAGGCTGCTCGGCTGGCCGGTCGCCCGCTTCGCCGGCACGGTCGGCCGGCTCAGCCGGGAGAACGCCCGCCGGGCCCCACGGCGCTCGGCCGCCACCGCCTCGGCACTGACGGTGGGACTCGCCCTCATCACCATGTCCACCGTCCTCGCGGCCTCGATGAACACCTCCGCCGACCACAGGATCGACAAGCAGTTCCGCGCCGACTTCTTCCTGGAGGCCCGCGGCACCAAGGGGTTCACCTCCGAGGCCGTCGAACGGGTCGCCGGGGTGCCGGGAGTACGGCAGACCGTGCCGCTGCGGCAGGGCGTCGTCAAGGTGAAGTCCGACGAACAGAGCGTGGCCCTGGCCGATCCGGCGGCGCTGGCCGACGTCACCTCGCTGGAGGTGTCCAGCGGCAGCGCGTCGCTGGGCAAGGACGAGGTACTGGTACTGCGGACCCTCGCCGAGCAGAACGAGTGGAAGGCCGGCAGCGCGGTCGCCGGCGAGTACCCCGACGGCCGCCGCACGACCTTCCGGGTCAAGGGCCTGTACGAGGCGAACGAACTCGTCGGCGAGTCCTTCGTGATGAACACCGCGAGCTACCGCGCCCACTCCTCCGGCGGCCTGGTGCGCCAAGCGTTCCTCACCCTCGACGACCCCGCCTCGCCCGGCACCCGCAAGGCGCTCGCCTCGGCGCTGCGCTCCTTCCCCAACGTGCAGCTGAAGGACGGTGAGGACGCCAAGGCGAACGCGCGCGCGGACGTGGACCGGCTGCTCAACATCGTCGCGGTCCTGCTCGTCCTGTCGGTCGTCGTTGCGGCCGTGGGCCTGGTCAACACCCTCGGCCTGTCGGTGATGGAGCGCACCCGGGAGATCGGTCTGCTGCGGGCGGTCGGGATGAGCGGCGGCCAGGTGCGCGCCATGATCTCGCTGGAGTCGGTGATGATCGCCGTGTTCGGCGTGATCGTCGGCCTCGGCCTCGGCGTGGGCACGGGCTGGCTGCTCCAGAAGGCGATGGCCGACAGCGGCGTCGAGTACCTGACGGTTCCGCTGCTGCCGCTCGGGCTGTACCTGCTGGGCGGGATCGCGCTCGGTGTGCTGGCCGCACTCTGGCCGGCCCGACGCGCGGCCAGGATGCACGTCCTGCGGGCGATCCAGCAGCAGTGAGGCACCGGCCCGCGCCCCGGCCGGGCCCCTGATCGTGCGGCCGACGGAATCCCCCGCCGTCGGCCGCACCCCCTTGATCGCCACCGGGGCGGATAGCCGAGTGCACTGCTGATACCGATGAGTTACGGTTGCGGTCAAGGTTCTGCAAAGACGGCAGTGAATGGGGGCTAGTCGTCGGTGGTACGCGGTGCGCCTGACCAGCCACCGCGTGACGTCTGTGCAGTCGCTCGGAGCCGTACCCACCGCCTTCGGCCCCCGGGACATGGGGGTTGCCGATGCTGCCAGCCAGCATGATCGATACGTTGAGCGCACGGCTGCTCGGCCCAGTGGGAATGTGGGCCGGCGGACGGCAGATCGACCTGGGCTCACCGAAACAGCAGGCCGTGTTCGCCGTACTGGCGTCACGGACGCAGCAGGTGGTGAGCCGCGCGGAACTCGTCCACGCGGTCTGGGGATGGGAGGCGCCGCCCGCCGCGATCAACAGTGTTTATACCTATGTGACGCGGCTGAGAAACGCCTTCGACCCCGGCCGCACCGGACGAGGCGATTCCGAGCTGCTGGTTTCCGGGCGCAACGGCTACATGCTGACGCTGCCGCCGGAACAGGTGGACCAGTTGAGGTTCGAGTCTCTGCTGAAGACGGCGTGGCAGCAGCGCGCCGTGGGAGCTGTGGAGCGTGCCGTGGCGACCCTGGAGGACGCCCTCGGCCTGTGGCGGGGCATCGCCTACGGGGTCGCGCCCGGCCCGCATGCCGAGGACGAGCGCGTCCGCCTGACGGAGCTGCGGCTGACCGCCGTCGAGGAGCGGGCCGAACTCCTCGTGCAGCGGGGCCTCTACCACGAGGTGCTGAGCGAACTGATGTCGCTGGCCCAGGAGAACCCGTTGCGCGAGCGGCTGTGCCGGCTGCTGATGATCTGCTGCGTCGCGCTCGGCCGGCAGGCCGACGCCCTCAACGCCTATCACCGGCTGCGCATCGGCCTGGCCGAACAGATGGGCATCGAGCCGGGCCGGCAGATACAGGATCTGTACGGCAGCATCATCCGGCAGGAGGGCCCCGCGCTGGCACCGCCGTACGGCGCCGGCGTGACGGCGCCGTCCGCCCGGCCGTGGCCGCAGCAGGACGCGGTGCCCTTCGTGGGCCGGGCGACCGAGCTGGAGATGCTCAAGCGCTGGGCGGGCGGGGCACCGGAGCCGGACGAGGCACCCGTCACCGTCCTGAGCGGCCTGCCGGGCGTGGGCAAGACCTCGCTCACGGCGCGGCTGTCCCAGGATCTGGCGATCCGCTCCGCGCGCCGGCAGATCCGCGTCGACCTGGGCGCGTTCGGCCGGGCCGGCCGGCCGCTCGGACCGGGCGAGGCGCTGGACCAACTGCTCGCCGCGCTCGGGATCGCGGTGCCGGAGTACACCAGCACCGAGTACAAGAGCGCCGTGTACTGTGCGGCCGCCGAGCGCCGCCGGCTGTTCGTCGTGCTGGACGACGCGGCGTCCGCGGAGCAGGTACGGCCGTTGCTGCCCGACTCCACGGCCTGCCGCACGGTGATCACCAGCCGGTACCGGCTGACCGGGCTGGCCGCGCCGTTCGGCATCCGGCGCATGTCGCTGGGCGAACTCTCCGCCGAGGAGAGCCTCGCGCTGTTCCGGGCGGCCGCCGGGTGCCGGACGCCCGGCCTCGGCGGCGAGACGGCCCTGCGGGAGGTCGTCGACGTCTGCGGCGGGCTGCCGCTCGCGGTACGGCACCTCGCGGCCCGGTGGCGCGGCGAGGGCCCGGCCGATCCCGCCGCGCGGCTGCGGTCCCGCAGCGCGCTCGTCGCGTACGTCCTGGACCGGGAGGGCGGCGCACCGCAGTCGCCCGCGGCGGAGTTCCACCGCTCCTACCTGGCGCTGCCCGAGCACGCGGCCCATGTGTTCGCCGCGCTCGGCCGGCACGGCGGTGCCACCGTCTCGCTGAGCACCGCGGCGGCGCTGGCCGGGGTCAACCAGATGTCGGCACTGCCCAGCCTGCGCACACTCGTCGAGGCCGGGCTGCTCCGGAATCTGCCCTTCGACCACTTCCGTATGCACCCGCTGCTGCTGGCCTACGCGGGAACCCTGGATCCGGTCGGGGAGGAACTCCCCCGCTGGGGCCTGCTGACGGCCTGACGGCGGGAGACACACAGCACCGGGTGCCGTCGGCCTCGACGGCACCCGATGCTGCCGTGCTCCCTAGACGGTCCTGCGGTGAGCCTCCGTCAGTTCGACCAGTCGGCCGACCAGTTCAGCGGGCCCGGGCATGGCCACCAGCTCCCGGCGCACCACCTCGGCGCGGTGCGCGAACGAGCGCTCGGTGAGCAGCCGTCGTACCCGCTCCCGGAGCGCGTCCGCGGTGACCTCCGTGGCGTGCAGGGCCAGCGCGCCGCCGCGGGCCGCCAGGCGCTCGGCGAGCACCGGCTCGTCGCAGTCGTAGGGCAGGATCAGCTGCGGCACGCCCTGCAGGGCCGCGGTGCACAGACTGCCGAAGCCGCCGTGGTGGACGATCGCGGAGCAGGTGGCCAGCAGGGGCTGCATCGGCACGAACTCCACCAGGCGCACCCCGTCGGGCACCGGTCCCAGCTCCTCCCGCGCGGCCGCGGATACCGTCGCCACCACCTCGACGTCCAGGCCCGCCAGCGCGTCCAGGACATCCCGCGCGCGCACCCCGTGCTCGGTGTCGTACGCGGCGGAACTCAGCCCGGTGGTCAGCGCCACGCGCGGGCGCGCGGGCGGATCCCGCAGCCAGTCCGGCACGACGGCGGCGCCGCCGTAGGGCGTGTAGCGCACCGGCACATACGTGAGCGCGGCCTCGGTCTGGAGGAAGCGCGGCATCAGGTCGACCGAGAACTGGCCGGTGATCAGGTCCTCGCCGAACTCCGTGCCGTACATGCGGGCGCAGGCGCCCAGCCACTCGGCCAGCGGGTCGGATCCGCGCTCCGCGGGACGCTCGGCGCGCAGCCGCAGGAAGCGCTCGCGGGTGACACCGAAGACGTCGACGCCGAAGAGCACCCGGCCGTGGGCGGCTCCGCACGCCTTCGCGGCCACGGCGGCCGCATACGTGGACGGCTCCCACAGCACCAGGTCGGGCCGCCAGGACCGGGCGAACGCCACCAGGTCGGCCATCAGCGGCACGTTGGTCATCTTGTGCCAGCGGGCCACCTGGACGGCATAGCCGTCGTGCAGCCGCTCCCAGGTGACCGCCGCCATGTCGGTCTCGTCGGCGGCCCGGTACGGCTCCGGCCATCCGGGGACGCCGTTGTCGAGCCAGTCCGGGTCGCGGGTCATGACCTGCCACAGGTCCCGGTCGCTGCCGACCGCGACGGCCGTCAGGCCCGCCCGGGTGATCTCCGGGACGAACTTGGGCTGGCTGACGACGCACACCTCGTGGCCCGCCGTGCGCAGCGCCCAGGCCAGCGGGGCCATGGCCAGGAAGTGGGTCTTCTCGGGATAGCAGGCGAACAGTACGCGCATGGGGATCAGGCCGCCCGTCCGGTGCGCTCGCGGTACCGCTCGGTGAGCGCCTCCAGCAGCGGCACCGCCTCGTCGGGGCTGGGCAGGGCGTTGATCTCGTCGGTGAGGCGGGTGGCCGCCTGCTGGAAGTGGGCTTCGGTGAGGAGGCGTTGGACGGCGTCGCGGACGTTGGGTCCGGTGGCCTTGCTGGTGTGGATCTCCAGGCCGGCGCCGGTGGCGGCGAGTTTGCGGCCGAGGATGGGCTGGTCGAAGTGGTAGTGGAGGGCGAGTTGGGGGACGGGGGTGAGGCTGGTGGTGGCGAGGGTGGCGGCGCCGGCGTGGTGGATGACGGCGGAGCAGGTGGGCACGAGGGCGTGCCAGGGCACGTACGGCACCAGGCGGGCGTTGCCGGGGACCCGGTCCAGCTTCCTCCGCTCCGACTCGGTCACGGTGGCGACGACCTCGATGTCCAGCTCGGCCAGCGCGGTGAGGACGTCCTGGAGGGAGATGGTGTAGCCGTCGTAGATCTCGGTGGCGCTCAGGCCCATGGTGAGGGCCACGCGGGGGCGCTTGGGCGGCTCGCGCAGCCAGTCCGGGACGACGGCGCGGCCGCCGTAGGGGACGTAGCGCATGCGGAGGTAGTCCAGGCCGGGGGCCTCGGTCTGGAGGCTCGCCGGGAACTGGTCGATGGTGAAGTGGCCGGTGAGCATGTCCTCGCTGAACTCGAAGCCGTATTTGCGGCCGTATCCGGCGAGCCAGTCGGCCAGCGGGTCGGCCTGGTCGGCGGGCGGCTGGGCGCTTTTGAGCTCGACGTAGCGCTGCCGGACGCCGCCGAAGACGTCGATGCCGAACAGCAGCCGGGCGTGCGCGGCGCCCACCGCCTTCGCCGCGATCGGCGCCGCGTAGACGGTGGGCTCCCAGACGACCAGGTCGGGCTTCCAGGACCGGGCGAACTCGACCAGGTCGGCCACGATGGGGAAGTTCTCCATCATGTGCCAGTCCCGCACAGCCGTGCGGAGTCCCGCACGGAGGTACTCCCAGGACGCCCGGTGCGGGAACTCCAGCACGTCGTACGGTTCCGGCAGCCCGGCCCGCTGGGCCTCCAGTTGGTCCGGCGCCATGCGTGCGATCCGCATCTGGTTCCGGTCGGACCCGACCGGCACGGCGGTCAGCCCGGCCGCGGTGACGACGTCCGCGAACCCGGGCTGGGCCGCGAACCGTACCTCGTGCCCCGCCGTACGGAGCGCCCAGGCGGGCGCCACCAGATAGCGGAAGATCGTCTTCTCCGGGTTGGTGACGAACAGGACGCGCATGGCGCGGTCTCCTTGCCCTTTCTCCTCGGCCTTCCGACGACGGATCAGCGGCCGGCCGCGCGGTACTTCTCGGTCAGCTGCTCCAGCCGCGGGACCAGCTCGTTCGGGCTCGGCAGCGCGCGGATCTCGTCCCGCAGCGCGCGGGCACGCTCGCCGAAGACGGGGTCCTCCAGCAGCCGCAGCACGTGCTCGCGCACCAGCGGTCCGGTGGCCCGGTCGGCGAGGATCGTCGTGGCCGAGCCCTGCGCCGCCAGCCGCCGGGCGAGTTCCGGCTCGTCGAAGTCCCAGGGCAGACACACCTGGGGGACCGCCCCCAGCGCCGTGGTCAGCAGCGTTCCCGGCCCGGCGTGGTGGATGACGGCGGAGCAGGTGGGCACGAGCGCGTGCAGCGGGACGTAGGAGACGACGCGGGCGTTGTCCGGGACGGTGCCGAGCTTGTGCTGTTCGGACTCGGCGATGGTGGCGACGACCTCGATGTCCAGGTCGGCCAGCGACTCCAGGATGTCCCGCACCCCGACGACGTACCCGCTGAAACGGTTCGTCGCGGTGATGCCGAGGGTGAGCGCCACCCGTGGCCGCTCCGGCTCCGTCCACAGCCAGCGCGGTACGACGGCCGCACCGCCGTACGGCACGTACTGCACGGGCAGGTACTCCAGCGACCCGGCCTCCATGCGCAGCGAGTCCGGCAGCTGGTCGACGGTGAACTGGCCGGTGACCAGGTCCTCGCCGAAGTCGAAGCCGTACTTGCGGGCGTACGACTCCAGCCACTCGCCCAGCGGGTCGGCGCGCTCACCGTCCGGGCGCCGCCCGTCGAGCCGCAGATACCGCTCGCGGGTCACCCCGAACACGTCGATGCTCCACAGCAGCCGGCCGTGGGCCGCACCGCACGCCCGCGCGGCGATCGGCCCGGCGTAGGTGGTGGGCTCCCACAGGATCAGATCGGGCTTCCATGACCGGGCGTACTCCACCAGGTCCGCGATCATGGGGAAGTTGTCGAACCGGTGCCAGTGCTCGACGTGGTGCTGGTATCCGTCGCGCATCGCCTCCCAGTCCGGCTCGTCCGGGCCGAGAACGGCCGCGTTGTAGGGGTCGGGCAGGCCCTCCCGTTCGGCCTCGCGGGACTCGGGGTCGAGTTCGGCGACGCGCCAGATGCCCCGGTTGCGGCCGACGGACACCGCGGTCAGCCCGGCCTGCGTGATGGTGTCGATCAGCTCGGGCTGGCTGGCGACCCGGACGTCGTGGCCCGCGGTGCGCAGCGCCCAGGCCAGCGGCACCATCGCCTGAAGGAAGCTCTTCTCCGGGTAGGTCGTCAACAGGACGCGCATGATGTCCTTCCGGTCGCGGTCAGCGGGTGTGGGCGTGGGTCCGGACGAGGCGCTCGATGTCCGGAACGAGGTCGTTGGGGCTGGGCAGGGCGTTGATCTCGTCGGTGAGGCGGGTGGCCGCCTGCTGGAAGTGGGCTTCGGTGAGGAGGCGTTGGACGGCGTCGCGGACGTTGGGTCCGGTGGCCTTGCTGGTGTGGATCTCCAGGCCGGCGCCGGTGGCGGCGAGTTTGCGGCCGAGGATGGGCTGGTCGAAGTGGTAGTGGAGGGCGAGTTGGGGGACGGGGGTGAGGCTGGTGGTGGCGAGGGTGGCGGCGCCGGCGTGGTGGATGACGGCGGAGCAGGTGGGCACGAGGGCGTGCCAGGGCACGTACGACACCAGGCGGGCGTTGTCCGGTACGTGGGTGAGACGCCGGCGTTCGCCGTCGGCGACGGTGGCCACGACCTCGATGTCCAGCTCGGCCAGCGCGGTGAGGACGTCCTGGAGGGAGATGGTGTAGCCGTCGAAGATCTCGGTGGCGCTCAGGCCCATGGTGAGGGCCACGCGGGGGCGCTTGGGCGGCTCGCGCAGCCAGTCCGGGACGACGGCGCGGCCGCCGTAGGGGACGTAGCGCATGCGGAGGTAGTCCAGGCCGGGGGCCTCGGTCTGGAGGCTCGCCGGGAACTGGTCGATGGTGAAGTGGCCGGTGAGCATGTCCTCGCTGAACTCGAAGCCGTATTTGCGGCCGTATCCGGCGAGCCAGTCGGCCAGCGGGTCGGCCTGGTCGGCGGGCGGCTGAGCGTTCTTGAGCTCGACGTAGCGCTGCCGGACGCCGCCGAAGACGTCGATGCCGAACAGCAGCCGGGCGTGCGCGGCGCCCACCGCCTTCGCCGCGATCGGGCCCGCGTACGTCAGCGGCTCCCACAGGACCAGGTCGGGCTTCCAGGACCGGGCGAACTCCACCAGGTCCGTGATGATGGGGAAGTTGCTGACCCGGTGCCAGCCCTTCGCGGCCGCGAGGATGCCGGGCTTGAGGTACTCCCAGGTGGACTTGGCCGGATCGTCGAAGGCGTCGTACGGCTCGGGTATGCCGACCCGCATCTCGGCGCGGGTCTCCGGCTTGTGCGCCGTGATCCGCCACGGGTTGCGGTCGCTGCCGAGCGGCACCGCCGTCAGACCCGCTTGGGTGACCACGTCGGCGAAGGCGGGCTGACCCGCCACCCGGACCTCGTGGCCCGCGGTGCGCAGCGCCCAGGCCAGCGGCACCATGTACTGGAAGATGGTCTTCTCGGGATTCACGGCGAGCAGGACGCGCACCGGGCCTCCTCCTTTCAGGCGGACGGACGTTCGGTGGTACGGCCCCGGTGAGCGGCCGTCAGCCGCTCCAGTTCGGGCACCAGTCGGTTGGGTGTGGGCATGTCCTCCAGCTCGGTGCGCAGCCGGTGCGCGCCCGCACGGAACGACGGATCGCTCAGCAGCGCCGCCAGCCGGGCCCGGACCACGGGCCCGGTCGCCTCGCCGGCCGGGACCTGCACCGCACCGCCCTGCGCGGCCAGGCGGCGGGCGAGTTCGGGCGCGTCGGAGTCGGAGGGCAGCAGCAGCTGCGGCACCCCGGACAGCGCGACGGTCGACAGGGTGCCGAAGCCGGCGTGGTGGATGACGGCGGAGCAGGTGGGCACGAGCGCGTGCAGCGGGACGTAGGAGACGACGCGGGCGTTGTCCGGGACGGTGCCGAGCTTGTGCTGTTCGGACTCGGCGATGGTGGCGACGACCTCGATGTCCAGGTCGGCCAGCGACTCCAGGATGTCCTGCACCCCGACGCCGTACCCGCCGTACCGCTCGGCCGCGACCAGCCCCAGGCTCAGCGCCACCCGCGGCCGCTCCGGCTCGGCCCGCAGCCAGTCCGGAACGGTGGCGGCGCCCCCGTACGGCACGTACCGCATCGGCACATAGCGCAGTGCCGCCTCCATGCGGACCGAGCCGGGCAGCTGGTCGATGGTGAACTGGCCGGTGACCAGGTCCTCGGAGAAGCCGAAGCCGTACCTGCGGCCGTAGGAGGCCAGCCACTCGCCCAGCGGATCGGCGCGCTCCGGCTCCGGTCGCAAGGCCCGCAACCGCAGGAAGCGCTCCCGGGTGACGCCGTAGACGTCCAGTCCGAACATCAGCCGGGCATGGGCGGCACCGCAGGCCCGCGCCGCGATCGCCCCGGCGAAGGTCGTGGGCTCCCAGATCACCAGGTCCGGCCGCCAGAAGCGGGCGAACTCCACCAGCTCGGCGACCATCGGCACGTTCTCCACGCGGTGCCAGTGCCGCACCTGACGGGCGTACGCCGCCCGCAGCGGCTCCCACGCGACCGCGTCCGGCGGCCGGACGGCCGCGTCGTACGGCTCCGGGAGCCCGGTCAGCCCCGCGGCCTGGGGGGCCAGCTCCATCATCCGCGCCGGATCGAGGGAGCGGCCGACCCCTACGGCGGTCAGCCCCGCCCGGGTGATCTCGTCGGCGAACGCCGGCTGGGCGGCGAACCGCACCTCGTGCCCGGCGGTGCGCAGCGCCCAGGCCAGCGGGGCCATGGCCAGGAAGTGGGTGCGTTCGGGATAGGTGGCGAACAGGACGCGCATCGGCTACCGGTCCCTTTCGCCGACGGCGTCCGGCGACGGTCCGCCGGGGGCGCCGGGGGTGCTGCGTCCGCCGGGGGTGCTTGGCGCGACCGGTGTGCCATCAGGGCCCGGTGTGTTTTCTGCGCCTGTGCCGGAGGCGCCCGGTGGGCCAGGCGTGCCGTGTCCCCCGGGTGTGCTGTGTCCGGCCACCCCCGGCTCCCGGGCGACGGCGGCGCAGGCGCGGCGGACGCCGTCCGCGAGGGGCACGGCGGCCCGCCAGCCGGTGGCTTCCTGGAACGCGGACGGATCCACCACGAAGTCCAGCAGGTCCGTGGGCAGGGCCTGCTCGGCGGGCGGCACCGACACCACCGGCACCGCGGCTTCCCCGGTGCACGCGGCGACGCCGCCGGCGATCTCGTGGAACAGGTCGGCGATGCGGGTGCCCCGGCCCGTGCCGACCAGCCAGTGCCGGCCCGCCAGCGTGTCCACGGCGTCCAGCGCGGCGCCGAACGCCCGTGCCGCGTCGTCCACGCACAGCAGGTCGCGCCGGACCGTCCCGTCGTGCCACATGGTGAGCGGTCGGCCCGCGAACGCCCGGCGGGCCATGGTCGCGACCACCCCGCGGTCCAGCTCGGTCGGGTCGGTGCCCTGCCCGTACAGCGTGGCCAGGCGCAGGGTCGCCCCCCGGGTCAGGCCCTCCTCGGTGGCCTCGCGCAGGGTGCGCTCGGCGTCCGCCTTCTGCCGGTCGTATCCGGTCAGCGGCCGGTCCGGGAGATCGCTGGTGATCCGGCCGCCGGCCGACGCGCCGCACTGGGACATGGCCCCGGAGAACAGCACCACCGGCGCCTGCCGCCTGCGCTGGGCCCGCACCGCGGCCACCAGCGCGCGCATGGTGCCGGCGTTGACCTGCTCCGCTGCGCTGTCGTCGCCGGCCACCCGCCAGGCGTTCGGCCCCCGCATGTAGGCGGCCAGGTGCACCACCGCGTCGGCGCCCTCCAGCGCCTCGGCGACCGCGCCCGCCGCGGTCAGGTCCAGCCGCCTCGTCTCCACGTCCGCGACGCTCCGCCGGGGCACGAGGGGCGCCCGCCGGCCGACCAGTCGCAGCCGGACCGGCCGCGCCGCCAGCTCACGGGCGACGGCCGTGCCCAGAAGACCCGACGCACCCAGCACCACCACCGTCGGCCTCGTCCGTCGGCCTGCCACGCGTTCTCCTCAGATATGCCAGCCGTGATCCGCACGGAGCCTGCCGCTCCCGGATCGGGGAAAATTCCGGTCTCGTGTCCGTCCCGTTCTCCGGGACGTCCGCCGCCGTCACGCCGGAGCGGTGCGCCAGCTCAGCGGCGGGGGGAGAAGCCGGTCCAGATTCCGGCCGATGTAGTACTCCCATTCGTGCCGGTGGACCTCGAACGTGTGCAAATCCCAGAAACGCCCGCGGAAATAGAGATAGTCCTCGAGGACCGCCGTCCGGCTCGGCTCGTCCTCGCTCAGTCCGAAGGCGGCGAAACTGGCCTGGGTCGTCTGGGCGATCACCTTCGAGATGTCGTACGTGGCGAACGCGAAATTGACGGTGAGGTGGACGGCCTCCGCTCCGACACCCATCCGGGCCTGCTCCGGATCCAGATAGAGCCCGCACCGCAGATGCCCGGCCGGACTGAGGCCGTGCAGCATGCTGAACCCCAGCACCCTGCCGCTGACCCGCTGCCGGACCAGGAAGGCGGCGCAGCACCGCGCCATCAGCTCCGCCGCCGGATCGCCCGCGGTGCGCACGCTCTCGAGTCCGGTCCGCAGCAGCGTGCTCACCACGTTCTCCCGCGCGTCGGCGGTGGTCGCCGGAACGAGCGCGATCCTGCGGGTCTGGGTGTGCGGGAACATCAGGACCGCTCCAATCCTGTGGGGAACCGGTCGCGGTCCCAGCTCATCTCGCCCGTGGTCGTGGGCAGTCGGGCGATGTCGGCGAAGTCCTGCGCGGTGAGCCGGAGGTCGCAGGCGGCCACGTTCTCCTCCAGCCACGCCAGCCGTCGGGTGCCCGGGATCGGCACCACGTCCGGGCCCTGCGCCAGGACCCAGGCGATGGCCACCTGGGACGGCGTCGACCCGTGCCGCCGCGCGATGGTCCGCAGCGTCTCGACGATCACCTGGTTGGCCCGGAAGGCGTCCGGGGCGAACCGCGGGTCCCGGCTGCGCGAGTCGGCCGCATCGAGCCCGGACCGGTCGACCGTGCCCGAGAGGAAACCCCGGCCCAGCGGGGCGAACGCGAGGAAACCCACGCCGTTGCGCCGGCACCAGGGCAGTACGGTGCCCAGATTCCCGGTGGCCCAGACCGACAGCTCGTACTGCACGGCCGTGATGGGGAACACCGCGTGCGCCCGCTCCAGTTCCTCGACCGTCGCGTGGGAGATGCCCAGCGCCCGCACCTTGCCCTCGGTCACCAACTCGCCGAGCGCGCCCCAGGACTCCTCCAGGGGGACGGTCGGGTCCACGCGGTGCAGCTGGTACAGGTCGATCGTCTCCCGGCCGAGCCGGCGCAGCGAACCCTCGCAGGCGCGCCGCAGATGGCCGGGCGATCCGTTCCGGTGCAGAGTGCCGTCGGGCGCGGGCACCAGACCGCACTTGCTGGCCACCTGGCCCTTGCTGCCGTGCAGCGCCCGGCCCAGCAACTCCTCGTTGCTGTACGGGCCGTAGACGTCCGCGGTGTCGAAGAGGTCGATGCCGAGGTCGACGGCCCGGTGCACGACCCGGACCGACTCCTCGTCGTCACGGGCGCCCGGGTTGTAGCCGTGCGACATGGAACTGCATCCGAGCCCGAGCGCACTCACTCGGAAATCCTCGGAGAAAATCGTCTCCCGCATCATTCTGACAATCCGTCGTTGGAGGAAGGGGGATGTGGTGACTCGCCTTCTTCGACAAAGGAAGAAAGCAGCTCCGGACTCGCCTGGCAGATAAAGGAGACGGCGTCGTCCGCGCCGATGTCGGGTGCCTGGTAGGTGCGATATCCGGCGGCCGTCGCAACGCGTACGGTCATCAGGCCGAGCCAACGTTGCACGAATGACTGGCGAACTGTCCAGCCGATGACCGCATTTGTCTGCAGTACCGCCGTGGACCTGCTGAGCAGTCCGCAGCGCAGCACGACATAGCGGCCCGCGCGTGTGTGCCCCAGGGCCCGGTACGCGACGACGGCCAGGACGACGGTGACCGGCGCCGCGGCGAGGGGCAGCGGCCAGGCCCACCCGGGCACCGCCCCGGTGGCTCCCAGCCAGGCCAGGACTCCCGCGGCGGTGAGCGGGACCAGCAGCGCCCACCACAGCCGCCGCCAGAGCGCGGCCCGCGGATGCGGCCGCAGGGGCGCGTCCAGCGGACTCGCGTCGTCGTCCAGCACGAGGCGCGCCACACGCCGCGCCTCGCCGACGGGACCGCGCGGCAGGATACGGCTGGCCGGCTCACTGCTCAGCGACCAGCTGCCGAGCCCGGTGGAGATGACCTCCGTCTCGGCCAGGCCGATCCAGCGCCAGAACAGCGGCTCGCTGAGGTGCAGACCCCGCAGCCGGGCGTCGTCACGGTGGACCTCCCGGGTCTGGAACAGCCCCTGCCGGGTGACCAGCGCCGTCCCGGTCTCCGTGGTCGTACGGACCAGCCGGAAACCGTAGTTGTCGGTGACGAAGCCGGCCGCGAGACCGGCGACGCCGATCAGGAACACCGCGCCGGTGCCCAGCGCGACGGTCCACCCGGTACCGAGACCGGTCCGGTCGAGAAGCGAGGTCACCGGCTTGCGCAGATCGAGACCCACGAGGAACAGCGACCAGTAGAGGCCGATGAGCAGGAAGCCCGCGACGAAGAACGCCCAGAGGCTGACGAGGTTGTAGGCCAGCCAGGACCAGCGGAGGGTGGCCAGCGTGGTCTCCGCCGGGTTGGGCTCGCCCGCGGCGGCCGGCGTCTCCTCCGGTGTCTCCTCTGTCTTCTCTGCATCTTTGCAAGGCGGTTCGGCGGCCGGTGTCCGTGCGTGCAGCAGCTCCCGGCGCAGCCGCTCGGCCGTGGCCCCGGAGACCGCGTTCAGGACGAACGGCGCCTGCGCGTCACCGGAGCCGATGTGCACGACGCGCACCCTGGCCAGCCGGTGCCAGAAACGGGCGGTGGTGTCCACCGTGCGAATGCGTTCCCGGGGTACGTAGCGGTACTTGCGGATCAGCGTTCCGACGCGTTGCTCCACTCGCTCGTCCGTGACCCGGTACCGCGTTCTGAGCCAGCGCCACAGGTCGCCCAGCGGACGGGCGGCTCCCAGGGCGCTGCCCACGGCCGAACTCCACACCGCGGTGGATCCGGGATGCAGGTCCAGCACGAACACCGTCAGATAGCTCGGCAGCATGGAGAGCAGAAAGGCGATGGCGTCGATCCATACCACCCGGATGTCGAGACGCAGCCAGGCGTCCGGATCCGCGCCGGGGCGGGCGGCCGTGTCACCGCTCATGTGGCGTCCCCGGGTGTGCTCTGGGTGATGGCGGTGAGCCGGGTCGCGAGGTCGGCGGCCGTCTCGGCGGTCAGGCCGGAGATGATGACCTGGCCCTGCCGGGACGCCGTGGTGACCCTCAGCGTGGCGAGCCCGAAGAGCTGCTGGAGCGGGCCGCGCACGGTGTCGATGGTCTGGATCCGGGAGACGGGGGTGACCCGCCACTCGCGCACCACCCAGCCGCGCAGCGAGTAGACCGCCTCGTCGCTCACCTCCCAGCGGTGGATCAGATAGCGGCAGGTGGGCGCGACGGTCACGCGCAGTGCGTAGACGGCGCCCAGGACGCCCAGGAGCGGTTCCAGCCAGGGCCTGGACGGCTCGAACAGCACATGGACGAGCGCCAGGGCGCCGAGAACGCCGCACCCCTTGACCAGGTTCGCCGTCGTCCACCACAGGATGCTTTTCCGCTCGACTCTGTTGCGCGGCGGACGCATCCGCAGGGGTATTCCAGGATTCGATACGAGGGTCATTCCAGTCGGTTTCTCGGTCATGGCGACGATGCTGCGGCACGCCGCCCGCGCGCAGCAATCGACTGATTCCGGCCGGGCCGGGACGTCGTATTGCGGCGGCTGCTCAGTTCTCTTCGCCTTCGGTGGTGAGCACCGTGACGGCCGCGTTGTCCAAAGTGGAGATGATCCAGTCGGCGAGATTCTTCTCGGTGCGCTCGGCGGCGGCCTCCCAACGCTGCTTCTGGTCGGCGATGAGGCTCACCTGGAAATGGACGACGTCCTGTGCGTCGCCGCGTTCCAGGTCCCGGCTGCGGCGGATCCGGCGCCGCAGTTCGTTCCGCGACCACCGGTGCTCCTCGGCCTGGGCGAGCCAGCTGTCCTGGTCCGGCTGGGGCAGGCCGGCGACCTCCGCGTGGTGCTGGAAACTCAGCTTCTCGCGCCGCCGATCCGGGCTGAACCGCCGTGCCACCCAGGCGTAGTTGCGCAGTGTCTGGTAGTCGAGCGCCGTCTCGGCGATGGCGTGCTTGTAGCGGTCGGGGTATTCGGCCTGCCCGTAGATGAGCCAGTCCCCGAGCCACCACGCCGAGGAGTCGGCGATGACGTGGATATGCCGTCCCAGATCCCGCCACTCGCCGATGGACATCCCCTGCGATATCTGGAGTGCCGTTCTTTTCGTCACCGCCCGGCCCGCGAGGGAACCACCGTTGTGCGCAATCCGGCGTACGGCCGGACCGTTCATTTCCGATGGTTTCCGCAAAATCCTCTGGTGTCGGATCTGCGGTGGTGCGGTGGCGGCTGAACGACTGGAGTTGATCATGTATGGGCGCCTCATTCCGTACGTGCCCTGTTTCCGTCCGGATCATGGCACGGCGGATATCGAAGACTCCTCGACGACTTCTAAACATCCAGGTGATGTGTCCTTCCCCCGGGCACGGGCCACGGGCAACCGGCACCTGCCGAACGGCCGGGAACGTGCGGCCGGGGAGGTGTGGCCGGCAACGTGCGACCGCGAGCGGGTGGCTGGGAGCGAGTCACCGCGAGCGCGCCGCCGGGAGAGTGCCGCCGGGGCGGAGTGCCGCCCGGGGAGGGCCGCCGGGGGGCGCGAGCGTGCCGTCCGGCGCAGACGAAAGCCCCCGCCGGTCCGGAGGTCTCGCGACCTCGGCCGGCAGGGGCGTGCGGGTCGTCCGCGTCAGTCGCCGGGTGGGGGGACCCGTGCGGTGACGAGGACGACCCCGTCCGTCTGCGGCTGCCGGGCGTACTCCACCCAGTCGACGCCGTCGCACATCTCGTACACGAGCTCCAGTTCCGCGGGCAGCGAGCCGTGGTCCCTGCGGTGCGCCGCCATCGCCAGGTGGAGACGCCCGAGTGTGTACTTGGTGTGCTCGGTGATGTCCGTGACCTCCAGCTCCTCCAGCCCCGCCGCCGTCAGGAAGCCCGGATAGTCGTCGGCCCGCACCATCGGCGCCGTCCGCGTCGCGGCGAGGATCCGCGCGGTGGCCGCGTTCTTCTCCTCGTCGTCGATCTCGGGGCCCAGCAGGATGTAGTCGGTCAGGACGACCCGGCCGCCCGGCCGCAGCACCCGCGCGATCTCCTTGAGCACCCGGACCCGGTCGGTGACGTGCACGATCGACTCGATCGCCAGCACGCGGTCGAAGGAGTCGTCCGGGAACGGCATCCGGGTCGCGTCGGCCTGCCGGAAGCCGGCCCGGTCCGCGACGCCCTCCTCCCGGGCCCGCTCCGCCGCGAGGGCGACGTCCCGGGCGCTGACGGAGATCCCGGTGACCTCCGCGCCCGACCACTTGGCCAGCCGCACCGCGGGCCCGCCCGTACCGCAGCCGAGATCGAGCACCCGCATCCCCGGCCGGACGTCCAGGCGGTCCAGCACCTCGTCCGTCATCCGGGCGTTGGCCACCTCGATGCCGCTGATGTCGTTCGGCCCCCGCCAGTAGCCGTAGTGGATGGCACCGCCGTACAGGTTGGTCAGGACCCGGTTGTTGCGGTCGTAGAAGTCGGCCACGTCATCCGGGTCGACGGCCACGGGGGAGTGGGGTCCGGTCGTCTGCCGGCTCATCCGTGGCCCCTCATCCGTCCGCGCCGGCGTCCGGGGCGCGCAGCAGCTCGGCTGCATGCTCCTCCAGCAGCTCCGCGGCCGCCCGCACCTCCTGGGCCATCGGCCGGTCCGCGTCCAGCGGCGGGGACAGCTCCGCGAGCCGCGCCCACAGGCCGCTCTGCCGGGTGTCGGGCTGCACCATCGCGGCGAGCTGGGTGACACCCAGGGCCAGCGAACCGACGGTGAGCCAGCCGAGCTTCAGCGCGTCACCGACGCCGTTGGCGCCGTTGAGCGCCATCGGGACGTGGTCCTGGTTCCAGCCGTTGGTGGGCAGGGTCGTCAGCGAGGCCGGGTAGACCAGCTGCCGGATCCGCGAGATGAAGGAGGTCGCGCTGATCTGGACCCCGGCGAGACCGCAGCCGCGGCCGGCCCGCGGGGTGAGCATGATCGGCAGGTCGCCGTTGGTGGCCGGGTTCAGCAGCAGGCCGAGCTGACGCTCCGCCAGATACGCGGCCGTGTGCAGGGCCAGGCCGGTCTGCTCCGAGGCCAGGCCGACCGGCATGGCGTGGAAGTTGCCGCCGTGCAGCAGCTGCCCCTCGAAGGTGATCGGGTTGTCGGTGCAGCCCTCGGCCTCCCGCAGCAGCACCTCGCCGGCGAAGGAGATCTGGTCCAGCGCGGCACCCAGTACCTGAGGCGCACAGCGCAGGCTGTACGGCTCCTGCAGCGGACGCTGCTCGGACCGCTCCAGCCCCGTCGGCAGGGTGTCGCGTATCCACCGAGCCACGACCTGCTGCCCGATCTGGCCCCGGGCCTGGCTCACGCCCGCGTGGAAGTGCTCCGGGTTGGCCCCCAGCAGTGTCGCGAGCCGGCCGGTGAGCACCGACAGTGCCCTGACCAGCCGGGTGGCCGACTGCTGGTTGCGGAGGGCGACGGCCAGGCCCACACCGGTGCCGTTGACGAAGGCGAGGGCCTCCCGGACCGGCCACTCGAGCGGCTCCACGCCCAGCTCGGCCAGCGCCTCCTTCGCCGGGCGCGTCCGCCACTCCCCGTCGTCCCCGCGCACCCAGGCCTCGCCGAGCCCGGTGAAGGCAAGGGCGGCACAGGCCAGCGGCTGGAGGTCGCCGCTCGCGCTGACCGTGCCGTCCCGCGGGATCGCCGGGGTGAAGCCGCGGTTCCACAGGTCGGCGAGGACCTGCCAGAACTCGGGCGAAACGGCCGAGAAGCCGCTGCGCATGCTGTTCAGCCGGAGCCGCAGCACCAGTCGGCAGACCTCGGGCGACAGCAGTTCGCCCTGGCTGGTGCCGAGGTGGGAGATGAGCGAACTGCCCTGCTCCATCTCCGAGGTGGCGGGGAACAGCACCAGCGGCCCGAAGCCCTGGGTGAGCCCGTAGATCGGCCGGCCACCCGAAAGATGCTCGGCGATGGTGGCCGCGCTCTGCTCCAGCCGGGCGATCTGCGCGGGCGTGCACGGTTCGATCCGTGCGTCCCAGTCGGCACTGGCGACGAGCTCGGCGAGCCGGCTGCCGGTGTCGCTGCTCGGGACCTCGAGGGCAAGAGTCATGTCAGTCCTTCATGTCCGTAGTGCTCGCGGCCTGGGCGTGGCGGACCTTGCCCAGGGCGGAGCGTTCGATCCTGTCCAGTACCCGGACCCGTCGGGGCCGGATACCGAGGCGCTGGTAGCCCGACGTCAGGTCGGTGTCCGCCAGCGTGGTGCCGGGGTTGAGGACGAGCAGCAGCTCGAAGTGCTCGCCGATCATGGAGTCGGTCACGGGCCGGATCGCCAGATCCCGGCAGTCGATCAGCCCGCGCAGCGCGTGCTCCATCTCGTCCAGGTTGATGCGGCGTCCGTTCACCTTGACCAGGCGTCCGCGGCGCCCGGCGAACCGGAAGGTGCGCTCACCCGTCCGCATCACCTGGTCGTCGCCCGTGAACACCGCCGGCGGGGACTCGCCGGGCCGGAACGCCAGCCGTGGGCTGCGCACCGCGAGCGGTACCTCCGTGTCGCCCGCCGGGTCGACCGGTACGGAGTCGGCGAAGGAGACGTCCCGGAACAGCGTCCAGTGCGGCGGTTCACCGGCACGCCACCGGCGGGTGGCGGTACCGCCCGCCTCGGTGGAACCCAGCACCTCCACGAGCAGCACCCGCTCGGGGCCCGTCGCGGCGAGGAACCGCCGGGCGTCCTCCGGCAGCATGGCACCGCCGTACAACACCGTGAGGTGGTCGAGCCGTTCGACCCAGTCCAGGTGCTCCAGCAGCAGCCGGAAGATCCACGGAGTGGCCGCCACCACCACCCGTCCGCAGCCCGTCTCGGGCATCGCGCCCACGAACGAGGACCGGTACCAGACGGGCAGCCCCATACGGGCCGGCATCACCACACTGGTCAGCGCGCCGTAGAGGTGCACGGGCGGAACGAACGAGACGACCGCCTCCGGCTCCTCCTCGCCGACCAGCTCGGCCAGCAGGCCCGCCTCACCCCAGACGTTCTCCCGCAGCCGCCGCCAGCAGACGCTCGGACCCGTGGTGCCCGAGGTGTGGAAGTCGATCGTCGGGGGCAGGTGTTCACGGATCAGCTCCGCCGGCTCACGGCTCGCCCGGTCCCAGCGCACGATCCAGGCCCCGTCGGCGACTTCGGGGGCGGTGAACCCGAGGGACAGCAGCTTCTCCGGGGCCATTTCCGAATAGTTCATGGGAACTCCTTGTGCGCGGCGCCAGGACAGCGCCCGGCGGTCCGCCGCGGCGGTGCGGTGTGTCCCGCCGGCGGGACCGGAGACTAAAGGGACTGGGCGATTTCCAGGAGATAGCGGCCGTAGCCCGATCCCTGCATGCTCTCGCCGATCTCCGCGCAGCTTTCCGGGGAGATGTAGCCCATGCGGACCGCTATTTCCTCCAGGCAGGCCACGCGCACCCCCTGTCGTTGTTCTATCACCTGCACGTACTGACTTGCCGCGAGCAGCGAATCGTGCGTACCGGCGTCGATCCAGGTGAATCCGCGGCCCAGTTGCGTGAGATGGGCGCGGCCCTGCTTGAGATACACCTTGTTCACATCGGTGATTTCCAGCTCACCGCGTTCCGAGGGCGTCACCGAGCGGGCTATTTCCACGACGTCGGAGTCGTAGAAGTACAGCCCGGTGATCGCGTTGTTCCCCCGTGGCCGGAGCGGCTTCTCCTCGATGGACACGAGATTTCCCTGGGCGTCGGTCTCGCCGATGCCGTACCGCTCCGGGTCGGACACCGGGTAACCGAAGAGCGTGCAGCCGTCCAGCCTGGCGATGGACTCCCGCAGCAGGCGGGGGAATCCGGCGCCGTGAAAGACGTTGTCGCCGAGGATCAGCGCCGTCGGGTCGTCGCCGATGAAGTCGGCGCCGATCAGGAAGGCGTCGGCGATGCCCCGGGGCTCCGGCTGCACCCGGTAGCTGAAGTCGAGGCCCAGCCGGGACCCGTCGCCCAGCAGATTCCTCAGGGCCGGCAGGCTCGCCGGCGTCGAGATCACCAGGATGTCGCGAATGCCGGCCAGCATGAGGACGGAGATCGGGTAGTAGACCAGTGGTTTGTCGTAAACGGGAAGCAACTGCTTCGACGTTCCCCAGGTCAGCGGTTGCATCCGCGTTCCACTGCCACCCGCGAGGACTATTCCCTTCATTGCCTCACCTGTTCGTCGATGAGAGTGTGGCGGAGCGAGACGTTAGCAGCACCCCGCGGTTTCACCGTCCCGCCGGCGAGACCATAACCCTGCTTCCATGAATGCGCCCCGGCCTTCCGGGGGTACGGTGCGGTACGGCACCCGAGGCGGCGGCCGGGGCGGATTGTTCGCCCCCGTGCCCGGGGCTATATTTCCGCGGCATCGTCCGCATTCCTCAACGGTTCGGCACGTCAGGAGATTTCATGTCGCGCACTTCCCGCTGCCGTGTGTGCAACGGCACGGTCACGGAGTTCTTCGATTTCGGACGGCAGCCGCTCTCCGACTGCTTCCTCGCGCCGGGCACCGCCGTGGAGAAGGAGTTCTTCTTCCGGCTCGCCACCGGCGTCTGCGGGGAGTGCTCCATGGTGCAGCTGACCGAAGAGGTCCCCCGGGAGCACATGTTCCACGACGAGTACCCCTACCACTCTTCCGGCTCGCTCTACATGCGCGCCCACTTCGAGGACCTCGCCAAGCGCCTGCTCGCCCGGGAACTGACCGGCGAGAACCCGTTCGTGGTGGAGATCGGCTGCAACGACGGCATCATGCTGCGCACCCTCGCGGACGCCGGCATCCGGCATCTGGGCGTCGAGCCCTCCGGCGGCGTGGCAGACCTGGCCGCCGCCAAGGGGATCCGGGTGCGCAAGTCCTTCTTCGAGGAGTCGACCGCCGAGGAGATCCTCGCGGCGGAGGGCCACGCGGACGTCATCTACGCCGCCAACACCCTGTGCCACATCCCGTACATCGGGTCGGTACTCGCCGGCGTGCGCCGGCTGCTCGCACCGGGCGGGATCTTCGTCTTCGAGGACCCGTACCTGATGGACATCACGGAGCGCACGTCGTTCGACCAGATCTACGACGAGCATTTCTTCTTCTTCACCGTGCAGTCGGTCCGGTTCATGGCCGCCCGGTACGGCCTCGAACTCGTCGACGTGGAGCGCCTGCCGGTGCACGGCGGCGAGGTCCGCTACACCCTCGCCCACCAAGGCGCACGCCGGCCCAGCCCCGCCGTGGACGAACTCCTCGCCGAGGAGCGGGAGAAGAAGATCTCCGACCCGGCGACGCTGGAGCGGTTCGGCCAGAACGTGGTGAAGATCGGCAAGGACCTCACCACGCTGCTGCGCGACCTCAAGGACCAGGGCAAGCGGGTCGTCGCCTACGGCGCCACCGCCAAGAGCTCGATGATCACCAACTTCTGCGGCATCGGCCCCGAACTGGTCGAGTTCGTCAGTGACACCACACCCGCCAAGCAGGGCCGGCTCACCCCCGGCACCCACATCCCGGTCCGCCCGCACGAGGCGTTCTCCGACCCGTACCCGGACTACGCGCTGCTCTTCGCCTGGAACCACGCGGAAGAAATCATGGAAAAGGAGCAGAAGTTCCGCGAAGCGGGCGGCAAGTGGATTCTCTACGTCCCGGACGTGCGGGTCCTGTGATCCCCGGCGGCGGTGGCACACCCCGCGAGGATGCGCCCCGCCCTGCAACGTCACCCCATGCATTGCCAATTGGAGGAGCAGATGGATCCGATGTCCCCAGGCGCCCGCGGTGCCGCGCAGATCTTCAACTCGACCGTGGCCGGATTCGCCATCGCGGCGGCCTGGGAGACGGGAGTGCTGGACGAGCTGGAGGAGTACGGCGCCCTCAGCCTGCCGGACTTCTGCGCACGCCATGACCTCCACCAGGCCAGCGTGTCCGCCACGATGACCGCCCTGGCCTCGGTGGGCGTCGTGGAGCGGCACGGTGACAAGGTGGGCACCGGGCCGGAGTTCGCCGAGGTCTACCGGGGCAAGGCCTTCTTCCACTGGCTGACGGTGGGCTGCGGCGAACTCTTCTCCGACATGGCCGGCGTCAGCCGCAACGCCAACCGCTCCGGCACCTTCTACCGGCGCAACGGCGCCGCCATCGGCTTCGCCTGCCGTGACATCAACGCCCAGTCCTTCGACCCGGTGTTCTGGCAGGCGATGGAGGCGCTGGACTTCGACTTCACCTCCGTCGCCGACCTGGGCTGTGGCAGCGGCGGCCGGCTCGCCCAGATCGCCCGCCGCTATCCGCAGGCGAGCGGCATAGGCATCGACATCGCCGGGGACGCCCTTCGGAACGCCACCGCGGAGGCCCGCGCGACCGGACTCGGTGACCGTCTGGAGTTCATCGAGGGCGACGTCATGGAGCTGCGGCCCGACCCCCGCCTGGAGTCGGTCGAGGTCCTGACCTGCTTCATGATGGGCCACGACTTCTGGCCGCGGGAGAACTGCGTGGCCTCGCTGCGCCGGCTGCGCGAGGTCTTCCCCGGAGTCCGGCGCTTCCTGCTGGGCGACACGGCACGGACCGACGGCATCCCGGACCGCGACAAGCCGATCTTCACGCTGGCCTTCGAGACCGCGCACGACCTGATGGGCGTCTATCTGCCGACGCTCGCCGAGTGGGAGGGCGTCTTCGAGGAGAGCGGCTGGCGATGCGTCGGAGTCCGACCGGTCCAGGTACCCGCGGACTCCGTGATCTTCGAACTGGCCTGATCCCCGGAGGCCCTCGTCCGCCCGCGCCGTGCCGGGTCCAGCCTGCTTCCGGCCGAGCCCGGCCCGCGCGGGCGGCAGGCGATGCCCGGGCTCGAAGGATGCGAACCGTCCGTACCGTCGCAGGCCCTTGCCCCATCCGTGCCGTGGGGTCACCCGGCGTCCGGCCGAGCCCGGCCCGCTCCGGCGGCAGGCGCTGTCCGGGTGGGAAAGAGAGGAGCACCGCTTGCTGGGCGACCTCCTGCCCGCCTCCGCGGTCTGGGCAGAACGCTTCGACGACAGCGACCCGGTCACGCTGTACCCGGAAGAGGCGGCGGCGGTCGCTGACGCCGGTCCCGAACGCAGGAACTCCTTCGGCACCGCGCGGCACTGTGCCCGGCTGGCCATGGCGGCGCTCGGGCGGCCGCCGGCGCCGGTGCCGCCCGGGGTGCGGGGCGCGCCCCGTTGGCCCCAGGGCCTGGTCGGCAGCATGACCCACTGCGCCGGTTACCGCGCGGCGGCCCTCGGCCTCACCTCGCGCCTGCTGGGCATCGGCATCGACGCCGAACCGCACCGACCGGTGCCCCCGGGCCTCGCGGAGGCGGTGTCCCTGCCCGAGGAACGCACCGCTCTCGCGCGACTCAACGCCGAACACCCGCACATCCATGCAGACCGCTTGCTGTTCAGTGCGAAGGAAGCGGTCTACAAGGTGTGGTTCCCGCTGACCCACCGCTGGCTCGGCTTCCGCGAAGCCACCGTCTCCTTCCAGCCGGACGGCCACTTCACCGCCCGGGTGCTGCCCCCGGCCCCCGTGGTCGACGGAAGCCGCCTCTCCACCTTTCCGGGACGCTGGTCGATCAGCCACGGACTCGTCGTCACGGCCATCGCCCTGGAACGGCCGGACGGCTGAGCCTCTCAGCCACGCGCGCCCGTGCACGGGGACTTCCCGGAGCGTGGCCGCCCGCATGCGGGCCACGTGGACGGCGCCGGACGGCCGACGCGCGCCCGGTGCGAGAGACCCGCCCCAGCCGGCCGCGGCCGTGAGGGGCGGCAATGCCGTACCCGGCGGCCCCGCCCACGACTCCCGAATGTCATGGCAATGATCTCGGCATGACCCGTAACCCGTTGACCGGTCCGCTGTTGTAGGCGGTGGGGGGCCTGCTGCCTGTGTCCGGTCCCCGCGGATCAACTCGCCTCTGAACAGCGGGGAGGACAGCGCGCCGTGGCCGTTATGGAGTCGATGCCAGGAGGCACACCCGGGGAAGCGCGGGCTGTGCTCGACGGGATCCTGAAACGCCAGTCGGCGCGTGAGTCCTCGGCACGCACCTACGCCCGTGCCCTGCCCATCGTGCCCGTCCGGGCGCGCGGGCTCACCATCGAGGGCGCCGACGGCCGCCGGTACCTGGACTGCCTCTCGGGGGCCGGCACCCTCGCCCTCGGCCACAATCACCCGGTCGTCCTGGAAGCCATCCGCAAGGTCCTCGACTCCGGAGCCCCTCTCTCCGTCCTCGACCTCGCGACCCCCGTCAAGGACGCGTTCATCACCGAGCTGTTCCGCACACTCCCGCCCGGCCTCGCCGACCGCGCCCGCGTCCAGTTCTGCGGACCGGCCGGCACCGACGCCGTCGAGGCCGCCCTCAAACTCGTCCGGGCCGCGACCGGCCGCACCGGCATGCTCGCCTTCACCGGCGCCTACCACGGCATGACCGCCGGCGCCCTGGCCGCCTCCGGCGGTGCCCCCGACGTGCAGGTCGCCCGCCTGCCCTACCCCCAGGACTACCGCTGCCCCTTCGGCATCGGCGGCGCACGCGGCGCCGAACTCGCCGCCCGCTGGACCGAGTCCCTCATCGACGATCCCAAGTCGGGCGTGCCCCTGGCCGCCGGAATGATCCTCGAGCCCGTCCAGGGCGAGGGCGGGGTCGTTCCCGCGCCGGACGACTGGCTGCGCCGCATGCGACGGCTCACGGCGGACCGGTCCATCCCGCTGATCACCGACGAGATCCAGACCGGAGTCGGTCGCACCGGCGCCTTCTGGGCCGTCGGTCACAGCGGCATCACCCCCGACGTCATGGTCCTGTCCAAGGCCATCGGCGGCAGCCTTCCGCTGGCGGTGATCGTCTACCGCGACGATCTGGACGTCTGGCAGCCCGGTGCACACGCCGGCACCTTCCGCGGCAACCAGCTCGCCATGGCGGCGGGCACCGCGACACTCGCCTACGTCCGCGAGAACGGCCTCGCCGACCGGGCCGCCATGCTCGGGCACCGCATGCTGTCCCAACTCCGCGCTCTGGCCGAGGAGTTCCCCTGCCTGGGTGACGTCCGAGGCCGCGGCCTGATGATCGGACTGGAGCTGGTCGATCCGGAGGCCGACGGGGCCACCTCCCACGCCGGGTCCGCCTCCGACCCCGGGTGCGGACCCGGTGCCGCGTCCGCCTCCCGTACGGGGTACGCCTCCGACGCCCGGTACGCCTCCGACGCCGGGGCGGCTTCCGGTGCCGGGCCTGGCTGGGGTGCCGGGTCCGCCCCTGGTGTGGGGCCGGCGTCGGGTGTGGGGCCCGCGTCGGCCGCCGGGCTTGCCTCCGGTGCCGGGCCTGCCTCCAGTGACGGGTCGGCCACGAGTGTGGGGTCGGCCTCCGGTGTCGGCTCGGCCTCCGGCGACCACCTCGCCGCCCCGACGGGACGGAAGCCCACCCGCATTCCGCCCCCCGCCGCGCCCGAACTCGCCGCCGCCGTGCAACGGGAGTGCCTCCAGCGCGGGCTCATCGTGGAACTCGGCGGCCGTCACGCGTCCGTGGTCCGGCTGCTTCCTCCCCTGACGATCAGCGACGAACAGGCGGCGGCCGTCCTCGACCGCCTGGCCGACGCGGTGGCAGCCGCGGCCCGCCACCACCAGACCCAGGGCCCATACCAGCAACGCGGCCACAGCCCCGCCCAGCGCGCGGGCTGAGCTCCGTACTCCTCCCACCCGGCCCCCGAGGCCGGCTTCGGCCCTCAGGCCGTTACCCCGCACCATCTCGACCCGCCTCCCTTTCCGGGCATTCAGGCCGACGCCCACCGTCGTCGACAACCGCATAGCCATCTCGTCCACGCCCCGCTTCTTCGCCCATCCGGCCCGTCGTCACGGTCCGTCGACACCGGCCCGGCGGCCACCGGCCACGACGCCACGGTGACCGAGCGGACGCCGGAGCGAGCCGCGCCGCCTCCCCATCCCCCAAGGAGCCGTCATGAACGCCACCCCAAACCCCGACGGCCGCTCCGGCGCTCCCGACGAACCGGGAGGCTCCGGTGCCTCGCCCTCTCGCGTACCGCTCACCGAGTCGGTCCCCCAGCAGAAGAGACGGGAGGCGGACCCCGCGCGACGCACAGAGCCCGGCGCGGACCTGCTGGAGGACCCGGATCCCCGTACCGCGGCCGAGGCAGCCGCCGTCGAGAACCTGCTGCGCTGCTGGGTCCGCGAGACCGGCCTCGCCGCCCCCACGACCGGCAGCCTCCACATCCCGTTGCCCGCCAGCGCCACCGCGCTGATCGCGCCCGTCCGCTACTGGTCCCCGACGGGCTGGCACCGCTTCGGCCCGCCGCGCTTCCCGGACGCCCCCGAGACCGCGCCTCCCGTCGACGCCGTCACACTCGCCGCACTGCTTGTCAGGGAACCAGCCGGTGACACCGGCAGCCCCCTCCCCGCCGCGGCCCCCGCTGTGACCGGCCAGGGCGAGGCCGGTGACCTCGTGGCCAGGGTGGCCGATTCCGTCCGACGCACCGCGACCTTCATCCGCCACCGGCGCGACCACCCCGCCGACACCCCCGACCTCTTCCTCGACGCCGAACAGGCCCTCCTCCTCGGACACCCGCTCCACCCCACCCCGAAGAGCCGAGAGGGCCTCACCGAGGCCGAAGCCGACCGGTACTCACCGGAGTTGCGCGGCTCCTTCCCCCTGCACTGGCTCGCTGTCGCCCCCTCTCTCCTCGCGACCGACTCGGCCTGGACCGAGCGCGGCCGTCCCGTTCCCGCCGACCACCTCGTCCGACGGCTCGCCGGCACCGGACTGCCGCTGCCGGACGGCTACACCGCCCTGCCGCTGCATCCCTGGCAGGAGCGGGAGGTACGGCACCGCCCCTCCGTCGCCGCACTGCTCGACTCCGGGCTCCTGCGCGACCTCGGCCCCCTCGGCACTCCTTGGCACCCCACCTCCTCCGTACGAACGGTCCACCGGTCCGGCGCCCCGGCGATGCTCAAGCTGTCGCTGGGCCTGCGCATCACCAACTCCCGCCGGGAGAACCTGCGCAAGGAACTCCACCGCGGAGTCGAGGTGCACCGGCTGCTGCGCACCGGCCTGGCCAAGGAATGGCAGGCCGCACACCCCGGCTTCGACATCGTGCGCGACCCGGCCTGGCTCGCCGTCGACGACCCGGACGGCCTGCCCGTACCGGGACTCGACGTCGTGATCCGGCACAACCCGTTCGCCCCGGCCGACGATGTCGGCTGCGTCGCCGGACTCGTCTCACCTCGCCCCCTCGCCGAGCCGGCCGCCAACGCCCCATCCCACCCGGCGGCTTGGCCGATGCGATCCCGGCTGGCCCAGCTCGTCGCGCGGCTCGCCACGCGCACCGGACGGCCCGTCGGTGCCGTCGCCGCGGAGTGGTTTCTGCGCTACCTGGAGCAGGTCGTCCGGCCCGTGCTCCGGCTGGACAGCGAAGCCGGCATCGCCCTCGAAGCCCATCAGCAGAACACGCTGCTCCTGCTGGACGGCGCCGGCTGGCCCGGCGGTGGACGCTACCGCGACAACCAGGGCTACTACTTCCGCGAGTCCCGCCGAGCCGAACTGGACGCCCGGCTGCCCGGCGTCGGCGAGCGCAGCGACACCTTCGTCTCGGACGAGGTCACCGACGAGCGCTTCGCCTACTACCTCGCCGTCAACAACGTGTTCGGGCTGATCGGTGCCTTCGGCGCCCAGCGCCTCGCCGACGAGCGGCTGCTCCTCGCGGCCTTCCGCCGGTTCCTCACCGACCTCGCCTCCGGGTCCGCCCCGCTGCGCACCTCCCTGCCCGGCCGCCTGCTCGACTCACCCGTCCTGCGCTGCAAGGCCAACCTGCTGACCCGGCTGCACGGTCTCGACGAACTCGTCGGTCCGGTCGACACCCAGTCCGTCTACGTCACCATCGCCAACCCCCTTCATTCCTGAGCGAACACCTCAGCGCACCACGTGAGCGGTGCGCACCCGTGAGCGAGCCGCCCCCGTCCTCCCGCACATCCGAGGAACATGACTCACTTCGTCTCCTGAGAGGAGCGCACCGTGCCTCCCACCGACGCGAGCGCCGGAATCGGCCCCGCCTCTGCCCATCCGGGCTGTGCCGGGCCGCGAGCGGACATCGCGGGCCCCCGGAACTCTGTCTTCCGCGAGTTCACCGTCGTGGACGAGGACCCGGACAGCGAGGACACGCTGGACCTGCGTCTGCCGGCCGAGTTCGTCGCCCTCCGCGCCGGGACGACGGCAGACCTCCTCGGCCGGCTCCCGGCGTGGGGGCAGGTGCCGACCCCCGTGGGCTCCTTCCAGTTGCTGCCCGTACGCATTGATCAGGACCCGTCGCTCGTCCACCGCTGGATGAACGACCCCGCCATCGCGGAGTTCTGGGAGCTGGCCGGGCCCCCGGACCGTACGGAACACCACCTGCGGGCCCAACTGCACGGCGACGGGCGCAGCGTGCCGTGTCTCGGCGTGCTCGACGGCACCCCGATGAGTTACTGGGAGATCTACCGGGCCGACCTGGATCCGCTGGCCCGCCACTACCCGGCCCGGCCGCACGACACCGGCATCCATCTTCTCGTCGGTGACGCCGCCGACCGGGGGCGAGGGGTGGGATCCACCCTGCTCCGATCCGTGGCCGACCTGATCCTCGACCGGCGTCCCGCGTGCGCCCGGGTCGTAGCCGAACCCGATGTTCATA
Organism: Streptomyces sp. NPDC036984; assembly: GCF_055607665.1. Taxonomy (NCBI): domain Bacteria; kingdom Bacillati; phylum Actinomycetota; class Actinomycetes; order Kitasatosporales; family Streptomycetaceae; genus Streptomyces; species Streptomyces sp. NPDC036984. Next base: position 136,396 of record NZ_JBVJRL010000003.1, read on the forward strand.
ACACCCCCTCCGTCGCCGCGTTCCTGAGCGCCGGCTTCCGGTTCGCGGCCGAGGCCGACCTGCCCGGAAAGCGGGCCGCCCTCATGATCCGGGACCGGGTCCTGCGCGATGTGTTGTAGCGTCGCGTGACCGGCCGCTCACAATGAGATACGAACCGCGGGTCATCGGTGTTCCCGCGCCGGAGAAAAAAAGTTCGCGGCCGTCCCACAGCCCCCATCGCGGCCGTCCCACAGCCCCCCATCGCGGGCGCCGCGCACTGCCTCGACCCTGGCATCCCGCACCGGACCCCGGTGCCGCCCACCGCCTGCACTCTGCTGTCGCCCACCGAGCCCCGGTGCCGCCCACCGCCCCAGCCCACTCGACCTCAGCCCACCGCCCCAGCCCACTCGACCCCGTCCCACCGCCCCAGGAGCCCCGACCGTGATCCCGCCCCCTGCTGTCACCGTGACCACCCGTTTGTCAGTGCAGGGCCGTAGGGTGGTCAGGCTATGACGAAGCCCTCCCTCTCCGAACTCCTGCATGCCGCCGTCGCCGCCGTCGGCGGCACGGAGCGCCCCGGCCAGGTGACCATGGCCGAATCGGTCGCCGAAGCGATCGACGACGCATCCCACCTGCTGGTCCAAGCCGGCACCGGCACCGGAAAGTCGCTGGGCTATCTCGTGCCCGCGCTCGCGCACGGAGATCGGGTGGTCGTCGCGACGGCCACGCTCGCGCTGCAGCGCCAGCTCGTGGAGCGGGACCTGCCCCGCACGGTCGACGCGCTGCACCCGCTGCTGCGCCGCCGCCCGGAGTTCGCAATGCTCAAGGGCCGGTCGAACTACCTGTGCCTGCACCGACTGCACGAGGGCATGCCGCAGGACGAGGAGGACGGTCTCTTCGACCAGTTCGAGGCCGCCGCGCCCACCAGCAAGCTGGGCCAGGACCTCCTGAGGCTGCGGGACTGGGCGGACGAGTCGGAGACCGGCGACAGGGACGATCTCACCCCAGGCGTCTCGGATCGCGCCTGGGCGCAGGTGTCGGTGTCGTCGCGGGAGTGCCTGGGCGCGTCGAAGTGCGCGTACGGCGCCGAGTGCTTCGCGGAGATGGCCCGCGAGCGAGCCAAGCTCGCCGAGGTCGTGGTCACGAACCACGCCCTGTTGGCCATCGACTCCATCGAGGGCGCTCCGGTGCTGCCGCAACACGAGGTGCTGATCGTCGACGAGGCGCACGAGCTCGTCTCCCGTGTCACCGGCGTCGCCACCGGCGAGCTCACGCCCGGCCAGGTCAACCGTGCCGTGCGCCGGGCCGCCAAGCTCGTCGACGAGAAGGCCGCCGATCAGCTCCAGACCGCCGCCGAGGGCTTCGAGCGGCTCATGGAGCTGGCGCTGCCGGGCCGCCTGGAGGAGATCCCCGAAGATCTCGGCTACGCCCTGATGGCGCTGCGGGACGCCGCCCGTACGGTCATCTCGGCGATCGGCGCCACGCGCGACAAGTCCGTCCAGGACGAGGACGCGGTCCGCAAGCAGGCGCTGGCCTCAGTCGAGACGGTGCACGACGTGGCGGAGCGGGTCCTGAACGGCTCGGAGTGGGACGTCGTCTGGTACGAGCGGCACGACCGCTTCGGCGCCTCACTTCGGGTGGCCCCCATGTCCGTCTCCGGACTGCTCAGGGAGAAGCTCTTCGCGGACCGCAGCGTCGTCCTCACCTCCGCGACGCTCAAGCTGGGCGGTGACTTCAACGGCGTCGGCGCCTCGCTGGGCCTCGGCCCGGAGGGTGTGGAGGGCGAGGACCTGCCGAAGTGGAAGGGCGTCGATGTCGGCTCGCCCTTCGACTACCGCAAGCAGGGCATCCTGTACGTCGCCAAGCATCTGGCCCGTCCCGCGCGCGACGGCGAGCGCGCCGACATGCTGGACGAGCTGACCGAGTTGATCCAGGCGGCCGGCGGCCGGACGCTCGGGCTGTTCTCGTCCATGCGGGCCGCCCAGCTCGCCGCGGAGGAGCTGCGGTCCCGGATCCCCGAGTTCCCGATCCTGCTGCAGGGCGAGGAGACGCTCGGCGAACTGATCAAGAACTTCGCCGCCGACCCCAAGACGTGTCTCTTCGGCACGCTGTCGCTGTGGCAGGGCGTCGACGTCCCGGGGCCGAGCTGTCAGCTGGTCGTCATGGACAAGATCCCGTTCCCGCGCCCCGACGATCCGCTGATGAGCGCGCGCCAGAAGGCGGTGGAGGACGCGGGCGGCAACGGCTTCATGGCGGTGGCCGCCACCCACGCGGCCCTGCTCATGGCGCAGGGCGCGGGCCGTCTGGTGCGGGCGTCCGGCGACCGGGGCGTGGTGGCCGTACTGGATCAGCGGCTGGCCACCGCGCGGTACGGCGGTTACCTCAAGGCGTCACTGCCGGACTTCTGGTACACCACGGACCGCAATCAGGTCCGCAAGTCGCTCACGGCGATCGACGCGGCGGCGAAGCAGGCGGAGATGCAGCAGGCGGCGGCAGAGTGATCGCGGGGTGGCCTGACCGGCGTCGGTCGGGCCACCCCGCGATGGGCGACCGTCCCGCGGCCGCCCGGGCACACGCAGGGCCCCGGAACCGGCGCAGGGGTTCCGGGGCCCGGTCAGGGAGCGAGCCGGGGCCCGCCGACCGCAGGCGTCACACGCGCCGCAGCACTGCGACGACCTTGCCCAAGATGGTCGCATCGTCGCCGGGGATGGGCTCGTAGGCCGAGTTGTGGGGGAGGAGCCATACGTGGCCGTCCTCGCGCTTGAAGCGCTTCACGGTCGCCTCGCCGTCGAGCATGGCGGCCACGATGTCGCCGTTCTCGGCGACCGGCTGGCGGCGCACGGTCACCCAGTCGCCGTCGCAGATCGCGGCTTCGATCATGGAGTCGCCGACGACCTTGAGGACGAACAGTTCACCGTCACCGACGAGCTGGCGGGGGAGGGGGAAGACGTCCTCGACGGACTCCTCCGCGAGGATCGGGCCACCGGCAGCGATACGGCCGACCAGCGGGACGTACGACGCGGCGGGCTTGCCGGCGGTGTCCGTGGGCTGCACGGTCACGGCCTGGTCGGAGCCGCGCACCTCGTACGCGCGCGGGCGGTGCGGGTCGCGGCGCAGGAAGCCCTTGCGCTCCAGCGCCATCAGCTGATGGGCGACCGACGAGGTGCTGGAGAGGCCCACGGCCTGGCCGATCTCCCGCATCGACGGCGGGTAACCGCGTCGCTGCACGGAGTCCCTGATGACCTCGATCACCCGGCGCTGCCGGTCGGTGAGCCCGGAGCTGTCCGCCCGGATGCCTGGAGGTCGGCCCGGCAGGGAGCGCTTGTGTCCCTCAGGATTCGTGGCTTCGTTCATCGCGTGTACCGGCTCGACTCGGCCCTGGGAGCGGTCCTGGGCGGTGATGGTGGCACTGTCTGCGGTGGTGGTCACGTCGGCCCCTCTCGATGGTCTCCCTGCTGCACAACGGTAGTTGCTTTCGAAAGGTTGCGCCAAACACACGTTCGAGTGAAAAAGTGCGTTTCACCTGACGCGATCAGGTGTCTGGGTGTATGGCTCACGCGACACTTGGCGGACAAAAGCGGCCATTGTTGTACTCTTCACCGCCGGGGTTGCTCGCCTCGTGGGCTGCGCCCCCAGTCTGCCATCCGGAATCCCGCAGTCCGGGACCCGGGGCCCTTTTGTGCGGGAGTGACGCGCGTTCGCCGCGCGGCACCCACGCTATCCCTCTGAGTGTCCGGCTGATGCGGCTTGGCGCGCGCGTGTCCGTGACGGGCCGCCGCCGTTTGCCGCGACACGCATGTCTGCCTCGGTGAATGCGTCAATCCCCACATGTAGTGGTTGGATGGCTACACCGACCCACAAGTTGTGGTCCCCGGGGTCGGAGAAGGCTCGGCGATCGCCTATGCTTAGGGCTGCTTCGCGGGGCCTGTGGGTCCGGCGAGGCTGACGAGTCTGCTGTGAGGAGGGTTGGAGATCATGCACTGCCCCTTCTGCAGGCACCCCGACAGCCGCGTGGTCGACAGTCGTACGACCGACGACGGCACGTCCATCCGCCGGCGCCGCCAGTGTCCTGACTGCTCCCGTCGTTTCACGACCGTGGAGACGTGCTCGCTCATGGTGGTCAAGCGGTCCGGAGTCACCGAGCCTTTCAGTCGTACCAAGGTCATCAATGGCGTGCGCAAGGCATGCCAGGGACGGCCTGTCACCGAGGACGCGCTCGCCCAGCTCGGCCAGCGGGTCGAGGAGGCGGTGCGCGCCACCGGAAGCGCCGAGCTGACCACCCACGACGTGGGCCTGGCCATACTCGGCCCGTTGCAGGAGCTCGACCTCGTCGCCTATCTGCGGTTCGCCTCCGTCTACCGAGCCTTCGACTCGCTCGAGGACTTCGAGGCCGCCATCGCGGAGCTGAGGCAGGCGACGCGAGGCCCCGCCGTGGATGACGGAGACGCGGAGGCGGGGAGCCAGGAAGACCGGCGCGGGCCCGGCGGGACCACTCAGGTGCCCGTGCCCGCGAACGCCGCCGACTGACCGGCGGGCCGGAACCGGGAGGAGGACCGGGTTCCGGCCGGAAGGCGGCGAACCAAGACCTGTTGCGGGCGACAGCCGAGGGTGCCCGCGACGCAAGACAGATACACGTGCCCTTGGGAACAACGGGGCATTTCAGGGCGTTTTGCCCGTACAGGGAGGCGGCATGACAGAGACGGCGAGCGGTCCGGCACGAGGTTCCCGAGCGAAGGGCGCCAAGGCCACCAAGGGGCTGCGTATCGAGCGCATCCACACCACCCCCGGCGTGCACCCGTACGACGAGGTGACGTGGGAGCGCCGTGACGTCGTCATGACCAACTGGCGCGACGGCTCGGTCAACTTCGAGCAGCGTGGCGTCGAGTTCCCCGACTTCTGGTCGGTGAACGCGGTCAACATCGTCACCAGCAAGTACTTCCGCGGTGCCGTCGGCACCCCGCAGCGCGAGGTCAGCCTCAAGCAGCTGATCGACCGCATCGTGAAGACGTACCGGAAGGCCGGCGAGGACTACAAGTACTTCGCCTCGCCCGCCGACGCCGAGATCTTCGAGCACGAGCTGGCGTACGCCCTCCTGCACCAGATCTTCAGCTTCAACAGCCCCGTCTGGTTCAACGTCGGCACCCCGCAGCCCCAGCAGGTCTCCGCCTGCTTCATCCTGTCCGTCGACGACTCCATGGAGTCGATCCTCGACTGGTACAAGGAAGAGGGCATGATCTTCAAGGGCGGCTCCGGTGCCGGCCTGAACCTCTCCCGCATCCGCTCCTCCAAGGAGCTGCTCTCCTCCGGTGGCAACGCCTCCGGTCCGGTCTCCTTCATGCGCGGGGCCGACGCCTCCGCCGGCACCATCAAGTCCGGTGGCGCCACCCGCCGCGCCGCCAAGATGGTCGTGCTCGACGTCGACCACCCCGACATCGAGGACTTCATCGAGACCAAGGTCAAGGAGGAGGAGAAGATCCGCGTCCTGCGCGACGCGGGCTTCGACATGGACCTGGGCGGGGACGACATCGCGTCCGTCCAGTACCAGAACGCCAACAACTCGGTCCGCGTGAACGACGAGTTCATGACGGCGGTCGAGAACGGCGGCAACTTCGGCCTGCGCGCCCGTATGACCGGCGAGGTCATCGAAGAGGTCGACGCCAAGGCCCTCTTCCGCAAGATCGCCCAGGCCGCCTGGGCCTGCGCCGACCCGGGCATCCAGTACGACGACACCATCAACAACTGGCACACCTGCCCCGAGTCCGGCCGGATCACCGCGTCGAACCCGTGCAGCGAGTACATGCACCTGGACAACACGTCCTGCAACCTGGCCTCGCTGAACCTGATGAAGTTCCTGAAGGACGACGGCAAGGGCAACCAGTCCTTCGAGACCGAGCGTTTCCAGAAGGTCGTCGAGCTGGTCATCACCGCGATGGACATCTCGATCTGCTTCGCGGACTTCCCGACCCAGAAGATCGGCGAGAACACGCGCGCGTTCCGCCAGCTCGGCATCGGCTACGCCAACCTCGGCGCCCTGCTGATGGCCACCGGCCACGCCTACGACTCCGACGGCGGCCGCGCCCTGGCCGGTGCCATCACCTCCCTGATGACCGGTACGGCCTACCGCCGCTCCGCCGAGCTGGCCGCGGTCGTCGGCACCTACGACGGCTACGCCCGCAACGCCGACGCCCACAACCGCGTCATGAAGCAGCACGCCGACGCCAACGGCACGGCCGTCCGCATGGACGACCTGGACACCCCGGTGTGGGCCGCCGCCACGGAGTCCTGGCAGGACGTCCTGCGTCTCGGTGAGAAGAACGGCTTCCGTAACTCCCAGGCGTCCGTCCTCGCGCCGACCGGCACCATCGGTCTCGCGATGTCCTGCGACACCACCGGTGTCGAGCCCGACCTGGCGCTGGTGAAGTTCAAGAAGCTGGTCGGCGGCGGCTCGATGCAGATCGTCAACGGCACCGTTCCGCAGGCCCTGCGCCGCCTGGGTTACCAGGAGGAGCAGATCGAGGCGATCGTCGCCCACATCGCCGAGCACGGCAACGTGATCGACGCTCCCGGCCTCAAGCACGAGCACTACGAGGTGTTCGACTGCGCCATGGGCGAGCGCGCCATCTCCCCGATGGGCCACGTCCGCATGATGGCCGCGATCCAGCCGTGGATCTCCGGTGCCATCTCCAAGACGGTCAACATGCCGGAGACGGCGACCGTCGAGGAGGTCGAGGAGATCTACTTCGAGGCCTGGAAGCTGGGCGTCAAGGCGCTCGCGATCTACCGCGACAACTGCAAGGTCGGCCAGCCGCTGTCGGCCAAGAAGAAGGAGACCGAGGAGAAGAAGGCCGAGGAGCCCGCGGTCGTCGAGCCCAAGGTCGAGAAGGTCGTCGAGTACCGCCCGGTCCGCAAGCGCCTCCCGAAGGGACGTCCCGGCATCACCACGTCCTTCACGGTCGGCGGCGCCGAGGGCTACATGACCGCCAACTCCTACCCGGACGACGGCCTCGGCGAGGTCTTCCTGAAGATGTCCAAGCAGGGCTCCACCCTCGCGGGCATGATGGACGCCTTCTCCATCGCCGTCTCCGTCGGCCTCCAGTACGGCGTGCCGCTGGAGACGTACGTCTCGAAGTTCACCAACATGCGCTTCGAGCCGGCCGGCATGACGGACGACCCGGACGTGCGGATGGCGCAGTCGATCGTCGACTACATCTTCCGCCGCCTGGCGCTCGACTTCCTGCCCTTCGAGACCCGCTCCGCGCTCGGCATCCACTCCGCCGAGGAGCGCCAGCGGCACCTGGAGACCGGCTCCTACGAGCAGTCCATCGACGATGACGACGTCGACGTCGAAGGCCTGGCCCAGTCGGCCCCGCGCGCCCAGGAGCTGAAGGCGGTCGCCACGCCGAAGCCCGAGTCGGAGGCGGCCAAGCCCGCCGCGAAGCAGGCCCACACCAGCGCCGAGCTGGTGGAGATGCAGCTGGGCATCCAGGCGGACGCCCCGCTGTGCTTCTCCTGCGGTACGAAGATGCAGCGGGCCGGTTCCTGCTACATCTGCGAGGGCTGCGGCTCGACCAGCGGTTGCAGCTGATGACACGCCGTTCCTGAAGTAAGGGGCGCCGGCCATGGCCGGCGCCCCTTACTCGTGCGGGACCAGGACGTCAGGGCTGGTGCGCCCTGCCCATGACCCGGGTGAAGGTCGTCGGGTCCTCGTCGAAGCCGTGCACGCCGGGACGGAACATGAACTCCCCGGAATCGTCCCGCACGAACTCGGCGAAGGTGGCGGCCGTCGCCACGGGCACCGAGCCGAAGTCGTCCTCGGCGAGCACCGCGTAGCCCTCACGGACGCGCACGGCCGGATTCAGCACATCGCCGAACGACTTGTGTCCCGACCGCTGTTGGATGACGACACCGACCACCACGCGCGCGTACCGGCCGTCGAGCCGGTCCAGCTCCAGCGTCATGACCTCGTCCCAGCCGAAACCCTTGCCGTCCGTGCTGTCGCGGTTGAGCAGGATCGTGCCGTCCGGCGAGCGGCTGTCGAAATGCACGACATAGGCCGGAGTTCCGTACGGGTCGCCGGACACGAAGGTCGCGGCCACGACGTCGAGGTCGGTCGGCGGCCGACCCGCCGGACTGGGGTCCCACTTGAGCGAGACCTCGACCTTGCGAATTCCCTTGCTGAAGCCGGTCACCAGGCTTCCCCTTCCCCCCTGTGTCTGCATCGACCCCAACGCCCGTTCAGCCGGGGTTCCTTGTCCATCGTGCCACGAGCGCCGGGGCGTACGTGCGGACGATCTCCGCCGGAGCGTGACCGGCGCCACGCTCGGTGGCCTTACGATGGCGCGGTGCTGGTCAAGTGGATTCGCTGCACCGTGGTGGACCGCCGCGGCTTCGAGCGGGGGCAGCGAAAATGGGCGGGGCTTCTGGGGGAGCCGGGTTTTCGCGGACAGGGCGGGGGTTGGAGCCGGCAGCGGCAGGGGGTGGCGCACATCTTCGCCTTCTGGGAGAGCCGTGCCTTCTACGACTCCTTCATGGCCCGCTCCCACGACCGCCTGGCCGCCGCCCAGTCCGGCACGTTCAGGGACGCCCAGGTCAAGCTGTTCGAGTACCGCTTCGACGTGAAGACGGGCTTCGAGCCGCGGTTCACCGACGCCGATCTGGTCCGTGTGGCCCTGTGCCGGGTCCATGAGGAGCGCGTCGAGCACTTCACCCTCATGCAGGAGAAGGTATGGAACCCCGCGATGGCCGGCTCGCCCGGCATGATTCGCGGCATGTTCGCCGAGGCGTCCGAGCAGGAGTTCCTGATCCTGTCGATGTGGCGGTCGGCGGCCGAGCACGGCAAATACCGCACGGAACGGGTGGAACGCCTCGCCCTGCGCGCCCAGACCGAGGCGGACGTCGCGGCGCTCTCCGGTGACATCGTGGAGCTGGAACCGTCCTGGACGGTCTGAGGCGCATGGGTTCGATAAGCAAACCCACTGCCCGAAGGTGCCCCAGGGTGCGTACCGAAACGGCGCTGGACGCTGGATTTGTGTGACCTACGCCGTATGAGGCCCATACGAGTGCTCGACTGGGCACCGTTCGATCTAGGGTTTTGGCATGGCACGACCACGGCGCATCGTCCTTGTCCGGCACGGCGAGTCAACGGGCAACGTCGACGACTCCGTGTACGAACGCGAGCCCGACCACGCCCTCGCGCTGACCGAGCGCGGCCGGCGGCAGGCCGAGGAGACCGGCAAACAGCTCCGGGAGCTCTTCGGCAGGGAGCGCGTGAGCGTGTACGTCTCACCGTACCGCCGCACCCACGAGACCCTCGACGCCTTCCACCTCGACCCTGATCTCATACGCGTCCGGGAGGAGCCCAGGCTGCGCGAGCAGGACTGGGGCAATTGGCAGGACCGCGACGATGTGCGCCTGCAGAAGGCCTACCGCGACGCGTACGGCCACTTCTTCTTCAGGTTCCCGCAGGGGGAGTCCGGCGCCGACGTGTACGACCGGGTCGGCGGCTTCCTGGAGAGCCTGTACCGCAGCTTCGAGGCCCCCGACCATCCCCCGAACGTTCTCCTGGTCACCCACGGCCTTGCGATGCGGCTGTTCTGCATGCGCTGGTTCCACTGGACGGTCGCGGAATTCGAGTCCCTGTCCAATCCCGGGAACGCCGAGATGCGGATGCTCGTTCTGGGGCAGGACGGCAAGTACACACTCGACCGGCCCTTCGAACGCTGGCGCAAGCCGCTCCCGTACTGGGTCTCCGGATAGAGTGGCAGAGCGATGACCGCTGACTCCTCTTTCCTCGGGCGCCTGGAGCGCGCCCTGGCCAGCCTGCGTGGACTGGCCGTGGGGGACGCGCTGGGCTCCCAGTTCTTCGTTCCCGCGAACTACCCGCTGCTGAAGCGCCGCGAGCTGCCCGCCGGCCCGTGGCAATGGACGGACGACACGGAGATGGCCTGCTCCGTGGTCGCCGTCCTCGCCGCCCACCACCGCATCGACCAGGACGCGCTCGCCCGCTCCTTCGCCGAGCACCACGACTTCGACCGGGGCTACGGCCCCGCGGTCAACCGGCTGCTGCGCCTCGTCCGGGAGGGCGAGGACTGGCGCGAGCTGGCCGCCGGGCTCTTCAACGGTCAGGGGTCCTGGGGCAACGGCGCGGCGATGCGGATCGCGCCCCTGGGCGCCTGGTACGCGGACGATCCAGAGCAGGCGACCCACCAGGCGGAGATCTCGGCCTACCCCACGCACCAGCACCGCGAGGCCGTCGTCGGCGCCATGGCCGTGGCCGCGGCGGCGGCACTGGCCGGCTCGCCGGACGGGCCGCCCGCGCCCGAGGCCCTCCTGGACGGTGTCATCGCGCTCGTACCGAAGAGCGCGGTCGGCCAGGGTCTTCGCCGCGCCCGTGACATGCTCGACTACGGCGACGCGACCACCGTCGCGGCCGTCCTGGGCTCCGGACGGCGTACGACCGCCCATGACACCGTCCCCTTCGCCCTCTGGTCCGCCGCGCGGGCCCTCGGTGACTACGAGTCGGGGTTCTGGACCACCGCCCAGGTCGGCGGAGACGTCGACACGACCTGCGCGATCATGGGTGGTGTGCTCGCCGCCGGCAAGGCGGGGGCACCGCCCGCGGAGTGGGTCCAGCGCACCGAGGCACTGCCGGACTGGGTCCCCACGGGGCTCTGACCGGGCTTTCGCCCTGAGTCCGGGCACCTGAAACTCTGCGTGGCCGTCGGGAACTCTCCGTGACCACTCCTCGTTCTTCCGGTATTCGCCGTACGCCGCGTCCCTGGTTCCCGGGCCGGCGGCGGTGAAGCGAAGGTCGAGGCGAGGGGTGGAGGGGGTGCGAGGCGATGCCCGTCCGGTTGGTGCCGGCGCCGGAGCCGGCCCCGGCTGTGCTGTCGGTCGTGGCTCTGGTGTCGGTCATGGCGTGTGCACTGCCGGCCATGGTGCGGCCGGCCGGACCGCCGCGTGTGCCGTCTGGCCCCCGGCAGCGGTCCGAACGGCCGCTTGGCGCGGCGCGGCCCGGATCAACCCATGTGCGGGCCCGCCGTGCCCGCGAGGGCGTCGAGGTCGCCCTTGCGGACCCTGAGCACCAGCCAGGTCGTGAGGAAGGCGAGCCCGGCCATGGCGGCGGCCGGCACGAAGGCGGTGGAGATGCCGTGGGCGAGCACGTCGTGCCCCCAGGGTGCGGGCAACTGGTGCGTCTTGGCGAACTGCGCCTGCTGCTCCGGCGAGGCGTCGGAGAGGAACTTCGGCAGCTGCTTCTTCGTCTCGTCCGTGCTGGCCGACCCGAAGACGGTGGTCAGGATGGAGAGCCCGAGCGAACCGCCGACCTGCTGCATGGCGTTGAGCAGACCGGAAGCCGCGCCCGCCTCGTGCTGGGCGACACCGGACACGGCCGTGACGGTGGCCGTCACGAAGTTCAGGCCCATGCCGAAGCCGAACACCAGCATGGGACCCAGCACACCGCCCACATAGGTGCTGTCGGGCCGGATGAAGGTCTGCCAGACCAGCCCGATCAGCACGAGTGCCGAACCGCCCATCATGAACGGCTTGGGGCCGACGGCCGGCAGGAAGCGCTGGGACAGACCCGCGCCGACCGCGATCGCGACGGTCACGGGAAGGAAGGCGACACCGGCCTCGATGGCGCTGTAGCCGAGCACGTTCTGCACGAACAGCACGATGTAGAAGAACATGCCGAACATCGCCGCGGCGAGGCTCAGCATGATCACGTACGTGCCCCAGCGGTTGCGGTCGGCGAACATCCTCAACGGGGTGATCGGCTCCTTCGCGCGCATCTCGGTGACGACGAAGGCGAACAGCAGCACCACGGCCGCGCCGAACGAGCCGAGGGTGAGGCTGTCCCGCCAGCCCTCCTCCGCCGCACGGATGAACCCGTACACGAGCGAGGCCATACCCAGCGTGGAGGTCAGCGCACCGGCGATGTCGAAGCGTCCCGGATGCCGCTCGGACTCGTTGATGTACAGCGGCGCGAGCGAGGCGATCAGCACACCGATGGGTACGTTGACGAACAGCACCCACCGCCAGTCGAGCCAGTCGGTGAGCATGCCACCCGCCAGCAGGCCGATGGCACCACCGCCCGCGGACACGGCGGCGAACACCCCGAAGGCGCGGTTGCGTTCGGGACCTTCGGGGAAGGTCGTCGTGATCAGCGCCAGCGACGTGGGCGACGCGATCGCGCCACCGACACCCTGCAGGGCCCGTGCGGCCAGCAGTTGCCAGGGTTCCTGAGCCAGACCACCCAGCAGCGAGGCGAAGGTGAACAGCAGGATGCCGGCCATGAACACCCGGCGGCGGCCGAGGATGTCACCGGCCCGAGCACCGAGCAGCAGCAGACCACCGAAGGTCAGCGTGTAGGCGCTGACCACCCAAGTCAGGTCGGTGGTGCTGAACTGGAGCGCGTCTTGAATGTGCGGGAGCGCGATGTTCACAATCGTCGCGTCGAGTACCACCATGAGTTGGCAAGCCGCGATGACGGTGAGTGCGATGCCGGGATGCCCCTCCCGGCGGGCCACGCCCGGTTTCTGGTCGTCCTTGAGCAGCTGAGAGGTCGTCACTATGGGTCCCCCATACAGACATTAGTGAACGATGGCGTTCACTGTCGCGTCCAAAGTAGTGAGTCCTCAACAGTGAACGCAAGCGTTCACTTAATCGTGCGCCGCGCCCCGCGTCCCCCTGTTGCTGCAGCGCGGCGTCACTGCCCCGAAACCCCCCGCTTCCCTTGCATGCTGGAGAAAGACTGATGATTACCTCGCGCTGCACGGCCGTGCCTGCCCGGTCGACTTCCCCTCGTCGGCGCGGTGCGGTGCTGGAGCGCGCGATCCTGGACGCCGCTCTGGAACAGCTCAGCACGGTCGGCTGGAAGGGGCTGACCATGGAAGGCGTCGCGGCCGGCGCCCAGACCGGCAAGGCCGCGGTCTACCGCCGGTGGCCCTCCAAGGAGGACCTGGTCGCGGACGCGTTGGTCACCGGACTGCCCCGGGTGGAGCAGGCTCCGGACCTCGGAAGCGTCCGCGAGGACCTTCTCGACCTGTGTCGGCAGGTGCGCCGGATCATGTACTCGCGGCCTGGTACGGCGCTACGTTCGATCATTCACGAATGCGATCATGTGCAAGTGGCGCGCTTCGAGGGGCTGATCCTCGGGAGTGTGGTGGAGCCGACGGTCGAGTTGCTTCGCGAGGTCATCACCCGTGGCATAGAGCGAGGAGAGGTGCGCTCGGATGCGGCCAACGGATATGTCTTCGACGCCATCCCGGCCATGATGATGTACCGATCGAAGATGTGCGCAAGCGAATGGCATGATCAGGATCTCGAAGAGATGATCGACCGGCTGATGCTCCCGTTGCTGCGACCCTACGGAGCCTGATGCCGCGCGCCGGCGCAGCCGGCGCCGGTCGGGCGACCGGGGTGTCGCACGGCGATCCCGGCGGCGTACGCTAAGGGCGCCATGCCGTACGAACCACCTACTCACACCGTCGAGCGCTCCTTGCGGGCCACGACCGGAGCGAAGGTCATTGCCGGTGTCGACGAGGTGGGACGCGGCGCCTGGGCCGGGCCCGTCACCGTCTGCGCGGCGATCACCGGACTGCGCCGTCCGCCCCAGGGGCTCACCGACTCCAAGCTGCTGACGATCAAGCGGCGCACGGAACTCGCCGAGGCCCTGCGGACCTGGGTGACGGCGTACGCGCTGGGGCATGCTTCCCCCGAGGAGATCGACGACCTGGGGATGACGGCCGCGCTGCGGCTCGCCGCGGTCCGTGCCCTGGACGCCCTGCCGGTCCGCCCGGACGCAGTGATCCTCGACGGGAAGCACGACTACCTCGGCACCCCCTGGAAGGTGCGCACGGTGATCAAGGGCGATCGCTCGTGTGTGGCCGTGGCGGCGGCGTCGGTGATCGCCAAGGTTCAGCGCGACAAAATGATGGCCGAACTGGGTCTCGACCATGCAGACTTCGGATTTGCGGACAACGCCGGGTATCCGTCGCCCGTGCACAAGGCCGCACTGGCGGAGTGGGGACCCACCCCGCATCACCGGTTGTCGTGGGCGTATCTTGATGCGTTGCCTCAGTGGCGGCACCTCAAGAAGGTCCGCAGCTGGGCGGACGGAAGCGTTCCGGAAATTGAGGGTCAGCTCGGCTTCGATTTCTGACGGTTCCGCTCGCACTGATGTGCCACCCGGTCATCCGCGCCGCACCAACGTTTGATAAATATCAGCTCATGCCTCTCATTCCCGAGGAGCCTCAGATTCACGAGAGTGCCCAGGGTCCCCGCGCCACTCCGGCCAGCGGCCGTACCGCGCCGACCCCCCGCCCCGTACCCGGCCCCCGCCCCGCGGCTCCGTCCCGCCCCGGTCGTCCCGGCCCTCTGCGGCCCACGCCGCCGGTGCAGCGCGCGCCGCGTGACGTGGCTCCGGCCAAGCCTGGCCCCTCCGGCCCGGCCGCTCCCGCCGCCACCGCGGCGAACCCGCAGATCCAGCTGATCCCGGCCTCGGCCGAGGGTGCGCTCGACGCCGCCGAAGAAGCGGTGGACCTGCTCCTGGACTCGGGCCGCGCCCCCGGCGACGTACTCGTGATCACCACAGGTGCCCAGCACCCGTGGGCCGACCACGAGCTGTCCTTCGGTGAAGCTGCCTATTGGGCACAGCACGACGCCGGCGACGACGTCTTCTACATGGACGCCGCCGTCGCCGCTCGTGCCGAGTCCCGCCCGGTGGTCGTCGTGGCCGTCAATGGAGGTCCCGCCTCCGTCGCTGCCACCGCCCTCTCGATCGCCCACGCGCGGGCCGGTGCACTGCTGATCGTCTGCGGCGACCCGCAGCAGATCAACTCGGTGCTGGGCGCCGGCGTCTGAGCCGCGTCAGGCACCTCGGGGCACCGAGGCGCCGAACGGGCCGCTCCGGCGGATCCGCACGGTGAGGCTTCTGGCGTGCCCGGACGACGGGCCGCGGTAGAGCCGCCGCCCGGCCGGCTCCCTCTGGGTACTCCGGGGAGTGGAGCAGGGGCTGGCCGGCGGGTCCGATCCCGGCTGGCCACCACGGCGGCACGTGCCGGGCCGGGCGGTGTGCCCCTCCCCGGCGCAGCCCTGGACGAGGCGACGGAGCGGCAACGCCCAGGAGTGGATCCCGGTTACCGCCGGGCACGACGTGCGGGCTCGCCTGCGCTCCCTCGGTACTGCTCGCGGGGGGCGCCGGCACGGCTCGGTCCTCGCGCACCGGCCGGTCTTCGCGTTCGTACGGCCCGGTCGGCGGCGCAGGCCCTCGTACCGCCCGAGCCGTTGCCGTTCAGCGAGCGGCCGCCCGGCGCAGCACCTCGGAGACCGGGCCGCCGGTGCGCGGCACGAGTGGCGTGGTCTCCGACGTGGCGAAGGGCTCCGGCGCGGAGTGCGCGTTGGGCCGGCGTCCGCCGCGTCCCTCGCCGAGCACCTGCCAGCCGTCATGCGTCAGCGTGATGTACGCCCCGCAGCGCAGCCCGTGGAGCGTGCAGGCATCGCGCAGTCCCCACATCCAGGCGCCGTCCTCCTCGGTCCAACGCGCGTCGCCCTCACGGCAGTAGAGCAGGACGGCCGTACGCACAGGGGTGCGGCGACGCAGGTCGTGCGGAATCACCCGGCGCAGCTGGGACAGCAGCGCGTTGCGGAACATCCAGCCGTCGGCCGGGGCCGGACGGCGCGTGAAGGAGGCACTGGCCCGCAGCCGCTCGTCCGGGTCGAGAATCGCGACGATCGCCGTGGACGGCTTCGGGTGATGACGGGCATGCAGCCCGCTGACGACCTCTCGGGGGTTGCGCAGCAGTGGGATTCCGGCGGCGGCCCACTCGGCCGGCTCGAGCAGGCGACTGGCGGAGGCGGATGTCGACAACGAGGCCGCCGAGGACGAGGCGAATCCGAAGGTCACGTTCCTCCCTTCGGCTACGCGCCCATACTGCGGGCGAGGTCGGATTCGGGGGAGCGCGCACCGCAGTGGAGCCCAGCCGGATCACGGACGAGCTGTGCGGGTAGCGGACCTCAATTCTTCCTGTCGAACTTGGATGCGGCAACGAGCAATTGGGACCACCGACTGTTATCTGGCGGTGCGTGGCTTATATCCCTACCCAAGTGTTCGGCCGGTGATGCCTGAGGCGTTCGCTCACGGTGCCGCGGGCTGTCGTGAGCGGACGCCCGGTCACCCCCGGACGGTGACCGGCGGCCCTGCTCCGGTCATCCCTGCACGGCGAGGACCAGCGGCAACACGGCCTGCGCGCCGGACTTTCTGAGCAGGCGGGCCGCCATCGCCAGGGTCCAGCCCGTCTCCGTGAAGTCGTCGACCAGCAGCACCGGACCGTGCGCCTCGGCGAGTGCCGACGCCAGGGCGGGCGGCACGGTCAACATGCCGTCGAGAGCCTTCAGCCGCTGCGCGCTGTTGCTCCGCGGCAGCCGGGGTGCGTCCCCGGCGTACTCCACCGAGCCGAGCAGGGGCAGTCTGCCGACCTCGGCGATCCGAGCGCCCAGGGAGTGGATCAGCCGGGGCCGGCTGCGCGAGGTGACGGTCACCACACCCACCGGCCGGGGCGGGGCGTCAGACGCGCCGGAGGCCCAGCCGCCGGGGCCTCGGGCCCAGTCGGCCAGCACGTCGACCACGGCTCGCGCCACGTCGTCCGGCACAGCGGCGTCCGGCGCCTGGGGTGCGAGCAGCGGACGCAGCCGGTTGCCCCAGCCGATGTCCGACAGACGCCCCAGCGCCCGACCCGGTGCGGCCTGTTCCCCGGCGGGGATGCGTCCCTTGAGGGCGATGCCGATGGCCGGGAGGCCGGTCGGCCACATCCGGCGGGGTTCCACTTCCACCCCGGCCCGGCCCAGGTCGCTCCGCGCGGCGTCCAGGGCCGCCGTGGACAGGCCGGCGGTGAAACGCGGTCCCGCGCAGTTGTCGCAGCGGCCACAGGGTTTGGCGCCCTCGTCGTCCAGCTGGCGCTGAAGGAACTCCATCCGGCACTCGGTGGTCGTCGCGTACTCACGCATCGCCTGCTGCTCGGTGGCACGCTGCCGGGCCACCCACGCGTAGCGCTCGGCGTCGTACGACCACGGCCGTCCGGTCGCGATCCAGCCGCCCTTGACCCGCCGCACCGCTCCGTCCACGTCGAGGACCTTCAGCATCGTCTCCAGGCGTGAGCGGCGCAGCTCGACCAGCGGCTCCAGGGCGGGCAGCGACAGGGGCCCGTCCGCCCGGGCGAGGACGTCGAGGGTGCGCCGGACCAGGTCTTCGGAGGGGAAGGCCAGCGATGCGAAGTACTCCCAGATCGCCTCGTCCTCCTTGCCCGGGAGCAGCAGCACCTCGGCGTGTGCGACCCCACGGCCGGCCCGGCCCACCTGCTGGTAGTAGGCGATGGGGGAGGAGGGAGAGCCGAGATGGACCACGAAACCGAGGTCCGGCTTGTCGAATCCCATGCCGAGCGCGGAGGTGGCGACCAGGGCCTTGACACGATTGGCGAGCAGGTCGTCCTCGGCCTGCTGCCGTTCGGCGTTCTCCGTCTTGCCCGTGTACGAGGCGACGGTGTGCCCGCGCTGCCGCAGGAAGGTGGTGACCTCCTCGGCGGCGGCGACGGTGAGCGTGTAGACGATGCCGGAGCCCGGCAGCTCGTCGAGGTGGTCGGCGAGCCAGGCCATCCGGTGCGCGGCGTCCGGGAGCCGCAGCACGCCGAGGCTCAGACTCTCCCGGTCCAGCGGCCCGCGCAGCACCAGCGCGTCGGATGCGCTGCCCGTGCCGAGCTGCTCGGCGACGTCCGCGGTCACCCGTGCGTTGGCCGTGGCAGTGGTGGCCAGCACGGGGACGCCGGGCGGGAGCTCGCCCAGCATGGTGCGCAGCCGGCGGTAGTCGGGGCGGAAGTCGTGGCCCCAGTCGGAGATGCAGTGCGCCTCGTCCACGACCAGCAGGCCGGTGGCCGCGGACAGCTTGGGCAGGACCTGGTCGCGGAAGTCGGGGTTGTTCAGCCGCTCCGGCGAGACGAGCAGCACGTCCACGTCGCCCGCCGCGATCTCGGTCTGTACGGTCTCCCACTCCTCGGTGTTCGCGGAGTTGATGGTCCGGGCGTGGATACCGGCCCTGGCCGCGGCCTCCACCTGGTTGCGCATGAGCGCGAGCAGCGGCGAGACGATCACCGTGGGCCCGCTTCCTCCGGCGCGCAGGAGCGAAGTGGCCACGAAGTACACCGCGGACTTGCCCCACCCCGTGCGCTGGACGACCAGGGCCCGGCGTCGCTCGGCGACCAGTGCCTCGATCGCCCGCCACTGGTCCTCGCGCAGCCGGGCGGCGCCCGTGTCATCCCCGACGAGCCGGGCGAGGACGGTGTCGGCCTGTGCCCGGAGATCCGCGTTGCTCGTGTGCTCCATGCGTTCCATACAACAGGACGGGACCGACAACCGGGCGGGCCCGGCCCGGGGCTGTGGACAACGAGACGACCTTGTCGTGTCCCTGATTCGACTTATCCACAGGCCCAACCGGAATCTCAAGATCCGCGAGATCGTCGGCGCATGACGAACCACAGCGGAACCACCGGACCCTTCGAAGACAACGACATCTCGCGCCGGGAGCCGTCGGCCGGACCGACCGAGCACGCCACACAGGTCACTCTGCGCACCCCGGCCGAGCTCGCCGATGCCCTGCCCTATCTGCTCGGCTACCGCCCGGAGGACAGCATGGTGCTCGTCGCGCTGAACGACCGCGCAGGCCGCGGCAGGTTCGGCGGCCGGGCCCGCCTCGGCATCCCCGCAAACGAGGATGACTGGGAGGCCGCCGCCCGGCAGCTGGCCCGCGGGCTGGTGACCGGCAGCGAGCGACGCGGTGCCCGGCCCGAGCGGATGGTCGCCTACGTGTGCCAGGAGCCGGGCCCCGGAGAGTCCGGCCGGGACGTCAAACACCGGCTCGAGAGGCTGGCCCACCTGATGCGCACCGAGTGCGGCAACCTCGACGTGCCGGTCATCGAGGCCCTGTGCATCTCGGACGGCCGCTTCTGGTCGTACTGCTGCCCGGTCAAGGGCTGCTGCCCCGAGGACGGCTCGCCGATGGGCATCCCCGGCACCTCCGTCCTGGCCGCGGCGGCCACGTACGCCGGCATCCAGGTGCGCGGCACCCTGCGGGAGTTGCGCGCCAGGTTGCAGCCCTGGGAGACGAGCGCGGCGCTGGAACAGGAGATCGCACTGGACGCGGCCGGCATGACCCTGGTGCCACGCATCCTGGACGAGTCGACCCGCCAGGACGTCGCGAAGGAAACCCTCGGCCTCGCCGAGCGGGTCATCCGCCGCTTCGCCGCAGCGGCACCCGTGTCCGGCACGCATCCGGCCGACGTACGCGACGACGACCTCCTCGGAGACGACGAGGCGGCGGCGCTCGTCCTCGGGCTCCAGGACCGCACCACCCGTGACCAGGCCGCCGCCTGGATGGAGGGGGACGAGGCAGCCCCGGCGCTCCGGCTCTGGCGCGCCCTGGCCCGCCGCTGTGTCGGGCCCTACGGCGAGCACGCTGCCGCACCGCTGACCCTCGCCGGCTGGGTCGCCTGGTCCACAGGTGACGAGTTGGAGGCGCGGGAGGCACTGGCCATGGCGCTGGGTGCGGACCCCGACTATCTCTTCGCCCGTCTGCTGCACCAGGCGTGCAACGAAGGACTCGACCCCGAGGCGGTCCGCCGCTGTCTGCGCGCGGAGAGGGTGGGGCGTACGCCGGCCGAGACCACGGAACAAGCGGACCGGGCACCGCAGACCGCTCTCCCCGAGTCCCCGCAGCCCCTGTCACCGGCATCCGGAGCCGACGCCCAGGCGGACGACCCGGATGCCGAGCCCGGCTCGCGGACGCGCACACGGCGACGGCGCCGTGCGCGATCCGCGGACAGCGCCGACGGCCGCCACACCGCCACGGCGCAAGGAGGCCGACGGAGGCCGGCCGACTCCCGGCCCCGAGCGTCCGCCGCCGAAGCCGCCCGGCCCGGCACCCGCGGCCCGAGCACCACACGCACGCGTGCGGCGGGCTCCGGTGACGCCACGACCGGTGGCGCCAGGCCGGAGAGCGGGGGCCGGCAGCCCGAGGGGGACGGATGAGCGCCGTCCGCCGTTGTGAGGCCGGGCAGACAGCGACCCTCGGCGCGGCGGCCGGCCATGCGCTGGCGGAGACCGTGGGCATGCCCGCACGCCGCCGGAGCCCGCGCCTGGGGCGGTCCGGAGGGCGACTGGCGGGGTCCGAGCGCCGGCCCGGCGAGCCCGGCCCGCCGGCCGCGACGCCGGAGCCTGCCGCGGCTGCATGTGAGCCCGCCGTGCCACCGATGGCGGCGCCGGCCGAAAAGCGCCCCGACAGTCATCCCCGCGGTCAGTCGCGCAGCCATTCGGTCGGCTTCGCCGAGGGAAGCCGTGACCCGGACGAGCTCCCTTGCGTTCACCTGAGTGGCGGAATGCCTGGACCGGCCATGCCGCCGTACTTCCCCCGTCCCCCGGGACGGCCCACCAGGCGCCCGGCACGCCCTAGGCGCACCGAGAGCAGAAGAAGCCACCCCATGCACCAACAGCCGACTCCGCCCTCCGCGGCAGGCCGGCGTCCGCCCCGGAGCAGGCTCGACCCGTTCCCGGCCGACGATGCCGGCCCCCGCACGCCGAAGACCACCGACCTGCCGGTGCCGGGGTCCGCCGACCTGCGCTCCCAGTCCCCGGCCACCCAGGGCGGCCACCCTTCCCCGGCCCCCGCCCGGCCTCGCCGACCCGCCACGGCCCCGCCACGCACCGCCTCGGCCGGCCGGCCGGCGCCCGGGCTGCCGCCCACGCACGCCGCGCTGATCTGTGTGGCCCTGCCCGGCCTCGCCGTCTGCGGCGAGCTGGGACAACTGACAGGCCGGGGACTGGACGGCTTCTACCGAGGCGGCAGGCGTCTGCTCTCCCGGTGCCAGGTCCGGGTGGCCGGCCGCGAACCGCTGCCGCTACAGGCCAGGATGACCGGAGCCGACAGCGCCCGCTTCGTGGGGACACTGCGCGCTTCCCCAGCTGCCGGCCCCGACCCGGATGTCGTGGTCGAACGAATCCGTCACGCCGACGGAACCGAACGGATCACGCTCCGCAACGCCGCCCTGCGTCCGCTGCGCCTGCCCGTCGAGGTCGCCCTCGGCACCGACCTGGCGGAGCTCGGTGCCATCGCCGCCGGTGCGGCTGGCCCCGAACTCCCGGCGAGTGTCCACGACTCGGGACTGCGCTGGGCCACGGCCGACGCCGCCGCCTGCGTCACCGCCGACCCACCGCCCTCCGACGCCCTGGCATCCGCCGGACTGCTGCGCTGGGAACTGGACCTGCCACCGGGCGGGGCGGCAACCGTGGAACTGCGGGTACGACCGGCAGGCGCAGGCCCCTTGCGGGCCGTGGGACACGCCGCCACCAGTCCTCTCGCCCCCGCCCGGGCGGCGGGCGACGACCCCCGGGTGGCCCCTCTGCTGCACGCGGCCATCGCCGACCTCCAGGCGCTGCTCCTGCGCGACCCCGCACATCCCTCCGACACCTACCTCGCGGCCGGCGCTCCCTGGCGCTGCGGAATGGCCCCGGCCGAAGCCCTCGCCGCCGCCCGCATGACGCTGCCGCTGGGCACCCGGCTGGCCGCAGGGACGCTGCGCTCCCTGGCCCGCACCCAACTCCCGGGCACCGGTCCCCGGGCCGGCACGATCCCCGGCCCGCGACGCGACGCCGGGCCGCACCTCCCGCCGAGCTGTACGGGAACGGAGGCCACCCTGCTCTTCCCCGTCCTGCTCGCCGAAGCCCGCCGGTGGGGGCTTCCCGAACAGGAGACACAGGAACTGCTGCCCGCGGCCGAGCGCTGCCTGACCTGGCTGCGGACCACCGTCGGCGAGGGCACCTACGTCCCCGACCCGCACCCCTCGGGACCGGCCCGCTGCGAGACCCAGGCCCACGCGCATCGCGCCGCCCTGCTCGGTGCCGATCTCCTCGACGCCTATGACAGACCGGGCGCCACGGAGTTACGGCAGTGGGCGCAGACACTGCGGACGGAGTTCCGGGCCGACTTCTGGGTGGAGGACCGCGGCGGCGGACGCCCGGCCGCAGCCCTGGCACCGGACGGTCGACCCCTGCCCCATCTGGCTGCCACCGCCGTCCACCTCCTCGACACCGGACTGCTCGATGCCGGCCGCCTCGCCCCGGGCCTGCTCGACAAGGTGCACACCGAACACCTCGCCCGGCTGCTCGGCACCCCCGCCATGGACGCGGGCTGGGGACTGCGCGGCCTCGGCACCAAAGAGGCGGGATACAACCCGTTCGGGCACCGGACCGGAGCCGTGCGGGTCCAGGAGACCGCAGTCGCGGTCGCCGGACTGGCCGCGGCAGGCTACGAGAAGGAAGCCTCCGGCCTGCTGACAGGGCTGCTGGAAGCGGCGGAACACTTCGACCGTCGGCTGCCCGAGATGTACGCCGGCGAACAGCGCGCCGCCGGCACCGCGCCGCTCCCGCACCCCGCGGCCTGCCGGCCGGCCGCCACCGCAGCCGCATCCGTGGTCCTGCTGCTCACCGCGCTCGCGGGGATCCGCCCCGACGCCCCGGCCCGCGCGGTCACTCTGCGCCCGGTGCGGAGCGCTCCACTCGGCGAACTGGGCCTCAGCGGACTGCGCATCGCGGGCGCCCCCTTCGCCGTGCGGATCAGCCGACTGGGACTCGCCATGGTGGAGGAGGCGGCGGAAGGACTGCAACTCGGAGTGTGATCTCCCGGAAGGGCAGCGTGACCTCGTAGGACATCATCGGATCGGCGGACGGGAGCCGACCCCTGCGCCCCACAGGGGAGTGAAGCGGAACCAGCACGGATGCGGCTCACGATGGGAGTGTTTATCGTCAGGCAGACGACTATGATCGCGGCATGCCCTACGACCCGTCAGCGTTCCCGCCTTTCGCCGTCACCGTGGACCTGGTCGTGCTGACCGTGCGCCGCCATGCCCTGTGCGCGCTGGCGGTACGCAGGGGTGAGCCGCCTTTCCAGGGGCGCTGGGCACTGCCCGGCGGGTTCGTACGGGCCGATGAGGACCTTTCCCAGGCGGCGGCGCGCGAGCTGGCCGAGGAGACCGGGCTGTGCGCCCACGAGCCTTCGGCGCCGGCTCAGGACAACGGAGCCCACCTGGAGCAGCTCGCCACCTACGGCGACCCCGAGCGGGACCCGCGCATGCGCGTGGTCAGCGTTGCGCATCTCGCGCTCGCACCCGACCTGCCCGCTCCACGCGCAGGAGGCGACGCCAGCAACGCGCGCTGGGCCCCGGTCGAGGAACTCCTCCAGCAGGGCGGTTACGGCCGCGACGGGGAGCCCGTGGCGCCGCTCGCCTTCGACCACGCCCAGATCCTCGCCGACGGTGTGGAACGCGCCCGCTCCAAGATCGAGTACTCGTCGCTCGCCACCGCCTTCTGCCCGCCGGAGTTCACGGTCGGAGAGCTGCGCCGGGTGTACGAGGCGGTGTGGGGCGTGGCCCTCGACCCGCGCAACTTCCACCGCAAGGTCACCGGGACCCCCGGATTCCTCGTCCCCACGGGAGGGACGACCACCCGCCAGGGCGGCCGGCCGGCCCAGCTCTTCCGGGCCGGCGGCGCCACGCTGCTCAACCCGCCGATGCTGCGACCCGAGGTGTGACCCGGGGGCGGCGGGACCGTCGGACGCCCGGCGCACCGGCCGCCCGAGCCCCCGGTTCCATCGAACGGCGGACACAAGCGGGCTAAGCCACCGCGGCATATCCGCGCAAGACTCCTTATACCCGGAAAACCGGACATGTCGCGCTATCTTGCTTCGGGTGATCCAGGCCTTCGGACTGACCAGCAATCCCCGCAAGGCGCACCCGCCCGCCATCGACGACCTCACCTTCGAAGCGCGGGCCGGGCATGTCACCGCGCTCCTCGGCGGCGCCGACGCGGGCAAGACGACGGCGCTCAGACTCATGCTCGAGCTTCAGCCTGGGCGCGGCATCACCTACTTCAGGGGGCGGCCCCTGCACCGGATCGCCCACCCGTCGAGGGAAGTCGGCGTACTCCTCGGCGACGTACCGGGCCACCCGGCCCGCACGGTCCGCGGCCATCTGCGCATGCTCTGCGCGGCCTCCGGAGTTCCCGCGCGGCGCGCCGACGAAGTCCTCGAAGTGGTCGGGCTCGTCAGCCTCCGCGACGAGCGCCTCGGCACCCTGTCGCGCGCCATGGACCGCAGGCTCGGACTGGCCTGCGCCCTGCTGCCCGACCCGCACACGCTCGTCCTGGACGAACCCGCCGATGGCCTTTCCGCCCGTGAGGCCCAGTGGTTGCACAGCATGCTGCGGGCCCACGCCACCCAGGGCGGCACGGTGCTGTTCACCACGGCCGACACCAAGGAGGCCGCACGTACCGCCGACCGGGTCGTCACGCTCGACGGCGGCAGACTCGTCGCCGACCAGGAGGCCAAGGAGTTCGCCCGTACCCGGCTGCGCCCGCGCGTGGCCGTCCGCAGCCCCCACGCCGCACGCCTCGCGGCCCTGCTCAGCAAGGACGCCCGCACAGCCCGCCGCTCCGTCGAGGTCGTACGCGAGGGCGGCAACCGCCTCTCGGTGTACGGCACCACGACCGCCGACGTCGGCGAGATCGCGTTCCGCCACGGCATCCTGGTCCATCAACTGGCGGACGAGATCGGCGACATGGGGCCGGGTGCTGGCGGCGAGGGTGATGGCACGGCATGCCCCGCCGAGTCCCAGCAGGCCGTCGCCGACTCGCCGTCGGGGCAGCGGGAGGCCCGGCCGGCGGAGCGGGACACAGCGGCGCCTGTCGTCTCCCGGGGGTGGGAGCAGGACTCGGCAGGCCGTTCGTGGTGGGGGCGCAAAAGTGCCGTGAACGGCTTCTCTGCGCCGGACTCCGCCCCGTTTTCCCCGCTGGAGTCCGGCCCGGCCGCGCCCGACCGCTCGCCCGAAGACTCGGGCCGAGCCGCGGACAAGGTGCCGACGCTGCCGGAACACGCGAGGTCGGCGCTGTCGCAGGAGGCCGCGACGCCCGGCTTGCCGTTGGCGGAGCCGCGCACCGCTCAGTCGGTGACGGAAGCGGGGGCCACGGCACCGGAACCGACAGCGGCCGAGGCGGGTGTGGACCGCGACCCGTCCGCCCTGGAGCCGGGCACGGCGTCCGGACCCTCGTCGGCGGACGCCACCGCCTCCGGTCACCCGTCCGGACCGCGGAAGCACATCCCGGCGGACCCGTCGGCGCCGGAGGGGGAGCGGGCCGCGGCCGGCTCTTCCCCGGCCGATGAGGGGCGGGCGCCGTCCGGCCGTCCGGCGGGCGAGCGGGTGCGAACCGCCGACGGCGACCCGTCCACATCCGGCCATGCCCTCCGTCAAGGATCGGTGCCCGACGTCGGCCGGCGACCCGTTCCGGACCCCACGGAGGCCCTCTCCGCCGCTCCGGCCCACCGCGCAGCGCAGCCCGACGCCTCGCCGACCGACGGCACGGCCGGCGGCACCGCATCCGGCGAGAAGGGCACGTCCGGTGGTGGCTCCGGCGAGCTGCCCACGAGAGCCGTCGGCGGCCGGTCCGCCGACTCGACGACCACTCCGGACGCCGGTCTCGGAGGAGTCACGACGACCCCCGATCCGCAGACCGGCAGCAAGAGCACCTCCACCACGACCATGATCGGCACCCGCACTCTCCTCCCCGGAGCCAGGAACCCCGGCGCCCGGCAGCCGCAGGCCGCCCGCGCCGCCCGTCCCGACGGCGTCCGCACACCCGTCGCCCTCTCCCCGCTCCCGCCTCCGATCTCCGTCCGCCCGGCCACCACCCCCCTCCGCCCTCTCCGCTACGAGATCAGGCGCGCCACCGGAATCGGCACCGGCTTCCTCACCTGCGGTGCCGTGCTCCTGGTGTCCGCGCTCACCGCCGTACTCCTGGCGCGGATCGGCCACACGCCACAGGCGCGGCTGTTCGCGGCATGGCCGCGGGAGATGCCGCTGCCGCCCGCGGCGCTCGCGGCGGGGCTGCTCGGTGCGCTGGCCTTCGGGGACGAGTTCCGTCACCCCGCCCTGGCGGCGGACCGCGGCACCGTCCCCCGCCGGCTGGGGCTGCTCACCGCGAAACTGCTCGTCTCCGGAGCCACCGCGATGCTGCTCGCCTTCCTGACCCTGGGCTGCGACGCCGAGGCGCTCTACATCGTCTATGGGCGGGAGCTGACACAAGTTCCCGCGGACTGGCTCTCGCTCACCGCGAGCTGGTTCGGGCTGATCGTCGGCTGTGCCTGGGCGGGGGTGCTGGCGGCCGGCGTGTTCCGGTCCACCACGGCCGGACTGGCCGCTGTCCTCGCCGTACCCGTCCTCGTCGTACCTCTCGTGCACAAGGCGCTGCAAGGCCCGGCTGTGCGGTTGGCGGCCGACTTCCCGGTGCGTATGCGGGAGGTCTTCCTGCTGCAATGGCCCTTCGGCGGGGAGCGGTACCTGCTGGCAGCCGCGCGTGTCGTCGCTCAACCCGTCGGCGGGGCACTGGCGTTGTCGCTCGCGGGGCTGCTCTGCGCGTACCTGGTCACGGCGCTGCGCACCAGGTTCCGATGACACCCGTGGTTACGGTTCCGGTCTCGCTGTGTGCACAACTCCCCGCAGAAAGCCCATTTCTTTCCGATAAGGCGTCAATTGCGACGGAGTGAGCGATCACCCTTTCGTGTGCTTTTCACCAAAGACCTCAAGGGAGTTGGAAGCGACGCCGACAAAGGATCCGTGAGTACCCTTGCGCACACCATGATGACCGCCGCCCGCTCCGCAGACTCAGGTCTGGCCGGCCCGGGCGAACTCGACCGCTACCCCTACGCCGAGGCCCCCGTGGTCGACCGCGTCGGCGCGCCCGTCTGGGACGGCGGGGACCCCGAGCTGGGCCGGGTCGGCCGGCGGGCCGCGGGCAGCCGCGGCCGCGGACTGCACGGCCAACTCGTCCAGCAGCTGGGGCAGATGATCGTCTCCGGCGACCTGGGCGCCGACCGTCCGCTGGTGCCGGAGGAGATCGGCCAGCGCTTCGAGGTCTCCCGCACCGTCGTCCGCGAGTCCCTCCGTGTCCTCGAGGCAAAGGGCCTGGTCAGCGCCCGTCCGAACGTCGGCACGCGCGTGCGTCCCGTCAGTGACTGGAACCTCCTCGATCCCGACATCATCGAGTGGCGGGCCTTCGGGCCCCAGCGCGACGACCAGCGCCGCGAGCTGAGCGAGCTGCGCTGGACGATCGAGCCACTCGCCGCCCGGCTCGCCGCGGGGCACGGCCGCGAGGAGGTGCAGCAGCGCCTCTGCGACATGGTCGAGATCATGAGCCACGCGATGGCCCAGGGTGACGCGCTCACCTACTCGCGCGCCGACACGGAGTTCCACGCGCTCCTCATCCAGATCGCGGGCAACCGCATGCTGGAGCACCTGTCCGGCATCGTCTCGGCGGCCCTCCAGGTGTCCGGCGGCCCGGTCACGGGCTGTGACCGGCCGAACGAGGCGGCCCTCGCGCAGCACGCGCGGATCGTCGACGCGCTCGGCACCGGCGACGGCATGGCGGCGGAGACGGCCATGCGCCAGCTGCTCACAGTCCACCCTGAGGTGGAGCGTGTGGTGCCCGCCCCGCGCGAACACTGACCCCGCGAGGGACGCGGTGCGGTCGCCAGTGTGCGGCGTCCTCGTGGTGCTCGGGGCGGCGCCGGACCCGGGTTCCGGCCGTCGCCGGACCCCGCCGGACCTCAATGGAGTCCGGCGGGGTCCGGCGGTGCGACGGGGGCCGTGGCCGAGCGCGCGTCCGGGGCGGAGGTCACGGATGATGTCTTCTGTGCACATCTGACCGCTTTTGACCGCTTACGGGGTGTGACTCGGGCCACGCAGATTGGGCGTAACGCTGGTGGAGACAGCGCGATGACCTAAGAGGTGACAGCCGCGGAGGGAATACGGACGCCATGCAAGGCGCTGTGCATCTTCCCGGCCCCCGCCCGCGCCGTCGGCCCATCCCCAAGGCCGGTGGTCGGCTCCTGTCCGCAGTGGACGGTGCCGGAAGCCGTTTTCCAACGTTCCGAGAGGTTGTTCGTGTCGGCCAGCACATCCCGTACGCTCCCGCCGGAGATCGCCGAGTCCGTCTCTGTCATGGCGCTCATTGAGCGGGGAAAGGCTGAGGGGCAGATCGCCGGCGACGATGTGCGTCGGGCCTTCGAAGCTGACCAGATTCCGGCCACTCAGTGGAAGAACGTACTGCGCAGCCTCAACCAGATTCTTGAGGAAGAGGGTGTGACGCTGATGGTCAGTGCCGCAGAGCCCAAGCGCACCCGCAAGAGCGTCGCAGCGAAGAGCCCGGCGAAGCGCACCGCCACCAAGACGGTCGCGGCGAAGACGGTGACCACCAGGAAGGCCACCGCCACGACGGCCGCCCCCGCGGCGCCCGCCGCTCCGGCCGCAGCCGATTCCGCCGAGGAAGCCGCACCCGCGAAGAAGGCCGCCGCCAAGAAGACGACCGCCAAGAAGGCAGTCGCCAAGAAGACCGTCGCCAAGAAGACGGCCGCCAAGAAGACCACCGCCAAGAAGGACGACGTCGAGATTCTCGAGGACGAGGTTCTCGAGGACACCAAGGTCGCCGACGAGCCCGAGGGCACCGAGAGCGCCGGCTTCGTCCTGTCCGACGAGGACGAGGACGACGCCCCCGCGCAGCAGGTCGCCGCGGCCGGCGCCACCGCCGACCCGGTCAAGGACTACCTGAAGCAGATCGGCAAGGTCCCCCTGCTCAACGCCGAGCAGGAGGTCGAGCTCGCCAAGCGCATCGAGGCCGGTCTGTTCGCCGAGGACAAGCTGGCGAACTCCGATAAGCTCGCCCCGAAGCTGAAGCGCGAGCTGGAGATCATCGCCGAGGACGGCCGCCGCGCCAAGAACCACCTTCTGGAGGCCAACCTCCGTCTGGTGGTCTCCCTGGCCAAGCGCTACACCGGCCGCGGCATGCTCTTCCTGGACCTGATCCAGGAGGGCAACCTCGGTCTGATCCGCGCGGTCGAGAAGTTCGACTACACCAAGGGCTACAAGTTCTCCACGTACGCCACCTGGTGGATCCGTCAGGCGATCACCCGCGCCATGGCCGACCAGGCCCGCACCATCCGTATCCCGGTGCACATGGTCGAGGTCATCAACAAGCTCGCGCGCGTGCAGCGCCAGATGCTCCAGGACCTGGGCCGCGAGCCCACCCCGGAGGAGCTGGCCAAGGAGCTCGACATGACCCCGGAGAAGGTCATCGAGGTCCAGAAGTACGGCCGTGAGCCCATCTCGCTGCACACCCCGCTGGGTGAGGACGGTGACAGCGAGTTCGGTGACCTCATCGAGGACTCCGAGGCCGTCGTCCCCGCCGACGCGGTCAGCTTCACGCTCCTCCAGGAGCAGCTGCACTCCGTTCTGGACACCCTGTCCGAGCGCGAGGCCGGCGTCGTCTCCATGCGCTTCGGTCTCACCGACGGTCAGCCGAAGACCCTCGACGAGATCGGCAAGGTGTACGGCGTGACGCGTGAGCGCATCCGCCAGATCGAGTCCAAGACCATGTCGAAGCTGCGCCACCCGTCCCGTTCCCAGGTGCTGCGCGACTACCTCGACTAGGTCGAGGTCGCACGACGGCGAAGGCCCGCCTCCCCTCGCGGGAGCCGGGCCTTCGTGCTGCGCACTTCGGCCGGGTGCATGACTCTGGGTGTCCCAGGAGCACCCGGAGTGAGGAGCCTGCATGCGCCGTACCGTTGCCCGGGCACTGGTCGGGCCGCTGGCCCTGGCGGCCGCCACCACCGCGATACCTCTGGTCGGCGCGGCCCCGGCCGTCGCCGGCAGCGTGGTCGTCGGAGGGTTTCCGATAGACGTCTCCCAGGCCCCCTGGACGGTGGCACTGGCCAGCCGTGACCGGTTCGGAGGTATGCGGGCGGGTCAGTTCTGCGGCGCCGTGGTCGTCGAACGCGCCACGGTGCTCACCGCGGCCCACTGCCTGGCCGAGGACGTCCTCGGGGCACCGCCGGACCGTGTACCCGACCTGAAGGTCATCGCGGGCCGCACGGACCTGCTGTCGGCGCAGGGCGAGGAGATCGCCGTGCGGGAGATCCGGGTCAATCCCCGGTACGACATCACGACGAACTCCGGTGATTTCGCGGTCCTCACACTCAGCAGGCCACTGCCGCACAACGCGGTCGTGGCCATGGCACGGGCGGACGACCCGGCCTACGCGCCGGGCACGCGGGCCCTGGTGTCCGGGTGGGGTGACGTGACCGGCGGAGGGGCGTACGCGCGCCGGCTCCGCGCCGCACGGGTACGCGTACTTCCCGACGACATGTGCGCTCGCGCCTACCCGGGCGGCCCCGACGGCACCTTCCGAGCCACCACGATGCTGTGCGCCGGGGAGCCCGCCGGAGGCCCCGACGGCTGCCAGGGGGACAGCGGCGGGCCTCTGGTGGCCGGGGGACGGCTGATCGGCCTGGTGTCCTGGGGGAGCGGCTGCGGGCGGCCGGGATTCCCCGGTGTCTACACACGCGTCTCGGAGATCGTACGGACCCTGGAGGCGGCCACAGCGTCCCAGAAGCGGCCGATCCCACGCTCGTGAGCGTGTGAGGGCATGAGCACGGGCGGCCACTCCTGGCGAGGAGTGGCCGCCCGTTCACCGGCCTGTGCCGGGGCTGGCTCGTCGTGGTGCGAGATTCAGCGTTCTTCGTCGGAAGCGGTGTTCGGCGCGGACGTCGTCAGCCGCTCCGTCTCGTCCTGTATCTCAGCGGCGATCTTCTTGAGTTCCGGCTCGAACTTGCGACCGTGGTGGGCGCAGAAGAGCAGCTCTCCGCCGCTGAGCAGGACGACGCGCAGGTATGCCTGGGCGCCGCAGCGGTCGCAGCGATCGGCGGCCGTCAGCGGGCTCGCGGGGGTCAGAACAGTAGTCACGTCGCCTCTTCTCTAGCTCGACGAGCTGTCGTACCAGGGTCAACATCCAACCAGCCCGAAAACGTTCCCGCTCGTGGCTTTTCCTCGAAAAAATTTTTCCGGGGCGACTGTCTGCTGCCGGTTGGCGGCGAATGTGCCGTATTGCGTCTCTTGTGTGCTTACGGGTTCGCGCTGTCTTGCTGTCTCGGTCCTCCCGGCGGGGTTGCCGGTTGTTCATGAGGACGTGCCCGGAGCCTAAATGGTTCATGCCTCGAAGGGAACGTGATGTGTACTTCACTCCATCGAGGTATCGAACGCATATGCGAGCGTGGACTAGTGTGAGTTCTCGACGAGGGTGGCGTTACACCGGCTCTACCAGGGCTCGGTACCCTCTGTGCGGCGACCGAAGCCGCCCCCTTACCCAGAAGGGGGCAACCTGAAATTCAGCGAGGAGCGAACCGCGTGACCGCCGATACGTCCGTGCCGTCCACAGCGCTGCTGGCAGGAGCAGACCGGGACGGTTCCAACTACACCGCGCGGCACCTGCTCGTCCTCGAGGGCCTCGAAGCCGTGCGCAAGCGACCGGGCATGTACATCGGCTCGACCGACAGCCGCGGCCTGATGCACTGCCTGTGGGAGATCATCGACAACTCCGTGGACGAGGCCCTCGGCGGCTACTGCGACCACATCGAGGTCATCCTGCACGACGACGGCTCCGTGGAGGTCCGTGACAACGGTCGCGGCATCCCCGTCGACGTCGAGCCCAAGACCGGCCTGTCCGGCGTCGAGGTCGTCATGACCAAGCTCCACGCGGGCGGCAAGTTCGGCGGCGGCTCCTACGCCGCCTCCGGCGGCCTGCACGGCGTCGGCGCCTCCGTGGTCAACGCGCTCTCCGCCCGTCTCGACGTCGAAGTGGACCGTGGCGGCCACACGCACGCGATCAGCTTCCGGCGCGGCGTGCCGGGCGTCTTCGCGACGGACAGCGCAGAGGCGAAGTTCGAGGCGAAGAGCGGCCTGCGCAAGGCCAAGAAGATCCCCAAGACGCGCACCGGCACGCGCGTGCGTTACTGGGCCGACCGGCAGATCTTCCTCAAGGACGCCAAGCTCTCCCTGGAGAACCTGCACCAGCGCGCCCGGCAGACCGCGTTCCTGGTACCCGGTCTGACCATCGTCGTCCGCGACGAGTTCGGCCTCGGTGAGGGCGGCAGCAAGGGCGAGGAGTCCTTCCGCTTCGACGGCGGCATCAGCGAGTTCTGTGAGTACCTGGCGGGTGACAGGCCGGTCTGCGACGTCCTGCGCTTCTCGGGCCACGGCACCTTCAAGGAGACCGTCCCGGTCCTGGACGAGCACGGGCAGATGACCCCGACCGAGGTCACCCGCGAGCTGGGCGTCGACGTCGCGATGCGCTGGGGCACGGGCTACGACACCACGGTCCGGTCCTTCGTCAACATCATCGCCACGCCCAAGGGCGGCACCCATGTCGCCGGCTTCGAGCAGGCCCTCACGCAGACGATGAACGATGTGCTGCGGGCCAAGAAGCTGCTGCGGGTGGCCGAGGACAACATCGTCAAGGACGACGCCCTGGAGGGCCTCACCGCCGTCGTCACCGTGCGCCTGGCCGAGCCGCAGTTCGAGGGGCAGACCAAGGAGGTCCTCGGCACCTCGGCGGCCCGCCGCATCGTGAACAACGTGGTGACCAAGGAACTCAAGGCGTTCCTGACCGCGACCAAGCGTGACGCCGCCGCACAGGCCCGGGTCGTCATGGAGAAGGTGGTCGCCGCCGCCCGTACCCGTGTCGCGGCCCGCCAGCACAAGGACGCCCAGCGCCGGAAGACCGCTCTGGAGTCCTCGTCCCTGCCGGCGAAGCTCGCCGACTGCCGCAGCGACGACGTCGACCGCAGCGAGCTGTTCATCGTCGAGGGCGACTCCGCGCTCGGTACGGCCAAGCTGGCGCGGAACTCCGAATTCCAGGCGCTGCTGCCGATCCGCGGCAAGATCCTCAACGTGCAGCGCTCGTCGGTGACCGACATGCTCAAGAACGCCGAGTGCGGCGCGATCATCCAGGTCATAGGGGCCGGCTCGGGCCGCACCTTCGACATCGATCAGGCCCGCTACGGCAAGATCATCATGATGACCGACGCCGACGTGGACGGCTCGCACATCCGCTGCCTGCTGCTCACGCTGTTCCAGCGGTACATGCGGCCCATGGTCGAGGCCGGCCGGGTCTTCGCCGCCGTGCCGCCGCTGCACCGCATCGAGCTGATCCAGCCGAAGAAGGGGCAGGACAAGTACGTCTACACGTACTCCGACCGCGAGCTGCGCGACAAGCTCATGGAATTCCAGAGCAAGGGCGTCCGGTACAAGGACTCCATCCAGCGCTACAAGGGTCTGGGCGAGATGGACGCCGACCAGCTGGCCGAGACCACGATGGACCCGCGCCACCGCACCCTGCGCCGCATCAACCTCTCCGACCTGGAGGCCGCCGAACAGGTCTTCGACCTGCTGATGGGCAACGACGTGGCGCCCCGCAAGGAGTTCATCTCCAGCTCCGCGGCGACGCTGGACCGGTCGCGCATCGACGCATAGCCGCTGCGCTCGGCCTCGGCCGACGAGGGTTGGTGCGGGCCGCTTGCTCGAAGGTGCGGTTGCCGGGGGCCGGCTGCGAAGGCGGGCCCCTGGTCAGCGGTTCTTGTCGGGCGGTGGCTGACCGACGAGGGTGCTTGCAGGGTGCCGCCGACTGAGGTCGTGCTGTGGCAGCAGGGCAGCAGGGCAGCAGGGCAGCGGGTAGCTGGCGGCGTCCGGGCAGCTGGGGGCGTCCGGGCGCGCGGCGTGCGAAGGCCGGCGTGCCGAGGTGAGCGGGCCCGGCTCGGCGGCCGGGGCGGGAGGGCGGGCGTCCGCTCTCGGCGCGTCAGCCCACAGCCGGGGTGACGGGCACGGTCGACTCGGTGGCCGTGCCTTCGCATGCCGTCATCCTGTCGCGCCGCAGGCCGCCGCCATTCGGCCCTCAGCGGCCCCCGGTCGTCCGCCCCCCGCTCGTCCGCCTCGGGTCATCCGCCCCCGGTGCATCCGCCATCAGCCCAGTCTTCGGCCGCCGTGCCCGTGGGCCGTTGCGAGCGGCACTTGGCCCAATGAGCCCCCATCAGCCCTTGACGCGTGGGCGAGCGAGGGCTGAGCGGGCCCGGACGTGGCGCAGGCGAGGTGTCCGGCTGGGCTCGTCTCGCCTGATCCCCGCTCACCACCGCACCCTGCCGAACTGCCCCCTCCCCTCCGCTCGGACCGTCCGGCCGCCCGAAGAGTCTCTCCACCCGTGGGTGGAGAGAGGCCGCTGCGAGGTTCCACCCGTGATCCACCCTGGCTCCGATCTCCGGACCTGCGAATTTCCGTAACTTCGAAGGCGTCGGCAGCGCTCGCTCCCGGTACCACCTTCTCGCTCACGGAGGCTCTGATGCCCGGGCTCGTCAACGCGCTGGTGATCGTGGCCGTCGTCGCCATAGTGCTCGCGCGCCAGTTCCGCGCCCGTGCGATCGACACGGACCGGCGCTGGTGGCTGCTGCCCGTGGTCCTCGCTGTCGTCGCGCTGCGCGAGCCCGGCATCCTCGACGTCCACCACCGCGCCGAATCCGGAGTACTGGTCGCGGCGGAACTGCTCATCGGCCTGGTCACCGGCGTCGGCTGGGGCTGGACCACCCGTATCTGGACTGCGCCGGACGGCGTCGTGTGGACGAAGAGCACAAGCGCGAGCGTCGCCGTATGGGGAGTGGGCATAGCCCTGCGGGTCGGTGTCTTCGCCCTCGGCTCCGCACTCGGCCTGCACCAGGACAGTTCCGCCCTGATGCTCGGTCTTGCCGGCACCCTGCTGGTCCGCGGCGGAATCCTGGCCTGGCGGGCCCAGTTGCTCGGCTCCGCGAGCCGCCTCGCCGCGGCGTACGGTGACGACGAGCCGTCGGCCTGGAAGGAGCGCGCGTGACGGAGAACGCCTGGACACGCTGGCCGTCACGCGAAGCACTCGGCCGCGCGGGAACCACCACATCCCGGCGCCTGCTGATCTGGACCACCCGACTGCTCGTGCTGGCCATACTCCTGTGGGGCGCCTTCAGTCAGAGACACGTCGGCGTCTGGGGAGCGCTCGCGGCAGCGGCGGCAGTCGTCCTTGCCGGTTTCGCCGCCTGGGCCTTCTTCCGCAGCACCTACGAGCACAGACTGGTGCCGTCCCTGGCGCTCATGGGTGTCCTCCTGGGGATCGCCGTCGCCGCCGAGGCGACGGGGTTCAGAGTGCCGGCCCTCGTGATCTGGTGCGGCTGCGGAGTCAGCGCGCTGGAGCGGTTGCCGCTCGCGGCTGCCGTCCCCGTGGCATCGGTGGCCCTGGCCGCGTACTCCGCGTTCACCAACGATGCCTGGCTGACCACGGCCGCCACCGTGGCCGGCATGGCCCTCGCCGGCTATGTCCTGCGGCTGGACGCGGAAGCCCGGGGCAGTGCGCACCGGTTGCTCGAGCAGGAGCGTGCCGCCCGCGCGGCCGAGGCCGAGTCCGCGGCGCTGGCCGAGCGGGCCCGCATCGCACGGGAGATCCACGACGTGCTGGCGCACAGCCTTTCGGCGCAGCTCGTGCACCTGGAGGCGGCCCGGCTGCTGATCGAGAACGGCGCGGACCGCGAGCGGATCATGGAGCGGGTGGTGGCCGCCCGCGGGATGGCCCGGGACGGCCTCGCCGAGACCCGGCAGGCGTTGTCCGCGCTGCGGGGCGAGCTGACACCGCTGGAGGACTTCCTGACCGAGCTCGTCAGCACTGCCGACGGCGCCGAGGTCACCATCACAGGTGAACGCAGACCCCTGCCGGCCGAGGCGTCCCAGGCCGTGCGGCGGGTCGCGCAGGAGGCGCTGACGAACGTCCGCAAGCACGCTCTCGGCGCCAAGGTGGATGTGCGGCTGGACTACAGCGAGCACGAAGTGACGCTGAACGTGAGGGATTCGGGCGGACGGCCGGGTGAACTCAACGCGGCCGGTGGCGGGTACGGTCTGCTGGGCATGCGTGAGCGCGCCGAGCTGCTGGGCGGTTCGCTGGACGCGGGGCCGGGCGAGGAGGGGTTCGTGGTGACGCTGAAGGTGCCCGTATGACGGAGACGGAGGGGGAGGAGAAGACCGCACGGGTCGTGGTCGCCGATGACCAGACCGTGGTCCGGGAGGGCATCGTGATGCTGCTCGGGCTGCTTCCCGGCGTGGAGGTCGTGGGGGCCGCGGGCGACGGTGAGGAGGCGGTGCGGCTGGTCGGTGAACTCGCTCCGGACGTCGTCCTGATGGACCTCAGGATGCCCCGCTGCGACGGGGTGGAGGCCACCCGGCGGATCCGGACACAGTACCCGGGAACCCAGGTCGTGGTGCTCACCACCTACGCGGACGACGAGTCCCTGTTCCCCGCGCTGCGAGCCGGCGCCCGGGGGTATCTGACCAAGGACGCGGGTGGTGACGAGATCGTACGTGCCGTGCACAGCGTGCTGTCGGGAGACGCGGGGCTGTCGCCGAGTGTCCAGCGCCGGTTGCTGGAGCGGCTGTCGCAGCCTGAGCCCGAGCCGGCACCGGCGGCCGGCGAGGTACCCGACGGGCTGACCTCGCGGGAGACCGAGGTGCTGCAGCTGATCGCCGAAGGTCTCAGCAATCAGGAGATCGCTCACAGACTGCATGTGTCGACCGCGACCGTGAAGACGCACATCAACAACCTCTTCGCCAAGACGGGGCTCAAGGATCGGGCACAGGCGGTGCGTTACGCCTACAGCAAGGGGCTGGTGCGGCCACCCACCGGGGGGATCACCTGATGGGGTGAAGAGCCGGGGGAAGAAGAGTCAGGGATCTTCCCGTTCTGTCCATCCTTGGGCATGCAGTCAAGCAACGGTCGCTCCGGCGGAGCCAGGGACGGTTCCGAGAGTTCCGCCGGGAATCAGGCAGACCACGGCGCGCCCTCCGGCGACATGACCTACGAGGACCCCTGGTACGACGCGCTGGCCTCCGGCTGGGGAGAGCTGGACAGGACCGGCATGCCCGCGCCGGCCGTACCGCACGCGCGCGGTCAGCACAGTACGACGGCGGCGCGCACCCGCGAGGTGTACGTCGAGGTGCAGCGCAGCGAGGCGTTCCAAGAGGTGCGCAGCAGGTACCGGCGGTTCGTGGTGCCGGGGGTCGCCGCCTTCCTCGCCTGGTACGTCGGGTACGTGGTCGCCGCGACGACCGCTCCCGGACTCATGGCCCGGCCCGTGGTGGGGGCGGTGAACGTGGCGATGCTCGCGGGGCTCGGGCAGTTCCTCACCACGTTTCTGCTCACGTGGGCGTACGCCCGGCATGCGCGGCTGCGCCGGGACCGGCCCGCGCTGGAGCTGCGCTGGGACACGCAGGAACTGGCCCGGGGAGCACAGGGAGGTGCATTGTGACCGGTGACCATCAGACTCTGGCGATGCTGCTGTTCAGCGGGTTCGTGGCGGTCACCCTGGGGATCACGACCTGGGTGAGCCGCAGGCGGCACGGTTCGGCGGAGGAGTTCTACGCCGGCGGGCGGTTGTTCTCCCCCATGGAGAATGGTTTTGCCATTGCCGGTGACTACATGTCGGCGGCCTCCTTCCTCGGGATCAGCGGGCTCATCGCGCTGTACGGGTACGACGGGCTGCTGTATGGCGTGGGCTTCCTCGTGGCGTGGCTGGTCGTGCTGTTCCTGGTCGCCGAACTGGTACGCAACTGCGGGCGGTTCACCCTGGCCGACGTGGTGGCCGCGCGGATGAGTGAACGGCCGGTGCGGATCGCCGCGGGAACTTCCTCGGTCACGGTGTCCGTTCTCTATCTGGTGGCGCAGATGGTCGGCGCGGGCAGCCTGGTGGCGCTGCTGCTGGGGCGGACGAGCGGCGCGGCCCAGGCATGGGCGGTCATCGGCGTCGGAGCGCTTATGGTGATCTATGTGTCGTTGGGAGGGATGCGGGCCACCACCTGGATCCAGATCGTGAAGGCGGTCCTGCTGCTCAGCGGCACGGTCGTGCTCACCGTGCTCGTACTGCTGCGCTTCCACGGGGACGTCGACCGGCTGCTGCTCACGGCCGCGGAGCGCAGCGGTCACGGGAGGGCGTTCCTGGCGCCGGGACTGAAGTACGGCGGGGACTGGACGGCCCGGCTCGACTTCATCAGCCTCGGCCTCGCGCTGGTGCTGGGTACGGCGGGCCTGCCGCACATCCTGTCCCGCTTCTACACCGTGCCGACCGCGCGGGCCGCCCGCCGTTCCGTGGTGTGGTCCATCGGCCTGATCGGCAGTTTCTACCTGATGACGATCGTCCTCGGGTTCGGTGCGGCGGCGGTGGTGGGGCCGGCAGCCGTACTCGGGTCCAACGCGTCCGGGAACACGGCGGTGCCCCTCCTCGCTCTGGACCTGGGCGGCGGGGCGGGCTCCACCGGTGGCACCGTGCTGTTCGCGGTGGTCGCCGCCGTAGCCTTCGCGACGATCCTCGCGGTGGTCGCGGGCATCACGCTCGCCTCCTCGGCTTCGGTGGCCCATGACCTGTACGCGTCGCTGCGACGGTCGCACGGCACGGCCCCGCGCAGCGAGGTGGCGGTGGCGCGGTGGGCTGCGGTCGGTGTCGGCGTCGTGGCGATCGCACTCGGTCTGCTGGCCCGCGATCTCAACGTCGCCTTCCTCGTGGGCCTCGCCTTCGCGGTCGCCGCGTCGGCGAATCTGCCGGTCCTGCTCTACTCGCTGTTCTGGCGCGGCTTCACCACGCGTGGCGCGGTGTGGGCGGTGTACGGCGGGCTGCTCCCTGCGATCGGGCTCGTGCTGCTGTCCCCTGTGGTGTCCGGCAGCCCGGGCTCGTTGTTCCCGGCCGTCGACTTCCAGTACTTCCCGCTGGAGAACCCGGGCATCGTCTCCATCCCGCTCGGCTTCCTCGCCGGCTGGCTGGGCACGGTCACCTCGGACGACGTCGGGGACGAGGCCGGGTACGCGGAGACGGAGGTGCGCTCGCTGACCGGCGCCGGGGCCGTATAGCAGGGCCGCGGGTGCCGTCAGGGCGCCACCCAGGCGTACCGGTGTTCGGGGCGGCCGGTGTCGCCGTACTTCAGGGAGAGGTGGAGGCGGCCCGCCTGTTCCAGGTGGCGGAGGTAGCGCTGCGCGGTGGAACGACTCAGGCCGGTCCGGGCTGCCACCTCGTGGGCCGACAGTGGATGGTCGGCCCGGTGCAGGACGCCGCAGATGAGGTCGGTCGTGGGCTCGGAATGGCCGGTCGGCAGACCGGGTGCGGAGGGGGCGGGGGTGGTGCGCAGGGCGCCGAAGATCCGGTCGACCTGCTCCTGGCCCGTCAGGCCCCGGCCGCCCACCCGGTCGACCGTGCGGCGCAGGGCGGCGTAGGAGTCCAGGCGGGCGCGCAGCGCGGCGAAGGTGAACGGCTTCACCAGGTAGTGCAGGGCGCCCAGGCGCATCGCCTGCTGGACGGTCGTCACATCACTGGCCGCGGTGATCATGATGACGTCGGTGCCATGGCCGTGCTCGCGCATGCGGTGGACGAGTTCCAGGCCGGTCTGGTCCGGCAGGTAGTGGTCGAGGAGGACCAGGTCGATGGTGCCGCGTTCGACGGCGGCCAGAGCCTGGGCGGCGCTGTGTGCGCGGGCGGTCACCCGGAAGCCGGGAACCTTTCCCACGTACTTGGCGTTGATCTCGGCGACGCGGAAATCGTCGTCCACCACCAGGACGTCAATCATCAGGCCTCTCCTTCAAGGCCGGCGGGCGTTGAGCCCGTGTTTCGGCTCCGCAGTTGTAGCGCGAGCAAAATGAGCACAACAGGCTCTTGCGAGCAAAAGAACGGCTTGCGCTCACAAGACTCCTGCGGTGGCCGGGGCACACCTACCGTCCCGGCCCATGAGCGCACACACCAGCCCCGCCAT
Organism: Streptomyces sp. NPDC036984; assembly: GCF_055607665.1. Classification (NCBI taxonomy): domain Bacteria; kingdom Bacillati; phylum Actinomycetota; class Actinomycetes; order Kitasatosporales; family Streptomycetaceae; genus Streptomyces; species Streptomyces sp. NPDC036984. The sequence continues at coordinate 176,139 of NZ_JBVJRL010000003.1, forward strand.
CGAGCTGCGGGGCGCGAGCAAGACCTTCAGAACCCCGTCCGGGGGACTGCACACGGCCGTGCGCGGTCTGGACCTCACCGTGCAGCGCGGCGAGTTCGTGGCCGTCGTAGGACCGACCGGTTGTGGCAAGTCCACCACGCTGACCCTGGTCAGCGGCCTGGAGGAGCCCACCGAGGGAGATGTGCTGGTGGCCGGGAAGCCGGTCGACGGTGTCGGTGACAAGGTCGGCTTCGTCTTCCAGCAGGACGCCACCTTCCCCTGGCGGACGGTCCTGTCGAACGTCATGGCGGGCCCGCGCTTTCGTGGCGCACCCAAGGCGGAGGCCAAGGAGAAGGCCCGTGAATGGCTGGCCCGGGTGGGACTCGCCGCGTTCGAGGACCGCTACCCGCACCAGCTCTCCGGCGGTCAGCGCAAGCGTGTCGCGCTGGCGGCAACGTTCGTCAACGACCCGGAGATCCTGCTGATGGACGAGCCCTTCTCGGCGCTCGACGTGCAGACCCGGGCCCTGATGTCGGACGAACTGCTGGAGCTGTGGGAGGGCACCGGCGCCTCCGTCGTCTTCGTCACCCACGACCTGGAGGAGTCCATCGCGCTGGCCGACAAGGTCGTCGTGATGACCGCCGGCCCCGCGACCGTGAAGCAGGTCTTCGACATCGACCTGCCCCGCCCGCGCAAGGTCGAGTCGGTACGCCTGGAGGCGCGGTTCATCGAGATCTACCGGGAGATCTGGGAGTCCCTCGGCGAAGAGGTCCGCATCACCCGCGAGAGGGGCGCCGCCCATGTCGCCTGAGGTCCTCAGCACCCCGGTCGTCGACACCGTCAAGACGCCGGACCGCGCGCAGACCCGCGCCCAGGCCGCCCGCCGGCGCAAGCTCGTCGTCAACGTCACGCGCGTGGTGCTCCTCGTGGCCGTCCTCGGCCTGTGGGAGGCGCTGTCCCGCGCCGAGATCATCGATCCGTTCAACTTCTCGATGCCCACGAAGATCTGGGATCAGATCTACACCTGGGTGACCCACGGAACCGCGCTCGGATCGCTGGGCGAGCAGATCTGGTACACGCTGTACGAGGCGCTGCTCGGCTGGGTCCTCGGTGTGGTCGCCGGTGTCCTGTTCGGTATTGCGCTTGGGCGGATCAGATTGCTCGCCGAGGTGCTTGGTCCATACATCAAGGTGCTCAACTCGATTCCCCGGATCGTTCTGGCACCCATCTTCCTGATCTGGTTCGGCCTCGGACCGTCCTCCAAGGTGGCCTCCGCCGTGGTGCTCGTCTTCTTCCCGGTGTTCTTCAACGCCTTCCAGGGCGCCCGCGAAGTGGACCGCAACCTCGTGGCCAACGCCCGCATCCTGGGCGCGAGCGACCGCAGGGTGACTCTCCAGGTGGTCATCCCGTCGGCCACCTCCTGGATCTTCACCAGCCTCCACGTCAGCTTCGGCTTCGCCCTCATCGGCGCGATCGTCGGCGAGTACATCGGCGCGACCAAGGGCATCGGGCTGCTCGTCTCCCAGTCGCAGAACACCTTCAACGCGGCCGGTGTCTACGCCGCGATGGTCATCCTCGCCGTCGTCGCCCTCGTCGCCGAGGGCCTGCTGACCTTCGCCGAGCGCCGCATCTTCCGCTGGAAGCCCGCCGGCTCCGACAGCTGACCGATCCCCCACCCCCCGCCCCTTCCCGCACCGCCCTCTCACAAGGACGTGAACCGCATGCGCAAGACCGCCAGATACGCCTCCCTGGCCGCCGCCGGGCTGCTCGCCCTCTCTTCGCTCACCGCCTGCGCCAATGACGCGGCAAGCTCCACGGTCGACACCGGCAGCGGCGGGGGCGGCAAGGGCGAGACCGTCAAGATCATGGTCGGCGGCCTGGACAAGGTCATCTACCTGCCCGCGATGCTCACCCAGCGCCTCGGCTACTTCCAGGCCGAAGGACTGAACGTCCAGCTCCTCAGCGAGCCCGCCGGGGTGCAGGCCGAGACCGCGCTCGTCTCCGGCCAGGTGCAGGGAGCGGTCGGGTTCTACGACCACACCCTCGACCTCCAGGTGAAGGGCAAGTCGGTGGAGTCGGTGGTGCAGTTCTCGCACGCGCCCGGCGAGGTCGAGGTCGTCTCGAACAAGGCGGCCGGCGACCTCACCTCGCCCCAGGACTTCAAGGGCCGCAAGCTGGGCGTGACCGGCCTCGGCTCCTCGACCGACTTTCTCACCAAGTACCTGGCGGTCAAGAACGGCGTGAGGATCAGCGACTTCACACCGGTCGCGGTGGGTGCCGGGCCGACGTTCATCGCGGCGCTCCAGAAGGGTGCGATCGACGGTGGCATGACCACCGACCCGACCGTCGCGACGATCCTGGACAAGAAGGCCGGGAAGATCCTCATCGACATGCGCACCCCCGAGGGGTCGCAGGAGGCGCTGGGCGGGCCGTACCCGTCGTCAAGTCTGTACATGCAGACGGACTGGGTGAACGGACACAAGGACACCGTCCAGAAGTTGGTCAACGCATTCGTCAAGACGCTCAAGTGGATGTCCACGCACAGTGCCGACGAGATCGCCGCCAAGATGCCCGCCGACTACTCCCAGGGCCACAAGAGCCTGTACGCGCAGGCCATCAAGAGCACCCTGCCGATGTTCACCGACGACGGCGTGATGCCCCAGGGCGGTCCCGAGACCGTTGAAAAGGTCCTCAAGGCCTTCAATCCCAACATCCAGAACGCGAACGTCGACTTGAGCAAGACCTACACGACGGAGTTCGTCAAGGCGGTCAAGTGACCGCTGCATGAAACGCGCTCAGGCGCGGGCCGCCCACTCGTAACGGTGTTCCGGGCGGCCCGCGTCGCCGTACTTGAGGGTCAGCCGGGCCCGGCCGGTGCGTTCCAGGAGCTTCAGATACCGCTGGGCGGTCTGCCGGCTCACTCCCGTCCGCTCGGCGATCTCCTGGGCCGACAGCGGCCCTTCAGCACTCAGCAGCGCTTGGCGCACCAACTCGGCCGTCGTGGGGGAGTGCCCCTTGGGCAAGCCGGGCTCCGACGGGGCGGACAGGGCGCCGAAGATGCGGTCCACCTCCGCCTGCTCGGCCTCACCCCCGCCGTCCAGGGTGCGCCGCAGCTCGGCATACGCCTCCAGCTTGGCCCGCAGACCGGCGAAGGCGAACGGCTTCACCAGGTACTGCAAAGCCCCGTGCCGCATGGCCGCCTGGACGGTCGACACGTCCCGCGCCGCCGTCACCATGATCACGTCGGTCTCGTGACCGCGCCGGCGCATCTCCTGGACGACCGCCAGACCCGTGTCGTCAGGCAGGTAGTGGTCCATCAGAACCAGATCGAGCCGCGGCAGGCTCTCCACCTGGCGCAGCGCCTCGGCCGCGTTGTGCGCCTCGCCGGCCACATGGAAACCGGGGACTTTCTCCACGTAGGCGGCGTTGACCCGGGCCACCCGGGTGTCGTCGTCCACCACCAGCACCTCGATCATCACGCCTCCTCCTCGGCGGTGGCCGGGACGTCCGTCGTCGCTGCGGCGGGATTCGGGGACCCGGTGAGGGCCGGCTCCAGCTCCGGCTCGGTCAGCGCCTCCGGCAGCACTACCGCGAATTCCGCGCCACCGCCGGTCGCCGTGCCCACGGTCGCGCTGCCGCCCTGCCGCTCGGCGAGCCGGCGCACCAGGGAGAGTCCTATGCCCCGCTTGCCGTGCGCGGGCGGCTTCTTGGTGGACCACCCCTCCGTGAAGATCAGCTCCCGCTGGTCCTCGGGGATTCCGGGGCCTGTGTCGCGCACTCTGAGGACGACCGTACGGCCCTCGGTGCGCAACTCGACCTCCACGCGCGCGTGCGGTGTGCCCGCGACCGCGTCGAGCGCGTTGTCCACCAGGTTGCCGACGACCGTCACCAGCCCCCTGGGATCGATCAACCGGTCCGGGAGCCGCGTGTGCTCCGACACCCACAGCGCGACCCCGCGCTCGGCCGCCACAGTCGCCTTGCCGACCAGCAGCGCGGCCAGCAGCGGGTCCTGGATCCTCTCGGTGACCTGCTCGGCGGTGGCCCGGTGGTCCCCGACCACCTCGCCGACGAACTCGACGGCGTCGTCGTACATCTCCAGCTCCAGCAGCCCCAGCAGGGTGTGCATGCGGTTGGCGTGTTCGTGGTCCTGGGCGCGCAGGGCGTCGATCAGCCCGCGCGTGGAGTCCAGTTCGCGCCCCAGCTGCTCCAGTTCGGTGCGGTCGCGCAGCGTGGCCACGGCACCACCGTCGCCGGTGGGCATGCGGTTGGCGATCAGGACGCGCTGGCCGCGCACGGTGAGCAGATCGGTGCCGGTCACGCGGCCGGCCAGCACGTCGGTCGTACGGCCCGCGCCGAGCGCCTCGTCCGGGGTCCGCCCGACGGCCTCGTCGCCGATGCCCAGCAGCCGTCGTGCCTCGTCGTTGAGCAGGCGGATCCGGCCGCCGCGGTCCAGTGCGACCACGCCCTCCCGGATGCCGTGCAGCATGGCCTCGCGTTCCGCGAGCAGCGCCGAGATGTCGGAGAAGGCCAGGTCCCGGGTCTGCCGCTGGACCCGGCGCGAGATCAGCCAGGCGGCCAGCGCGCCCACCGCCAGCGCGCCTCCGGCGTACGCGAACAGCCCTGGGATCGCGCTGATCAGCCGCGCCCGCACGCTGTCGTAGGCGATGCCGACCGAGACGGCCCCGACGATGCGGTGGTCGGCGTCGTACAGCGGTACCTTGCCGCGCGCCGAGCGTCCCAGGGTGCCCTTGTCGATCTCCATGACCTCCTTGCCGGCCAGGGCGTCACTGGGGTCGGTGGAGACGGGCCGGCCGATCTCCGAGGGCGTGGGGTGCGACCAGCGCACCCAGTTGCGGTCCAGCACCACGATGTACTCGGCGTGCGTAGCCTTCCGGATCCGCTCGGCCTCCTGCTGCACCGGGCCGTTCCTGGTCGGCGGGGTGGTGCGGACGCCCTCGGCGATCTGCGGGTCCTGAGCCGTGGTCTCGGCGATGGCCAGCGCGCGGCGCATCGCCTCCTGGTCCAGCTGTTTGCTCAGCGGCGCCAGGAAGAGCCCGGTCGCGAGCACCGCGACTCCCGCGGCGATCGCCACCTGCATCAGCAGCACCTGGGAGAACATCCGCCGTGGCAGCCCGAGGCGCAGGCGGCGTGCGGGGGGAGTGGGGCTCATACCCCCGACGGTACGTGGGGTGGCCGGAAGCGCCCCAGCGGGCGTGGCGTGGATCTCTTGATCCGTTCTTGACCCGCTGATCAATCATTGACAGAACGGGCGCCGACGCCTGTCTACCGGCCAGGGTGCGGCAACCACCGTTGACCGGCCGGGGCCTGGGCAAGTGTTGACTGCATCCGCTGATCGGCAGCCGCGCCGCACCCGCCGGCCGTACTCGCGCCGGCTAGCTCGCCAGCGCCGTCGGCCTCAGCTCGCGAACCTCGACCACGTCCATCCGCGCGGGCGCACCCAGCACCTCCGCGCCGCAGCTCTCCGGCCGGGGCGGCAGCGACGCCCCCTGGGCCACGGTGACCCGCCAACGGCGGCCGTCGGTGTGAGCGACGGTGACCTCCCAGCGCGGGGCCGCGCCGTCGGTCCGTACGACCCCGAGCACTCCCGCCCGGTACTCGCCCGCGGCTGACCGGACGGCCAGCTCGGCCGCCTGGCCGGGCCGCTCCCACGCGGAGCACCCCCGGCAGCCCTCGACGACCACGCGCCCCTCCCGCACCCCGTGCAGGGCCTCCTTGACGGTGTGCGCCTCGGCGCGGCCGTAGGCGTAGCCGTACGGCAGGACGAGCACCGTGGGCGAGAAACGATGTCCACCCAGATGGGTGACCTCCCAGACCCCGCGCACTCCCGAGGCGGCCAGCTCCGTGGCGAGAGGGCGGCCCAGGAGGGCGCAGCAGCGGTCGCGTTTGCCGTTGGTGCACACGAGCGCGAGCGGGTCACCCCGGTGCGGCCGCCCGCCGAGCACCGCGCCGAAGGAACGGTGGTCGCCCGCCCCGAGGGCGGTGAAGTCGAGGTCGAGGAGGCGCTGCGGATCGCGGGTGGTGGCACCGTGCAGCCACACGCGCCCCGGAACGGTGTGGGCCGCGTACACCTGCCGGATCGGGGGCGTGCCGGGGTCGGCATGGCGGCCCGGGTGCCGGATGAGCGCGATGCGTACGCCGGTTCCGCCGGCGGCGGCCTCCAGCGCCCGGCCCAGCGCGGGGTCCAGGTGACTCGACGTGAGCGCCTTGGCACCCCACGGGCCGGGCTGTTCCAGCAGCAGCCACGTCGTCGCCGTGGCAGCCGTGCCGGAAACCGGCTCATCAAGGCTTCGGGAGACGGTCGCACACCTACTCACACAGGTGAGCCTAACCTGACTTTCCCCGGGGCGACTTCCGGCCCCGGCCGTGTCCTACTCCGGGAGGGGCTGCGGCGGGCGCGGACCGACGTAGTGGCCGCTGGGTCGCATGCGCAGCGGGCGCTCGCCGTACTCCTCCAGGGCGTGGGCGATCCAGCCTGCCGTCCGCGCGACCGCGAAAATCGTCTCGCCCGCGGCGGCCGGCATGCCGGACGACGCGGTGAACACCGCCAGGGCCAGGTCCACGTTGGCGTGCAGCGGGGTGTGCCGGGCGGTCGTGGCGACGATGTCGCGGGCCGCGAGCAGCGCGGACTCCGCGCGCGGGACCTGTTCCAGGAGGCTGAAGAGCACGCGCGCGCGGGGGTCCTCGCCCGGGTACAGCCGGTGCCCGAGGCCGGGGACGCGGCGGCCCGCGCGCAGTTCGTCGGCGATCACCGGAACCGCCGTGCCCTGGTCGAGCACGTCCAGAAGCATCCGGTGGGCCAGACCGCTGGCGGCGCCGTGCAGCGGGCCCTCCAGGACACCGAGGCCGGCCGACACGGCCGCGTAGGCGTGCGCCCGCGCGGAGGCGGCGACCCGGACCGCGAGCGTGGACGCGGCCAGGTCGTGGTCGGCGAGCAGGGCGAGCGCGGTGTCCAGGACGCGCAGGGACGCCTCGTCGGCCGGCCGGCCGGTCAGCCGGCCCCACAGGCGGTGGGCCAGCGGGCCGTCGTCCTTGTGGCCGTGCAGAACCGGCGGCAGCGCGGCGACGAGTGTGGGGATGAGGAGGCGCGCCGTGCTCAGCACGGCCTCCTCGGACAGGTCGAAGCGCAGGGGGTCCTCGGCCGCCGCGGCGATCGCCGCGACGCGCAGCCGGTCTACGGCGGAGGCGTGCTCGGACAGGGCGTCCACCGCGCGGCGGGCGACCTTGACGGTGGCCTTGGGCGCGGTGAAGGTCACCCCCGGAGTCAGCCGGCCCGTCCACAGCCACTCGGCGACCTCCTCGTAGGAGTGGCGGGTGGCCAGCTCGACGGCGTCCACGCCCCGGAAGAAGTACCGGTCCTTCTCGATCAGGGTGATGCGGGTACGCACGGACAGATCCCCGCCGGAGCCCGGACTCCCGGCCGCCTCCCGCCGGTTGCGGCGGGCGAGAGCCTCCACCTCCCCGGCCTCGAAAGTGCTGGACCGGGCACCGGGTTCGCGTCTGCTGCTGAGCAGGCCGCGGCTCACGTACGCGTAGACCGTCTCGGGCTTCACGCCGAGCAGTTCGGCGGTCTCCTTGGTGGTCAGCCGGCGCCCGGGATGGCGGGGAGCGGTGTCGTGATCGCGCATGGGGTCACCGTAGTCGCCTCTGCACACCTTGATGTGCATACGTTGATTGGATCAATATTGACAGAGCAAGAGTCAAGCATGGACAGTCGAATCAAGTTCAGGGAGGAAAACCATGGCCGTCAACAGGTCCGCAACCCCGCTCATCAACGCCCCGCGCGGTCTGGCGGGTGTCGTCGTCACCGAGACCGAGATCGGTGACGTCCGGGGGCGGGAGGGCTTCTACCACTACCGCCAGTACTCGGCCGTCGACCTCGCCCGCACCCGCAGCTTCGAGGACGTCTGGCATCTCCTGGTCCACGGCACGCTCCCGGACGCCCGGCGCGCCGCCGCCTTCGCCGCCGAGACCGCCGCGCAGCGGCGGCTGCCCGAGGCCGTACGCGCGGCCCTCCCCGCGATCGCCGCCGCCGGCCACCTCTCCGGACCGCTGGCCGGGCTGCGCACGGCACTGTCACTGCTGGGCGCCGCGCAGGGCTTCCGGCCGGTGTACGACATCGACGCGGACCGCCGGCGCGCCGACACCGTGGCCGCCTGCGCGGCCGTACCCACCCTGCTCACCGCGCTGCACCGGCTCGGTCAGGGCCTCGACCCGGTCGAGCCGCGCGAGGATCTGTCGTACGCGGCCAACTACCTGTACATGATGACGGGTTCAGAACCGGATCCCCGCCGGGCCCGTGCGGTCGAGCAATACCTCATCTCAACCATTGATCACGGATTCAACGCGTCAACCTTCACCGCGCGCGTCATCGCGTCCACCGGCGCCGACGTGACGGCCTGTCTGACCGGTGCCGTCGGCGCCCTGTCCGGGCCGCTGCACGGAGGCGCGCCCAGCCGCGCCCTGGACACGCTGGACGCGATCGACACCCCCGACCGGATCGACGCCTGGATCCGCGAGCGGGTGCTCGCCGGCGAACGGATCATGGGCTTCGGGCACGCCGTGTACCGCACGGAGGATCCCCGGTCCCGGATGCTGCGCGAGATCGCCCTCGGTTTCGGCGGCCCGCGGGTGCACTTCGCGGCGGAGGTCGAACGCCGGGTCGAGGCGATCCTCGCCGAGCTGAAGCCGGGCCGCGAACTCCACACGAACGTCGAGTTCTACGCCGGTGTGGTCATGGAACTGTGCGGCCTGCCCCGGGAGATGTTCACCCCCACCTTCGCCGCGGCACGGGTGGTGGGCTGGAGTGCCAACATCCTGGAACAGGCGGCCGACCCGAAGATCATCCGACCGGTGGCGCGGTATGTGGGGCCCGAGCCGGAGAGGGCCGCAGCGGCCACCGGGTGACCTGTGCGGCCGTTCACCGGGTCAGGCCCCGGTGAGCAGTCACCGACGGGCGGAATTGTTCCGCCGCGGGGACCGCGGGGCCGGCGGCGGCCGCACGGTGCGCGTCCGCGTGGTGCGGCAGCGCGGGGCCGGGGCTGCCGTCGCACGGCTGAGGAACACTGCCGGGGACGGGGTGGGCCCGGCAGGGAGGGACAACATACGTGCGGTGCTACGGAACCGCCGGTCGGAGTTCCCCCGTGCAGGGCCGCACCCGCCACCCGCCGGCCGACGAGTGCCCGCTGTCCTCGACGCGGGGCGAGCGGCTCACCACCGCTCGTCGCACTCGGCAGCAGGTGGCGGTGAGCGCACTGGTACCTGATCCGGTTCGCGCCTCCGCCGTCCTCGCGGGGATCGGCGTCACGTCGGGCCGCGTCTCGTTCCGCTCGTATCCTGGACGCCCGGTCCATGTCCGTCCGCGCGCCGGGCCGCGAGCCGGTGTGCGCTGTGTCAGAGAGGTCGCCCGTTGAGGAACAGCTGGGGAGACAACGGCAGTCCGCAGCAGATCCCGGTGGTCGTGCTCGCCGGTTTCCTGGGCTCCGGGAAGACCACGCTCCTCAACCATCTGCTGCACCGCAGCGGAGGCAGCCGCATCGGGGCGATCGTCAACGACTTCGGGGCCATCGAGATCGACGCGATGGCCGTCGCCGGCGCCCTCGGCGACTCGACCGTCTCGCTCGGCAACGGCTGCCTGTGCTGTGCCGTCGACGCGAGCGAACTCGACCTCTACCTGGACCGGCTCGCCGCGCCCGCCGCCGGCATCGACGTCATCGTCATCGAGGCCAGCGGGCTGGCCGAACCGCAGGAACTCGTCCGCATGGTGCTGGCCAGCGAACACCCCAGGGTCGTCTACGGCGGCCTGGTCGAGGTCGTCGACGCCGCCGAATTCGACGACACGCGCGCGCGGCATCCCGAGATCGACCGGCATCTCGCCCTCGCCGACCTGGTCGTGGTCAACAAGCTCGACCGGGCCGCGGACGGCGACCGGGTGCTCGGCCTCGTGCGGTCCCTGGCCGACGGCGCCGCCGTCGCCCCCGCCACCTACGGCCGGATCGACCCCGAGTTCCTCTTCGACTGCCGGCCGAGCGAGGAGCGCATCGGGCAGCTGTCCTTCGACGATCTGCACGAGCATCCCGAGGACGCCGAGGAGCACGCCGGCCACCTGCACACCGGCTACGACAGCCTCTCCTTCACCTCCGAGCAGCCCCTGGAACCCCGCCGGCTGATGCGGTTCCTGGACAGCCGGCCCGAGGGGCTGTACCGGATCAAGGGGTACGTCGACTTCGGGCCGTACGACACCCTCAACCGGTACGCCGTGCATGCCGTCGGCCGGTTCCTGCGCTTCTACCCCGAGCCCTGGCCGGCCGGCGACGACCGTCGTACCCAGCTCGTACTGATCGGCTCCGGCATCGACCCGGAGGCCCTCGGCAAGGAGCTCAAGGGGTGCGAGCACGACGCCCCACACGCCGATGAACACGGCATGTGGGGCGTGCTGCGCTATGTCCAGCGCCCGGACGAAGCGGACCTGGAGGATCCGCCGGTCCAGGGCACCGTCTAGAACACCGACCCCGACACCACCGCCACCGTCTTGGGCAGCGACGTGCCCGAGCCGTCCCGGCGCGGGTCGGGCTCCGGCAGCTCCGCCGGGGCGCCGTTCTTCTGCGCCGCGTGCGCGGGAGCCGGACCCGCCCAGGCCAGCGCCAGACAGTCCTCGCCCTTCAGGAACCGCTGGCAGCGCACGCCGCCCGTGGCACGGCCCTTGCGCGGGTACTGGTCGAACGGCGTCAGCTTGGCCGTCGTCTGCACCGAGTCGTCCAGGGTGCCGCGCGAGCCCGCGACCGTGAAGACCACCGCGTCGGCGGCCGGGTCGACCGCCGTGAAGGAGATCACCTTCGCGCCCTCGGCGAGCTTGATGCCCGTCATGCCGCCCGCCGGCCGGCCCTGCGGGCGCACGACGGAGGCCTGGAAGCGCAGCAGCTGCGCGTCGTCCGTGATGAAGACCAGGTCCTCATCGCCGGTGCGCAGTTCCACCGCGCCGACGATCCGGTCGCCGTCCTTGAGCGTGATGACCTCCAACTCGTCCTTGTTGGACGGATAGTCGGGCACCACACGCTTGACGACACCCTGCTCGGTGCCGAGCGCGAGACCCGGGGACGACTCGTCCAGCGTGGTCAGGCAGACCACCGTCTCGTCGTCCTCCAAGGAGAGAAACTCCGCCAGGGGAGCCCCTCCGGAGAGGTTCGGCGGGGTCGCCGACTCGGGCAGCTGGGGCAGGTCGACCACGTTGATCCGCAGCAGCCGGCCCGCCGAGGTCACCGCGCCGATCACCCCGCGCGCGGTCGCCGGCACCACCGAGACGATCACGTCGTGCTTGACGCGCTTGGCGTCCGCCGTCTCCGCGAACGGCTCGGCGGTCGCCGTACGGGCCAGCAGTCCCGTCGAGGACAGCAGCACCCGGCACGGGTCGTCGGCCACCTGGAGCGGCACGGCGGCCGCCGTGGTGCCCGCGGACTCCAGCAGGGTCGTGCGCCGGTCGGTGCCGAACTTCTTCGCCACGGCGGCCAGCTCGGCCGAGACCAGCTTGCGCAGCTCCGCGTCCGACTCCAGGATCCGGGTCAGCTCCTCGATCTCCGCGGTGAGCTTCTCCTTCTCCGCCTCCAGCTCGATCCGGTCGTACTTGGTGAGCCGGCGCAGCGGCGTGTCGAGGATGTACTGCGTCTGCACCTCGCTCAGCGAGAAGCGCTCCATCAGGCGTTCCTTGGCCTGCGCGGAGTTCTCGCTGGACCGGATGATCCGGATGACCTCGTCGATGTCGACCAGCGCGGTCAGCAGGCCCTCGACCAGGTGCAGCCGGTCGCGCCTCTTGCCACGGCGGAACTCGCTGCGGCGCCGGACCACCTCGAAACGGTGGTCCAGGTAGACCTCCAGCAGCTCCTTCAGGCCCAGGGTGAGCGGCTGGCCGTCGACCAGGGCGACGTTGTTGATGCCGAAGGACTCCTCCATCGGGGTCAGCTTGTACAGCTGCTCCAGGATCGCCTCCGGTACGAAGCCGTTCTTGATCTCGATGACCAGGCGCAGGCCGTGCTCGCGGTCGGTGAGGTCCTTGACGTCGGCGATGCCCTGGACCTTCTTCGCGTTGACCAGGTCCTTGATCTTCGCGATGACCTTCTCGGGGCCGACCGTGAACGGCAGTTCGGTGACCACCAGGCCCTTGCGGCGGGCGGTGACGGCCTCGATCGAGACCGTGGCGCGCATCTTGAAGGTGCCGCGGCCGGTCGCGTACGCGTCCCGGATGCCGTCCAGGCCGACGATCCGGCCGCCGGTGGGCAGGTCGGGGCCCGGGACGTGCTTCATCAGCGCGTCCAGGTCGGCGTTCGGTTGCCGGATCAGGTGGCGGGCGGCGGCGATGACCTCGCGCAGGTTGTGCGGCGGCATGTTCGTCGCCATGCCGACCGCGATGCCCGAGGAGCCGTTGACCAGCAGGTTCGGGAAGGCGGCGGGCAGCGCCACCGGCTCTTGTTCCTGGCCGTCGTAGTTGGGTGTGAAGTCGACCGTGTCCTCGTCGATCGACTCGGTCATCAGGCTCGTGGCCTCGGCCATCCGGCATTCGGTGTACCGCATGGCGGCCGGCGGGTCGTCGTTGCCCAGCGAGCCGAAGTTGCCGTGGCCGTCGACCAGCGGCACGCGCATGGAGAACGGCTGCGCCATGCGCACCAGGGCGTCGTAGATCGACGCGTCACCGTGCGGGTGCAGCTTGCCCATGACCTCGCCGACGACACGCGCGCACTTCACGTAGGCGCGTTCGGGGCGCAGGCCCATCTCGTTCATCTGGTAGACGATCCGCCGGTGCACCGGCTTGAGGCCGTCACGGGCGTCCGGCAGGGCGCGCGAGTAGATGACCGAGTACGCGTACTCCAGGTAGGAGCCACGCATCTCGTCCACGACGTCGATGTCGAGGATTCTCTCCTCGAACGAATCGTCGGGCGGCGGGGTCTTCGTGCTGCGGCGGGCCATCGCTGCCGGCTCCTTGCTACTGAAGCGATTGACGGGTCTGACGCGGACCATTGTGGACCGCGGCACTGACAGCCCGGGCCACGACCCGGTCACGCCGGTGCCCGGCCGCTGCCGGAGCGCCGGAGTGCCGGCCCCGTGCGGGGTGCGCCCGGTGCCGGAGAGCCGTCCCACGGCACGCCTGACGCAGGCTACGCGATCCGCTCTGGGCGTACGTCCCGCGGGAACTTCACCGGGCCCTCGCACGCTTTGCATACAGTGGCAGGAACGGCAGGAAAAGCGCGGTTTCCATCAACCGCCTCCGCTCGCGAAGGGACGTACATGCCCATGGGTCACACGACCACAGCCGAGGCAGGCTCCGGGGGCCTGACAGCGACCGAGCACCGCCTGGCCAACGGTCTGCGCGTGGTGCTCTCCGAGGACCACCTGACCCCGGTGGCGGCGGTCTGCCTCTGGTACGACGTCGGTTCCCGGCACGAGGTCAAGGGACGTACCGGCCTGGCTCACCTTTTCGAGCACCTGATGTTCCAGGGCTCGGCGCAGGTGAAGGGCAACGGGCACTTCGAGCTGGTGCAGGGCGCCGGCGGCTCGCTGAACGGCACCACCAGCTTCGAGCGCACCAACTACTTCGAGACCATGCCCACCCACCAGCTGGAGCTCGCCCTCTGGCTGGAGGCCGACCGCATGGGCTCGCTGCTGGCCGCCCTGGACGACGAGTCGATGGAGAACCAGCGGGACGTCGTCAAGAACGAGCGCCGCCAGCGCTACGACAACGTGCCGTACGGCACCGCCTTCGAGAAGCTGACCGCCCTCTCCTACCCCGAGGGCCACCCGTACCACCACACGCCGATCGGCTCGATGGCGGACCTGGACGCGGCCACCCTGGAGGACGCCCGCCAGTTCTTCCGCACCTACTACGCGCCGAACAACGCGGTGCTCTCCGTGGTCGGCGACATCGACCCGAAGCAGACCCTGGCCTGGATCGAGAGGTACTTCGGGTCGATTCCGTCCCACGACGGCAAGCCCGAACCCCGCGACGGCTCCCTGCCGGAGATCATCGGCGAGCAACTGCGCGAGGTCCTCGTGGAGGAGGTCCCGGCGCGCGCCCTGATGGCCGCCTACCGGCTCCCGCACGACGGCACGCGCGCGTGCGACGCGGCCGACCTCGCCCTGACCATCCTCGGCGGCGGCGAGTCATCCCGGCTGTACAACCGGCTGGTGCGCCGCGACCGTACGGCCGTCGCGGCCGGCTTCGGCCTGCTGCGGCTGGCCGGCGCGCCCTCGATGGGCTGGCTGGACGTGAAGACCTCCGGTGACGTCGAGGTGCCGGTCATCGAGGCCGCCATCGACGAGGAGCTGGCCCGGTTCGCCGCGGAGGGCCCCACGCCCGAGGAGATGGAGCGCGCCCAGGCCCAGCTGGAGCGCGAGTGGCTGGACCGGCTCGGCACGGTCGCCGGCCGCGCGGACGAACTGTGCCGGTTCGCCGTCCTGTTCGGTGACCCGCAGCTCGCCCTGACCGCCGTCAAGCGGGTCCTGGAGGTGACCCCGGAGGAGGTCCAGGAGGTCGCCAAGGCCCGTCTGCGGCCCGACAACCGCGCGGTCCTCGTCTACGAGCCGAAGTCCCCGGAGACCGTCGAGGACGCCGGGGTCCCGGAGGACCCGGAGCAGGAAGCGACCGTAGAGGCCGGCGACGAGAACGAGGAGACGGCCAAGTGACCCAGCTCGCCACGATGGACTTCCACCCCCAGCCGCAGCCGGGCGAGGCCAGGCCCTGGGCGTTTCCGGCCCCCGAGCGCGGCACGCTGGACAACGGCCTGACCGTGCTGCGCTGCCACCGCCCCGGCCAGCAGGTCGTCGCCGTTGAGGTGCTGCTGGACGCGCCCCTGGACGCCGAGCCGGCCGGCCTGGACGGCGTCGCCACGATCATGGCGCGGGCCTTCTCGGAGGGCACCGACCGGCACTCCGCCGAGGAGTTCGCCGCCGAACTGGAGCGCGCGGGCGCCACCCTCGACGCACACGCCGACCACCCCGGCGTCCGGCTCAGCCTGGAGGTCCCCGCCTCCCGCCTGGCCAAGGGACTCGGCCTGCTCGCCGACGCCCTGCGCGCGCCGGCCTTCGCCGAGAGCGAGGTCGAGCGGCTGGTCCGCAACCGCCTGGACGAGATCCCGCACGAGCTGGCCAACCCCTCCCGCCGGGCCGCCAAGGAGCTGTCCAAGGAGCTGTTCCCGGCGACCTCGCGCATGTCCCGCCCGCGCCAGGGCACCGAGGAGACGGTCGAGAAGATCGACGCTGCGGCCGTACGCGCGTTCTACGACCGTCATGTGCGGCCCGCCACGGCCACCGTGGTCGTCGTCGGCGACCTGACCGGCGCCGACCTGGACGCGCTGCTCGGCGACACCCTGGGTGCCTGGACCGGCACCCCGGGCGAGCCCCGGCCCGTGCCGCCGGTGACCGCCGACGACACCGGGCGCGTGGTCATCGTGGACCGGCCCGGCGCCGTGCAGACGCAGCTGCTCATCGGCCGGATCGGCCCCGACCGGCACGACCGCGTGTGGCCCGCCCAGGTGCTCGGCACGTACTGCCTCGGCGGCACCCTCACCTCCCGCCTGGACCGCGTCCTGCGCGAGGAGAAGGGCTACACGTACGGCGTGCGCTCCTTCGGGCAGGTCCTGCGCTCCGCGCCGGACGGCACGGGCGCCGCGATGCTCGCCATCAGCGGCTCCGTGGACACGCCGAACACGGGCCCGGCGCTGGACGATCTGTGGAAGGTGCTGCGCACCGTCGCGACGGAGGGCCTGACCGACGCCGAGCGGGACGTCGCCGTGCAGAACCTCGTCGGCGTGGCACCGCTCAAGTACGAGACCGCGGCGGCCGTCGCGAGCACTCTGGCCGACCAGGTCGAGCAGCACCTGCCCGACGACTTCCAGGCGACGCTGTACCAGCAGTTGGCCGGCACGGGCACGGTGGAGGCCACCGCGGCCGTCGTGAACGCCTTCCCGGTGGACCGCCTGGTGACCGTCCTGGTCGGCGACGCCTCCCAGATCAAGGCGCCGGTCGAGGCGCTC
Source organism: Streptomyces sp. NPDC036984 (assembly GCF_055607665.1). Classification (NCBI taxonomy): domain Bacteria; kingdom Bacillati; phylum Actinomycetota; class Actinomycetes; order Kitasatosporales; family Streptomycetaceae; genus Streptomyces; species Streptomyces sp. NPDC036984. The sequence continues at coordinate 192,155 of NZ_JBVJRL010000003.1, forward strand.
GGCATCGGTGAAGTGACCGTGGTGGCGGCCGAGTAACGGCACGCGCGCGTGGGGCCCTGACGACCGGTCTACGGATCGTCAGGGCCCCTGCTGTTCCACTCGGTCCCACAGGTGCCCGATTTGGGGCGGAGGTTGCCTGTCTGACCTGTGGCATGCGCAACAAACAGCCGGTTTCGTTTGAGGATTGAAAGCGGGCCGCCGTAGCGTCGTCCGGGCTGTTCGTCAGGCAGTGCGCCGCAACCGCGGCACCGGACAGCGATCGCCGAGTCCCCGTACGGCGCGAGCCAGGGGAGCCGGGGACCCACGTAGTCCCTGGGGTGAATCGGGCGCCCGCCAGGGGGCCCGTAGGAGACCTTCCTGCTCCGAACCCGTCAGCTAACCCGGTAGGCGAGAGGGAAGGAAAGGACCAGCCACTTCATGGCGTTCATGTGCGCCACCGGGAAGCACCGCAAGCCCGGCCGGGTCAAGCGGACCACCGCCCAGGCGGCCGGCGTCGCGGCCCTGACCACCACCGGTGTCATCGGCACCCTCGCCGCCTCCCCGGCGCTCGCCGCCGAGAGCCCCGCGGAGCAGACCGGCCTCACCCCGGTCGTCACCGTGGGCGACGACGTCGCCGAGCAGATCGACGCGCAGGCCGCCGCCCAGCAGCAGGCCGCCGACCAGAAGGCGGCCGAGGAAGCCGCGGCGAAGCTGGCCGCGAAGAGGGTCGCGGCGGAGCGCGAGGCCAGGGCCCGCGCCGCCCGCGAGGCCGAGCGCAAGCGGCTGAACACCTTCGTCACCCCCATCGCGCACTCCTACGTCTCCACGGCCTACCGGGCGAGCAGCTCCCTGTGGTCCTCCGGCTCGCACACCGGTATCGACTTCCACGCGGCCAGCGGCACGTCCGTCCACGCTGTGGGCTCCGGCACGGTCGTCTCCACGGGCTGGGGCGGCGCGTACGGCAACGAGATCGTGATCCGGATGGCCGACGGCATGTACACCCAGTACGGGCACCTGTCGTCCATCGGCGTCACCGTGGGCCAGAAGGTCGTCCCGGGCCAGCAGATCGGCCTCTCCGGCGCCACCGGCAACGTCACGGGCCCGCACCTGCACTTCGAGGCGCGCACGACCCCCGAGTACGGCTCCGACATCGACCCCGTCGCCTACCTCCGCAAGCACGGCGTGAACGTCTGACGCACACCGCACGGCCATCCGAAGCCCCGGCTCACCGAGCCGGGGCTTTCGCCGTTTTTCATGGTGTCCGCCGGATGTGCTGTCCAAAAAAATATCCATGGATTACGGCCCGCCGTCGGAAATTCCGGCTCTCTGGAATAGAGTCACGGAACACACGTCGTCGACGACGTTTCACGGGGATTAAGGCGGAGGTCGGGCATGCGTATTCCGGCGCACTCGGTGTGTACGGCGATCCGGGACGACATCGTCGCGGGTGTCTACGAGCGCGGCAGCCGCCTGACCGAGGAAGTCCTGGCCCGCCGTTACGGCGTCTCGCGCGTCCCCGTGCGCGAGGCGCTGCGCACGCTGGAGGCGGAGGGCTTCGTGGTGACGCGCCGGCACGCGGGCGCGTGCGTGGCCGAGCCGACCGAGCAGGAGGCCGCCGACCTGCTGGAGATGCGGATGCTGCTGGAGCCGCTGGGTGCTGCGCGGGCCGCCCAGCGGCGCACCGAGGCCCATCTCAAGGTCCTGCGCGGTCTGGTGCGGCTGGGTCAGGAGCGGGCCCGGAGGGGCCACAGCGAGGACCTGCGCTCGCTGGGCGGCTGGTTCCACGAGACGCTCGCACAGGCCTCCGGCAGCCCGTCGCTGACCTCGATGCTCACCCAGCTGCGGCACAAGATCGCCTGGATGTACGCGGTCGAGGCGCCGAAGAGCCCCGTGGACTCCTGGACGGAGCACGGGGCGATCGTGGACGCGGTGGCGCGCGGGGACGGCGAGCGCGCGCGGGCACTCACGGCGCTGCACGCTGAGCGCGTGACGAGCGTGCACCGGCTTCGCTTTTCCGGTGCCGCGGAGCGTGTGAGGACTTCGCAACATCCCGTAAACACATCGGGCCCGCGGCATTAACACAGGCGCCGTATACAAAGAAGAGTAATTCGGGGGACGGGTGTTTTCGGCTGCCCGAATTCAGGGGCGCCGGAATTATGTCGGCGCGGCAGGCCTACGCCCGATGCAAAACGGCGGGGAATCCGCCGGTCCGCGACGCGCGTACGCCGCGGACCGACGGACATAGAGGGGGCGCGCACCGCGCCGCATACGGCGAAGCCGCGCCGCCCGGTCGGGCGGCGCGGCTCCGGCGCTCTGTGCGAGGTCGCTCAGACGGTCTCGGGCAGCTCCTCGAGGCCCTCGGAGACCAGCTTGGCCAGACGGTCGAGGGCGGCGTCCGCGCCCTCGGCGTCGGAGGCGAGGACGATCTCCTCGCCACCCTGGGCGCCCAGGCCCAGGACGGCCAGCATGGAGGCCGCGTTGACGGGGTTGCCCCCGGCCTTGGCGATCGTCACCGGGACGCCTGCGGCCGTGGCGGCTCGGACGAAGATGGAGGCGGGGCGGGCGTGGAGGCCCTCGGCCCAGCCGACGTTGACGCGGCGCTCAGCCATGTGTTGCTGCCCTTCGGTGTTCAGGGTTGTCTAGACCAGTTTCCCACATCGTGAAGCGTGCCCGGAGCGGACCTTCGTCCCCTCCGTCGTGGCGTCGGACCGCGGCCTCGGTCCGGCTTTCCGTCCTCCACAGACTGCCTCGCGCCGTTGTCGTACGCGAGCCGTACTCTGGGGCCCATGCAGACCTCGGCGGACCGGCAGGACCGGCACCAGTACCCCGCCCACTGGGAGGCGGACGTGGTGCTGCGCGACGGCGGCACCGCACGCATCCGGCCCATCACCGTTGATGACGCCGATCGCCTGGTCAGCTTCTACGAGCAGGTCTCGGACGAGTCGAAGTACTACCGCTTCTTCGCGCCGTACCCACGGCTCTCCGCCAAGGACGTCCACCGCTTCACGCACCACGACTTTGTGGACCGGGTGGGACTCGCGGCCACCGTCGGCGGCGAGTTCATCGCCACCGTACGCTATGACCGCATCGGCGCCGACGGTCTGCCCGCGTCCTCCCCCGCCGACGAGGCCGAGGTCGCCTTCCTGGTGCAGGACGCCCACCAGGGCAGGGGAGTCGCCTCCGCCCTGCTGGAGCACATCGCGGCCGTCGCGCGCGAGCGGGGCATCCGCCGCTTCGCCGCCGAGGTGCTGCCCGCCAACTCCAAGATGATCAAGGTGTTCACGGACGCCGGCTACACGCAGAAGCGCAGCTTCGAGGACGGCGTCGTCCGCCTGGAGTTCGACCTCGAACCCACCGACCGTTCCCTCGCTGTGCAGCGCGCGCGGGAGCAGCGCGCCGAGGCCCGCTCGGTACGGCGGCTGCTCGCGCCCGGTTCCGTCGCGGTCGTCGGCGTCGGCCGCACCCCCGGCGGAGTCGGCCGCAGCGTCCTCGGCAACATCCGCGACGCCGGCTACGGCGGCCGCCTGCACGCCGTGAACAAGGCGTTCCCGGAGGACCTCAAGGAGGTCGACGGGGTGCCCGCGCACCGCTCGGTGCGGGACATCGACGGACCGGTGGACCTCGTCGTCGTCGCCGTACCCGCCGAGCACGTGCCCACCGTGGTCGCCGAGTGCGGGGAGCACGGCGTCCAGGGGCTGGTCGTGCTCTCCGCCGGATACGCCGAGAGCGGCCCCGAGGGGCGCGAGCGGCAGCGGGCTCTCGTCCGGGCCGCGCGCGCGTACGGCATGCGGATCATCGGGCCGAACGCCTTCGGGATCATCAACACCGCCCCGGACGTCCGGCTGAACGCCTCGCTCGCCCCCGAGCCGCCCCGGCCCGGCCGGATCGGACTGTTCGCCCAGTCCGGCGCCATCGGCATCGCCCTGCTGTCCCGGCTGCACCGGCGCGGGGGAGGAGTCACCGGGGTCACCGGCGTGTCCACCTTCGTGTCCGCCGGCAACCGCGCGGACGTCTCCGGCAACGACGTCCTCCAGTACTGGTACGACGACCCGGAGACCGACGTCGTCCTCATGTATCTGGAGTCCATCGGCAACCCACGCAAGTTCACCCGCCTCGCCCGGCGCACGGCGGCGGCGAAGCCGCTGGTGGTGGTGCAGGGCACCGGCACGGCACCGCCGGGACACGCGGTACGGGCCACCCGGCTGCCGTACGCGACGGTCTCCGCGCTGCTCCGGCAGGCCGGCGTGATCCGCGTCGACACCATCACCGAGCTGGTCGACGCCGGGCTGCTGCTCGCCCGCCAGCCGCTGCCCGCCGGCCCGCGCGTGGCCATCCTCGGGAACTCCGAGTCGCTGGGCGTGCTGACGTACGACCAGTGCCTCGCCGAGGGGCTGCGGCCGACGCGGCCGGTGGACCTGACGACCGGGGCGACGGCGGCGGACTTCCACCGGGCACTGGGTGCTGCACTGGCGGACGACACGAACGACGCCGTCGTCGTTACGGCGATCCCTGCCATCGGGGAGGCGTCGCCGGGTGACGCGGAGCTGGCGGAGGCGCTGCGGTCGGCCGCCGCTGTGGTTCCGGGCAAGCCGGTGCTTGTCGTGCATGTGGAGCTCGGGGGGCTTGCGGAAGCGTTGTCGGCTGCGGCCAGTACTGCACCAGCCGCCGCTGGGAGGGCACCCGGTACAGAGAGCGGTGCCCACCCGTTCCGCCCCGCGGAAGGACTGCCCGCCGCGGGAGCGGAGGGACTGCCCCCCGCGGGAGCATCCGCTCCACCGGAAGGCACTCACCTCATCCCCGCCTACCCCGCCGCCGAGCGGGCCGTGCGGGCGCTCGCCGAGGCCGTCAGGTACGGACAGTGGCGGCGGGAGGCGGCCGACCCCGGGAAGGTGCCCGAGTACGACGACATCGACGAGAAGGGCGCCGCCCGGCTGATCGGTGAGCTGCTCGCGCGCGGGCAGGGGCTCACCATCTCCGACGCGCAGACCTGCGAGCTGCTCGGCAGGTACGGCATCCCGGTGCGCCACGCCCTGCCCGCGCCCACCCCGCACGCCGCCGCCGAGGCCGCCCGCGCGCTCGGCTACCCGGTGGCCCTGAAGGCCACCGCCCCGCACCTCAGGCACCGCGCCGACCTGGGCGGCGTACGCCTGGACCTCGCGGACGAGGAGCAACTGCTCCGCGCCTACGCCGAGTTGACGGAACTGTTCGGGCCACCGGAGGAGCTGCGGCCGGTGGTGCAGGCGATGGCGCCCAGGGGCGTCGACACCGTCGTCCGCGCGGTGATCGACCCGGCGGCCGGGGCCGTGCTGTCCTTCGGCCTCGCCGGGGCCGCCTCGCAGCTGCTCGAGGACATGGCCCACCGGCTGATCCCCGTCACCGACCGGGAGGCGACCTCGCTGGTGCGGTCGATCCGCACGGCGCCGCTGCTCTTCGGCTGGCGCGGCTCCACGCCCGTCGACACCCCCGCGCTGGAGGAGCTGCTGCTGCGGGTGTCCCGGCTGGTCGACGACCATCCCGAGGTGGTCGCGGTCACCCTGGAGCCGGTCGTCGTCGCCCCGCACGGCGTGAGCGTCCTCGGCGCCACCGTACGGCTCGCACCCCCGCCCGCCCGCGACGACCTGGGCCCGCGCACACTGCCGGCCTACTGAGCGGGGGAGGGGGACCGCATGCAAAAGCTCGCCCGCGTGCGACCGGACCGTTCCCGCGCCCGGTACGCGGGCACCCGCACGCGGGCCCACAGACCCTCTCCACACCGGGTCCACAGGCACCCGCACGCGTGCACCAGCCGTTCCCGCGCCCGGTAAGCGGCCACCCGCACGCGAGCCCGCAGTCCCTCCCCGCACCGGGTCCGCGGGCACCCGCGCGCGTGCGCGCCGGCCGCCCCCGCTCTCCGCGACTGGCCCGGACCCCCCTTGCCCACGGATTAGGATGGACGCCATGGCCAAGACCAGTACGACGACCCAGGGGCTGCGCGCGGCGATCGAGCGCAGCGGCTACTACCCGGCCCTCGTGGCCGACGCGGTGGAGGCCGCTGTGGGCGGCGAGCCGATCCGGTCGTACCTGGTCCATCAGGAGACGACGTTCGACCAGAACGAGGTCCGCCGGCACGTCACCGTGCTGGTCCTCACCGGCAACCGCTTCATCGTCAGCCACACCGACGAGCAGGCCGCCGACAGCACCTCTCCGACGCCGTACGCCACCACCTCCACCGAGTCCGTGAAGCTCGGCCGGATCTCCTCCGTCGTGGTCAGCCGCGTGGTCGCCAACCCGGAGCAGTACACCCCCGGCACGCTGCCGCGCGAGGTCGTGCTGACCATCGGCTGGGGCGCGGTCAGCCGCATCGACCTGGAGCCCGCCGCCTGCGGCGACCCCAACTGCGACGCCGACCACGGCTACACGGGCAACTCCACGGCGGACGACCTCAGCCTGCGCGTCAGCGAGGCCGGGGACGGCCCGGAGACGGTGCGCCAGGCGCTCGCCTTCGCGCAGGCCATTTCCGAGGCGACCGCGGACCTCACGCGCTGATGTCCCAGCTCTCCGCCTGGGACCACCCGGAACCGCTCGCCCTGGACACCGCGCCGCTGCCCGAGTACGGCACCGGCTCCCTCGCCGACCTGCTGCCCACGGTGGCCGCGGGCATGGGCGTCCCCGGACTGACCGCCACGATCGAGGAACTGACCGCGGCCGACCGGGTCTGTGTCTTCCTGATCGACGGGCTCGGCTGGGAGCAGCTCCGGGACCATCCCGACGAGGCCCCCTTCCTGACCTCCCTGCTCGGCAGCTCGCGCGGCGGCACCGGCCGCCCGCTCACCGCCGGCTACCCGGCGACCACCGCGACCTCCCTCGCCTCCGTCGGCACCGGCCTGCCGCCGGGCGCCCACGGCCTGCCCGGGTACACCGTGCGCAACCCGGGCACCGGCGCGCTGATGAACCAGCTCCGCTGGCAGCCGTACACGGAACCGCGCCCCTGGCAGCCGTACCCCACCGTCTTCAAGCTGGCCCACGAGGCCGGGGTGCACGCCGCCCAGGTGTCCTCGCCCGCCTTCGAGCACACCCCGCTCACCAAGGTCGCGCTCAGCGGCGGCACCTTCCACGGCCGGCTCAGCGGAGAGGAGCGGATGGACCTCGCGGCCGAGCAACTGGCCGCCGGCGACCGCTCCCTGGTCTACACGTACTACGCCGAGCTGGACGGCTCCGGACACCGCTACGGCGTCGCCTCCGACACCTGGCGCGGCCAGCTCATGTACGTCGACCGGCTCGCCCAGCGGCTCGCGGAGCAGCTGCCGCCGCGCAGCGCCCTCTACGTCACCGCCGACCACGGCATGGTCGACGTGCCGTTCGACGAGCAGCACCGCATCGACTTCGACGAGGACTGGGAGCTGCGCGCCGGCGTCGCCCTCCTCGGCGGCGAGGGCCGGGCCCGGCACGTGTACGCGGTGCCGGGCGCCCACAACGACGTCCTGACCGTCTGGCGCGAGGTGCTCGGCGAGCAGTTCTGGGTGGCCTCGCGGGACGAGGCGATCGCGGCAGGCTGGTTCGGGCCGCGGGTGGACGAGCGGGTGTACGAGCGGATCGGGGACGTGGTCGCCGCCGCGCACGACGACGTCCTGCTCATCGCCTCCGAGCGGGAACCGAAGGAGTCCGCGCTGGTCGGCAACCACGGCTCGATGACCCCGGCCGAACAGCTGGTTCCGCTCCTCGAAGTACGCTCCTGACGGCCTCACGCACCCTCTGAAGGACCTCCCGTACGCTCCTGAAGCCCGTAAGCCCCGAAAGCGCCCCCACCGACCTCCGCGCGCCCCCGCGCGTGACCCTCACGACCTGCCGAAAGGTGCTCAACCTCTCATGCCCGAGCTGGTGTTCTTCTCCGGAACGATGGACTGCGGGAAGTCGACGCTGGCTCTCCAGATCGAGCACAACCGCTCCGCGCGCGGCCTCGTCGGCATGATCTTCACCCGGAACGACCGGGCGGGCGAGGGCAAGCTGTCCTCCCGGCTCGGCCTGGTCACCGACGCGGTGGAGGTCGCCGACGACCAGGACCTGTACGCCTACCTCGTGGACCACCTCTCCCAGGGCCGCCGGGCCGACTATGTGATCGCGGACGAGGCACAGTTCCTCGCGCCCGGGCAGATCGACCAGCTCGCGCGCGTGGTGGACGACCTCGGGCTCGACGTGTTCGCCTTCGGGATCACCACCGACTTCCGCTCCAAGCTCTTCCCCGGCTCGCAGCGGCTGGTGGAGCTGGCCGACCGCATCGAGGTGCTCCAGGTGGAGGCGCTGTGCTGGTGCGGCGCCCGCGCCACGCACAACGCCCGCACGATAGACGGCGAGATGGTGGTCGAGGGCGCCCAGGTGGTCGTCGGCGACGTCAACCAGTCCGCGGGCGAGGTCGGCTACGAGGTGCTGTGCCGGCGCCACCACCGGCGCCGGATGACCGCCGCGTCCGCCCGCGCGGCGGCCCTGTCCCCGGACGTACTGCCCGTCCCGCCCGCCTGAGGGCTCAGCGCGGGTTCTCGACCACCGAGAACTCGGCGCCCTCCGGGTCGGCCACCGCCGCCACCCGCCCGTGCGGGCTGTCGTGGGCCGGTCTGAGGACCCGGCCGCCCAGGCCGGTGACCTGCCGCACCGTTTCGCCGATGTCGGCGACCTCGAAGTACGTCTGCCAGTGCGGCCCGCGGTCCCGGGGCAGACCGTGGCCCATGCCGTGCAGCCCGGCCACCGGTCGGCCGCCGAGGCTCAGGGTCACGTAGTCGAAGTCGGCGGAGACCACCGGCTCCTCCTCGTAGCCGAACACGCTTTTGTAGAACTTGGCGACGCTCTCCGTCTCGAAGGTGACCAGTTCGTTCCAGACCGGCGTGCCGGGCACACCGGTGATCGCCACGCCGAGGTGCGCGGAGCCCTGCCAGATCCCGAACACCGCCCCGGAGGGGTCGGAGGCGATCACCATCCGCCCGGCCTCGGCGGCGTCCAGCGGCCCGACGGCCACCGTGCCGCCGCACAGCCGTACCGTGTCGGCGGTCTGGTCCACGTCGTGCGAGGCGAAGTACGGCGTCCAGGCGACCGGCAGCCTGCGGTCCGGGGGCAGCTGGCCCATCCCCGCCACCTCTCGCCCGTCCAGCAGCGCCCGCACGTACGGGCCGAGCTGCTGCGGGCCCGGCCGGAACTCCCAGCCGAACAGCTCGCCGTAGAACTCCTCGGTGGCATCCAGCCCGTGCACCATCAGGCTCACCCAGCAGGGTGTGCCGGGCACGCGCCGTGCGTGCGGACCGGCCGACTCCCGTGCCTCGGTCATCGATCACTCTCTCCCCGGCCCCTCGCGGTGGCCGTGTCGCTTCCGCTCCCCGGAAGGGGTGTCCACGCCGCTGGCGCGTACGCCCGTGCCGGTTGCCCGCATCCTCCGCGATGCCGCGGGGCCTACCGCGCCGCCGCTCGGCGATTCCCAGGAAGGATGCCCGATCTGCCGTCTTTCGCCGCTTCCTGACGATGGCCGGCGGGTGTCCGCCGGCTGTACAGCCCGTGCTCGATCCCATACGCCTCGTGATCGAGCCTGTCCGGCCGAGCAGAGTAGCCGGACCTGGACGCCGCGGCCACCCCTGGCGTATGGATGGACGCCATGAGAGCCATCATCACCGCAACCGAACTCGCACACGAGCTGACCGGGGACCACCCGCCCGTACTGCTGGACGTGCGCTGGCAGCTGAGTGTGGCGAAGGCGGCGGGCGCGCCGGCCTTCGACGGCCGGGCCGCGTACGCGGCCGGACACCTGCCCGGCGCGGTCTTCGTCGACCTGGACCGGGAGCTGGCCGCCGCGCCCGGCGCGCACGGCCGGCATCCGCTGCCCGACCTCGCGGAGTTCGGTGCCGCGATGCGCCGCGCGGGCGTGTCGGCCACCCGGCCGGTCGTCGTGTACGACGGCGGGCAGGGCTGGGCGGCCGCGCGCGCGTGGTGGATGCTGCACTGGACGGGTCACCCGGACGTGCGGGTTCTCGACGGCGGGTTGCCGTCCTGGCAGGGCGAGTTGTCCACCGGGGCAGCGGCTCCGGCCGAGGGCGACTTCCACCCGGAGCCGCGGGCCGTGGGGCTGCTGGACGCGGACGCGGCGGCGTCCCTGGCCCGTACGGGCCTACTGCTGGACGCGCGCGCGGGGGAGCGGTACCGCGGCGAGGTGGAGCCCATCGACCGGGTCGGCGGGCACATCCCGGGCGCGGTGTCGGCGCCGACCGCGGAGAACGTGGGCCCCGACGGCCGCTTCCTGCCCGCGGCGGAGCTGAGGGACCGCTTCAAGGCTCTGGGAGTGTCGGAGGACACCGAGGTGGGCGTGTACTGCGGTTCGGGCGTCTCCGGGGCCCACGAGGTCCTCGCGCTGGCGGTGGCGGGCATTCCGGCGGCCCTGTACGTCGGTTCCTGGTCCGAGTGGTCCTCGGACCCGAACCGGCCGGTGGCCGTGGGCGCGGATCCGCAGTAGCGGGCGGTAGCGGACAGCAGGACGAGGGGCACGCGCGCGTGCCCCCTCCCGTTCCGGTACGGCGGCCTACTCCTGCTTCTTGCGGCGGGTGCCGAACACGATCTCGTCCCAGCTCGGGACGGCGGCGCGGCGGCCGGGGCGGACGCCGTCGGCCTCCGCCTGGCGGTCGGTCGCGCCGACGAGCCGGTCGCGGTGGCTGCCGACGGAGCGCGGCATGAGGACGTCCGCGTAGGCGGAGCCGGCCGATGCGGCGGGCGCCGGCGGCTCCTCGGCGGCGGGCTCGTCGGTGTCCTCCTCCGCGGGCTCCGCCGGACGCTCCGGGACCACCAGGTCGCCCCGGAAGCTCGGCACGGCCTCCAGCAGGCTGGTCAGCGAGTCGCGCTCACCCGTGCTCTCCTCGGCCGGCTCCGAGGACTGCGCGGGCAGGCTGGGCCGCTCCCGGTCGCTCCGGTCGAGGGCACGGTCCATCGAACGCTCGCGCGGCAGGCGGGCGATCCGCGGGACGAACGGAAAGCTCGGCTCCGGTACGGCGAGGTCGTCGGACTCGCCGATCAGCGAGCGCGCCTCGTCGTCCACGGCCTGGACGAGCCGCCGGGGCGGGTCGTACGTCCAGCTCGCCGAGTGCGGTTCGCCCGCGACCCGGTAGACGAGGAGCACCTCCCAGGTGCCGTCGTCGCGGCGCCAGGAGTCCCACTGCACGGTGTCCTTCTCGGCGCCGCGCAGCAACAGCCGCTCCTGCACGGCCTCGCCGAGCAGCGGGCCGGAGTTCTCGCCGGGGCGGCGGACCGGGGTCTTGCGGGCGCGCTCGGCCATGAAGGCCCGCTCGGCCAGCACCGGCCCCTCGAAGCGCCGTACCCGGTCGACGGGGATGCCGGCGAGCTGTGCGACCTCTTCCGCGGTGGCACCGGCACGTATCCGCGCCTGGATGTCACGGGGGCGCAGATGGCTCTCGACCTCGATCTCGATCTGGCCGAGACGCGGCCGATCGCCGCGCACGGCGGCGCGGAGTCGTTCGTCGATCGGAAGCGTGTACTCCGTAGAGTCGGCAGCCTTCAGCACCAGCCGTGTGCCGTCATTCGAGACGGCCACGACACGCAGTTCGGGCATGGGGACCTCCCGGGTGGTGCCTGCCGACGTCACGTGCGTCGCTGCTTCCGCTAGTCGAGTGTGGCCTGCCCGGGTGCAGCCTGCCACAACCTTGCCGAGTTGCCCGGCGTGTCGGGCACGGGCCCGGGACCGCCGTTATGGCACGGTTACCTGTTCGCAACGCTAAGTGACCAAATCCGTCACCCTGTGCAACTAGCCCCCTCCCGGCGGTCTTGCAAGGCCGCGGGCACCCTGGTGGGAGACCGGACCCAGGGCTCGCAACAGTACTCCATTCGGACCACGTGCGTGGATTGGCGCGCCGCCCAACTTCTCGCAAGAGGCGCGACTTGGCCGTTCGCAACCGATTTTGTCGATCATGAACGTGGCGAACCTCACGCAATCCCCAGAAACGGAACTAATGGTTTCGTCTGTACGTACCTTTCTCGTGCAGTCGGTCGAGCCATGTCGGTCGAGTACGGGAGAGGAAGGCAAGTTCCGGGTATGCGGGAAACGCCCGATGCGGGTCGGAAGCGGATCGACCTGAGCGTTCCTCAAGTCGCCGGCAGCGCCCCGGCCGCCGTGGTGGCGGCCGGACCGGCCTCGTGCTTCGGGGTGTACGGCACGATCCTCGGCGCGGGAGTGAGAGCGGCTCCCCGGCCACTCCGGCTCCCACACCCAGCGCGCGCCCGGCGAGCCCAGCACGTCCGCCACGACGCCTACGCCCCCAGAACCCTCCGCAAGTAGTCGTTCTGGAACAGCCGTTCCGGGTCGAGACGGTCCCGCAGCGCCGTGAACTCGCCGAAGCGCGGATAGACCCGCGCGAAGTACTCGGCGTCGCGCGTGTGCACCTTGCCCCAGTGCGGACGCCCCTCGTACGCGGTGAAGATGCGCTCGGCGGCGGTGAAGTACGCCTGATAGGGCGTGCCCCGGAACATGTGCACGGCGATGTAGGCGCTGTCCCGGCCGGAGGCGGTGGACAGGGTGATGTCGTCGGCCGGGGCGGTGCGCACCTCGACCGGGAAGCTGACCCGCAGGCCCGAGCGGTCCACCATGGTCCGCAGCTCGCGCAGGGCGTCCACCACGGCCGCGCGCGGCACGGCGTACTCCATCTCCACGAACCGCACCCGGCGCGGCGAGGTGAAGACCTTGTAGGGGATGTCCGTGTACGTCCGCGCGGACAGGGCCCTGCTGGAGATGCGCGCGATCGCGGGGATCGTGGCGGGGACGGCGCGGCCCGCCCACTGGGCCACCTGGAAGACCCCGTTGGAGAGGAACTCGTCCTCGAACCAGCCGGCCAGCTGCCCCACGGGCTGCTCGGGCCCGGCGCTGCGGTTGTTCCGCTTGGTGTTGGTGCTGCCGGTGTGCGGGAACCAGTAGAACTCGAAGTGCTCGTTCTCGGCCCACAGTTGGTCGAACTCGGCGAGGACCCGCTCCAGGGGCATCGGTTCCTCGCGCGCGGTGATCAGGAAGAGCGGCTCCACGGCGAACGTGATCGCGGTGACGATGCCCAGGGCGCCGAGGCCGACACGGGCCGCCGCGAAGATCTCCGGATTCTGCTTCTCGGAGCAGGTGAGCACCGAACCGTCGGCCGTGACGAGTTCCAGTCCCGTGATCTGGGCGGCGATCGAGCCGGACTCGCGGCCGGTGCCGTGCGTGCCGGTGCTGGTGGCTCCCGAGACGGTCTGCTCCATGATGTCGCCCATGTTGGTGAGCGAGAGTCCCTCGCGCGCGAGCGCGGCGTTGAGTCTCTTGAGCGGAGTGCCCGCCTCCACCGTGACGGTCATGGATTCCCGGTCGATGGTGCGTATACCGGTCAACAGTTGAGGGCGTATCAACATGCCGTCGGTGGCAGCGATCGAGGTGAAGGAGTGCCCGGTCCCGACCGCCTTCACCTTGAGGCCGTCCTCCCGGGCCCGGCGCACGGCCGCGGCCAGCTCCTCCACCGAGGCCGGCGCGACCTGCCGGGCGGGCCGGGCGGAGACATTGCCGCCCCAGTTACGCCAGGTGCCGTTCTTCCCGCTCGCTGTGCTGCTCAACGGTGCCTCCCCGACCCGCGGCCGGCCTGCGCAGCCGGCGGTACCCGAGGAAACCGACCGCGACCGCGACGGCCCCGGACACGGCCGGGACCCCGTACCCGGCCTGCGCCCCGGCTGCGTCGATCACCCAGCCGGCCGCGGAGGAACCGAGCGCGACGCCGACCGCGAGGCCGGTGCTCACCCAGGTCATGCCCTCGGTCAGCTGCGCGCGAGGTACGTGCTCTTCGATGAGGGACATCGTCGTGATCATCGTCGGCGCGATGGCCAGCCCCGCAACGAACAGCGCCACGGCCAGAAGCGGCAGGTTTCCGACCAGTAGGAGGGGGATCATACTCACGGCCATCGCCGCCACGCCCAGCAACCAGCGGCGTTCCGGTGTCCCGCCGAAGCGCAGCAGCCCGAAGACCACGCCCGCGACAGCGGAACCGGCCGCGTACAGCGCGAGGACCACGCTCGCGGCGCCCTTGTGGCCGCGCTCGTCGGCGAAGGCGACGGTGACCACGTCCACCGATCCGAAGATCGCGCCGGTCGCCACGAAGGTGGCCGCCAGCACCTGGAGCCCCGCCGAGCGCAGGGCGCTGCCGCCGCCGTGCCGCTCGCGCGGATGCGGCGCCGGCTCGGTGGCGCGCTGGGCGGTGAGCCAGAGGACGCCGGCGGCCAGGAAGCAGGCGGCCAGCAGCGGGCCCGCCTCCGGGAACCACGCCGTGGACAGGCCGATGGAGATGATCGGCCCGAAGACGAAGCAGACCTCGTCGACGACCGACTCGAACGAGTAGGCGGTGTGCAGCTTGGGTGTGCCCCGGTACAGCGCCGCCCAGCGGGCCCGGATCATCGCGCCGAGGCTCGGTACCGAGCCGATCCCGGCCGCGCACACGAACAGCACCCAGTCCGGCCACCGGAAGTGCGCGGCGAGCAGCAGTCCGGCCGCCGCGGCCAGGGCCACCAGGGTCGCGGGGCGCAGCACCCGGCGCTGTCCGTGCCGGTCCACCAGCCGGGAGATCTGCGGCCCGATCGCCGCGGCGGACAGGGCGATGGTGGCCGACAGGGCGCCCGCGAGGCCGTACCGCCCGGTGAGCTGGGAGACCATCGCGACCACGCCGATGCCCATCATCGACAGCGGCATCCGGCCGAGGAATCCCGCGGCGCAGAACGCCTTGGTGCCGGGCTCGGCGAACAGGGCTCTGTAAGGGCTGGGCACGTGGTCTCCGAAACGGATCAGTAAGGCGCGAATGCGGGTGATACAGCTTACGAGTTAGGGCACCCTAATTACACCCTGCGTGCCGCGCGTGCCGCACCCCGCCTGCCGACCGGAAAAACCGCAGCGAAACAGCTGTAACCCGACTCTTCACCCGGCTGTTTCCCCGCTGTCAGTGCCGGGTGGCAGGATCGAGTCATGCCAGACGCGCTCGATGCCACCCCGTACGACGCCCTGCTCCTGCTCTCCTTCGGCGGCCCCGAAGGCCCGGACGACGTGGTCCCCTTCCTGGAGAACGTCACGCGCGGGCGCGGCATCCCGAAGGAACGCCTCAAGGAAGTCGGGCAGCACTACTTCCTCTTCGGCGGGGTCAGCCCCATCAACGCCCAGAACCGCGCCCTGCTGGACGCCCTGCGTAAGGACTTCGCCGAGCACGGCCTGGACCTGCCGGTCTACTGGGGCAACCGCAACTGGGCGCCGTATCTGACGGACACCCTGCGCGAGATGGTCGCCGACGGCCGCCGCCGCATCCTGGTCCTCACGACCAGCGCCTACGCCTCCTACTCGGGCTGCCGTCAGTACCGGGAGAACCTCGCCGACGCGCTGGCCGCCCTGGAGGCCGAGGGCCTCGAACTGCCGAGGATCGACAAGCTGCGGCACTACTTCAACCACCCGGGCTTCGTCGAGCCCATGATCGACGGGGTGCTGCGCTCCCTCGCCGACCTGCCCGAGGACGTCCGCGAGGGCGCCCACATCGCCTTCACCACGCACTCCATCCCCACCTCCGCAGCCGACACCTCCGGCCCCGCCGAGGCCCGCGGCGAGGGCGGTGCCTACGTCGAGCAGCATCTGGACGTGGCCCAGCTGATCGCCGACGCCGTCCGCGAGCGGACCGGTGTCGACCACCCCTGGCGGCTCGTCTACCAGTCCCGCTCCGGCGCCCCGCACATCCCCTGGCTGGAGCCCGACATCTGCGACCACCTGGAGGAGCGGCACGCCGCCGGTGCCCCGGCCGTGGTCATGGCCCCGATCGGCTTCGTCTCCGACCACATGGAGGTCCTCTACGACCTCGACACCGAGGCGAAGGCCAAGGCCGAGGAGCTGGGCCTGCCGGTGCGCCGCTCGGCCACCGTGGGCGCCGACCCGCGGTTCGCCGCGGCCGTCCGGGAGCTGACTTTGGAGCGGGCCGCCGTGGAGCGCGGCCGGGAGGTCATCCCCTGCGCGCTCGGCGCGCTCGGCCCCAGCCACCACCTCTGCCCGGTCGGCTGCTGCCCGGCCCGGGCTCCCCGCCCCGCCGCCGCGGGCGCCGACAGCCCCTACGCGTGAGGAGACCCGTGACCGACGCCCTGCACCGGGACCTGCTGGAACTGGCCCAGGAGGCCGCCCGCCGCGCCGGCGAGCTGCTGCGGGACGGCCGCCCGGCCGACCTCGCCGTGGCGAAGACCAAGTCCAGCCCCATCGATGTCGTCACCGAGATGGACATCGCGGCGGAGAAGCTGATCACCGATCTGATCTCCGGGCAGCGCTCCGGCGACGGCTTCCTCGGCGAGGAGGGCGCCTCCGTCGAGGGTACGAGCGGCATCCGCTGGGTGATCGACCCGCTGGACGGCACCGTCAACTACCTGTACGGGCTGCCGACCTGGGCCGTGTCCATCGCGGCCGAGCAGGACGGCGAGACCGTCGTCGGGGTCGTCGCGGCCCCGATGCGCGGCGAGGTCTACCACGCCGTCCGCGGCGGCGGCGCGTGGGCCACGGGCGCGTGGGAGGGTGAGCGGGCGCTCGCCTGCCGTCCCGCACCCCCGCTGGACCAGGCGCTGGTGTCCACCGGTTTCAACTACGTCGCCGAGGTCCGCGCCCACCAGGCCGAGATCGCCGGCCGGCTCATCCCGCTGCTGCGGGACATCCGGCGCAGCGGCTCGGCGGCGGTCGACCTGTGCGATGTGGCCTGCGGCCGGCTCGACGGGTACTACGAGCGGGGTCTGAACGCGTGGGACTTCGCGGCGGGGGACCTGATCGCCCGGGAGGCGGGCGCCCTGACCGGTGGGCGCCCGGGGGAGCGCCCGTCACGTGATCTGACGGTCGCGGGGACGCCGGGCGTGTTCGAGCCCCTCCAGCGGCTGCTGGAGGACTTCGGAGCGTGGCACGACTGAGGCGGGGCCGAGGACGGTTCGCCACCGCCGGACACCGCCGTCGTGGCCGAACGCCGTCGTGGCCGAACGCCGTCGTGGCCGAACGCCGTCGCGGAACGCCGTCGCGGCAGGACACCGGTGCCGGCAGGCTGAGACCGCGGAAAGGCGCCGGCGGCCGGGGACGGACGAGCCGTTCCGCGCGCCCGCGTCGGCACCGCGGACACGAAGGGACCCCGGCGCTGGATTCGCCGGGGTCCCTCGTCGCGCTTTCGGGCCGATCAGACGCGTGACGCGCCGACCTCCACACCGTGTTCGGCGGCGAGGCGTCGCAGGTCGTCGAGCTCTGCCTGCTCCACCTCGACGAGGAAGTCGTCGCCCTCGTCACGAGCCCGCGACAGGTCGGACTCGGTCGCCCTTATGCGCTGCAGAAGTCCTGCGGTGAAAGCGTCCATGCTGCGCCCCCTCGTCCTGGGTCGTGGGTCGGTGGCACGGGGGTGTGCCGTATGGAAGGGGCGATCACGTCTCCTCGCAGGTGCCCAGCGCTGCCCTGCTGGGCGGCGACGGTGCCGGACACCCGCGCCCGCGCTGCGAAGCGATGGCGGGGTACCGCATGGTGCTGCGGCACATGCAGAGCGTGATCGCGGGGTGTAAAGCCGTCCTCCCCCAGCTCCCTTCCGCGGAAACCTCAACGGGCGGTGAAATTCTTGTATTCCCGGCCCGGAACTCCCGTCCCTGCGGCCCCGACCCCGCCTTACAGCCGACTTATGGCCGAAAAGGGCAGGATGGGGGGCACACCCACGGACAGCCCTGCCCGCACGCGCCCCCGGGCGCGCTACGCGGGTGGACACAGGAAGGACTAGCGACGTGCGCGTACTCGTCGTCGAGGACGAGCAGCTGCTCGCCGATGCGGTGGCCACCGGACTGCGCCGGGAGGCCATGGCCGTCGACGTCGTGTACGACGGTGCGGCTGCTCTGGAGCGCATCGGCGTCAACGACTACGACGTGGTCGTCCTCGACCGCGACCTCCCGCTGGTGCACGGCGACGACGTCTGCCGCAAGATCGTCGAGCTGGGCATGCCCACGCGCGTGCTGATGCTCACCGCCTCCGGCGACGTCAGCGACCGCGTCGAGGGCCTGGAGATCGGCGCCGACGACTATCTGCCGAAGCCCTTCGCGTTCAGCGAGCTGATCGCGCGCGTGCGTGCCCTCGGCCGCCGTACCAGCGTGCCGCTGCCGCCGGTCCTGGAGCGCGCCGGCATCAAGCTCGACCCGAACCGCCGCGAGGTCTTCCGCGACGGCAAGGAGGTGCAGCTGGCGCCGAAGGAGTTCGCGGTGCTGGAGGTGCTCATGCGCAGCGAGGGCGCGGTCGTCTCGGCGGAGCAGCTGCTGGAGAAGGCCTGGGACGAGAACACCGACCCGTTCACCAACGTGGTGCGGGTGACGGTGATGACCCTGCGCCGCAAGCTGGGCGAGCCGCCCGTCATCGTCACCGTCCCCGGCTCCGGCTACCGGATCTGATCCCCCGTGGCCACGACACCCGCGCCACCCCAGGCGCCGCCGAAGCCCACCTGGGACCCGAGGAGGCCGCAGCCCCCCTTCCCATGGCTGCGCCCGACCATCCGCATACGACTGACGCTGCTGTACGGCGGCATGTTCCTGATCGCCGGCATCCTGCTGCTGTCGATCATCTACCTGCTCGCCGCACAGGCGATCAGCACCGGCAACCAGCCGCTGTTCAAGATCGTGAGCGGTACGGACATCCGGGTCTCCAGCGACAACTGCCCGGCGATCACCGCGATCAACTCCAACACGCTGCCGCTGCCGGACTTCAACGAGGCGATCGCCCACTGCGTGGACCAGCAGCGCCAGGCGGCCCTCGATAACCTGCTCAGCCGCTCCCTGCTGGCTCTGCTGGGCCTCGCCGTGATCGCCTTCGCGTTCGGCTACGCGATGGCGGGCCGCGTGCTGTCCCCGCTCGGCCGGATCACCCGCACCGCCCGCCAGGTGGCCGGCTCGGACCTGTCCCGCCGGATCGAGCTGGACGGCCCGGACGACGAGCTGAAGGAGCTGGCGGACACCTTCGACGACATGCTGGAGCGCCTCCAGCGGGCCTTCACCGCCCAGCAGCGCTTCGTCGGCAACGCCTCGCACGAGCTGCGCACCCCGCTCGCGATCAACCGCACGCTCCTCGAAGTGCACCTGTCCGACCCGAACGCGCCGGTGGAGCTCCAGCAGCTCGGCAAGACGCTGCTGGCCACCAACGAGCGCAGCGAACAACTGGTCGAGGGGTTGCTGCTGCTCGCCCGGAGTGACAACCAGATCGTCGAGCGCAAGCCGGTCGACCTGGCCGAGGTCGCCACGCAGGCCGTCGACCAGGTGCACGGCGAGGCGGAGGCCAAGGGCGTGGCCATCCGCGGCGAGCGCAAACCGGCCGTGGTGCAGGGCAACGGCGTGCTGCTGGAGCGGATCGCGCTCAACCTCGTCCAGAACGCCGTGCGGTACAACTTGTCCGACGGCGGCTGGGTGGAGGTGAACACCGAGGTCGAGCACGGGCAGGCGGTGCTGACCGTGGCGAACACCGGGCCGGTGGTGCCGGCGTACGAGATCGACAACCTTTTCGAGCCCTTCCGGCGGCTGCGCACGGAGCGGACGGGCAGCGACAAGGGCGTGGGCCTCGGGCTGTCCATCGTCCGGTCGGTGACGCGCGCGCACGGCGGGCACATCCTGGCGCAGCCGCGCGAGGGCGGCGGCTTGGTGATGCGTGTCACCATGCCGATGTGATTCTTATCGACACACGCGGGGTTGTTCGCTTCGCGCGGAATTTTTTGACCGCCGGACGGGCTTCTTCTTGTGTGATCGATCACATGGGCGGATTTCCGGCCATGTACGCACGGTGATCATGACAGAAGGTGGAAAGCCGGGAAAGTCCTGGTTTTCAGGGCTCTTGATCACGGGAAGTACACGGGGAGGCGCCTTTGAGGTGCGGCATTCGAACCGTGTACGGTCCTCACCGCCATCCAAGCCGATCACTCTTGAGGGGTCGGATTGGGTGTCGATTGAGTAACAGACCTTGATGTGAGGCAAAATCTCCGCCTCAGGTCGGGCACAAGTCCGGCCTCTCACGCGTTACGTGCGCTGGAGACACCGCAGACACCCAGAGGGGGAGAGCGATATGGCAACCGATTACGACACTCCACGCAAGACTGATGACGACGTCGACTCGGACAGCCTTGAAGAGCTGAAGGCGAGGCGGAACGACAAGTCCACCTCCTCGGTGGACGTCGACGAGTTCGAGGCCGCCGAGGGCCTGGAACTGCCCGGCGCCGACCTCTCGAACGAGGAGCTGGCCGTCCGGGTCCTGCCGAAGCAGCAGGACGAGTTCACCTGCATGAGCTGCTTCCTGGTCCACCACCGCAGCCAGCTGGCCCGGGAGAAGAACGGCCAGCCGATCTGCCGCGACTGCGACTGAGGACGGGTCGGCCGTGACTGGCTCGACCCCTCCGCGGAAGCGCCGCTTCTCCCTCCGGAAAGCGGACCAAGGGCCGATCGACGGCCCGCACGGCGCGCGTGACGACGAGCGGGGCTCACCGGGAGCGGGAGCCTCGCTCGGACCGGCGGCCGACCGGCAGGACCTGTCGGCGCCGGCGCAGCAGCCCGCACCCGTCGCCCGGCGCCGGGCGACGGTGATCGGCGGGAAAGCCCGGGAGATGGCCCGGGAGGGTGCCCGCAGGGGCGGCAGCCGGGCTCGCGCGGGTCTGGCGTACCTCACGGACCGCATCATCGAGATCGCCCCGCGCATCCCCGTACGCGACCTCGCGACCCTGCGCAGGCAGTTCCCCCGTCTCGGCCCGGAGGAGCTCGCCGACAAGCTGGTGGCGGGCGCCGCGGCCGGCACCTCGGCCGTCGGAGCCGGGATCGGAGCGGCGGCGATGCTGCCGGTGCCGCCTGCCCTGCCGACCGAGCTGGCCGCGGAGATCACCGGGGTCGCCGCGATCGAGCTGAAGCTGATCGCCGAACTGCACGAGGTCTACGGCGTGCGCCCGCCGGGAAACCTCAAGACCCGTACCGCCGCGTATCTGTCCTCCTGGTCGGGGGAGCGCGGGATCGACGTGATGAAGCCGTCGACGTACGACACGGCCCTCGGGGGCCGGATGAAGCGCGAACTGCGCCAGCAGATCATGAAGCGGATGGTCCGCGACCTGCCCAACCTGATGCCGTTCATGGTCGGCGCCGCGGTCGGGGCCGTCATGAACCGCCGGGACACCAGAAGACTCGCGGACCGGATCCGGGTCGACCTGCGCAGGATGCAGGTGCCCTGGGACGAGCTGCCGGAGCTGCCGCCGCTGGAGAAGCCGGAACATCCGCTCAAGCTGAGCGAGCTCCCCGACGAGCTCTAGACGCCCGGGTACCTCAGGCGTGCGCCGTCCGTGCCGCCTCGATCGCCGCCGCCAGCTTCTCCGGCTCCCGCGTCGACAGGTACAGGTACGGCGTCGGGTCCTCGGGGTCCGTGACCTCCACGCGCAGCGCCGTCGGGATGTAGGCGCGCAGCAGCAGGAAGGCACGGGTGTCGGCCTTGTACGTCCGCCAGGCGCGCGCCTCCTCCGCGTCCAGCACCTCCGTCGCGCCCAGCGCCGACACCGGGATCCGCGCCTCGCCGGCGATCAGGGAGTCGCCCACGATCCGGATGCGCAGCGAGCCGTAGGCACTGGCCACCACCGCGGCGGCGGCCGTACCGCCGACCAGCCCGCCGAGCAGCGGCAGGGTGCCGAACGGCAGCAGGATCAGGGCGAGCGAGACGCCCACGAGAAAGCTGATCAGCCACCACGAGCGGGGGGCGGTGAGGCGTTCTTCGTAGGGGGTGGCGGAGAGCTGCATGAAGCCAAGCTTGGCACGGTATCCGGATACCGACGGAGTCGGGGCGAAGCGCTGTCGGGTAGGGCGGTGGTGGGTGACGGGTGGACTGGGCGGCCGGCGCGAAGCGCTGTCGGGTGGGGCGGCGGTGGGTGACGGGTGGGCGGGTAAGGTCTGCGGCTGTGAGTGGTAGTTCCGCAGCTCTTCAGCCTCCCGCCGACGCGGTGAAACCCGTACGGCACCCCGACGCGCCCGCGCCCGGGGAACTCCTCGGTGCCCATTACGAACACTGCTTCGGGTGCGGCCCGGGTCAGCCGCACGGACTGCACCTGGAGGCCCGTGCCGGCGACGGCGTCTCGCTGACCGCCGAGTTCACCGTGCAGCCCGCCCACCAGGGCGCCCCGGGTCTCGCGCACGGCGGAGTGCTCGCCGCGGCCCTGGACGAGACCCTCGGCTCGCTGAACTGGCTGCTGCGGACCATCGCCGTCACCGGACGGCTGGAGACGGACTTCGTGCGGCCCGTGCCCGTCGGCACCACGCTGTACCTGGAGGCCGAGGTCACCGCCGTCGCCGGGCGGAAGATCTACTCCACCGCCACCGGCCGCATCGGCGGCCCCGACGGGCCGGTGGCCGTCCGCGCCGACGCCCTGTTCATCGAGGTCAAGGTGGACCACTTCATCGACCACGGCCGCAAGGAAGAGATCCGGACGGCCATGAGCGACCCGGACCAGATCCGGCGCGCCCGCGCCTTCGAGGTGAACCCGTGATTCCAGCAGGCCCCGCCGGCCGCGGCCACCTGAACGTACTCATCCGGCGCATCGACCCCGGCGTACCGCTTCCGGCGTACGAGCACCCCGGGGACGCCGGCGCCGATCTGCGCACCACCGAGGCGTGCGAACTGGCGCCCGGCGAACGGGCCGTCCTGCCCACGGGGGTGTCGATCGCCCTGCCCGAGGGGTACGCGGCCTTCGTGCATCCGCGTTCCGGCCTCGCCGCCCGCTGCGGTGTCGCCCTCGTGAATGCCCCGGGGACGGTTGATGCCGGGTACCGTGGGGAGATCAAGGTGATCGTGGTGAACCTCGACCCGCGCGAGAGCGTGCGGTTCGAGCGCTTCGACCGGATTGCCCAACTGGTCGTCCAGCAAGTCGAGAGGGTCCGCTTCCAGGAGGTCGCGGAGCTTCCCGGCTCGGCGCGGGCCGAAGGGGGCTTCGGGTCCACCGGTGGCCATGCCGCGGTGGGCGGCGAGAGCGGCACAAGCGGTCAGGCCGCCGAGGGCGGTCCGACGGGTGGGAATCGATACGCTTCGGTCGTATCCGACCGGGAAGGACAGTGACGTGTTCGGACGTCGCAAGAAGAAGGGTGCCGCCGAGGACGCGGCCGGCGAGGCCGAGCAGGTCGTCGACAGCGTCGACACCGAGGCGGACGAGGAAGAGGGCGAGCGCGAGCGCGTCCGGCTGGAGCCGGGGCCCCGGCCCGACGGGCCGTGGGACAGCAGCGAGGTGCGGGACGCGGCCGAGGGCCGGGTGGACCTGGGCGGTCTGTTCGTGCCCGGCGTCGACGGCATGGAGCTGCGCGTCGAGGTCGCCGGTGACGCCATCGTGGCCGCGACCGTCGTGCTGCGCGACAGCGCCATCCAGCTCCAGGCGTTCGCCGCACCCAAGCGCGAGGGCATCTGGGGCGAGGTCCGCGAGGAGATCGCGTCCGGCATCACCCAGCAGGGTGGCATCGTCGACGAGGTCGAGGGCCCGCTCGGCTGGGAGCTGCGCGCCCAGGTGCCGGTGCAGCTGCCGGACGGCACCGGCGGCTTCCAGGTCGTACGGTTCGTCGGCGTGGACGGCCCGCGCTGGTTCCTGCGCGGTGTGATCTCCGGCCAGGGCGCGGTGCAGCCGCAGGCCGCCGGACTGCTGGAGCAGATCTTCCGGGACACCGTCGTGGTCCGCGGCGAGGGCCCGATGGCGCCCCGCGACCCGATCGTCCTCAAGCTGCCCAACGACGCCCAGATGGTTCCCGAGGGCGTCCAGCAGCAGGAGGAGGGCTCGCGCTTCTCCGGCGGCATGGGACAGCTCCAGCGTGGCCCGGAGATCACCGAGGTCCGCTAGACGCTCCGCCGGGTCCAGCCGTTGATACGGGCGGGCCGTGCCTTGTGGGGTGCGGCCCGTTTCTGTGGGGGCGCGCCGTCGGTGAGCCTGCCGTTGCCGGTTGCCGGTTCGTCGTGGGTGCTCGCCGTGGTTGCTCGCGCCCACGCGGCGGCAGCCGCATGTCGGACGCAGCCCCGTGCCCCTTTCGGGGTGCTGTCCCGAGCTTTCCTCTTTCGGGGCGCCGCTGTCGACGGTGATACTGGCGGCGGTCGACCGGGGGAGGCGGCATGGGCGGGAACGTGGTCACCGAGACCATGGTCAAGGTTGAGGACGTCCACAAGTCGTACGGGGCGGGGGCGGCCGCCGTGCACGCGCTGCGCGGGGTGTCCTTCGAGGTGCCGCGTGGTGAACTCGTCGCCCTCAAAGGACGGTCGGGGTCCGGCAAGACCACGCTGCTGAACATCGTCGGCGGGCTGGACACCCCCGACCAGGGCCGTGTCGAGGTCGAGGGCCAGGATCTCGCCCGGCTCGGGGAGAACGAGCTGCTGGGGCTGCGCCGGGACCGGATCGGCTTCGTCTTCCAGTCCTTCGGGCTCATCCCCATCCTCAGCGCCGCCGAGAACGTCGGCGTACCGCTGCGGCTGCGCCGCGCCGACCCGCGCGAGCGCGAGGAGCGGGTCGAGCTGCTGCTCTCCCTCGTGGGGCTCGCCGGGCACGCGGCCCAGCGGCCCGGTGAGCTGTCCGGCGGCCAGCAGCAGCGGGTCGCCATCGCCCGGGCCCTCGCCAACCGCCCGGCCCTGCTCATCGCCGACGAGCCCACCGGCCAGCTCGACGCCGAGACCGGGCACGCCGTCATGGAGCTGTTGCGCGCCGTCGTCCACAGCGAGCACGTCACCGCCCTGGTCGCCACGCACGACGCGACCCTGCTCGACCTGGCCGACCGGGTGCTGGAGCTGCGCGACGGGGAGATCGTCGAGCACTGAGCCCCTGCGCCTCGCTGCTCATCAGGGTTGCGTCAAGGTTGCCCGCTGCTCGTACTCCCGCCCGGTTTGCCGCGATTGTTGGCCGTAAGGTCGACGCTGCGTAGGCAACAGGCACGGGAAGACAATGAGGCCATGGCACGCGGCAAGCTTCGGATCTACCTCGGTGCGGCACCGGGCGTGGGCAAGACCTACGCCATGCTCGCCGAGGCGCACCGCCGGATCGAGCGGGGCACCGACTGCGTGGTCGCGTTCGTCGAGCACCACGGCCGGCCGCGTACCGAGGTGATGCTGCACGGGCTCGAGCAGGTGCCGCGCAGAGAGCTGGAGTACCGGGGCGCCACCTGCGGCGAGATGGACGTGGACGCCGTACTGCGCCGGGCGCCCGCCGTCGCCCTCGTGGACGAGCTGGCCCACAGCAACGTCCCCGGTTCCCGCAACGCCAAGCGCTGGCAGGACGTGGAGGAGCTGCTCGCCGCCGGCATCGAGGTGGTCTCCACCGTCAACATCCAGCACCTGGAGTCACTCGGCGACGTCGTGGAGTCGATCACCGGGATACGCCAGCGCGAGACGGTCCCGGACGAGGTCGTCCGCCGGGCCGACCAGATCGAGCTGGTCGACATGTCCCCGCAGGCCCTGCGCCGCCGCATGGCGCACGGCAACATCTACCAGCCGGCCAAGGTCGACGCGGCCCTGTCCAACTACTTCCGCCCCGGCAACCTCACCGCCCTGCGCGAGCTCGCCCTGCTGTGGGTGGCCGACCGCGTCGACGAGTACCTGAACGAGTACCGCAGCGAGCACCGGGTCTCGCGGATATGGGGCTCGCGCGAGCGCATCGTGGTGGGCCTGACCGGGGGCCCCGAGGGGCGCACGCTCATCCGCCGGGCCGTCCGGCTCGCCGAGAAGGGCGCCGGCGGCGAGGTCATGGCCGTCTACATCTCCCGCAGCGACGGTCTGACCGCGGCGTCCCCGAAGGAGCTGGCCGTCCAGCGCACCCTGGTCGAGGACCTCGGCGGCACCTTCCACCACGTGGTCGGCGACGACATCCCGGCCGCCCTGCTCGACTTCGCGCGCGGCGTCAACGCCACCCAGATCGTGCTGGGCTCCTCGCGCCGCAAGGCTTGGCAGTACGTCTTCGGGCCCGGCGTCGGCGCCACGGTCGCCCGGGACTCCGGCCCGGACCTGGACGTGCACATCGTCACCCACGAGGAGGTCGCCAAGGGCCGCGGACTGCCGGTGGCCCGCGGCGGCCGGCTCGGGCGGGCCCGGATCGTCTGGGGCTGGGGCGTGGGACTGGCCGGCCCCGCCGTCCTCGCGGTGCTGCTGAACACCGTCGACCTCGGCCTCGCCAACGACATGCTGCTGTTCCTGGCGGTCACCGTCGCGGCGGCCCTGCTCGGCGGCCTGCTGCCCGCGCTGGCCTCGGCGGCCTTCGGCTCCCTGCTGCTGAACTACTTCTACACCCCGCCGCTGCACCGCCTGACGATCGCCGACCCCAAGAACATGGTCGCCATCGCGATCTTCTTCGGCGTCGGCATGTCGGTGGCGTCGGTGGTGGACCTCGCGGCCCGGCGCACCCACCAGGCCGCCCGGCTGCGCGCCGAGTCCGAGATCCTCTCCTTCCTCGCCGGGAACGTGCTGCGCGGCGAGACCAGCCTGGAGGAGCTGCTGGAGCGGGTCCGCGAGACCTTCGCCATGGAGTCGGCCGCCCTGCTGGAGCGCGAGAGCGATGTCGCGCCCTGGGCCTGCGCGGGCCGCGCCGGTCTCGGGCCGCCGCTGGAGCGCCCCGAGGACGCCGACGTCGACATGCCGGTCGGCGACCACATGGCGCTCGCGCTCACCGGCCGGGTGCTGCCCGCCGAGGACCGCCGGGTGCTCGCCGCGTTCGCCGCCCAGGCCGCCGTCGTACTCGACCGCACGCGCCTCCAGGCGGAGGCCGACCAGGCCCGGGCGCTGGCCGAGGGCAACCGCATCCGCACCGCCCTGCTGGCCGCCGTCAGCCACGACCTGCGCACCCCGCTGGCCGGCATCAAGGCCGCCGTGTCGTCCCTGCGCTCCGACGACGTGGCCTGGTCCGAGGAGGACCGGGCGGAGCTGCTGGAGGGCATCGAGGAGGGCGCCGACCGGCTCGACCACCTCGTCGGCAACCTCCTGGACATGTCCCGGCTCCAGACCGGTACGGTCACGCCGCTGATCCGGGAGATCGACGTCGACGAGGTCGTACCGATGGCCCTCGGCGGCGTACCCGAGGACAGCGTCGAGCTGGACGTGCCCGAGACGCTGCCGATCGTCGCCGTCGACCCCGGGCTGCTGGAGCGGTCGGTGGCCAACCTGGTGGAGAACGCCGTCAAGTACAGCCCGCTCGGGCAGCGCGTCCTGGTCTCCGCGAGCGCCATCGCCCAGCGGGTGGAGGTGCGTGTCGTGGACCGCGGCCCGGGCGTGCCGGACGAGGCCAAGGACCGGATCTTCGAGCCCTTCCAGCGGTACGGTGACGCTCCGCGCGGCGCCGGCGTCGGGCTCGGCCTCGCGGTCGCGCGGGGCTTCGCCGAAGCGATGGGCGGCACGCTTGACGCCGAGGACACGCCGGGCGGCGGGCTCACCATGGTGCTCAGCCTGCGCGCGGCCGCCTCGCGTCCCGAGGCCCCTGAGACGGGACCGGACTTGGCAGAACCGGAAAGGCAGGTGCTATGACGACCCGGGTGCTCGTGGTCGACGACGAGCCGCAGATCGTGCGCGCCCTCGTGATCAACCTCAAGGCGCGCAAGTACGAGGTCGACGCGGCCCCCGACGGCAGGACGGCCCTCGAACTCGCCGCCTCCCGCCACCCCGACGTCGTCGTCCTCGACTTGGGCCTGCCCGACATGGACGGCGTCGAGGTGATCAGGGGCCTGCGCGGCTGGACCCGGGTGCCGATCCTGGTCCTGTCCGCCCGCCACTCCTCGGACGAGAAGGTGGAGGCGCTGGACGCGGGGGCCGACGACTACGTGACCAAGCCGTTCGGCATGGACGAGCTGCTGGCCCGGCTGCGGGCCGCCGTCCGCCGGGCCGAGCCGGTCGGCCCCGGCGAGGACGACCTGACGACCGTCGAGACCGAGGGCTTCGCCGTCGACCTCGCCGCCAAGAAGGTCCACCGCGGAGGCAAGGACGTCCGGCTCACCCCGACCGAGTGGCACTTGCTGGAGGTGCTGGTCCGCAACACCGGCCGGCTGGTCAGCCAGAAGCAGCTGCTCCAGGAGGTGTGGGGGCCGTCGTACGGCACGGAGACCAACTACCTGCGGGTGTACATGGCCCAGCTGCGGCGGAAGCTGGAGACCGATCCGTCGCACCCGAAGCACTTCATCACGGAGCCGGGGATGGGTTACCGGTTCGAGAAGTGAGGCGTGGACCGGGCGGGGGTCCGGGGGTCGTCCCCCGGGGGATGCGGTATCACGGAGCCGGGGATGGGGTGCTGCTTCGAGAAGTGAGGCGTGGACCGGTTCGCGAAGTGCGGGGTGGACCGGCCGGGGGCCCGGGGGTTGTCCCCCGCGGGGGGATGCGGCATCACAGGAGCCGGGGACGGGGTGCCGGTTCGAGAAGTGAGCTGTGCTTCGGCGGTGCCAGCAGCCCCCGGTACGCTTCAGGTATGACTGCTGTTCCTCGTTCCGAAAAGCCGGCCGGCCGGTTCCGGCGCATGCTCGACCGGCTCTCCTCGTCGCAGGAGGACCTGGAGTCCGAGGAGCTGCGCGAAGACGCCGAGACGGCGGGCTGTACGAAGATCGGTGACTGCCGGGACCGCCAGATCGTGACGGTAACTGGTACCTTGCGCACGGTCACCCTGCGCCCGCGCGCCGGAGTCCCGGCCCTGGAGGCCGAGCTGTTCGACGGCTCGGCCGCGCTGGACGTGGTGTGGCTCGGCAGGCGCTCCATCGTGGGCATAGAACCGGGGCGCAAGCTGATCGCATCGGGCCGGATCTCGATGAGCCGGGGCCGCCGGGTGCTGTTCAACCCCAAGTACGAACTGCGACCCCTCGGACGGGAGTAGCCGGTGACGTCCCTCGACAAGCCGACCGAAGACACCGATCAGACCCAGCCTCACGACGCCCGCGCGGTGACCGAGGCCGCGCTGTTCGAGGCGTTCGGCGGTGTCCGCGGCATGGTCGAGACGGTCGTGCCGGGCCTGCTCTTCGTGACGATCTTCACGATCCACAAGGACCTGCACCTGTCGGCGATCGCCGCGCTGGCCGTCTCCCTGGTCCTGGTCGCGGTCCGGCTGGTGCGCAAGGACACCGTCAAGCACGCCTTCAGCGGTGTCTTCGGCGTGGCCTTCGGCGTCGTGTTCGCGATGTTCACCGGCAACGCCAAGGACTTCTACCTGCCCGGCATGCTCTACACGCTGGGCATGGCGTTGGCCTACATCATCACGACCCTGGCGGGCGTACCCCTGATCGGCCTCATCCTCGGCCCGATCTTCAAGGAGAACCTCTCCTGGCGCACCCGCAACCCCGGCCGCAAGAAGGCGTACGCCAAGGCCAGTTGGGCCTGGGGTCTGATCCTGCTCGCCAAGTGCGCGATCCTCTTCCCGCTGTACTGGTGGGCCGACACCGCCCAGCTCGGCTGGGTCCTGGTCGCCCTGAAGATCCCGCCGTTCCTGCTCGCGGTATGGCTGACCTGGGTCTTCCTCGCCAAGGCGCCCGCGCCGATCGACGTGTTCGCGGAGATGGAGGCGGCGGAGAAGGCGGCCGAGGAACAGAAGGCCGCGGCCGCTGCCGAGGCTGGCGGCAGGCACCGTCGGGAGGGCTGACCGCCCCTGCGGGCCCTGCCACGGACCCCCGGAACCGATCCCGCCCGCCTCGCGACTCACCGAGTCGCGAGGCGGGCGGGTCTTTCCGTGCGTCAGCCGTGCGTCAGCCGTGCGTCAAGCTTCCTCGCGGCGGACCGACAGCAGTTCCTCCAGCTGCTCCTCCCGGGCCTGTGCGGCCACGAAGAGCAGCTCGTCACCCGGCTCCAGGGAGTCCTCCTTGGAGGGGGTCAGCACCCGGGTGCCGCGGATGATCGTGACCAGGGAGGTGTCCTCCGGCCAGTGGACGTCGCCGACCTGGGTGCCGGCCAGCGCCGACTCCTCGGGCAGGGTCAGCTCGACGAGGTTGGCGTCGCCGTGGCTGAAGCGGAGCAGCCGGACCAGGTCGCCGACGCTCACCGCCTCCTCGACCAGGGCGGACATCAGACGCGGCGTGGAGACCGCGACGTCGACGCCCCAGGCCTCGTTGAAGAGCCACTCGTTCTTCGGGTTGTTGACGCGGGCGACGACGCGCGGGACGCCGTACTCGGTCTTCGCGAGCAGCGACACGACCAGGTTGACCTTGTCGTCGCCGGTCGCGGCGATGACGACGTTGCAGCGCTGGAGCGCCGCCTCGTCCAGGGAGGTGATCTCGCAGGCGTCGGCGAGCAGCCACTCCGCCTGCGGGACGCGCTCGACCGAGATGGCGGTCGGCGCCTTGTCGATCAGCAGGACCTCGTGGCCGTTCTCCAGCAGCTCGCCCGCGATCGAGCGGCCGACGGCGCCGGCTCCGGCAATGGCGACCCTCATCAGTGACCGCCCTCCTCTTCCGGGCCACCGGCGAAGGCCGCCTCGACCTTCTCCACGTCGTCCGTCCGCATCATCACGTGCACGAGGTCGCCCTCCTGGAGCACCGTCTGCGAGGTGGGCAGGATGGCCTCGCCCAGACGGGTCAGGAACGCCACCCGGACGCCCGTCTCCTCCTGGAGCTTGCTGATCTTGTGTCCGACCCACTTGGCGGAGGCGTGCACCTCGGCGAGCTGCACCCCGCCGGTGGGGTCGCGCCACAGCGGTTCCGCGCCGGACGGCAGCAGACGGCGCAGCATCTGGTCGGCGGTCCAGCGGACGGTGGCCACCGTGGGGATGCCCAGGCGCTGGTAGACCTCGGCGCGGCGCGGGTCGTAGATGCGGGCGGCCACGTTCTCCACGCCGAACATCTCGCGGGCCACGCGTGCGGAGATGATGTTGGAATTGTCACCGCTGGAGACGGCGGCGAAGGCGCCGGCCTCCTCGATGCCCGCCTCGCGCAGGGTGTCCTGGTCGAAGCCGACTCCGGTGACCCGGCGGCCCCCGAATCCCGGGCCCAGCCGGCGGAAGGCGGTGGGGTCCTGGTCGATCACGGCGACCGTGTGTCCCTGTTGCTCCAGGGTCTGGGCAAGAGCGGAACCCACTCTTCCGCAGCCCATGATGACGATGTGCACGACCGTCCTTCCGGTGTCCAAAAGTTACTGCTCAGCATCAGGGTCTCAGACCGACGCCCAAAGCTATACACGGGCGCCGCGCGGGGGGCACCCCCGTGCGGGAGCTGGGCGAAGCCGCCGGCGAGTGATGCTGCGCACGCTGCACAGAGTCAGGATTCCGAGGCCGAAAAGGGCGAGTGCCGCCCCGATCAGCTCCGCGGTTGCGGGCATGAAACCTCCGAAGCGCGACGACAGGCGGGGTTTGCCATCTAGGCACGGAGGGCGCGCGCGCCACGGATTCCGCAGTTCCGCGCGCCCCCGATTTCACTCGTGAGGCACAACCCGGGTGCCGGGTGGGCGGTTGCCTGTTCGAAGCCTTACGATCCTCTGTCGTGTCCAAACTGACCGACGTGCCCAAACGGATCCTGATCGGGCGCGCACTGCGCAGTGACCGGCTGGGCGAAACGCTCCTGCCGAAGCGCATCGCACTCCCCGTCTTCGCCTCCGACCCGCTGTCCTCCGTCGCCTACGCGCCGGGAGAGGTCCTGCTGGTCCTGTCCATCGCGGGCGTGTCGGCGTACCACTTCAGCCCCTGGATCGCCGTCGCGGTCGTCGTGCTGATGTTCACGGTGGTCGCCTCCTACCGGCAGAACGTCCACGCGTACCCGAGCGGCGGCGGCGACTACGAGGTCGCCACCACCAACCTGGGGCCCAAGGCCGGCCTGACCGTCGCCAGCGCCCTGCTCGTGGACTACGTCCTCACCGTCGCCGTCTCCATCGCCTCCGGCATCGAGAACCTCGGCTCCGCGGTCCCCTTCGTGGTGCAGCACAAGGTGCTCTGCGCGACCGCCGTCATCGTGCTGCTGACGCTGATGAACCTGCGCGGCGTGAAGGAGTCCGGCAAGCTCTTCGCGATCCCGACGTACGTGTTCGTCGGCGGCGTCTTCATCATGATCGCGTGGGGTGCGTTCCGGGGCCTGGTCCTCGGCGACACCATGTCCGCGCCGACGGCCGACTACCACATCAAGGCCGAGCACCAGGGCCTCGCGGGCTTCGCGCTCGTCTTCCTGCTGCTGCGCGCCTTCTCCTCCGGCTGTGCGGCCCTGACCGGCGTCGAGGCGATCTCCAACGGCGTCCCGGCCTTCCGCAAGCCCAAGTCCAAGAACGCGGCGACCACGCTCGCCATGATGGGCCTGCTCGCCGTCACCATGTTCTGCGGCATCATCGCCCTCGCCATGGTGACGAAGGTCCGCATGGCCGAGCACCCGGCCACCGACCTGCTGCGAGGCGGCGTCCCGGTCGGCCCCGGCTATGTCCAGAACCCGGTGATCTCCCAGGTCGCCGAGGCGGTCTTCGGCAAGGGCAGCTTCCTGTTCATCCTGCTGGCCGCCGCCACCGCCCTGGTGCTGTTCCTGGCCGCCAACACGGCGTACAACGGCTTCCCGTTGCTCGGCTCGATCCTCGCCCAGGACCGCTACCTCCCGCGCCAGCTGCACACCCGCGGCGACCGCCTCGCCTTCTCCAACGGCATCGTGCTGCTGGCGGGCGCGGCGACGCTGCTGGTGTTCATCTACGGCGCGGACTCCACCCGTCTGATCCAGCTCTACATCGTCGGCGTGTTCGTGTCCTTCACGCTCAGCCAGACCGGCATGGTCCGGCACTGGAACCGTCACCTGGCGGTCGAGAAGGACCAGGCCAAGCGCCGCCTGATGGTCCGCTCCCGCGCGATCAACGCGTTCGGCGCCTTCTTCACCGGCCTGGTGCTCGTCGTCGTCCTGGTCACCAAGTTCACGCACGGCGCCTGGGTGGCCCTGCTCGGCATGGTCATCTTCTACGCGACGATGACCGCGATCCGTAAGCACTACGACCGGGTCGCCGACGAGATCGCCGCGCCCGAGGGCCC
The DNA here is from genome assembly GCF_055607665.1 of Streptomyces sp. NPDC036984. Taxonomy (NCBI): domain Bacteria; kingdom Bacillati; phylum Actinomycetota; class Actinomycetes; order Kitasatosporales; family Streptomycetaceae; genus Streptomyces; species Streptomyces sp. NPDC036984. The sequence continues at coordinate 225,073 of NZ_JBVJRL010000003.1, forward strand.
GAGCGACGACATGGTCCGCCCCTCCCGCGTCCACTCGGTCGTCCTGATCTCCAAGATCCACCGTCCGACGCTGCGCGCCCTGGCCTACGCCAAGCTGATGCGCTCCGACACCCTGGAGGCGCTGACGGTCAACGTCGACCCGGCCGAGACCAAGGCGCTGCGCGAGGAGTGGGAACGGCGCGGGATCGACGTGCCCCTGAAGGTCCTGGACTCGCCGTACCGCGAGATCACGCGGCCGATCATCGAGTACGTCAAGAGCCTGCGCAAGGAGTCCCCGCGCGACGCGGTCTCCGTGATCATCCCCGAGTACGTGGTCGGCCACTGGTACGAGCACCTGCTGCACAACCAGAGCGCACTGCGCCTGAAGGGCCGCTTGCTGTTCACGCCCGGCGTGATGGTCACCTCCGTGCCGTACCAGCTGGCCTCCTCCGAGGCCGCCCGGGCCCGCGCCCGCAAGCGGCAGGAGTGGAACGCACCGGGTGCGGTCCGGCGCGGCCCGGCCGTGGAGCGGCCCAAGGAGCCGTCGGCCAAGGAATGAGGCGGGGCGGGGAGGCCGTAGACTGGTGGGCTGTTGTCGGGCCCCCACGTGGGGCCGCCCCCCGCTCTCGATCTGGAGTCACCCCCACCATGCCCGCAGAACCGAAGAAGTCGCTGGTGGGGGAGGAGTACGAGGTCGAGATCGGCCCCGTCGCCCACGGTGGCCACTGCATCGCCCGTACGTCCGAGGGACAGGTGCTGTTCGTCCGGCACACGCTGCCGGGCGAGCGGGTCGTGGCCCGGGTGACCGAGGGCGAGGAGGGTGCCCGCTTCCTGCGCGCGGACGCGGTGCGGATCCTGGATGCGTCCAAGGACCGCATCGAGGCGCCCTGCCCCTTCGCCGGCCCCGGCCGCTGCGGCGGCTGCGACTGGCAGCACGCCAAGCCGGGCGCCCAGCGCCGGCTGAAGGCCGAGGTCATCGCCGAACAGCTCCAGCGGCTCGCCGGCCTCACCCCCGAGGAGGCGGGCTGGGACGGCACCGTGCTCCCGGCCGAGGGCGACAAGCTGCCCGCCGGCCAGGTCCCGCAGTGGCGCACCCGCGTGCAGTACGCCGTCGACGCCGAGGGCCACGCCGGTCTGCGCCGGCACCGCTCGCACGAGGTCGAGCGCATCGACCACTGCATGATCGCGGCGGCGGGCGTCAGCGAGCTGGGCATCGAGAAGCGCGACTGGGCCGGCATGGAGTCGGTCGAGGCGATCGCGGCGACCGGTTCGCAGGACCGCCAGGTGATCCTCACCCCGCGCCCCGGCGGGCGCCTTCCCCTGGTCGAGCTGGACAAGCCGGTCTCGGTCCTCCGGGTCGACGAGAAGTCCGGCGGCGTGCACCGCGTCCACGGCCGCCCCTTCGTCCGCGAACGCGCCGACGGCCGTACGCACCGGGTGGGAGGCGGCGGCTTCTGGCAGGTCCACCCGAAGGCGGCCGACACGCTCGTCACGGCGGTCATGCAGGGCCTCCTGCCGCGCAAGGGCGAGACGGCCCTCGACCTCTACTGCGGCGTCGGCCTCTTCGCCGGTGCGCTCGCCGACCGCCTCGGGGAGAAGGGCGCGGTCCTCGGTATCGAGTCCGGCAAGCGGGCGGTGGAGGACGCGCGGCACAACCTGGCCGACTTCCCGCGGGTCCGCATCGAGCAGGGCAAGGTCGAGTCGGTCCTGCCGCGCACGGGCATCACGGAGGTCGACCTCATCGTCCTGGACCCGCCCCGCGCCGGCGCCGGCCGCAACACGGTCACCCACCTCACGTCCCTGGGCGCCCGCCGCATCGCCTACGTCGCCTGCGACCCCGCTGCGCTGGCCCGGGACCTGGGGTACTTCCGGGAGGGCGGGTACCGGGTGCGGACGTTGCGGGCGTTCGATCTGTTTCCTATGACGCATCACGTGGAGTGCGTGGCGATTTTGGAGCCTGCGGCGAAGGGGCTCTGACCTGCTGATCTATTGATTTCCCAGGTTGCGGGCGGGTTGTGCCGACATGTTTCCGTAGGCCCACCGGGTGGAGCATGTTGCAGGTTTCCGTCAGGTGTCTCACCTGTGGCTTCGCAGGGGGGCGTGGTCGAGAACGCTCTGTCTCAACGCCGTCAGGGACGGGTTCGGGAAATGTCTTGACGCTCGTTCGACGCTGTTTCTGACGGAGCGTGAGGTGGTCGTTCTGGATCAGATAGCGCGGGTCAATCGACTTGTCGGGCTTAACCCATCGAGCAGCGCGTCGGCCTCGAAGTTCCATGACGGTCCGCCGGCGGAGTCGGTGGACCGCTTTCGTGCCGTGGGTTGAGGATGCGCATGCGGAAGATCCGATTGTCGCCTCGGGGTGGCGCCGGGTTCCACTGGTCCGGGTGGTGAGGTGCTGTCCGGGGGACGGGGAATTGGCTGGTCAGCCTGGGTCGGGCACGTGGGTGAGCCGGTCGAGGGCTGTGGCGATGTGACCGGTCCAGGGCCAGTGCCCGGCCAGGCGGAGGATTCACCGACGACCGGTGGTGACGAGCTGTCCGGCCGTGGTCAGCAGGCGGAGCCGCAGTCGGCGGGGCTCTCGGAGTGGCGGCGATGTGCGAGGACGGATTTCCTGGTGCCGGTCTCGCTGAGTGCGGGGCAGGGGCCATGGACCTGTCCGGCGGCTGGCTACCGTTGCAGGAATTCGAGCGCCCGCGGGACAAATCTGTCGTGGTGCTGGAAGATCCCTCCGTGTCCGGCGTCGGGGTAGAGGGGTTCGAGTTCGCCCTGGGGCAGCCGGGCCGCCAGGTCGACTGTGTTGACGCTCGGGACCATGCGATCGCTCTCGCCGTTGGCCACCAGGACCGGTTGGTGGATGCGCGACAGATCGGCCGGCGCCTGGCGGCCCCAGCGGTGGATGGCCTTCAGCTGGGCGCGGAACGATGAGAGCGAGATGGCTTTGTCGCGGTCGTCCGTGCGTTCCTTCAGCCGGTCCAGGAAGGCGTGGGCCGCCTGGCGGCCACCCGCGGTGTCGGTGAAGAAGAGGTACTGCTTGGGGTCCTTGCGGGTCAGGACGGCCTTGACGATGTCCTTGATGGTGAGGCTTGTGACCTTGTCGATGCCGAAGCCTCCGGCGGGCCCCGTGCCCGCGAGGATGAGCTTGCGTACAAGATCGGGTTCTTCTGCCGCGATGACCTGGGCGATGAAGCCGCCCATCGACAGGCCCAGCAGGTCGACCCTGTCGTACCCGAGGGCCCGGATGAATAGCACGGTGTCGCGAGCCATCGCCTCGATCGTGTCGGGTGTGGAGCCGCCGGACGCGCCGACGCCGCGGTTGTCGAAGATGATCACGGGGCGCCGGGCGGCGAGTCCGTCGACGACGCGGGAATCCCAGTTGTCCAGGACTGCGGACAGGTGGTTGAGGAGGATCAGGGGTACGCCGTCGTCCGGGCCGAGCCGCCGGTAGGCGAAGGTCACGCCACGCACGGACACGGAGCGGTTCGGCGTGTTCTTGTACGACATCGGGGCGGGTGAACTGGACGGTGTGCTCATGGCCGGGTCCTGAGGTGGTGTGGCGGGGGAGTGGGGTGTGCAGGGTCTTGTTGCTGTCGGAGGTGACTGGCGCCTGGGACTCGTTTTCACCCTTACGTCATCGCGACGACGACTTTGCCGGCCTTTGCCCGTCCCCTCTCGACGTATTCCATGGCTTGGAGGGTTTCTTCGAACGGGAAGACGCGGTCGACGACGGGGCGGATCTTCCCGGCGTCGATGAGGGGGGTGAGTTCGCGCAGTTGGTCGCCGCTGGCCTTCATGAACAGGAACGAGTACGTCACACCATGGCGCCTGGCGTTGCGCCGGGTTCTGAAGCTGAGGGCGGTCATGGCCAGGCGGAGGATCGGGTTCGCACCCAGTTCGCGGGCGAAGGCCGGGTCGGGCGGGCCCGCGACGCTGATGACTGTGCCGCCGGGCTTGAGAACGCGCAGCGACTTGGCGAGGTTCTCGCCGCCGAGGCTGTCGAGGACGACGTCGTAGCCGTCGAGGACCTCTTCGAAGTCCTGGGTGCGGTAGTCGATGACGACGTCCGCGCCGAGGTTCCTGGCCAGGTCGACCTTGGCGGTGCTCACGGTGGTGGCCACGTGCGCGCCCAGCGCCTTGGCCAGCTGGACGGCGATGGAGCCGAGGCCGCCGGCGCCCGCGTGGACGAGGACCTTCTGGCCCGGCTGCACGCGGGCCCGCTCGACCAGTGCCTGCCATGCGGTGAGGACGACCAGGGGGAGGGAGGCGGCCTCGGCCATGGTGAGGGTGGCCGGTTTGGGCGCCAGGTCGTCCTGGTGGACGGCGATGAGTTCGGCGAAGGTACCGATGCGGTCCTTGTCGGGCCGGGCGTAGACCTCGTCGCCCACCGCGAAGCGGGTGACGGACGGGCCGACCCGGACGACCGTCCCGGCGAGGTCGTTGCCCAGAATGAGCGGGAGGCGGTATGGCATGAACGCCTTGAAGTCCCCGTTGCGGATCCTGAGGTCCAGCGGGTTCACGCCCGCCGCGTGGATCTTGACCAGGACGTCGTCGGCACCTACCTGGGGGTCGGGTGTCTCGGCGGCGCGCATCCCGGCCTGGTCGCCGTACTTCTCGACCATGAAAGCCTTCATCGTCGTCTCCGTTCCGTTTCCCGTCCGTGAAAGGTCGGGGTCTCCGCTCGCCCCGGGCTTCCCCCAGAACGAGATAGCTGTGTTGCGCTCTTGGCTGCGGCGCGGGCGCACCTCGTCCTCAGCCGCGTTCACCCATCAGGCCACCGGCACGACCGGGGCGGTGACGCGGTCGGCGGCGCCTCCCTGGAGGCGGTCCAAGGTGGCGGCGATCCCTTCGTGGGGCTCGCCGAGCGGCACCGCGCTGACCTCGGCCAGGCGGTTGTACTGCTCATCGGTCAGCTGGACGTCGAGGGCGCCGAGGTGGCTGTCGAGTGGGAGAGACCGCGCGGGCCGATGATCGGGACGAGCGTGACGACGGAGCGGGCGGCGCGCTCGCGCACCCAGGCCACCGCCACCTGGGCGGGCGTCACGCCGGTCTCCTCGGCGATCGCCAGGACGGTGTCGACGACGGCGGTCTTCTGGCCGGTGCTCTCGGTGTGGATGACCATGCCCAGGTCGCTCAGGCGCCCCTCGGCGGAGCGGCGGTACTTGCCGGTGAGCAGTCCGCCGCCGAGCGGGGACCACAGGGCTGCGCCGAGCCCGAGTCCCGCCGGCCTCGCCGAACCGGTCGAAGATCCGCCGGGCCTCGTCGGGCTCGGCGCCTGCGCCCCAGCCGGTGCCGAAATTCGCGGTGCCGAGCGCGTACTCGGAGACGCGCAGCCCGGTCCGGTGGCCGAAGGCCGTGTAGCGCATGAGATGTCCTTGCATGAGGGGTGTGAGGGTGGTCGCGCCGGGGTGGAGGGGTGAGCGTCAGTCCGCGTTCGGCTGGGGTGCCGCGGACAGGCTCTGCTTGACGTACCGGCTGGTCTCGTCGGCGAGGATCTCGGGCAGGCCGGTCTCGATGCCGTACAGGGCCTGGGCTGCGACGTCGGCGGCGGCGACCTTCTGATCGGCGGGCACGCCGGCGGCCATGTCGGTGTCCATGTAGCCGACGTGCAGCGCCGAGACGGTGATCCCGCGCGGTGCCAACTCCTCACGGGTCGCGTCGCTCAGCGCCCAAGCGGCGGCCTTGGACGCGGCGTAGGAGCCGAGTCCTGCCGGGTGGAACCAGGACAGGGCGGACAGGACGTTGAGCACGGCGCCGCCGCCGTTGCCCTCGATGACGGGGGCGAAGGCGCGGGTCGCGGCGAGCGGGCCGAAGAAGTTGGTCTCCATCTCCCGGCGCACCTCAGCCACGTCGCCTGCGATGAGCGTCGCGCCGGTGGAGATGCCCGCGTTGTTGATCAGCAGTGTCGCGTCGGACGCCACGCGCGCGGCCTCTCGTATCGACGCCTCGTCGGTGACGTCCAGCCGCAGCGGGATGACGCCCGGCACGTCGACCGTCTCGGGGCCTCGGGCCGAGCCGTACACCCTCGCGCCGCGCTGGACGAGCTGGGCGGCCAGGTGCCGCCCGAAGCCCCGGTTGGCGCCGGTGACGACTGCGACCGCGTTCCTCAGTTCCACGTTCACTCCTGGCCGTGGCGGGCGACGGCGGCCACCCGCAACTGTTTAGATTATGAAAGCAATCTAAACATGGGTCTATGATAGATGCCAGTCGACATCTAAATGGGAGGTGACCATGGGCCGTGTATCGCAGGCGCAGGCGGAGGAAAATCGCAGGCGGGTGGTGGACACTGCATCCCGGCTGTTCCGGGAGCAGGGCATGCAGGTCAGCGTCGCCGACCTGATGAAGGCGGCCGGTCTGACCCACGGCGCCTTCTACAAGCAGTTCGCCTCCAAGGAGGCACTCGTCGACGAGGCCACCGCGCACGCGTTCGCCGAGCTCGCCCAGCGCTACAGCGCCGGGCTCGAGCGGCACGACGGGCAGCGCGCCGCCGCCCAGCAGGCGCTGATCGACGCCTACCTCTCCGTCGAGCACCGCGACGACCCGGCGGGCGGCTGCCCGGTCGCCGCGCTCGCCACCGACATCGCGCGCGAGGGCGGGGGGCGCGAGGCCCGTCGCGTCTACGCCGAGGGGGTGGCCGACTACGCCGGTTTCCTGGCCAGTGACGACCAGGACGGCATCGTCCGCCTGTGCACCCTGTTCGGTGCGCTGGTCCTGTCCCGGGCCACCAAGGGCTCCCCGCTCTCCGGGGAGATCCTCGCCGCCGCGCACGCGGCCTTGACTGAAGCAGGCTGATCACGGGCGCGGTGGCCGCGTCGTGGCAGCCGTCCGGTCCCCGGGGAGGTGACGAGCCGGTCGTCATGACGCTCGTTTGACGCTCTGCGCACGTGGAGAGGGAGGCAGAGAGCCGACATAGCGCTCTGACCTGGTATTTCACAGCATCTGCTCAGGCCGACATCTTTCCGATGACGCATCAACGTGGAGTGCGTGGCGATTCTGGAGCCTGCGCAGAAGAGGGTCTGACCTGCGGTTTCATCTGATTTCGCAGGGTCCGGGTGCAATGCGTCGACGTGTTTCCGTGCCGGCGCGACGTGGAGTGCGCCGCTTGCCGGACGAGCGCTCCGACATGCGGTTTCAGCGAGTGTCGGGGAAGGACGGGTGCGGTTCCTCCCGTCTTCGCACATCCTGCGCAAACCGTTCTCGACGCTCGTTGGGCGCCGCACAGCGAACAGATCCTCGGCCGGCCCCCGAAGGGCGACAACCAGTCGAACGTGGCTCCCGGTCGTACGTCCTGTGCGGTTTGCCGGCGCCTTCGCACGATCCCGTTGAGGGCCATCCGGTCCGATGCCGGTGCCTCAAGCGTCCACCGCGTCGAGGTGCTCTTGTAGGACGCGGGAGATCTCGTGCAGATCGCCGGTCGCCGGGATTCGCCCGTATTCGGTGACGCCCAGTTCCAGAGCCCTTTCGCTGGTGAAGTGCACGAGGTTCGGTGTGGGCGCGTACCGGTCCCTGAGCCAGCGTGCCAGGACGGCTGCCTCGTCGGCGGTGGCGTCCAGGGCCATGACGCCGCCGACCTTCGGGTACGGCGTATTCACGAGACCCTCCATGCGGGCGCCTCCGCCCAGTGGCATGTCGAACCCGAGGCCCTCCTGGGGGTGTGGTGCCTGGGAGCCCAGCGGCCAGGTTTCTGTGCCCGGGAAGCCCTGCATCAGGCGGTTGGCGAAGTCGTTCAGTTCGATGCGCCACGCTGCGGCGTCGTCCACGGGAGGCGCGAAGCCGAATGTCGTGCGTCGGGCGTTGCTTTCAGTCATGTCTGCCTTCGCTAAGGGCTGTCGCACAACTGATCTCGGCCTGAAGGTGGTTGGTCAGGACTGGATCCTGGGGACTACTGGGGCGCTCCACCGCCACGGTCGCGTCGTTCTCGTGGACTGTCCGGTTTGATCACTTGGCGTCCAAGGCGTCCCAGGATGCGACGGGTGACGGGCGGATCTGCCTGGGGAAATGAGCGGCAGGGTCCCCCTGGTACGCGGTACGGTGCGCCGATGTCAGCGATCAGGAAGTTCCAAGTCACCTTTGACTGCGCAGAACCTGAGCGCCTCGCTCGCTTCTGGTGTGAAGTGTTGGGGTACGTCATACCGCCGCCACCGGAGGGGTTCACCACCTGGGATGATTTCAACCGCACTCTGCCTCCTGAGAAGCAGGGATCATGGTTCGCCTGCAGTGATCCCTCAGGCGTGGGCCCGCGCCTGTACTTCCAGCGCGTCCCCGAAGGAAAAATCGTTAAGAATCGGGTGCATCTCGACGTCCGGGTCGGCACCGGGCTCGTGGGGGCCGAGCGCCTCGCCGCGCTCGAAGCCGAGTGCGCACGACTGGTCGCGCTCGGCGCGACCCACGTGCGAACGCTGTACGCCGATGAGGAAAACGAGTCGTGCATCCCGATGCTCGACATCGAGGGCAACGAGTTCTGTATCGACTGAACATTCTCCGAGCCGGGGAGGTGGGGCGCTTCGGTCCGGCCGCGTTCACGGCGGTGCGGAATGAGCAGGCCGGTGCCCCGATAGCCGCCGTCCGCGATGACCGTGGCCCGGCCGACGGCGGCCTTCGCACCGGAAAGTTCCCACGCCTTGCAATCTTTGCGGTTGCCCGTGACCGGTCGGCCGACGGCGACGACGAGTCTGAGCACCCGCACCCGGAGCTCGTCTCCGCGCCCCACCACGCACTCGCCCCCGCCGGCCCTCCGCCGCAGCTGCCCACGGCCGGGCCAACTCCTCAACCAATGACGCCAGATGTGCCATCGAGATGCCCGTGAACAACGGATGCGCCAACACCGCCCGATCGACCATGCCCCTCACCGCGAGAGCATGCCCACCCGCTATCACGCACCAACTCATTAGATGCCCAGCTGGTCTTGCTTCCCACTTCACCGGTCGCCGTGCTCAACGATTTCTTGCAAGAGAGCCTAAGGGCGTGCCGTTGAGGCCCAGGCTTTGCCGGACAGCGATGAAGTATCGCCCTCGGCGCAGGTCAGCGGTCTGGTCCGCTTGGCAGTCCAGACCGCTGGCCAGGGATAGCGCGGAGGGGTGCTCACCCGAGCTGCATCACCTCAGGGCGAGGGATTCCTGCCTGTCGAATCACTGTGGTTTGGGCTCGGTTCCACAGTCGGTTGCTCTTGCTGCGAGCCAAGTCGGCTCCTCAGTATGGGGATCGAGGCTGCCATTACGGCAGCAGCTGTGCTCACTGGCGCCGCAAGGTGAGGGAAGATCCACACGGTAGGGATGATTCCCAGCGAAAGGATCCCCCACAGGCAGAACGACAGTCCGGCGCGGGAGCTCTGTGGTCTGGAGCGAACTCCCGATGGCGCGGGGGCCGCTCGCCCTAGTGGCCTTGCCCGTCGCGGACGACATGGCGCCGGGTCCCGTCCAACTCGTGCGTTTCTTCGACGTAGCACAGGAGGCGGAGCGCCGCGTGGCCCTCATGCAGCGTGAACTAGGGCCGAACGGGGCCGCTCGACGGAGCCGACTGCGAGGCGTCAGACCCTTCCCAGGCCACGGGAGTCGCGCGCGGCTCCGCCGTCGTTCTACTCCTGCTGCCTTGGCTGAACGCCACGCCGTCTCCAGGGTCATTCCCGTGGGGGTGTCGGCTCGCGCCTAACTTTGAGGGTGGGCAGCAGTGATCGTGGATCATCCGTACTGTCCGGCCGGGGCCGGGTGGCTCGGACAAGAAGCCGGTCCGCCGCGCCTGTGTCACCTGCGGCGCGGCGGACCGGTCCGGTCAGCGATGAAGGGGCGGCAGAGCTCCGCGAGCGGCAGTGCTTCGCGAGCGGCAGTGCTTCGCGAGCAGCAGAGTTCCGCGCTCGAAGCAGCTCCACGGTGCCGCCACTTCACCTTCTCGAAGCAGCCCTTCAGTGCCCCAGCTTCACCTTGCTGAGCGCCGCCACTCCGAGAGCGGCCAGCGCGATCTGGAGGAGCCATTCGACCCAGTCGACGCCGTTGGTGTCGGCCACGCCGATGCCCGCTGCGACGGCCGTGCCGATGAAGGCGGCGACGATGCCGATGACGATCGTCCACAGGATGCCGATGTGCTGGCGGCCGGGGACGACGAGTCGGCCGAGGACACCGATCACGATGCCGATGACGATCGCGCTGATGATGCCCGAGATCTCCATGCGGTCTGTCACCCCTTCACTAGTTCGTGCCACTCGGGTGCCCGGAGGAGCCGCCGGCACTCCACTCCCGGTCTATCGTTTTGATGGTTGCGCAATCTGGTAACTATGAGCCGACTCCCTGCCCGGGATGACGAGTGGTGGGCGTGCAGACGGTGAGGCCTTCAGGCATCGGGGGACGTATGGCGGAAGTAGGTCCGATGCGGCCGGAGTTGGAGCCGGAGCTCGGTGTGGTGTTCGAGCGGGTGCTGGACCAGGCCATGGGCCTCGGGCAGGTCGTGGAGGCGATCGGGCGTTGCGAGCGTCTGATCGCGCGCGAGGAGCTGCGTGCCAGGGCGCTTCAGCGGATGCGGGCCATCGTGGCTTTCGCGCACATCGAGTACCGCGAGTATCTCGAAGCCATGGCCGCTGCTTCCGGCCGTCACGGCAGCCGGCCGACCGCGCGCGGCGGCGGGCCGGTGTCGTCTGACGCCGACGGACCGCCGATTGTGCCCGCGGTGCGTGTGTCGGCTGCGGCAGGGTTGGTCCTCCTACTGTCCGGCTATGGGCTTTGCTCCTACGGTGGTTGGCCCCATCTCGGCGATGGCCTGGTCACGGCAGGGCTGGTGCTGGGCGTGGTGGCTGTCGGTGCCGTGATCGGTGACGTGATCTGGCAGCTGGTGGCGGCGACTCCTGGCCACTCGGCTGCCGGCGGAGGTGCGGTGTGCCGCGCGGAGGCCGAGGTGGTGCAGGCGCGCCAAGCGTGGGAACTCGCCTTGCTGGAACGAGGGGTGATCCCCTTTCTGCTGGGCCGCCTTGAAGAGGCGCGCATAGCGGAACAGCGGAGTCGCGCCGTCACTCGTGATCATCACGGCAGCCCTGGAGCAAGGGGAGTCGACATGGTCCTGGGGGATCGCATCAAGGACTCGGTGTCGCAGATGCAGACCCGGCTGGTGGCAAAGAAGAGCGGCCTCTAGAGCGGCGCGTTCCGCGACGCGAGCATGGTGAGGACAACCTCAACAAGCCGACCGACGACTTCCACTTCGGCCGGCCACCAGGCCGCCGGGCCGTCCCGCCCGCGCAGGACTGCGGGAGACCCGCCCTTACCATGGGTGGGCGCATGTGCGTCGACTGTGAGCAGGGCCGGGACGGGAGAAGGTTGTGACGGAGAGCGCCGGTGGCTTCCAGGATCCGCCCTCCGAGGTGCTTACGGCGGCAGCCGCCGCCTTCGGTCTGCTCGCCTCATCGGCCCGACTGCACCTGATGTGGGCCCTCTCGCAGGGTGAGAGCGACGTGACGCACCTTGCCGGCCGGGTGGGCGGTGCGCTGCCGGCGGTGAGCCAGCACCTGACCAAGCTGAAGCTCGGCGGGCTCGTGCGCTCCCGGCGTGAAGGCAGGCGGCAGGTCTACTACATCGACGACCCCGACGTCGTGACACTGGTCCGGGTGATGGTCGGGCAACTCACCGCACGGTCGCAGCACGCCTCCGCGCCGGTGCACCGACTGCGCGGGATCGGCGGCTGAGAGCGCCGCGCCACCCGGTCCGGAGGTGCAGGCGCCGGCTACCGATGCCTCGGCAGTGCCGGGTGGCAACCGGGCTGCCGCCGCACCATCCGATCCTGGGCGCCGTGCACCGACCGTGCTCGAAGTGCTGCGGGAACTGGAGTCGCCGGCCCCGAACATTGCAGAGGTTGCGCAAGTATTGGTGAGTAGGCTCCGTGGGCACGTACGGGGAGTCGCGCGGCGCGAGGCCGCTCGGGTGATCGCGTGCGGTTGGGCGCTGTCGGCGGTCGCCGCGGCTTGCCTCGGCTTCTTCGACGACCCGCAAGGTCGAACGTCGCCGTGCCCGTGGTGGTGCTGCTGAACCGCTGGTTCGGTCCGCCGGCGCAAGGAACGCCTGTGGGCTGACCCGTCTTCCGGGGTGAGGGCTTGGCGGCCCGGCCCTCAGGAGGTGCCGGGAACCCGCGAGCGGTCACGATCGTTTCCCGAACACCACTGCTATGAGAGGAGCGCAAGCCTTGTCCGCCAGATCGACGGATCCCTCGTGGCGCAGTTTCCGACCACCCCGCCAGGTTCTTCCTGGGTACGGCACGCGGCGGGATGGTCTTCGATGAGCGCCGTGCCGGGACGCTGGGCGTTTCAGGACGCCGTTGCCGGTCGGCATTCCGCAGGGGCTGCCACGCCGCATCGCTCGGATAGCATGTTCGAACTCGCGATGGTCACCCTCATCGCTTTTTATATCCGACCTATTCGAGTAAATCGGCCAAACGATTGATATCTAGAGCGTCGCGGGTGTTTTCGCGGATAAACGGCATAACTGCGTTGGTCGCGTGGCGTCAACGGCGCGCGGTGCTGTGGGTCGCAGCGGGTGTGGTGGCTCTCGGATTCCTCGTCGCGCTGGAGATCGCCGCACGCCGATACGGTGAAGCGGGGCCGATTACCAGCCAGGTGGAGGGGCTGGTATTCGCCCCGAAACCGGGGCCGCTGTACGGCGGTCTGGCGTTGATGATGGTGGTGCTCACCTGGCGGCAGCGGTTCGTCGCGGCTGGTGTCGCGATCGGTATCGACGTCGTCTTCGTGCTGGTGCGGTGGGCGGTCGGCGCCAAGACGACCGACGGCCATCTCTTCGGCAACGGCGCGTTGTGGGTGATGCTGGGCTGCGCGGTCATCGCTGTCACGCGCCGCACCGGCCGGGAACGCGCCCTGCTGCTGAAGGGCGTCGGGCTGGGCCTGCTGCTGGTGGCCGGCCGGAAGACCGGCGACACCTGGCTCCTCATCACATCCAAGGCCCGCCCGGCGGTGCTCGACCAGTATGTGGCGACCGCCGATCAGGCGCTGGGCAACCCGTCGTGGCTGGTGGGCCGGATCGTCAACGCCACCGACCCGATCGGCCCCGGTCTTCTGCACCTGGTCTACGGGCAGCTTGCGGTGGCCGCGGTCGTCGTCGCGCTGTACCAACTGCGGAACGTGGCGGTCGAGCGCCGCTTCCCGAGCCATCATCTGGTGCGCACCTTCCTGGTGATCGGTCTCCTCGGGCCGGGCATCTACATGATCTTCCCGGTGGTCGGACCGGTCTTCGCCTACGGTCCGGGTGCCTCCGGCACCGGCGGCGTGCAGTGGGCGGTGGCCAACCTGTGGCCGGACACGCTGCCGCCGATCAGCACCCCGCACCCGATGACGTACGACGCGATCACCCCCCGCAACTGCATGCCCAGCCTGCACACGGCGTGGGCTACGGCGATCTTCATCCATTCCCGCAAGGGCCCACGGGCTCTGCGTTTCGCAGGCACGTTCTGGCTGACCGCCACGCTCACCGCGACGCTGGGATTCGGCTACCACTACGGCACGGATCTCGTCGCCGGCGTGGTGTTCGCGCTCACCGTCGAGGCGGCGTTGCGTTCGCTCGACCGTGGCTGGGACCGGGCAGGAATCCACCTGGTCAGCTACGGCACGACGGTCTTTGCCGCGCTCTTGCTGTCGTACCGCTATCTGCCGATGGAAATGGCAAGACATCCGTGGGTGTTCGGGCCACTTCTCATTCTGGTGATGACCTCAGTGATCTACGGCTACGTACAGACCACCAGACTGTGGGCACCGACGGCCGTACCGACGCGCCAGCCGGAACCGCAACCCGAACCCGTTTGAGCCGTGTTGCTCCGCGGGCCGAGTCGGCGGGCGCCCGTGATCCGGCTGCCGGGCCCCCGGTAGGCGCCCGCTCGGGGCCACTATCGTGCGACCATGAGCACTTCATCGCAGACGGCTGAGCGGACCCGGAACAAGCCCGCGTGGGTGAGCGCGTGGGCCGCCTTCGCCGGCGTGGTCTACGCGAGCGGTTCCGTCATGGGTGGCTGGCTGACGGTGACGTACTCGGCGGCCATCCTCAGCCTCCTGATCGTGTGCGCGCTGGTCGCCATCGTCTCCGGGCACATCGGGCGCCGCCGCGCCAAGAAGCATGGCATCGAGGGCCGCTGGCTGTCCTTGGCGGCCATCGTCGTCGGATGGCTGTGCATTCTGTACGCGGTGCTGGTCAACCTGGTCGTCATGGGGCTGATCGCAGCCCTGGCGGTGCTGGTCGACTCGGCCGGCTGACGGCCGGGCCGACCGCGGCCGAGACCAGTGCCGTCTGCACCGCTTCCGAGGCCCACGGGCGCGGCCACGCCGCCCGCCTGGTCGGCGCGCTCGTCGCACGGATCGTGGCGCGCGGCGAACGGCCCGTCCTGCACGTGGCCGAGGCGAAGGCCGGAACGATCGCACTCTACGAGCGGCCAGGGAGGGGAGGCCGGCCGCGTGGAAGGCCGGTTCGATCTCTTGCCGGAGCAGGTAATGGCGGCGACCGGGGTGAGCAGCACCGGATGCGCGCCTCTGGCCAGGGCGGCCCGCGCCATCATGGTGATCAGCTGCTGGTAGCGGGCCCGGCCGACGTGCCGAGGGCAGGTCGAGGAGGAGTAGACGCCGGCCTTCATCCCGGTGCTCGCGTTCGGCATCGCCTGCCAGCGCGCCGAGCACGTGGGAGACGTGATGACGCACTCGCCGTCGGCGTGTCCAGTTCGGCGAGCGCGGCCGCGGTGGCGATCGCCCCGGCGGTCGCGGTGCCTGCCTTGAGCAGGGTCCGGCGGCTGATCTGCCCGGAACCGGATACGTGGGTGGGGGACATGTTCGCTCCCTTCGGTGCGCCGGCCGCGCCGCGGGAAGACGGTGCGGCCGGCGGACGGTTGGTCGTGGGGGTGTGGTCAGGAGCCGGTGCGCGTGAGCGGGGCGGTGGGCGGTGTGCCGCCGGTGACGGACCCGAACGTGCTGGAGCCGGATGCCCGCAGCGAGCTGTCGCCGGAGGCGTTGCGCGCCGTCGCCGCCGAGCCGCTCGTACCGAAGGTGCCCGGCGGTACTACACGGTGCGGGCGGTGGTGAACGGCACGGAGCAGCCGGCCTCCGAGCACGCGCTCCAGTTCCGCGCCGGGTATCTGGACGTGCCGATCTCCCCGCCGGCCGGCGGCACGACCCCGGACGGGGTGGCCTACACCTACGAGGCCACGACGCCTCCGTCGGCGACCTCGACGGCGACGGCAAGGCCGAGGTCGCCATGAAGACCGCCGACGGCACCCGGGACGGCACCGGCACCGTGATCGGCAGCTCCTCGGCCGACTACCGCAATGCGAACGGATACGTCCTGTCCGGGCCCGAGTACCTGACCATGTTCAACGGGCAGACGGGCAAGGCGATGCAGAGCGTCGACTACGTCCCGGCCCGCGGCACGGTCTCCTCCTGGGGCGACTCCTACGGCAACCGCGTCGACCGTTTCCTGGCGGGCACGGCCTACCCGGACGGCTCCCGCCCGTCCCTGATCATGGCCCGTGGCTACTACACCCGCACGGTCATCGCCGCCTGGGACTGGCGGAACGGCCAGTTCACCCGCCGCTGGACCTTCGACACCACCTCCTCCACCAACAGCGGAAAGGGCTACGACGGCCAGGGCAACCACAGTCTGTCGATCGCGGACGTCGACGCCGACGGCAAGGACGAGATCGTCTACGGCGCCATGACCGTCGACGACAACGGCTCCGGGCTGTGGACCACCAAGCTGGGCCACGGCGACGCGGCGCATCTCGGCGACCTCAACCCCTCCCGTGCGGGCCTGGAGTACTTCAAGGTCTCCGAGGACTCCGGCCAACCCGGCTCCTGGATGGCCGACGCACGCACCGGGCAGATCCTGTGGCAGACGGCCTCGGGCTCCGACAACGGCCGGGGCGTCGCCGCCGACATCTACGCCGGCAGTCCGGGCGCCGAGGCGTGGTCGGCCTCCGACACCACCCTGCGCTCGGCGACCGGCGCCTCCCTCGGCCGGGAACCGTCCAGTATCAACTTCCTTTCATGGTGGGACGGTGACACCGTCCGGGAACTCCTCGACGGCACGCACATCGACAAGTACGGCACCTCCGGCGACACCCGCCTGCTCACCGGCTCCGGTGTCTCCTCCGACAACGGCACCAAGTCCACTCCGGTGCTGTCCGGGGACCTCCTCGGCGACTGGCGCGAGGAGGTCGTCTGGCGGACCGGCGACAACCGCGCCCTGCGCATCTACTCGACCCCCCACCAGACCGGCACCAGGATCACGACCCTGCTCCACGACAGCCAGTACCGCACGGCCCTCGCCTGGCAGAACACCGCTTACAACCAGCCCCCGCACCCCAGCTTCTTCATAGGCGCCGGCATGCCCACCCCGCCGCGTCCCACCGTCCACACCCCCTGAAACGGCGGCCGTCGAAGAGCCTCGGACGACGGCCGGGCTCCTCGGGGAAGGCCCGGCCGCGCGGACGGCCCGCACGAGTGATGCGAGGCCACCGACGACGGCTCTCCTGCCCCGGCGACCGGCCCGCCGCATTCGTGAGCGCGGCGGGCCGGAGGCGGTTCGCTCAGGTGCCGGGTGACGGCGCCGTACGGCCCTCGAACGCCGCCAGGATGCGTTCCGCCGCCAGTGTCGCCGTCAAGCGGCCCTCTCTGACCTCCCGTTCCAGGTCCGGCGCGGCCTCACGCACCGCCGGGTCGGCGTGCAGCCGGCCGAGCAGTTCGTCGCGGACCATCGCCCAGGTCCAGCCGACCTGCTGGTCCCGGCGCTTGGCGGCCAGCCGGCCGGTGGAGTCCAGCAGGGTGCGGTGCTGCTCCAGGCGTTCCCACACGGTGTCCAGACCGCTCGACTCCCGGGCGGAACAGTGCAGCACCGGCGGTGTCCAGAAGGCGTCCCTGCCGTGCATCAGCCGCAGCGCGCCCGCCAACTCCCGTGCCGCGGCCCGCGCGTCGCGCTCGTGCGGGCCGTCCGCCTTGTTGACGGCGATCACGTCGGCCAGTTCGAGGACGCCCTTCTTGATGCCCTGGAGCTGGTCACCGGTGCGGGCCAGGGTCAGCAGCAGGAAGGAGTCGACCATGTCCGCGACCGTCGTCTCCGACTGGCCCACCCCGACGGTCTCCACGAGGATCACGTCGTAACCGGCCGCCTCCATGACCACCATCGACTCCCGGGTGGCCTTGGCGACCCCGCCCAGCGTGCCCGCGCTGGGGGAGGGCCGGACGAAGGCCGCCGGGTCGACCGCCAGCCGCTCCATCCGTGTCTTGTCACCCAGGATGGAGCCGCCCGTGCGGGTGGAGGAGGGATCGACGGCGAGGACGGCCACCCGGTGGCCCAGCGAGGTCAGCATCGTGCCGAACGCGTCGATGAAGGTCGACTTGCCGACACCCGGCACCCCGCTCACGCCGATCCGCCGCGCCCGGCCGCTGTGCGGCAGCAGCTCGGTGAGCAACTGCTGTGCCAGCGCCCGGTGCTGTGGCCGGGTGGACTCGACGAGCGTGATGGCGCGGGCCACCAGGGCCCGCTTACCGTCGAGCACACCCTTCACATACGTGTCGAGATCGATCGCTGCCATCGCCGCTAGAGCTCGTGGCCCAGGTCGGCCGACAGCTGCTTGACCAGGTCGTGGGCCGCGTCCGGGATCACCGTCCCGGGCGGGAACACGGCCGTGGCACCCATCTCCAGCAGGGTCGGCACATCCTGCGGCGGAATCACCCCGCCGACCACGATCATGATGTCCTCGCGGCCCTCCTCGGCGAGCTGCTCGCGCAGCGCCGGAACGAGCGTGAGGTGACCGGCGGCCAGCGACGACACCCCGACCACGTGCACGTCCGCCTCGACCGCCTGCCGGGCGACCTCCTCGGGCGTCTGGAACAGCGGGCCGACGTCGACGTCGAAGCCGAGGTCGGCGAAGGCGGTGGCGATCACCTTCTGGCCGCGGTCGTGGCCGTCCTGGCCCATCTTGGCGACCAGGATGCGCGGCCGGCGCCCCTCGGCCTCCTCGAACGCGTCCACCAGGGCCCGGGTCCGGTCCACGGACGGGGACTGGCCTGCTTCGTTGCGGTACACGCCGGAAATCGTACGGATCTGGCTGGCGTGCCGCCCGTACACCTTCTCCAGGGCGTCCGAGATCTCGCCGACCGTCGCCTTGGCACGGGCCGCGCGCACGGCCAGCTCCAGCAGGTTCTCGCTGCCGTCGGCGGCCCGGGTGAGCGCGTCCAGGGCGTCCTGGCAGGCCTGCTCGTCCCGCTCCGCGCGCAGCCGCCGCAGCTTCTCGATCTGCTGGGCGCGCACGGAGGAGTTGTCGACCTTGAGGACCTCGATCGCCTCGTCGTTCTCCACCCGGTACTTGTTCACGCCGATCACCGGCTGCCGTCCGGAGTCGATACGGGCCTGGGTCCGCGCGGCCGCCTCCTCCACGCGCAGCTTCGGGATGCCGGCGTCGATGGCCTGCGCCATGCCGCCCGCCTGCTCGACCTCCTGGATGTGCTGCCAGGCCTTGCGCGCGAGGTCGTACGTCAGCCGCTCCACGTAGGCGCTGCCGCCCCACGGGTCGATGACCCGGGTGGTGCCGGACTCCTGCTGGATGAGCAGCTGGGTGTTGCGGGCGATGCGCGCCGAGAAGTCGGTCGGCAGCGCCAGGGCCTCGTCCAGGGCGTTGGTGTGCAGCGACTGGGTGTGGCCCTGGGTCGCGGCCATCGCCTCCACACACGTGCGCGTGACGTTGTTGAAGACGTCCTGCGCGGTCAGCGACCAGCCCGAGGTCTGCGAATGGGTGCGCAACGACAGGGACTTGCTGTTCTTCGGCTCGAACTGGGAGACCAGCTTGGCCCACAGCAGCCGGGCCGCCCGCAGCTTGGCGACCTCCATGAAGAAGTTCATGCCGATCGCCCAGAAGAACGACAGCCGGGGCGCGAACGCGTCCACGTCCAGGCCGGCCTCCCGGCCCGCCCGGATGTACTCCACGCCGTCCGCCAGCGTGTACGCCAGCTCCAGGTCGGCCGTCGCGCCCGCCTCCTGGATGTGGTAGCCGGAGATGGAGATGGAGTTGTAGCGGGGCATCCGCTGCGAGGTGTACGCGAAGATGTCGGAGATGATCCGCATCGACGGCTTCGGCGGATAGATGTAGGTGTTGCGGACCATGAACTCCTTCAGAATGTCGTTCTGAATGGTTCCGGCCAGCTTCTCGGGCGGTACGCCCTGCTCCTCCGCCGCCACGATGTACAGGGCGAGCACCGGCAGCACGGCGCCGTTCATCGTCATCGACACCGTCATCTTGTCCAGCGGGATGCCGTCGAACAGCTGACGCATGTCGTAGATGGAGTCGATGGCCACGCCCGCCATGCCGACGTCACCGGTCACGCGCGGGTGGTCGCTGTCGTAACCCCGGTGCGTGGGCAGGTCGAAGGCGACCGACAGGCCCTTCTGGCCGGCCGCGAGGTTGCGCCGGTAGAACGCGTTGGACTCCTCGGCGGTCGAGAAGCCCGCGTACTGGCGGATGGTCCAGGGCTGGTTGACGTACATCGTCGGGTACGGGCCGCGCAGATACGGCGCGATGCCCGGGTAGGTGCCCAGGAAGTCCAGGCCCTCCAGGTCACGGCCGGTGTACAGCGGCTTGACCCCGATGCCCTCCGGGGTCTCCCACAGGGGCTCGGTGCCCCCGGTGGCCCGCTCGACGGCCGTACGCCACTCGGCGTCGGTGGCGTCGGCGACCGGGGTGCCCAGCTCGATGCCGGAGAAGTCGGGGATTCCCATCAGGACACTCCCATGCGGTCGAGGGTCGCGGACAGCACGTCCACGGCGTCACAGCCCGCGAAGACGTACGAGTCGATGCCGGGGTGGTCTCCCCGGCCTGCCAGGAACACATGCCGGGCCCCGGCCGCGCGCAGCGACTCGGCCGTCCGCCCGGCCTCTTCGGCGTAGCGCGCGTCGCTGGAGCACAGCACGGCCTCGGCCGCGCCGCTGTCCTCGAAGCGGCCCTCGGTGACCGGCTCGATGCCACCCGCCTGGAAGAGGTTGGCGGCGAAGGTCGCGCGCGCGGTGTACTCGGCGGGGGAGCCGATCGTGGCGAGGAAGATCCGGGGCCGGGCGCCGGTCGCCGCCAGGTGGGCGTCGGAGCGGGCGCGCAGCTCCTCGTAGGCCTCGTCGCGGCGCACCCGCGGCAGCCCGCCGGAGGGCGGCTCGGGCGCGGGCGCGCGCTCCACCGGCTTCTCGGACAGCAGCGGGAACTCGCTGACCCCGGTGATGGGTTCGCGCCGCTTGGCGAGCTTCTTGGAGCGCTCCGCCCAGGTCGTGGCCAGGTCGGTGCGGAGCCGGCCGGAGCGCAGCACGGCCGCCTGACCGCCGTCGCGCTCGATGGTGCGGAAGAACTGCCAGGCTGCCTCGGCGAGTTCGTCCGTCAGCCGCTCGACGTACCAGGAGCCGCCCGCCGGGTCGATGACCCGGGCCAGGTGGGACTCCTCGATCAGGATGGCGGAGGTGTTGCGGGCGATCCGCCGGGCGAACGCGTCGGGCAGCCCGAGCGCGTGGTCGAACGGCAGGACGGTCACGGAGTCGGCGCCGCCCACCCCGGCGGCGAGGGTCGCGATCGTCGTGCGGAGCATGTTCACCCACGGGTCGCGGCGGGTCATCATCACCGGCGAGGTCACCACGTGCTGCACCTGCGCGCCTGCGCCCGGTGCCCCGCACACGTCGGCGACCCGCGCCCACAGCCGGCGGGCCGCGCGCAGCTTGGCGATGGTCAGGAACTGGTCGGCGGTGGCCGCGTAGCGGAACTCCAGCTGGGCCACGGCCTGTTCGACGCCGAGCCCGGCCTCGGTCAGGTCCCGCAGATAGGCCACACCGGTGGCCAGCGAGGCGCCCAGCTCCTGTGCGGCCGAGCCGCCCGCCTCGTGGTACGGCAGCGCGTCCACGGTCAGCGCGCGCAGGCCCGGGTACTGCCCGGCGCAGCGCGCGGCGAGGGCGGCGTACGGCGCGAAGTCCAGTGCGGTGCCGGTACGGGCTTCGTACCCGAGCGGGTCGGCACCCAGATTGCCGCGTACGGCCGTGGCGTCCACGCCCTTCTCCGCGTGGAGCCGTAGCAGGGCCTCGGCGGCCTGCTCGGTGTCGCGGCCCGCGTCCAGGACGACCGGCGCCAGGTCGAGGTAGACGCCGTCGAGGGCGCGGCCCAGCTCGGAGACCGGGATGCCGCCCTCGCCGAGGACCAGCCAGAGGGAGGTGCCGCCGTTCTCCAGGTCGGCGAGCACGGCGTCCGCTGTGCCGGCGGCGAGTGCCGTGTGCCGCTGCCGTACGTCCCAGCCGCTCGTGATGCCGCCCTCCGGGCGGCTGCCCCGCACGAAGGGGGCGAAGCCCGGCAGGCCGGGGTCGGGCGCGCTGTCGCGCGCGGTGTACAGGGGCCGGGTGCGCAGCCCGTCCTCCAGCGTCGTGGACAGGGCGTCCTCAGCTGCCGCGCCGGAAAGCTCCTTGCCCGACTTGCGCAGTACGCCCTCGACCAGGCGTTGCCACTGCTCATGTGTCGCGTCGGGGAACTCGGCGGCCAGGGAGAGCCCGTCGTCAGGCAGGACCGTCATGGCTCGGATGCTAGGGCAGCGCGCTGGAGTGCGAGCAGGGCGCGGGCTGTGAGGTTTCCCTCCTTTGGGCTGTGGCCTGGCTCTCTTGCCTGATGGGGGCCGGTTTCAGGAGGCCGGCTTCGGGTGCAGGGAGCAGGGGGCGGTGCGCGGCGGGGGGACCGCCGCGACGATCTGGCCGGAGGGGTGCGGGACCCGCCAGGCGGTCCGGATCGCCATGATCAGCGAGCGCGCGCTGTACGGCGACACCTCCAGCTCGTGCCGGGCCTGCGCCAGTACGTCCGGGTCGCCGTCCGTGCGGAGTGCCGCCGCTGTCCTGCGCCGCGCGAAGTCGGGGGCACCGAAAACATCCAGCAGCGTGAGCGAGAAGAGCACATAGGTGGAGGCCTCCTGGAGCAGCGAGCGTGCCTTGTCCGAGAGGCCGCCGGCCGCGTTCCCCAAGTGCTGCTCCGGGTCGTAGAAGGCGATGTGGTGCAGTGCCCGGTGCAGGTTGCCGTCCGGACACGGGCACACATGGCGCAGATGCCCCATGAGGGTCCGGAAACTCAGCAGCACCGCGCTGGTCTCACCGGTCCACTCCTGTTTGGCGAGCAGGGTGCGGAAGCCGGCCAGTGTCTCCGCCAGCTCCTCGAGGATCATCTGCCGGGAGATGTCCGTCAACTCGAAGAAGCGCGTCTTGTCCTCGATCTCCATGATGCGCAGGCCGTAGCGGATGAGGTCCCGCGGTATGCCCCCGGAGAGCGCGTGGGCCAGCAGGCTGTACGGCTCCGACAGTCCGGGCGCTCGGCGTTCGAGGATGTCTTTCGACTCCTCCAGCGTGCAGGGCTGCACATGGACGATGTCGTCCAGCGAGCTGTCGGTCACCCCGCGGTGCGGCAGACCACGGCGGACGAACGACGCGCCGACGTCCTCGGCCACCGAGATGAGGTAGTGCACATGCGGCACACCCAGGATCGCCTTGATCTCCCCGAGGAACGCCAGAGCCTGCGTGTCGGAACCGAGCCGGTCGACCTCGTCGATGGCGATGACCACCCGGCCCTTCTTGGCGAACCGCTCCCGGGCGATGCTCGTCAGCAGCTCCCGGAAGTCGGAGACCAACGTGGGAAAGCTGGGCGGCACGGTGGACAGAGACGTCGTGTGAGCGGACACCAGGGCGGCCGGGCCCGTGGTGACGGCGGAGGACGAGGTCTGCACCGTCTGGAGCCGGTAGAGCTGGTTGCGGCACCGGGTGACGAGCGGAGGCTCCGGCTGCGGGGGGGTCCAGGTACGGGCCCGCAGAAGCAGCAGACCGAGCAGCACACAGGCGGCCCGTAGGGTGTTGCCGGTGTCGGTCACCATCGCGTGCAGGGGCGGAGTCCGGTAGAGCAGGACCAGGGCGCCGGCCAGCAGGACACCGTAGACGGGCCGACGGGCGAGGCTGAACCGGCCCACGGTCCATTGGGACCGGCTGTCCAGACGCAGGAGGAAAAAGCCCGTGAGCACCACGGTCAGGGCCGCTCGCGACATTCCGTCGAGCGTCTCCCGGGTGCCATGCCGGATTCCCTCGTCGAAGTAGAGGGAGACCGGGGCCGCGAGAATGAGGAGCATGCCGCCCACGGTGGTGACCAGCAGGCGCAGCGTTCCGAACAGCGCGCCCCAGCCGTTCCACCGGCGCAAGCGCCACAGCAGCACTCCGGCGACGGTGACCGCCAGGGCCGCGCCCACCCGCTCGCCGCGCCAGATGGCCTGCGCGGTGTCGGTCAGGTCCGCCCAGAGCCCCTGCGCACCGTCGCGCACCCCGTCCTCGTACCGCGCCTCCACGGAGCGTGTCGCGGCCGCCAGCCCGAGGACGACCAACGCGCTCGCGGGCAGGGCGAAGCCGAGCCACCGCACGACGCGCCGGGCCGTCGGGGCGAACTGCCGGGCGACTCTGCGCAGCAGGGTCAGCCGGGCGAACTCCGGGGCGTCGTGGCCCTGCTCGGTGAGGTACCGCTCGCAGACCTCGATGTACAGCGACACGAGGAACTCGTGCGGCGAGTAGGTCGCGGGCGCCTGGACCACGACCGCGAAGTCCGCCTCCTCCGCACAGCTCTCCAGCAGGGTCGACTTCCCCGCCCCGCGCGGTCCGCTGACGGCGATGGTGCCGCCCTCCAGCTGTGCCATCTTCCGGGACAGCCGCTGGGACGCCTCGTTGTCGATCACGTACTGCCGGTTCCGCGGGGAACGGAGCCCCTCGTAACTGTCCGGCAGGAGCAGCGAGTCGCGGTCCTCGCCCAGGAGCGCCTCGACCACCCGTGCCATCAGCGGACCGGCGCCGTCGGCTTGCAGTGCGCGGCGCCAGGCCCGCTCCCTCGAGTCCGAGAGGGCCTCGTACACGGGCCTGATCGATGTCAGGGCCAGTTCTGCCGCGTTGTGCCGTACGTGCATACGCCACACGGGATGGCGCCGGACGGCGAACCCGGCCACGGCCGGCGGGATCGCCGCCACGGCCGTCACCGTCCACGGAGCCACGGCGAGGACGAGCAGGAAGCCGAGTGAGAGCAGGAGGAGAACCACCGTCTCGGGGGCGACCGGGTCGTGCAGGTAGTCGATCCGTGTCCGTACGGACTCGTACCGGCGGAGCGCGGCACGGAACCGCTCCTGCTGTGCCCGGCACGGTTCGAGCGCCCGCCCGACGTTGGCTTCCGTCAGCATGGTCGCGCGGACGTTCTCCGCTGTGGCCTGGGGTCTCATCCCCAGCCGTCGTGCGATGTCCCGCTCGGCCAGACAGGCGTCGAGCACGCCGTCGTAGGCGGTGGCTTCCCGCTCGTACGCGAAGTGATCGGCGACCTGCCATGGTGCGGCCCGGCGGCGTCCCGGCATGGTGTGGCGAACCTTTCGGAGTGCGGAAACGGTGTCAGGAGGAAGGCCGGGAAGCCCGCAGGGCCACGAGGCGCTGCCGCGGTATGCGCGTGCCTCGCTCGTGCTTGATCCGGAAGAAGGCGGCGAGCCCCGGTTCTTCCTGACGGTCGCCGTAGGTGACCGCGTGGGCCGACCCGTCGTCCAGCAGTCGGCCCACGCACTGAGCGAGGGTGCGGGGCCCCGAGCCGTTGTATCCCCAGGAGAGCCCCGGAGCTTCCAGGCACGGCGCCGGATAAAGGGTGCCGTCCGTGGTCCGGACCCAGATCGGTTCGTCGAGGACGACCTCTTTGAGGACGGAACCGGCCGGTAGCCGTTTGGGTGCGCTGCTCAGGTAGCTGATCTCGCGGCGGTCGCGGTGGGCGAAGCGGCCCCTGAACGCGAGCACGGGACCGCCGGTGACGGGGTCGACGAACGTCCCCACGGGAGCCTCCCCGTTGCCCGTCCACAGCCGGTGGATCGCCGTCGGGCTGACGCGGCGCAGCCGGTTGATCCACTCCGCGCCCTCGCGGGAGACGTCGGTGCGCGTGATGCTGAAGACACCACCGAACGGCAGGTGCTCTCCGCTCCACATGCTGATCTGTTCGAGGCACTCCACCGAGTGGTCGTCGGTGCGCCGGCACAGTTCGGCGAGGCCGAGTGCGACGACGTCGGCGGAGACGGTCTCGGACCGGCCGGGGTCCTCGGTCGCGGGGACGGCCGGAAGAACCATCGCCGCCCTCTCGGCCACCGCCTCGGGGCTCTTGCCGCTGCCGAAGTCCCCCAGGGGGGCGAGGATCTGCGTCACCTCGTGCTCGATCCACTCGACGGCCTTCGTCCTCATCTCGTGCCCGATCGTGAAGCACGCGCCCCGCACCGGCGACCCCTCGGGTTCCGTCCGGGCCAGCTCGTACAGCGGCTCCCAGGACGGCCAGGTGACCACGTCCACGGGGACCGGATCGTCGCCCGGACGCCACGCGGTCAGGTGCTCGGGACGCCGCAACAGACTGGGCCACCAGGGGACCTGGGTGCCGATATGCGCGGCGACCTCCGACCACATGGGCTCGTACTGGAGGTCGGGAAGGGCGCGGTCGACCGCCTCCAGGGAGGGGCCGTAGAGGCCGTAGTCGGGCTGGACGGTCACGACGGTCGCGGCGTTCTCGTGGAACTCCAGGAGATCGCGAGGGGCGCGGACAGGGGATCGCGGATAGATGACCGCCACGACCCCGGCGCGGGTCTCCCACAGCCCGGCGAAGTGCTCCCGGTCCCACCCCGCCTCCTCGGAGGTGGCGTAGCGACCGCCCAGGTAGCCGGGTTTGGAGACGGGCGCCGGGTGGAGCAGGGACGGGACCTTGCCGGCCAGCAGGGGGTGCTGACGGGCCAGCCAGCGGGCGAAGAACTGTCCGGCCCACTTGGTGACGCCGTCCGTGTACTTCGGATCGGTCGGCTCGGGCATGTCAGGGCTGGAGGTGATCTGCTCCCAGCTGTTCGCCGACAACCCGAACGTGCTCTGCAGTTCGGCCGCAGTCATGGCCTCCAACGCATCCCCCCGCGACTCTCGCCGTGTCTCCGCCCCATCATGCACGGCCCCACTGACAGTCCCGGCCCCGACAGGAGCGGGGCGGCTCAGCGGTCCGCGTGGTCCGCTACGAGCGCGCCACGGCCGCTCGCCGGTCGGGGCCCGTGGAGCCGGTGAGGGCCTGGCGGACCGTTCCGCGAGCAGTTCGGCCTGGGCTGTGACCAGCTGGGCATGATGCGCGGCCCGACCACGGTGACGGCCGCGCTCCGCTTCACCCGGGCGGCCGGCTGAGACCCAGCTCGGCCCGCCGCACCTCCCGGGTGGACAGCGTCTGCGGGCCGGCCGTGAAGGCGCGCAGCCTGAGCCGGGTGCCCCGCTTCGACGGCACCCGGAAACCGCCCGACGGCGCCCGGAGCTCGACGGTCGCCGTCCCGTGCGCGGGCAGGCGTGCCGGGCCGCGCACCAGTGACCAGTACCGGCTCATGCCCGGGCCGGTGGTGAGCATGTAGTGCGGAGTGAGTGCGGTGTCGCCGGTGTTGGTGACCCGCAGGGTGAGCCCGGACAGCGTCTGCTGCGAGGTGTGCCGGGCCGTCGCGACGTTCATCCGCAGCGGCGGGGTCCCCGTCGCCGCCAGGGTCGCGCTCACCAGCGCGGGCGCCAGCAGGGCCGCGACGGCCACGGCCAGGGCGGTCCGGCGGCGCGGGCCGGTCAGCGGGCGGGGCCGCGGCTGCCAGGCGTGGGCGAACTCCGCCGGCGGCGCGGTGACCGCCGCGGCCAGCCACAGCGGGGTCATCATCAGGTAGTAGCCGTCCTGGGAGCGGGTCGCCACATAGAAGGCGCACCACGGCAGCACGGTCGCGGCCGGCCCCAGCCGCCGGACGAAGAGCACGAACACCGCCAGCAGGGCCGTGGCGAGCAGCGCGCTCGCACGGCCGTACCAGTCGAGCCGGTCGCTGCCGTGGGTGAAGTACAGCGAGACGTCCACCAGACCCTGGCCGTGCAGCACCGCGCCCTGGGTCAGCGGCAGGGCGATGCCCCCCAGCCACGCGCCCGGCTCGCGCACGACGAAGTACGTGTTGATCAGCAGCCAGGTGAGCACCGCGATCCCCGTGATCCGCAGCACCACCCGCGCCGCCGCCCGCCCGCCCAGCTCGCCGCGCCGCACGGCGTAGATCCCGGCCAGCAGGAACGGCGTGACGAACCAGGGCAGTTGCTGGGCCGCGCAGGCGGCCCCGAGGCACGCCGCCCGCGCGATCCCGGCCGCGCCGAGCCGGCCGCGCGCGCCGAGCCGGGGCCAGCCCACCACCACCGGCACCAGCAGGGCCATGCCGATGATCGCCGGATAGCCATGTCGGGCGTACCCGGGCAGGAAACCGAAGCCCAGACAGCTCATCGTCGCCGCCGAGCGCCACGGCACCGGCAGCAGCCGCCACAGCCCGATCGTGCCCACGACCAGCGCCACCGTCGCCGCCGCCGTGGCCGGGGCACCTCCGTGGCCCAGCCACAGCAGGGGCGCGGTGAGCAGCGGCGCCAGTGGGGGATAGCCGTACGTGAAGTCGTACCCACCGTCCATGGTCGGCGTCAGTGCCACGCCCTTGCCCTGGAACAGCCAGGGCCAGGGCTGCCCGTACACCGGGTGCCCGGCGGCGAGTTCCCGCGCGGCCTGGGCGGTGAGGACGGCCTCGTCGCCGCCCGTGTGGTCGAGCGCCCAGGCGCACAGGGCCAGGGTGACCGCGGTCACCAGCACCAGCAGGTCCAGCCGGGCCAGCGAGCGGGTCCGGCGGACCGTCAGGGTCAGTACGCCGGTCACCAGGATCGAGGCGTAGCAGACCGAGATGACCCCGGCGAGGACCAACTGGTGCGTGGCCGCCTGCTTCCACACCGCGCGCGTGCCGATGAACAGGCTCATGGCGGCGAGCAGTGTCAGCACGCGGTGCCACTGGGCGGGGGAGTCCGGGGCTTTTGCGCGCGCCCCCGGGCCGCTGGACATCGCTGAGGGTGCCCACCGGTCGGCTGTCAGCTGTGTTTCTGCCACGTGCACGGCACGGGACGCTAGCGGCGGCCGGTGAGCGAGTCGCGGAGGCCGGTGAAGAGTCGGGTGTGAGCCGGGTAAGAAGGGGACGAATGGGTGAATACGGCGCGGACTATGGCGGGGAAGGGCGGCCGAGCCGGTCGCGCACCGTGTCGTTGTTGGGCCGAACAGGTGACTTGGCGTAAGAATTGGCTGGTGCAGGCATTGAGTGCGAGTCAGGTCGGGGGGAGCCGGTGAGCCGTTACGACGTCACCGATGAACAGTGGGAAGGGCTCGCCCAGGTCGTGCCGCTGCGGGGCCGGGACGCCTGGCCGTCCGCGGTGAGCCACCGCTCGCTGCCCGACGCCGAGACCGAGACCCGGCGCCGGTTCGTGGTTTTGCGTGTCAACGTCTTCGCGGACGCCCGCGAGGTCGCCGAGACCTTGATGGCCGGCGTTCCGGTCCTGCTCGACCTGTCCGGCGCGGAGGGCGACGTCGCCAAGCGCGTCCTCGACTTCAGCACGGGCGTCGTCTTCGGCCTGGGCAGCGGGATGCACCGTGTCGACCGCAACGTCTTCCTCCTCACGCCGCCCGGCACGGAGGTCAGCGGCCTGATGGAGGGCGCCGGCATGTCGGGGACGTGACGCCGGGGTGTCACCGAGGTCCGGGAGGGGCGCGGTGACACCGGCACGCCGGCGGGGCAGGGTCCGGCAAAGCCTTGGCGGTATTGACGCGCCGGCTGAGGGTCCGGCAGGGCGTGCGCGGTGCCGGCATGTCCTCGTGGACCTGGGAGCGGATGCGCGGCTCGCTCGTGCTCGGTCGGGCGGCGCACGCCGTGTCAGTACGGCTTCCGGGGCCTGTACGTGGATGTGTGGCTCGGCTCGGCCGTGTCCGGCCGGGCCCGACGCACGGTGTTCCACGGCGCACCTGCCGGCGGCCTGTTGGGCGCCGTCGTCCGTGCGTGCCGGGCAGGTGTCGGGGTGCTGAGCGTCCCCCGATCGTAGGAAGGCGCCGGAGGTGAAACGGTTCGTCGGTGGGGTGGAGCCTTACGGTCCGCATATGGCCGTGCCTTCCGTGCCCTCCGTGCCTTGCGTGCCCTCCGCGCCTCCCGTGCCCTCCGCGCCTCCCGTGCCCGCAGAGCCGCCGGTGGCCGACGCGTCCGCCGGGACCGTCCCCGCGCCGTCCCGCGCGCCCCTCGACGTCCGTGCCCGGATCACCGAGCTGCGGCTGTCGGCCTTCGCCGGGCACCGGCGGGCCGGGTTTCCGCTGGGGCCGGTCACCTTGTTCGCGGGGCCCAGCGGGTCCGGCAAGACGACCGCGCTCGCCGCGTACGAGGCGCTGGCCCGGCTCGGCGGCGGAGCCTCGCTCGCCGAGGCGTTCCCGGACCCGGTCGCCTGCGTACCGGAGCGGGCGCGCCCCGACGCCCAGGGGCGGCGGGGCTTCCGGATCGGGTGTACGGCCGACGGGGCGGAGGGCCCGGTCCGGCTCGACATCGCCGTACAGGCCGAACCGGACCTGCGGATCGTGGGGGAGCGGCTCACCGCGGGCGGAGTCGTCCTGCTGGAGACCGCCCTGCGCGATCCCGGGCGCCGGACCGTCCAGGCCGCCTGGCACACCGCGGGCTCCGCCCCGGTGACCCGTGCCCCGCTCCCCGACGATCGTCTCGGCACCGCCCTGCTGCCGTTGCGCGTGGCCGGCAAGACGGACGGACAGCGCCATGTGCTGGCCGCGGCCGAGCAGATGGTCGTCGCCCTGCGTTCCGTCTTTCCGTGCGACCCCCGCCCCGAGTGCATGCGCATCCCCGTCCCCACCGGCTCCGGCCGGCTGCTGCCCGGCTGCGACAACCTCGCCGACGTCCTGTGGCGCACGCGCGCGGAGTGCGGCCGGCGGCACGGCCGGCTGGTCGAGGCGCTGCACACGGGCTGCGCGGGCCGGGTGACCGACCTGATCGCCGAACCGCTGGCCGACGGCACGGTGCGGGCGCTGCTCGACCGCGGTGACGGCTTCCGCACCGACATCGCCCGCATCGGTGACGGCGAGCTGCGCTATCTCGCGCTGACGCTGGTGCTGTTGACCGGGCCGGGCGTGCTGGACATGGACGCGCCGGGCGAGGTGCCGGACGCCCTGCGCACCCTCACCGTCCTCGCCGACGGGTTCGACCGCGGCCTGGATCCGTCCCAGCGGCGGGAGTTGCTGCGGCTGGCGGCCCGGATGGGTGAGCGCGGGCACATCCGCTGTGCGGCCGCGGTGCACGACGCCTCATGGGCCGCGAAGACGCCGGGGGTCACGGTGGTACACCTGAACCCGTGACGGAACACTCCGACCTAAGCCGACTCCAGCGCAGGCTGGCCGAGTTCGCCGCCGCGCGGAACTGGCAGCCCTACCACACGCCCAAGAACCTCGTCGCCGCCCTCTCGGTGGAGGCCTCCGAACTGGTCGAGATCTTCCAGTGGCTGACCCCGGAGGAGTCCGCCCGGGTGATGGACGACCCCGGTACGGCGCACCGCGTCACCGACGAGGTCGCGGACGTCCTGGCCTATCTGCTCCAGCTCTGCGAGGTCCTCGGCGTCGATCCGCTGGCCGCCCTGTCCGCCAAGATCGAGCGCAACGAGCGGCGCTTCCCGATTCCGGGTGCACCGGGCTGGCAGGACGCCGGTCCGGAGGACCAACAGGCGGACTCCTGAACTCCGCCATTACTCTCCGGAGTCAAAACGCGCGTCGAATCCGAATTGTTGTCCGCAGATTTCGGTCTTCCTCTGGCTTTTCGCCCCATGGGCCTTCACTCTGGGTAGTGGACAAGAAAGTTCAGGCAGACGTGCGAGAGCGCACGGCGGAGGGACGGGGGCACGGCATGGATGCGATACGGCTCATCCTCACGAGCAGGCGCGCCCTGGCGGGTGGCGCCGACGCGGTGGAGATGATGGCGGAGGTCTGGCAGGCGCAGGCCCTGGCGCAGGCGATCGGGAGCCGCCTCGCGGTCTCCGGCCCGCCGGAGCTGCGCGGTGAGGCGCTGGGGCTGACCGAGCTGGCGGGTCGGGGCTGCGGAGTCCTGGATCCGCCCGTGATCGACCCCGGCGACCTGCGCGCCGCCCAGCTCACCGAGCTGGCCGACGCCCGCGAGACTCTGCTGTGCCTCGGCGGCCTGCTTGCCGAGGTCGGTATGGCGCTGGTCGGCATGGCCAGCGCCGCGGCGGACGAGACGACGTACTGGCAGTGCATGGAGGCCATCGACGCGGCCGACGAGTCCCGCGACCGCGTCCTGGAGATGCTGCGCAAACTGGCGGCGCGGGAGGAGGTGTTACCGGAGGACACCCAGGACAGCCCGTCCGGCGTGTGAACGACCAGCCTGCGCACGAGCCCCGTCCGACGCACCCCGCACGCCCTCCGGATCACCCCGGCTCGTCCGTCGAGCCGCGTACAGGTGCCCCGGACCGGAGGTCCGCCAGTGCCGACAGGTCCGCGTTCAGGGCTGCCATCAGTTTGCCCGACGATCATCGCCGGGGCCGGTCACCGGCCTGGAGCAACGCCCGCGCGCAGGGTGAACGATTTTCACCCGACCGGGAACGGCCGTGCCGGGCGGTACCGGCGCGGTTGACGCGGCGGGCGCCGTGCAGGATAGGTGTATGGACCTTCGAATCTTCACCGAGCCCCAGCAAGGGGCCACGTACGACACCTTGCTCACCGTGGCGAAGGCCACCGAGGACCTCGGTTTCGACGCCTTCTTCCGCTCCGACCACTACCTGCGCATGGGCACCGTGGACGGCCTGCCCGGCCCCACGGACGCCTGGATCACGCTGGCCGGCCTGGCCCGCGAGACCAAGCGCATCCGCCTCGGGACCCTGATGACCGCCGGTACCTTCCGCCTGCCCGGCGTGCTCGCCATCCAGGTCGCCCAGGTCGACCAGATGTCCGGCGGCCGGGTGGAACTCGGCCTCGGCGCGGGCTGGTTCGAGGAGGAGCACAAGGCGTACGGCATTCCGTTCCCGAAGGAGAAGTTCGCCCGGCTGGAGGAGCAGCTCGCGATCGTCACCGGGCTGTGGGCGACCGAGGTGGGCAAGACCTTCGACTTCCACGGCACGCACTACGACCTCACCGACTCGCCGGCGCTGCCCAAGCCCGCGCAGAAGAAGGTCCCGGTGCTGATCGGCGGTCACGGCGCGACCCGGACCCCGCGGCTCGCCGCCCGGTACGCCGACGAGTTCAACATCCCGTTCGCCTCGCTCGAGGACAGCGAGCGGCAGTTCGGCCGGGTGCGGGCCGCCGCGGTGGAGGCGGGCCGCGGCGCGGACGAGCTGACGTACTCCAACGCGCTCGTGGTCTGCGTCGGCAAGGACGATCGGGAGGTGGCCCGGCGCGCCGCCGCGATCGGCCGTGAGGTGGACGAGCTGAAGGCCAACGGGCTGGCCGGTTCCCCGGCCGAGGTCGTCGACAAGATCGGCCGGTACGCCGGGATCGGCTCGCAGCGGATCTACCTCCAGTTGCTCGACCTCGGTGACCTGGAGCACCTGGAGCTGATCTCCTCCCAGGTCCAGTCGCAGCTGTCGTAGCCCCCGGGGCGCGGCCCGTCCGGGGCCGGTCCGAGCCGTGGCAACCCTGTGACCGGAACTATGGCTTCCGTCATGGCTCGGCCGGAGCCGCCCTGGTGGGGGTGATGGCCGCAAGGGCGTCCGGCCGCCGGGGTGCCGGGGGGAGCCGGTGATCCCCCCGGCCGCGCTCGGTCGTTACCGCGTGAAGCCGTAGTCGAGGATCTTCTTGGCGTCCGCGAAGCGCTGGTCCGGCGAGGTGTCCGCGAGCAGGGTGCCCACGACCGTCTTGGAGCCGCGGGTGGCGGCGAACACCAGGCAGAACTTCGCCTCCGGCCCGGAGCCGGTCTTCACACCGATCGCGCCCCGGTAGGAGCCGAGGAGCTTGTTGGAGTTGTTCCACGGCTTCATGGCGTGCGTTCCGCCGCCGGGCCGGTACGACTTCATGTCCTTGTAGACCGGCGTGCCGACGACCTTCTTGAACGTCTTGTTCTTCAGCGCGACCTGGGCCAGCTTGGCCAGGTCACGCGGCGAGGAGTAGTTCTTGCCGTTGGACACCCCGTCGAAGGAATCGAAGTGGGTGTTCCTCAGGCCGAGGTCGCGCGCCTTGCCGTTCATCTTGGCGATGAACGACTTGGTCCGCTGGGCCGTCGTCGAGCCCGTGCCGTAGGTGTCGGCGAGTGCGTAGGCCGCGTCGCAGCCGGAGGGGAGCATCAGGCCGTACAGCAGGTCGCCCACCGACATCGAGTCGCCGAGGAACAGGTTCGCGCTGGAGTAGCGCTGGACGTGCGTCGCCGGGTCGATGACGTAGTCGGTGTACGCCTTCTTGATCTTCACCTTCTGACCCAGGTTCACGTTCCGCTGGGACAAGACCACGAGAGCCGTCATGATCTTCGTGGTGGAGCCGGTCCGCAGCTGCGCGTCCGGCGCCTTGCCGTAGAGCTGCTTGCCGGTGGCCGCGTTCATCGCGTACGCGCCCTGGGCCGGGACCTGCGGTGCCGCCGCGGCGGTCCGGGCCGCCCCGGCCGTGGCCGGCGCCGGGGCCGCCTGGGCGGGAGCGGAGGCGAGGACCCCCGCGCCCAGGACGGCCCCGGCCGTCAGCGCGACGGCCGCTCTTCTGTGTCCGCGGACACCCTGGCCGATCGTCATGGTTCCCCCTTCGATCAGTGGTCAGTTGACGAGGGGTCACTCCATCAGGTCCGGCCCCCGGACGGCCATAACGGAGATCACATGAGGTTTCTGTGCACGGCTTGTAGCGGAACTGTGGGCTCCATCACGGCGCACTTGATCCGGGGCTGATCGTATGACCGCGTGCGTAAAATCCTCCCCCTCGCTCTCACTGGCCTGCTCGCCGTGTCGGCATGCCAGTTCCTCGGCGACGACGACGCCGGCGACGAGGCACACCGCCTCAACACGATGAAGTCGTTCCCGCTGAACGCCTACCTCGGGGACCCGACGTCCACCGACGGAAAGGCCGTCGGCACGGCGCAGTGGCTCCTCGCCAAGAAGTGCATGGTCCGGCTCGGGTTCACCGGCTTCAAGACGCTCGACATCAGGACGGTCGACTCGACGTACCCGGTGCGGCAGGGCACCCTCGCGAGCCGCAGCAAGGTCGGTGACGACAGCCCCTACGGCGTGGACGATCCCGACCTGGCGGCCGAACACGGCTACCACAACCGGGTGCAGGACGAGGCCACCGACCAGCCCATGGAGTGGCCCGCCGACCAGTACACGGCCCTGACCGGCACCTTCGAGTCCGGCGACAGCCACCGGGCGCACGGCCACCCCATCCCCGAGAGGGGGTGCATGGGCGAGGCGGTCCGCAAGATCGTCGGCCCCGCGCCCAAGCCGACGAAGATCGGCGGCGTGCAGCTCACCGGCTACTCCTCGGTCGCCGCGACCCTCTGGTACCAGGCGCACAAGGAGGCGAGGAAGGACCCCGCCTGGAAGAAGGCCGACCGCGCCTGGTCGAAGTGCATGAAGGAGAAGGGCTTCCGCTACCCGGACCCGGACAAGGCGTCCATCGACTCCGACTGGTTCGGCACCGACCAGCCGTCGGGCAAGGAGAAGAAGACCGCCGCCGCCGACGCCCGGTGCAAACTCGACACCGAGTACATCCAGACGGTGCACGCCATCGAGAGCCGCACCCAGAAGTCCGCCATCGCCAAGCACAAGAAGCTGCTGGAGGAGCGGCGTGCGGCCGACGGACGGACCATGGCGAACGCCCGGAAGATCGTCGACGCCGAGTCGTGAGCGCGGCGGCCGGCCCCGCGCACCCCGGCCGGCCGCCCAGGGGAGGAAAACCGGTGGTCGGCGCGGGTCCGGCCAGGGAGACTCGACAGCATGTTCGTGACGATCTCCACCACCGGTACGGCCGAGAGGCCGGCCACTGACCTCGGGTACCTGCTGCACAAGCACCCCGGCAAGGCGCAGGCCTTCTCCACCTCGTACGGCAAGGCGCACGTCTTCTACCCCGAGGCGGACGCCGAACGCTGCACGGCCGCCCTGCTGCTGGAGATCGACGCCGTCGCCCTGGTCCGCCGGGGCAAGGGCAAGGGCCGCGGCGGCGCACCCGACGCGGCCCTCTCGCAGTACGTCAACGACCGCCCCTACGCGGCCTCCTCGCTGCTCGCGGTCGCGCTGAGCGGCGTCTTCTCCAGCGCCCTGCGCGGGGTGTGCAACGCCCGCCCGGAGCGGGCCGCCGCCCCACTGCCGCTGCGCATCGAGGTGCCCGCGCTGCCCGCCCGCGGCGGCCCGGACCTGGTACGGCGGCTGTTCGCACCGCTCGGCTGGACGGTGACCGCCGACCCCGTCCCGCTCGACACCGCGTTCCCGGAGTGGGGCGACTCGCGGTACGTGCGACTGCTGCTGGAGTCGGAGCGACTGACCCTCGCCGAGGCGCTGCGCCACCTGTACGTGCTGCTGCCGGTGCTCGACGACGCCAAGCACTACTGGGTCTCCTCCGACGAGGTCGACAAGCTGCTGCGGGCCGGCGAGGGCTGGCTGGCCGGCCACCCCGAGCAGCAGCTGATCACCAACCGCTATCTGTCCCGGCGCTGGTCGCTGACCCGGCAGGCGCGGGAGCGGCTGGAACTGGTGCGGCTGGCCGAGGCCGACGACAGCGCGGTGGAGGAGATCGACAACGCGGTCGCGGAGGAGACCGAGGCGGAGGAGAAGCCGACCCCGCTCGCCGAGCAGCGCCGGGCCGCGATCCTGGCCGCGCTGAACGCCTCGGGTGCCGCCCGGGTCCTCGACCTCGGCTGCGGTGAGGGCCAGTTGGTGCAGGCGCTGCTGAAGGACACCCGGTTCACCGACATCGTCGGCGTCGACGTGTCCGTACGCGCGCTGACCATCGCCGCCCGGCGGCTGAAGCTCGACCGCATGGGGGAGCGGCAGGCGGCCCGCGTCCGGCTCGTCCAGGGCTCCCTCGCCTACACCGACAACCGCCTCAAGGGCTACGACGCCGCCGTGCTCAGCGAGGTGATCGAGCACCTCGACCTGCCCCGGCTGCCTGCCCTGGAATACGCCGTGTTCGGCCACGCCCGCCCGCGCACGGTCGTCGTGACCACCCCGAACGTCGAGTACAACGTCCGCTGGGAGAGCCTGCCCGCCGGCCATGTCCGGCACGGCGACCACCGCTTCGAGTGGACCCGCGAGGAGTTCCGCGCCTGGGCCGCGGCGGTGGCCGGACGGCACGGCTACGACGTGCAGTTCGTTTCCGTCGGCCCCGACGACCCGGAGGTCGGGCCGCCCACCCAGATGGCCGTTTTCGAGATGAGCACGGCCACGATGCACACCCTGAAGGAGGCGAAGACAGCATGACCGCGACAACGCACAAGGGACGGGTCCTCCCCGTCACCGACCTCTCCCTGGTCGTCCTCGTCGGCGCCTCCGGCTCCGGCAAGTCCACCTTCGCCCGGCGGCACTTCAAGCCCACCGAGGTGATCTCCTCCGACTTCTGCCGCGGCCTGGTCTCCGACGACGAGAACGACCAGAGCGCGACCCGGGACGCCTTCGACGTCCTGCACTACATCGCCGGCAAGCGGCTGGCCGCCGGCCGCCGTACCGTCGTGGACGCCACCAGCGTGCAGCAGGACGCCCGGCGTCAGCTGATCGAGCTGGCGAAGAAGCACGACGTGCTGCCCATCGCCATCGTGCTGGACATGCCCGAGGAGGTGTGCGCCGAGCGCAACGCGGCCCGCACCGACCGGGCCGACATGCCCCGCCGGGTCATCCAGCGGCACATCCGCGAACTGCGCCGCTCGCTGCGCCACCTGGAGCGCGAGGGCTTCCGCAAGGTGCACGTCCTGCGCGGGGTGGAGGAGGCCGAGAACGCCACCGTCGTCACCGAGAAGCGCTACAACGACCTGACCCACCTCACCGGCCCCTTCGACATCGTCGGCGACATCCACGGCTGCTCGTCCGAACTGGAGTCGCTGCTGGCCGAGCTGGGCTACGTGGACGGCGTGCACCCCGAGGGCCGTACCGCCGTGTTCGTCGGCGACCTGGT
This sequence comes from Streptomyces sp. NPDC036984, assembly GCF_055607665.1. Taxonomy (NCBI): domain Bacteria; kingdom Bacillati; phylum Actinomycetota; class Actinomycetes; order Kitasatosporales; family Streptomycetaceae; genus Streptomyces; species Streptomyces sp. NPDC036984. Next base: position 262,006 of record NZ_JBVJRL010000003.1, read on the forward strand.
CGACCGCGGCCCGGACAGCCCGGGCGTGCTGCGCCGGGTGATGGCGATGGTGAAGTCGGGCAACGCGCTGTGCGTGCCGGGCAACCACGAGAACAAGTACGGCCGCCACCTCAAGGGCCGCAAGGTCCAGCACACCCACGGCCTCGCCGAGACCGTCGCGCAGATGGAGGGCGAGAGCGAGGAGTTCAGGGCTGAGGTGCGGGAGTTCATCGACGGACTGGTCAGCCACTACGTCCTGGACGGCGGCCGGCTGGTGGTCTGCCACGCCGGCCTGCCGGAGAAGTACCACGGCCGCACCTCCGGCCGGGTCCGCTCGCACGCCCTGTACGGCGATACCACCGGCGAGACCGACGAGTTCGGGCTGCCGGTGCGCTACCCGTGGGCGGAGGACTACCGGGGCCGCGCGGCCGTGGTCTACGGCCACACCCCGGTCCCGGAGGCCACCTGGCTCAACAACACCATCTGCCTGGACACCGGTGCCGTCTTCGGCGGCAAGCTGACCGCGCTGCGCTGGCCGGAGCGCGAGCTGGTCGACGTACCGGCCGAGCAGGTCTGGTACGAGCCGGCGAAGCCGCTGCGCAGCGAGGCGCCCGGCGGGCAGGACGGCCGGCCGCTGGACCTGGCGGACGTGCACGGCCGCCGGGCCGTGGAGACCCGGCACGCGGGCATGGTGGCGGTCCGCGAGGAGAACGCGGCGGCCGCCCTGGAGGTCATGAGCCGCTTCGCGACCGACCCGCGCCTGCTGCCGTACCTGCCGCCGACCATGGCACCCACGGCGACCTCCGAGGTCGAGGGCTACCTGGAGCACCCGGAGGAGGCCTTCGCGCAGTACGCGCGGGACGGGGTGGCGCGGGTGGTGTGCGAGGAGAAGCACATGGGCTCGCGGGCGGTGGCCCTGGTGTGCCGGGACGCGGAGGCGGCGCGCAAGCGGTTCGGGGCCGGGGGTACCTCCCGCGCGAACGAAGCCGAGCGTGGGGGAGGGCCCACCGGCTCGCTGTACACCCGTACCGGCCGGCCGTTCTTCGACGACGAGAAGGTGACCGAGGAGATCCTCGGCCGGCTGCGTTCGGCGATCACCGACGCCGGTCTGTGGGACGAACTCGGCACGGACTGGCTGCTGCTGGACGCCGAGCTGATGCCGTGGTCGCTGAAGGCCTCGGGGCTGCTGCGCGGACAGTACGCGGCCGTCGGCGCCGCCGCCGGCGCGGTGTTCCCCGGCGCGCTCGCCGCTTTGGACGCGGCGGCCGCGCGCGGTGCCGACGTGGGCGGCCTGCTCGCCCGGCAGCGGGAACGCGCCGCCGACGCCGCCGCGTTCACCGCCGCCTATCGCCGCTACTGCTGGACCACCGAGGGCCTGGACGGGGTCCGGCTGGCCCCCTTCCAGCTGCTGGCGGTCCAGGGCCGCAGCCTCGCCGCGCTGCCGCACGACGAGCAACTGGCCCTGATCGACCGGCTGGTGGAGCACGACGGCACCGGACTCCTCCAGACCACCCGGCGGCTCTACGTCGACACCGGCGACCCGGAGTCGGTCCGCGCGGGCGTCGACTGGTGGCTGGAGATGACCGGCCGGGGCGGCGAGGGCATGGTTGTCAAGCCGCTCGGCGCGCTGGTGCGCAACGGGGAGGGACGGCTGGTGCAGCCCGGCATCAAGTGCCGGGGCCGCGAGTACCTGCGGATCATCTACGGTCCCGAGTACACCCGGCCGGACAACCTCGCCCGGCTGCGGCAGCGGTTCCTGAACCACAAGCGGTCGCTGGCCCTGCGCGAGTACGCCCTCGGCCTTGAGGCCCTGGACCGGCTCGCCGACGGTGAGCCGCTGTGGCGAGTGCACGAGGCGGTGTTCGGGGTGCTGGCGCTGGAGTCGGAGCCGGTGGACCCGCGCCTCTAGACCGTCCGTCACACAACGCCCTTGTGTCGCACACACATCTGTCCATATGGTGGACAGCCGTGCGGCACAAGGGTGTTCGCATGCCGTGAGGGGAGTGGTGGACGTGGAGATCAAGAAGGTCGTGGTCCGCGAGGACCGGCGGAGCACCACCCGCCGGCCGGCGATCCTGGAGAAGCGGCCGACCCGCTGAGCATGCGCGTCCATCTGGTCACCATGCCGTGGCATCCGCTCGACCTGCCCTCGCTCCAGCTGGGCCTGCTGAACCGGATCGTGCGGCGGGCCCGCCCCGGGGACGAGGTGACCGAGTTCCACGGCTCCCTGCGCTGGGCCGAGTTCCTGCTGGAACACTCCGGCGGCCGGCTGCGGCCGGGTGACTGCGTCGAGGTCGGCAGCGACGCGATCTTCCATGGCCTCGGCGACTGGGTCTTCTCCGGCGCCCTGTACGACGACCCCGGCTGGGGCACGGCCCGGCTCCGGGACTACGCGGCCGACCGGGGCGTCTTCATCGACACGGCCCTGGCGATGCGCCCGTACGCGGCTCCCTTCATCGACGCCTGCGCCACCGAGGTGCTGGCGGCCGCGCCGGACGTGGTCGGGTTCACCAGCACCTTCATGCAGAACGTGCCGTCGCTCGCCCTGGCCCGCGAACTCAAACGAAGACGCCCGGCGCTGACGGTCGTCCTCGGCGGCAGCAACTGCGACGGCCCGATGGGCCACGCCCTGCACCGCAACCACCCGTTCGTCGACCACGTCGTCCGCGGCGAGGCCGAGTACGCCTTCCCGGCCCTGTTGCACCACCTCGACGCGGGCACCGAGCCCGTGGACGTCCCCGGCCTGTGCTGGTGGGACGGCGCGGTGTCCCGGGCCAACACGGAAACCCGGCGGACCGTCGCCCCCGCCGACATACCCTCGCCCGACTACGACCAGTGGCAGGCCGCCCTCGACGCCTCCCCGGTGCAGGAGTACCTCCACCCGAAACTGGTCGTGGAAGGCGCCCGGGGCTGCTGGTGGGGCGAGAAGCACCACTGCACCTTCTGCGGGCTGAACGGCACCACGATGGCCTTCCGGGCCAAGCCGGGCGACCGGCTGTGGGCGGAGATCGAGCGGCTGGTGCGCCGCCACCGCATCCTCGACGTGGTCACCGTCGACAACATCATCGACATGGCCTACTTCCGCGACTTCCTGCCCCGCGTGACCGCGAGCGGCTGGGACCTGCGGCTGCACTACGAGGTCAAGTCGAACCTCACCCCCGCCCAGCTCCGGCTCCTCGGCGCCTCCGGCACGGTGCACATCCAGCCCGGCATCGAGAGCCTGGGCAGCCGCGTCCTGGACCTCATGGACAAGGGCGTCACCGGCGCCCGCAACGTCCGCACCCTGCGTGAGTGCGAGAACCACGCCCTGACGTGCTCCTGGAACCTGCTGTACGGCTTTTCCGGCGAGAGCGCCGACGACTACACGCCGGTCATCGACCAACTCCCCGCGCTGGTCCACCTCCAGCCGCCCAGCGGCGCCCACCGCATCCAGCTGGAGCGGTTCAGTCCGCACTTCACCGACCCGGCCCTCGGCTTCGGCAAGCGCCGCCCGGCCGAGATGTACCAGCACGTCTACGACCTGCCCGAGGAGGAACTCGCCGACCTGGTCTACCTGTTCGACACCGAGCCCACCGGCATCACCGGCCCGGTGGAACGGCGGCTGACGGAGGCGGTGGCCGCCTGGCGGGCCGGACACGCGGACTCCCGACTGCTGTTCGAGGAGGACGGCCCCGAGCTGCTGGTGCACGACCGCCGGCACGGCCGCCCGCCCGCCACCCACCGCTTCACCGGCTGGCGCGCCACGGCCCTGCGCCACCTGGAGGACGGCCGGACGGTCCCCGCGCTGCACCGCCTGCTGACCGCCGACGGCCACGAGGTGCCGGAAGAGGCCCTGGACGCCTGGGTCCGGCAGGCGCTCGTTCTGGGGCTGCTGTTCCGGGACGGCGCCACCTTCGTGTCCCTGCCGACCTGGGGCGAGCCGGTCCGGCTGCCCGAGGGGTCCGGATGAGCGGGCTGCCCGGCACCGTGCCGCACCGGCTCACCGGGCGCCGGGTGACGGCCGCCGAGCCCCTGGACCTGAGCGGCGAGGGCCGTCGGACGGCGGAGGCCGTGCGGTTCCTGCGGGAGTGCCAGAGCCTCGGCCTGCACGTCGGCTGGCGGGCGACGGGCCGGCCGGCGTACGACCCGCGCATCCTGTACCACCTGACCCCGCCCGCCGAACTGCCCGCCGCACAGGGGGCGTTGACCGACTGGCAGGAGGCTTACGGCCATGGGCTCCTCTACCACCGGCGTGGCCCGGGCTTCGTCACGGTCCTGGACCGCAGAGAGCGCGGCACGGCCGTCCGGCTCACCCTGGACCATCCCGCTCTGCTCGCCGCCTTCCTGCGGCTGCTGGAGCCCACTCCCGTCGGCGCGCTGGACGCGGTCGAACAGGAGGCGCTCGGGCTGCTCGTCGCCGAGCGGCTGGCCCTGGCCTGCGGAGGCTGGGCGGTGACCCTGCCTCCGCGCATCCGCCGGTGGCCCGTGCCGTGCACCGCGATCTGAGGAGCGCCGCGGTCGGCGGGCGGCACCGGAAGCTCCTTCTCGTCGGCAGGATGAAAACAGGAAGGGGCGGAAACGGCCAAGAAGGGCGTGAAGGCGGGCGTCTATGGCCAGGATGGTGGCATGGCATACCACGTCGACTCCGAGGCCGGGCGGCTGCGCCGCGTGATCCTGCACCGGCCCGACCTCGAGCTCAAAAGGCTCACTCCCAGCAACAAGGACGCCCTGCTGTTCGACGACGTGCTGTGGGTGCGCCGGGCGCGCGCCGAGCACGACGGGTTCGCCGACGTTCTGCGCGATCGCGGGGTCGCCGTCCACCTCTTCGGCGACCTGCTCGCGGAGGTGCTGGAGCTGCCGGCCGCGCGGGCGCTCGTCCTGGACCGGGTCTTCGACGAGAAGGAGTACGGTCCGCTGGCCACCGATCACCTCCGGGCCGCCTTCGAGACCCTGCCCGCGCGCGAGCTGACCGAGGCCCTCGTCGGCGGGATGACCAAGCGGGAGTTCCTGGAGGCGCACGAGGAGCCGACCTCCGTGCGGTTCCACGTCATGGACCTGGACGACTTCCTGCTCCGCCCGCTGCCCAACCACCTCTTCACCCGTGACACCTCGGCGTGGATCTACGACGGCGTCTCCATCAACGCCATGCGCTGGCCGGCGCGGCAGCGCGAGACCGTGCACTTCGAGGTGATCTACCGGCACCACCCGCTCTTCCGTGACGAAACGTTCCACATCTGGTCCGAGGGGCAGGCGGACTACCCGTCGACCATCGAGGGCGGCGATGTCCTGGTGATCGGCAACGGTGCCGTCCTCATCGGCATGAGCGAGCGCACCACCCCGCAGGCCGTCGAGATGCTCGCGCACAAGCTGTTCGCCGCCGGGTCGGCGCACACGATCGTCGCGCTCGACATGCCCAAGAAGCGTGCGCTGATGCACCTCGACACCGTGATGACCATGGTCGACGGCGATGTCTTCACCCAGTACGCGGGCCTCGGCATGCTCCGCTCGTACACCATCGAGCCGGGCAGCGCCGACAAGGAGCTCAAGGTCACCGACCATCCGCCGGAGCACATGCACCGCGCGATCGCCGCCGCCCTCGGGCTGAGCGAGATCCGCGTCCTGACCGCCACCCAGGACGTCCACGCGGCCGAGCGCGAGCAGTGGGACGACGGCTGCAACGTCCTGGCCGTCGAGCCCGGTGTCGTCGTCGCCTACGAGCGCAACGTCACCACCAACACCCATCTGCGCAAGCAGGGCATCGAGGTCATCGAGATCCCGGGCAGCGAGCTGGGGCGGGGAAGAGGCGGCCCCCGGTGCATGAGCTGTCCCGTAGAGCGAGACGCCGTATAGAAATGTGAAGGCTCGTATAGAATTCCATCATCATCCCTTGTAGTCGTACCTCTGGAGCGCCCCATGGCGACAGTCCCGACCGCCCTCGCCGGCCGCCACTTCCTCAAGGAGCTGGAATTCACCGAGGAGGAGTTCCGGGGCCTGGTCGAGCTGGCCGCCGAGCTGAAGGCGGCCAAGAAGGCCGGGACCGAGACCCGGTATCTCCAGGGGCGGAACATCGCGCTGATCTTCGAGAAGACCTCGACACGCACTCGCTGCGCGTTCGAGGTCGCCGCGGCCGACCAGGGCGCCTGCACGACCTACCTCGACCCGTCCGGCTCGCAGATCGGGCACAAGGAGTCGGTGCGGGACACCGCCCGTGTGCTGGGCCGGATGTACGACGCCATCGAGTACCGGGGCGACAGCCAGGCCAAGGTCGAGGAGCTGGCAGCATACGCCGGCGTGCCCGTGTACAACGGCCTCACCGACGACTGGCACCCCACCCAGATGCTCGCCGACGTGCTCACCATGACCGAGCACAGCAGCAAGCCGCTGCGGAAGATCACCTTCGCCTACCTCGGTGACGCCCGCTTCAACATGGGCAACTCCTACCTGGTCACCGGCGCCCTGCTCGGCATGGACGTGCGGATCGTCGCCCCGAAGTCCTACTGGCCCGCCCCGGAGATCGTCGACCGTGCGCAAGCACTCGCCGCCGCCAGCGGGGCGCGCGTCACGCTGACCGAGGACGTCGCCGAGGGCGTCGCGGGCGCCGACTTCGTCGCCACCGACGTCTGGGTCTCCATGGGCGAGCCCATGGCGGTGTGGGACGAGCGGATCGCGGCCCTTTCCCCGTATGCCGTGACCATGGACGTGCTGCGCGCCACCGGCAACCCGGACGTGAAGTTCCTGCACTGCCTGCCGGCCTTCCACGACCTCGGCACCACGGTCGGCCGGCAGATCCACGACACCCACGGCCTCACGTCGCTGGAGGTGACGGACGAGGTCTTCGAGTCCGCCCACTCCGTCGTCTTCGACGAGGCCGAGAACCGCCTGCACACCATCAAGGCGGTGCTGGTCGCCACACTCGCCCGGGAAACCCTTGCCTGACCCGCCTCACCAGGCCGTATCCTGGCCGGCGGCCCGGAGCCACCCCTTCCGAGGCCGCCGCCGCGCCGCTACGACAGGCGCCCGCACCACCAGAAACGAGCACCACCCGCATGCCCGCTCCCCGCATCAAGTCCCCGCACCTGCTCGTCGCCGAATCCGGAGCCGACCGCGAGGGACACGGCCTGAAGCGCACCATGGGCCTCTTCCAGCTCATCTGCTTCGGCGTCGGCGCCATCGTCGGCACCGGCATCTTCGTCGGCCTCTCCGACTCCGTCGCCCAGGCCGGCCCTGCCGTCGTCGTCTCCTTCATCCTCGCCGCGCTGACCTGCGTCTTCACCGCCTTCTCCTTCGCGGAGCTGGGCGGCGCGATCCCGGTCTCCGGCTCCTCGTACTCCTTCGCCTACGCCGGCCTCGGCGAGTCCACCGCCTTCCTGGTCGGCTGGTGCCTGCTGCTGGAGTACGGCATCTCCATCTCGGCCGTCGCGGTCGGCTGGAGCGAGTACGTCAACGAGCTGCTGCACAGCCTCACCGGAGTCCAGCTCCCGGCCGCCCTGTCCGCGGGCCCCGGCGACGGCGGCGTCGTCAACCTCCCCGCCGTGCTCGTCATCGCCATGGCCTCCGTGCTGCTGGTGCGCGGGGTGCGCGAGAGTGCCCGGGCGACGGCCGCCATGGCCGCGGTCAAGCTCGCGATCCTGCTCGCCTTCTGCGTCATCGGATACAGCGCCTTCAAGGACGGCAACCTCACCCCGTTCTCCCCGGCCGGCCTCGGCGGCATCGGCGCGGGCACCACCGCCGCGTTCTTCTCCTACATCGGCTTCGACGCGATCACCACGGCGGGTGAGGAGGCGAAGAACCCGCGCCGGGACATCCCCGTGGCGATCCTCGTCTGCATGGGCCTGGTCACGCTGCTCTACTGCGCGGTCGCGCTCGCCGCGATCGGCGCCATCGGCGGCGACCAGGTCGCCGGCCGCCCCGCCGCCCTCTCCTACGTCGTCAACCAGGTCACCGGCTCCGCCGTCGGCGGCGGCGTCATCGCCTTCGGCGCGGTCGTCGCCATCGCCTCCGTGGTCCTCGCCGTGATGTACGGCCAGACCCGCATCCTGATGTCGATGTCCCGGGACGGCCTGATCCCGCGCGTCTTCGAGAAGGTGTCCCCGAGGACCTCGACGCCGGTCGCCGGCACGCTGATCGTCGCCGTCGTCTTCGCGGTCCCGGCGGCCTTCGCCTCGCTCGACGCCGTGATGAACCTGTGCACCATCGGCACGCTCGCCATCATGGCCGTCGTCAACATCGCGGTGATCGCCCTGCGCCGCCGCGAACCGGCCCTCGCCCGCAGCTTCCGGGTGCCGCTCTACCCGGTGGCCCCGCTGCTCGGCGTCGGCTTCTGCCTGTACCTGATGTACGAGACCGGCTGGCAGACCTGGCTCCAGTTCGCCGTGTTCCTCGTGGTGGGCCTGCTGGTCTACGTCGCCTACGGCCGCCGGCACTCCACGCTGGCGCAGCCGGCGTCCGAGGTCACGTCGGCCGTCGCTGAGCGGGAACCGCAGGCAGTCTGAACCACACCGCCTTGCCCGACGGGGTCGGGCGGTGACCGCAGGAGGAGCTGAGGGCGCGGATCAGCAGCAGGCCGCGCCCGCCCTCCTGCCACACGTCCGGCTCCTCGATCACGGGCCGGGTCAGCTGGCCGGGCGGCGCCGGGTCCGGGTCGTGCACCTCGACCTGGCAGCCGGTCGGCGCCAGCTCCACCACCAGCTCGATCGGCCCGCGCCCGGCGGTGTGTTCCACCGCGTTCGCCACCAGCTCGGCCGTGAGCAGCTCCGCCGTGTCATGGTCGGCCGTGTGCTGCACCTCGGTGAGCGCCGTACGCACCAGGGCGCGCGCCACGGGCACCGCGGCGGTGGTGTGCGGCAGCGCGATGCGCCAGGAGGCCGATGGGGCGGGGCGTTCGTGCAAGGCGAGTCCGTTCATGGAGCAGGCTGTCCTGCTTTCAACCTCAGAAATGGTACGGGGCCCGGCCACAGGGACCGTCGTCGGGCACCGCCCGGGACCTTCGGCCCCGGCTACCGGGCGGCTTACCCAGGCCGACCGGCCGCCTCGCGCGCCCGCGCCCTCTGTTACCGCGCTGTCGCCAACCGGTGACCGATGTGACCGGCGGCGGGCGGACCCCGACAGACGTGTCGCGCGCCGGTGACGACAGTCACAAACAAGTGATAACTTCGTGGGACAGAGCAACGTACGGCACCGCCGCCCTAGGAGGCCGCACGTCATGAGTCCCTTCACCGGCTCCGCCGCCCGCACCGCGGCCTGGGAGCATCTGCGGGTCCGGGTCGCCGACGGGGTGGCCACCGTCAGCCTCGCCCGCCCCGACAAGCTCAACGCCCTCACCTTCGGCGCCTACGCCGACCTGCGCGACCTGCTCGCCGAACTGTCCCGGGAGCGCTCGGTCCGCGCCCTGGTGCTGGCCGGAGAGGGGCGCGGCTTCTGCTCCGGCGGCGACGTCGACGAGATCATCGGCGCCACCCTGTCCATGGACACCGCCCAGCTGCTCGACTTCAACCGGATGACCGGTCAGGTCGTACGGGCGATCCGCGAATGCCCGTTCCCGGTGATCGCCGCGCTGCACGGCGTGGCGGCCGGCGCCGGCGCGGTGCTCGCCCTGGCCGCCGACTTCCGGGTCGCGGACCCCTCGGCCCGCTTCGCCTTCCTCTTCACCCGGGTCGGTCTGTCCGGCGGTGACATGGGCGCGGCCTATCTGCTGCCCCGGGTCGTCGGTCTCGGCCACGCCACCCGGCTGCTCATGCTCGGTGACCCGGTACGGGCCCCCGAGGCCGAGCGCATCGGCCTGATCAGCGTACTGACGGAGGAGGGCCACGCCGACGAGGCGGCCGCCGAGCTGGCCCGCCGCCTGGCCGACGGCCCGGCCCTGGCCCACGCCCAGACGAAGGCCCTGCTCACGGCCGAGCTGGACATGCCGCTGGCGGCATCCGTCGAGCTGGACGCCGCGACCCAGGCGCTGCTGATGAACGGCGAGGACTACGCGGAGTTCCACGCGGCCTTCACGGAGAAGCGCCCGCCGAAATGGCGGGGGAGGTGAGTCCTCATGCGCGTGGCGATCATAGGCGGCGGTCCCGGCGGGCTCTACGCCGCCGCCCTGCTGAAACGCCTCGACCCCGCCCGGGAGATCACCGTCTGGGAACGCAACGCCCCCGATGAGACCTTCGGCTTCGGCGTGGTCCTCTCCGACGAGACCCTCGGCGGCATCGAACACGCCGACCCGGTCGTCTACGAAGCTCTCCAGCGGGACTTCGTCCGCTGGGACGACATCGACATCGTGCACCGGGGCGTACGGCACCGCTCCGGCGGCCACGGCTTCGCCGCACTGGGCCGGCACCGGCTCCTGGCGATCCTGCACGAACGCTGCCGCTCGCTCGGCGTGGAGCTGCGGTTCTCCACCGAGGCGCCGCCCATCGGCCGGCTCGCGGAGGACTACGACCTGGTCGTCGCCGCCGACGGTGTGCACAGCACCACCCGCGAGCGCTATGCCCATGTGTTCGGCCCCCATGTGGCCACACACCGCTGCCGCTATGTCTGGCTCGCCGCCGACTTCGCCTTCGACGCCTTCCGCTTCGAGATCGCCGAGACCGAACACGGCGTGATGCAGCTGCACGGCTACCCCTACGCCCGCCCGTCTCCCGACCCCCACTCCTCGACGAGGCCCTCCGGGCCGCAGAGCCGATTCGGCGCCTCCACCGTGATCATCGAGATGCGCGAGGAGGTGTGGCGCGCGGCCGGATTCGGGGAGCTCGACCCACAGGAGTCCCTCGAACGCTGCGCCAAGATCTTCGCCGACGCGCTGCGCGGACGCCCGCTGCGCTCCAACAACTCCGCCTGGACCACCTTCCGTACGGTGGTCAACGACCGCTGGTCGCACGGCAACGTCGTCCTCCTCGGCGACGCCGCCCACACCGCCCACTTCTCCATCGGCTCCGGCACCAAGCTCGCCGTCGAGGACGCCCTGGCCCTCGCCGCCTGCCTGCGGGAACAGCCGGACGTCCGCAGCGCGCTGGCGGCCTACGAGGAAGAGCGCAAGCCCGTCGTCGCCTCCACCCAGCGGGCCGCCCGGGCCAGCCTGGAGTGGTTCGAGAACCTGCGGCTGTATCTGCGCCAGCCGCCCCGCCAGTTCGCCTTCAACCTGCTCACCCGCAGCCGTCGCGTCACCCACGACAACCTCCGGCTGCGTGACGCCCACTTCACCGGGGCCGTGGAGCGCGAGTTCGGCTGCCCGCCCGGCACGCCCCCGATGTTCACCCCGTTCCGGCTGCGCGGCCTGACCCTGCGCAACCGTGTCGTCGTGTCCCCGATGGACATGTACTCCGCCACCGACGGCGTCCCCGGCGACTTCCACCTCGTCCACCTGGGCGCCCGCGCCCTCGGCGGCGCCGGCCTCGTGATGACCGAGATGGTGTGCGTCAGCGAGGAGGGCCGGATCACCCCCGGCTGCGCCGGCCTGTACACCGGCCGGCAGGCCGAGGCGTGGCGGCGCGTCACCGACTTCGTGCACCGGCAGGCACCGGGCACCGCGATCGGCGTACAGCTCGGGCACTCCGGCCGCAAGGGCTCCACGAAGCTGATGTGGGAGGGCATGGACGAGCCGCTGCCCGCCGGCAACTGGCCGGTCGCCGCCGCCTCCCCGCTGCCGTACAAGCCGGGCAGCCAGACCCCGCGCCAGCTCTCCCGCGCCCAGCTCACCGACATCCGCGAGCAGTTCGCCGCCGCAGCCTGGCGGGCCGCCCGGGCCGGCTTCGACCTGCTCGAACTGCACTGCGCCCACGGCTATCTGCTCTCCGGATTCCTCTCCCCGCTCACCAACCGCCGCACCGACGCCTACGGCGGCTCGCTGGAGCGGCGGCTGCGGTTCCCGCTGGAGGTCTTCGACGCCGTACGCGGGGTGTGGCCCGCCGAGCGGCCGATGACCGTCCGGATCTCGGCCACCGACTGGGCGGAGGGCGGGACGACCGCCGAGGACGCCGTCGAGATCGCCCGCGCCTTCGCCGCGCACGGCGCCGACGCCATCGACGTCTCGACCGGGCAGGTGGTGGCCGAGGAGGAACCGGAGTTCGGGCGGTCGTACCAGACCCCGTTCGCCGACCGGATCCGCAACGAGGCCCGGATCCCGGTGATCGCCGTCGGCGCGATCTCCTCCTGGGACGACGTCAACTCGCTGATCCTGGCGGGCCGTACGGATCTGTGCGCGCTGGCCCGGCCGCACCTGTACGACCCGCACTGGACCCTGCACGCGGCGGCCGAGCAGGACTACACGGGCCCCGGTGCGCTCTGGCCCGCGCCCTACCGGGCGGGCAGCCGGCGCCCCCGGACCGGACGCACCGACGCCCCCAAGCCCCGGCTCTCGCTCAGCGGCTGAGGCCCACCGTCCCGGCGGTCGGCGTGCTGCCGTCCGCCGGGCCGGTCAGCAGGAACGCGCCGGTGCGGCGGGAGACGGCGTACGCGTCATGTCCCGGGTACCCCGGAGACGAGTGACGGGCGTTACAGCCCCGCGAATTCCGCGCCCGCGTCCCGCAGCCGCTCGTGCAGCGCCCGGAAGACCTCCGTCGAGCGGGCGCCCGGCCAGCCGGCGGGCAGGAGGTGGGCGGGCAGGCCCGGGTCGGCGTAGGGGAGGTGGCGCCAGGAGTCGAGGGCGAGGAGGTAGTCGCGGTAGGCGTCCTCGGGCGGGGTGTCCGCGCGGCGCTGCCAGGCGTGCAGCACGGGCGCGTGCGCGTCGAGGAAGCGCTCGTGTTCCTTGGCGATCGCGGCCAGGTCCCACCAGCGGGCCACCGCCTCGGCCGTCGGCGCGAAGCCCAGGTGCTCGCCGCGGAAGAAGTCCACGTACGGATCCAGGTGCAGCCGGCGCAGGGTGTGTTCCGTCTCCTCGTGCAGACGGGCCGGGGCGATCCACACCCCCGGGGCCGCCGTGCCGAAGCCCAGGCCGGCCAGCCGGGAGCGCAGCACGTGCCGCTTCTGCCGCTCCGACTCGGGGACCGAGAACACCGCGAGCACCCAGCCCTCGTCGGCCACGGGCGCGCCGGCATAGATGCGCCGGTCGCCGTCGTCCAGCAACTGCCGTGCCTCGGGGGAGAGTTCGTACCCGGCCGCGCCGGACTCGGTGCGGGCCGGCAGCAGCAGGCCGCGCCGTTTGAGCCGGGACACCGATGAGCGCACGGAGGGCGCGTCCACGCCGACCGCGGCCAGGAGCCGGATCAGCTCGGCGACGGGCACCGGGCCGGGCACGAAGCGGCCGTACGCGCCGTAGAGCGTGACGATGAGGGACCTGGGGGCGTGCTGCTCGGACACGTTGATCATTTTAGGTCGTCGGCATCACTGCTGGTCACCTTCGGTGCGCAGCCGGAACCGCTGCAGCTTGCCGGTGGCCGTGCGGGGCAGCGCGTCGAGGAAGACGAACGCGCGCGGACATTTGTACGGCGCCAGTTCGGCGGTGAGGAACGCGCGCAGCGCTTCGGGGTCGCGCCGGGCTCCCTCGCGCAGCACCGCGTAGGCCACGACCACCTGGCCGCGGGCCTCGTCGGGGCGGCCGACGACCGCCGTCTCGACCACGTCCGGATGGCGCAGCAGCGCCTCCTCCACCTCAGGGCCCGCGATGTTGTACCCGGCGGAGATGATCATGTCGTCGGCGCGGGCCACATAGCGGAAGTAGCCGTCGGGCTCGCGGACGTAGGTGTCGCCGGTGATGTTCCAGCCGCCCTGGACGTACTCCCGCTGCCGCGGGTCGGTGAGATAACGGCAGCCGACCGGCCCGCGCACGGCCAGCAGACCCGGCTCGCCGTCCGGTACGGGCTTGCCGTCGGCGTCCTGGACGCGCGCCTGCCAGCCCGGTACCGGCACGCCCGTGCTGCCCGGTCTGATGTGCTCGTCGGCGGCGGATATGAAGATGTGCAGCAGCTCGGTCGCGCCGATGCCGTTGATGATGCGCAGGCCGGTGCGGTCGTGCCAGGCCCGCCAGGTGGCCGCGGGCAGGTTCTCGCCGGCCGACACACAGCGCCTGAGGGATGAGACGTCGTACGCGTCCAGGTGGTCCAGCATGGCGCGGTAGGCGGTCGGCGCGGTGAACAGGACCGAGACGCGGTGCTCGGCGATCGCCGGGAGCAGCTGCTTGGGGCCGGCCTGTTCGAGGAGGAGAGCGCTCGCGCCGGCCCGCATCGGGAAGATCACCAGTCCGCCGAGGCCGAAGGTGAAACCGAGCGGGGGACTGCCGGCGAAGACGTCGTCCTCCCGGGGGCGCAGTACCCGGGCGGAGAAGGTGTCGGCTGTCGCCAGTACGTCCCGGTGGAAGTGCATGCACCCTTTCGGGCGACCCGTGGTACCGGAGGTGAACGCGATCAGGGCGACATCGTCGGCCGCGGTGTCCACCGCCGGATAGGGGGTGGCGGGTGCCGGGCGGCGCAGAAGGTCGTCGGGTGTGTCACCGCCGTACGTAGTGATCCGCAGCCCGGGTATGCCGGCCTTCGCCAGGTCGTCCACCGCCCGGATGTCGCACAGCGCGTGCCCGACCCGGGCCATCTCGCACAGGGTGGCCAGCTCGTGCGGGCGCTGCTGGGCCAGCACGGTCACGGCGACCGCGCCGGCCTTCAGCACCGCCAGCCAGCAGGCGGCGAGCCAGGGCGTGGTGGGGCCGCGCAGCAGGACCCGGTTGCCCGGGATGACGCCCAGGCCGTCGGTGAGCACGTGCGCGATCCGGTCGACGTGCGCGCGCAGCTCGCCGTACGTCCAGGTCGGGCCGGCCGGGGTGTGGAACACCGGGCGGGCCGGGTCGGCGTGGTCCAGCAGCTCCGCGGCGCAGTTCAGCCGATCGGGGTACCGCAGTTCCGGCAGGTCGAACCGCAGCTCGGGCCACTCGTGCGGCGGGGGCAGATGGTCGCGCGCGAAGGTGTCGACATGGGCCGAGAGATGCATGACGGTCCGCCCCCTTGCCGTGACAGATGTCCGGGACAGATGTCCGAACGGGCTTCCTGGTGGGCTCGCGCATCGAGCGTATCGTGTTGGTGACGGCAGTCAACTGTGCGCGATAAGGTCGGTGGGGGTGGGTAGGAAAGGGCAGGGCGGGTGGGCCCCGGCCTCCCCCCGCACGAGGTGACGGGAAGGCCGCCCCCGGCGCCCGGAGGGCGATGGGCCGTTCTGGGAGGCGCCCGGAGGGTGACGGGGCCGGTCCTGGGAGGCCGCCCGGACGGTGACGGGGACGGTCCTGGGGGCCGCCCCGGAAGGAGGACCGGCTGTGTCCGCATTCTCACTCGGCCCGGAGCAGACCGCCTGGTGCGCCGAGCTGCGCGAGCTGGCCGCCCGGCGGCTGCGCCCGCTCGCCGACCGGGGCGAACCCGGCCGGGTCAACCGGCCGCTCCTCGCCGAACTCGGCCGGCTGGGCCTGCTCTCGCGGCTGTTCGACTCCGGTGCGCTGGATCTGTGCCTGATGCGGGAGTCCCTCGCCCAGGCGTGCACCGAGGCCGAGACCGCGCTCGCCCTCCAGGGCCTGGGCGCCCACCCGGTGCACGCCCACGGGACCCCGGCCCAGCGCGAGCGCTGGCTGACCCGGGTCGCCGACGGCAGCGCGGTCGCCGCCTTCGCGCTGAGCGAGCCCGGAGCCGGATCGGACGCGGCGGCGCTGTCCCTCGCCGCCGAGCCCGACGGCGACGGCTGGCGGCTCACCGGCGCCAAGAGCTGGATCTCCAACGCCCCCGATGCCGACTTCTACACCGTCTTCGCCCGCACCACACCCGGCGCCGGAGCCCGCGGGGTGACCGCCTTCCTGGTCCCCGCCGACCGGCCCGGACTCACCGGCAGCGCCCTGGAGATGATCTCGCCGCACCCCATCGGCGCCCTCGACTTCGACGCCGTGCCCGTCACCCCCGCCGACGTGCTCGGCGAGCCCGACCGCGGCTTCGCGGTCGCCATGGGCACGCTCAACCTCTTCCGCCCCAGCGTCGGTGCCTTCGCGGTCGGCATGGCCCAGGCCGCGCTGGACGCCACCGTCGGCCACACCAGCCGGCGCGAGGCGTTCCACGGCAGGCTGATGGACCTTCAGGCCGTGTCCCACCAGGTCGCCGAGATGGCCCTGCGCACCGAGGCGGCCCGGCTGATGGTGTACGCGGCGGCCTCGGCGTACGACGCGGGAGCCGCCGACGTCCCCCGGCGCGCCGCGATGGCCAAGCTGCTCGCCACCGAGACCGCGCAGTACGTCGTCGACACCGCCGTCCAGCTGCACGGCGCCCGCGCCCTGCGCCGCGGCCACCTCCTCGAACACCTCTACCGCGAGGTGCGCGCGCCCCGCATCTACGAGGGTGCCAGCGAGGTGCAACGGGGCATCATCGCCAAGGAGTTGTACGCCACGGCACAGAAGGAGGCCCGGTGACGACCGAGCGCGTCAACCCGCCCGAGCTGTCCCCGCCCACGGGCTTCTCGCACGCCGTCGTCGCGGCCGGCTCCCGCGTGGTGTTCCTCGCGGGCCAGACCGCCCTGGACACCGACGGCGAGATCACCGGTGACACGCTGCCGGAGCAGTTCGAAAAGGCCCTCGGCAACCTGCTCACCGCCCTGCGCGCGGCCGGCGGCACACCCGCCGACCTCGCCCGGGTCACCGTCTACGCCACGGACGTCGCCGCGTACCGGGAGCACGCGCGCCGACTCGGCCGCATCTGGCGGGAGTCGGCGGGCCGGGACTATCCCGCGATGGCCGTCGTGGAGGTCGTACGGCTGTGGGACGAGCGGGCGCTGGTGGAGCTGGACGGGTTCGCCGTACTGCCGTAGCCCCGCCGGCGCTCGGGCCGTCGGTCCCGCCGTGACCGGCCCGGACGGTTGCATGACGCGCCACCGATGGGGTGACGATCGCGGCCGCCGGCACGGCCGCCGGGTACCAGTGGAAGCCCTCGTCCCACGGAACCGGGAGGCATTCCATGCCCGTACGCCCCGTCATCGCCACGGCTCTCGGGGCCGCAGCCCTGCTGTGCGCCGCCGTCGGCCCGGCCGGCGCCGACCCCTCCGAGCTCATCACCGTGGACCCCGTCGGCCGGATCGCGCCCGACGGCACGGTGACGCTCTCCGGCAGCTACCGCTGCACCGGCGGCACCGTACCGGTGTTCGTCAGCTCCTCGGTCAGCCAGGCCGACCCGGGCCTCAAGCACGGCATCGGCGGCGGCACCGCCCGGTGCGACGGCTCCGAACACCGCTGGGAGAACTCCGGGAAGGTCTCGCCGGAGGCGCTGAAGGCGGGGGTGGCGCGGGTGGAGGCCACCCTCACGGAGCTGCGCCACTCGGGCGTCCTCCTGCTGCCGGCCTTCCACGCGGTGACGGACCGGGACGTCACGCTCACCCAGGAGTGACCCCGGGCGCCGTCGCCCGGCCGCCGTCCGGCCCTTGTCGAAGGGGCCGGACGTTCGTGTCTCCGGCGGTCCGTCAGGCGCCGTGCGCATCGTGTCGTCGCTGCGCAGGTGAGGTGGAGGGCCAGGTCGGCCGGGCCGCGTAGTGCCGCGTCCGGTCGGCCTCCGCGACCGTGCCCTTCCGGGGCGTGCCCTTCCTGTCCGTGCTCTTCCGGTCCGTGCTCATCTTGGCGTCTCCATCGCCGACGGCGCCGGCCGCCAGGACAGCCCGGTCGGCGAGTGCGGCCCCCGCCCGAACACCCCCTGGTTCAGGCGAGGCTGAGCCCGTCCCGGTCCGGCGGAGCCGTTCTCCGCCGGACCACCGGGGTGCCCGGCCGGCGCAGGGCGGCCACGAACTTGTAGCGGGAACCCCGGTACACCGAGCGCACCCACTCCACCGGGGTGCCCTCCGCGTCCCGCGAGTGCCGGGACAGCAGCAGCATCGGCAGCCCCACGTCGGTGCCGAGCAGCTGCGCCTCGCGCGGGGTCGACAGCGAGGTCTCGATGGTCTCGTCGGCCTCGGCGAGATGGACGCCGTACACCTCGGCGAGCGCCGTGTACAGCGACGGGCAGGTGGCCAGGGACCGGCGCAGGCCGGGGAAGCGCCGCACGGACAGATGGGTGGTCTCGATCGCCATCGGGTCGCCGCTGGCCAGCCGCAACCGCTCGATGCGCAGCACCCGTTCACCGATCCCGATGCCGAGCAGGCCCGCCAGCTTCTCGTCCGCCGGGACCTCTCCGACGTCCAGCATCTGCGAGGCCGGGGTGAGGCCCTGGGCGCGCATGTCCTCGGTGTGCGAGGTGAGCTGGAGCGTGCGGTACAGCTTGGGCTGGGCGACGAAGGTGCCCTTGCCCTGGATCCGGTCGAGCCGGCCCTCGCCCACGAGCTCCTGGAGCGCCTGCCGGACGGTGGTCCGGGAGGTGTCGAACCGGACGGCGAGCAGACGTTCCGCGGGCATGGCCGAGCCGGGCTGGAGCGCCTCGGCCATGGTGAGGAGCTGCTGCTTGATCCGGTAGTACTTCGGCACGCGCGCGGTGCGGCCGGACGCCCCCCTGTGCGGCTGGGCGCTGCTGACGTCGGTGGTCATGCCTGCCTTCCCGACTGTGTCGATGGGCTCCCGTTATAGCGACCAACTGCCCTATGGTCTAGTCCAACCGAACGGTCCGGGGCGAAAGGGATGGATCCGGACGGACGTGCTCCGGTGACTTTCTCGTAACGGCCGGGACCGGCTTCCCGAACCACCCTTGACACTCCAAAAGGTCTAGGCCAAGCTCCACCGTACTGGTCTACACCATTAGTGGCCAGGTCCCGAGCCCTACGTGCAACAGCGTCGTACGCAGGTCACCGCCGAGGGCGTGGGGGGTTAGTGGCATCCCTGAGGAGGGTGGCGTGAAGCGCAAGCTTGCGGCCGCGATCGTGATCGCGGGCATGATGGTCTCCGTGTCGGCGTGCGGCGGAGACGACGGCGACGACAGCGGCAAGAACGCGGGACCGGACAGCTTCAAGGGCCAGACCCTGACGGTCTGGGCGATGGACGGCTCCACGCCGGACCAGTGGGTCAAGGACGTCACGGCCGCGTTCGAGAAGAAGACCGGCGCGAAGCTGAAGTTCGAGACGCAGAAGTGGGACGGGATCCAGCAGAAGATCACCACCGCCCTCTCCGAGTCCAACCCGCCGGACGTCCTGGAGGTCGGCAACACCCAGACCCCGGCCTACGCGGCCACCGGCGGCCTCGCCGACCTGAGCGACCTGAAGCAGGAGATCGGCGCCGACTGGACGCCGTCGGTCTCGCAGTCCTCCGTCTACGACGGCAAGCAGTACGCCGCGCCCTGGTACTTCACCAACCGCGTGGTCATCTACAACAAGAAGATCTGGGCGAAGGCCGGCATCAAGGACACCCCGAAGACCCGGGACGAGTTCTTCAAGGACCTGGACACCATCGGTAAGAAGACCGACGCCGAGCCGCTCTACCTGCCCGGCCAGAACTGGTACTTCTTCGACGGCCTGACCATCGGCCAGGGCGCCGACCTGGTGAAGAAGGACGGCGACAAGTACGTCTCCAACCTCGCCGACCCGAAGGTCGCCAAGGCCATGGAGATCTACAAGAAGTACGCGTCCTACTCCAAGGCCCCCAAGGACAAGGACGAGGCCACCCCGCAGCAGGCCGAGGTCTTCGCCAAGGGCAAGACCGGCGCGTTCATCGGCATGGGCTGGGAGGCCGGCACCGCCGTCACCGCCAACAAGGCGATCGAGAAGGACCTCGGCTACTTCACCGTCCCGGGCGAGACCGCGGACAAGCCCGAGGGCGTCTTCCTCGGCGGCTCCAACCTGGCCGTCGCCCAGGGCAGCGAGAAGCAGGCCCTGGCCAAGGAGTTCCTGAAGATCGCCCTGTCCGACCAGTACGAGGGCGAACTGGCCAAGCTCAACGGCGTCATCCCGAACAAGAAGGCGCTGGAGTCCAACCTCAAGGGCAACGCCGTCGCCGAGGCCGCCGTTCCGGGTTCCGCCGTCGGTGGCACCACCCCGCTGATCCCCGAGTGGGGCGCGGTGGAGAACAACCCGAACCCGATCAAGTCCTACATGACGGCCGTGCTGAACGGTAAGTCCCCGGCGGCCGCCGCCGGTCAGGTCGAGGACGAGATCAACAAGCGCCTGGCCCAGCAGAACTGATGACCGCGCCGGGGGCGCCACGAGGGGGCGCCCCCGGCCACACCTGCGCCGTGCCCCGGGCACGGCCATGGTTTCGTACGGCCACGGAAGAGATGGCAACTCATGTCAGTGCAGACCGAAGGCACGGACACGGCCGGGGAGCCCGCTGTCCGCAAGGCCCGGGTGCCGGCCCGGCCGCCAGGTGACGACCGCACCTCCACCCGCCCGTCCCGGCGCCACGCCACCGCCCCCTACCTGCTCCTGCTGCCCGCGCTGCTGGCCACCGTGGTCCTCCTCGGCTGGCCCCTGGTCAAGAACGGCATGCTGTCGTTCCAGAACCTCAACCCACGGCAGCTCATCCAGCACCTCACCGAGTGGAACGGCGCCGACAACTACCGGGAGGTGCTGACCGGCGAGGACTTCTGGCGCGTCGTCGAGCGGTCCGTCGTCTTCACCGCGGTCAACGTCGTGCTGATCATGGTGCTCGGCACCCTGACCGGGTTGCTGCTGGCCCGGCTCGGCACGAAGATGCGGCTGCTGCTCATGGTCGGCCTCGTCCTCGCCTGGGCCATGCCGGTCATCGCCGCCACCACCGTCTACCAGTGGCTGTTCGCCCAGCGCTTCGGCGTGGTGAACTGGGTGCTGGACAAGCTCGGCTGGCACTCCATGGCCGAGCACAACTGGCTGGAGACCCAGTTCTCCACCTTCGCCGTGGTCACCCTGCTCCTGGTCTGGCAGTCCATACCCTTCGTGGCGATCAACCTCTACGCGGCCACCACCACGATCCCCCGGGAGCTGTACGAGGCCGCCTCCCTGGACGGTGCCGGCGCCTGGAAGGGCTTCACCTCGGTGACCCTGCCCTTCCTGCGGCCCTTCCTGTACGCCACGACCTTCCTCGAGGTCATCTGGATCTTCAAGGCGTTCGCGCAGATCTTCGCGATGAACGAGGGCGGTCCCGACCACCTCACCGAGACCCTGCCGATCTACGCCTTCGTCGAGGGCGTCGGCAACCAGCACTTCGGACTCGGCGCGGCGATCTCCTTCCTGACCATCCTGGTCCTGCTCGCCATCACCTCGTACTACCTGCGCATGGTGCTCAAGCAAGAGGAGGACGAGCTGTGAAGCGCTCGCTCTTCGGCCGTTTCTGGCCCAACGCGACCGCCGTCGTCCTCTTCGTCGGCTTCGTGTTCCCCGTCTACTGGATGTTCGCCACGGCCTTCAAGCCGACCGGCGACATCATCTCCGACGACCCGGTGTGGTTCCCGACCCACGCCACCCTCGAACACTTCAAGAAGGCCGTCGACGCCGACCACTTCTGGACCCTGGTGGTCAACTCCGTCACCGTCACGGTCCTGTCGGTCGTGTTCTCGCTCGTCGTCGCCCTGTTCGCGGCCTTCGCGCTCGCCCGGATGCGGTTCCGGGGCCGGCGCGGCCTCATCGTGACGTTCATGCTGGCGCAGATGGCCCCCTGGGAGGTCATGATCATTGCCATCTACATGATCGTCCGCGACAACGAGATGCTCGACAGCCTCGTCCCGCTCACCGTCTTCTACACGATGATGGTGCTCCCGCTGACCATCCTGACGCTGCGCGGCTATGTCGCCGCCGTGCCCAAAGAGCTGGAGGAGTCGGCGATGGTCGACGGGTGCACCCGCATCCAGGCCTTCGTCAAGGTGATCTTCCCGCTGCTCGCGCCCGGCCTGATGGCGACCTCGCTGTTCGGCTTCATCACCGCCTGGAACGAGTTCCCGCTCGTCCTGATCCTCAACAAGGACGTCGAGAAGCAGACCCTGCCGCTGTGGCTGTCCCAGTTCCAGACCGCCTTCGGCGAC
Source organism: Streptomyces sp. NPDC036984 (assembly GCF_055607665.1). NCBI lineage: Bacteria > Bacillati > Actinomycetota > Actinomycetes > Kitasatosporales > Streptomycetaceae > Streptomyces > Streptomyces sp. NPDC036984. Next base: position 283,800 of record NZ_JBVJRL010000003.1, read on the forward strand.
GACTGGGGCGCCACCATGGCCGCCTCGTCCCTGTTCGCGCTGCCCATCCTGATCCTCTTCATCTTCCTCCAGCGCAAGGCTGTCAGCGGTCTGACCGACGGCGCCGTGAAGGGATGAGCCTCCGATGACCACCATCGCCACCAGTACGTCCGGCAGCGGCTCCGCCGCGCGCGACACCCTCACCCGCGACGCCCTCGCGGTGCTCCAGCCGGGGTTCGACGGCACCACCGCGCCCGACTGGGTGCGCCGCCGCCTCGGCGAGGGCCTCGCCTCCGTCGCCCTGTTCGGCCGCAACGTCGTCAGCGAGGAGCAGGTCACCGCCCTCACCGCCCAGTTGCGGGCCGAGCGCGACGATCTGCTGGTCGCCATCGACGAGGAGAGCGGCGACGTCACCCGGCTCGACGTACGCACCGGCTCCTCCTTCCCCGGCAACCACGCCCTCGGCGCCGTCGACGACCCCGACCTCACCCGGGCCGTCTCCCGCGAGCTGGGCCGGCGCCTGGCCGCCTGCGGCGTCAATTTCGACTGGGCACCGTCCGCCGATGTCAACGCCAACCCCGACAACCCCGTCATCGGCGTCCGCTCCTTCGGCGCGAGCCCCGGCCTGGTGGCCCGGCACACCGCCGCCTGGGTCGAGGGCCTCCAGTCCACCGGCGTCGCCGCCTGCACCAAGCACTTCCCCGGCCACGGCGACACCAACGTCGACTCCCACCACGCCGTACCGCGCATCGACGTCGACGCCGACACCCTGTACGAGCGCGAACTGCCCCCGTTCCGCGCGGCGATCGCGGCCGGCACCCGGGCGATCATGAGCGCGCACATCCTCGTCCCGGCCCTGGACCCCGACCGCCCCGGCACCCTCTCCCGGCGCGTCCTCACCGAGCTGCTGCGCGGCGAACTCGGCTACCAGGGGCTGATCGTCACCGACGGCATGGAGATGCGCGCGATATCCGGCAGCTACGGCCTGGAACACGGCGTGGTCCTGGCCATCGCGGCCGGCGCCGACGCCATCTGCGTGGGCGGCGGGCTGTGCGACGAGGGCACCGTGCTGAAACTCCGCGACGCGCTCGTGGCCGCCGTACGCTCCGGTGAACTGCCCGAGGAACGGCTCGCCGACGCGGCCGCCCGGGTGCGGGCGCTGGCCGCCTGGACCCGGGCGGCCCGCGGCGACGCGGAGAAGACCGCTCCCGCACCGGAGATCGGCCTGGTCGCGGCCCGCCGCGCGCTCACCGTGACCCGCGCCGGTGCCGCCGCACCGGTCACCGAACCGTTGTTCGCCGCCCAGTTCAACCCGGTCCCCAACATCGCCGTCGGCGACCAGACCCCGTGGGGCGTGGCCGCCGAGCTGGAGCGGCTGCTGCCCGGCAGCACCTCCGGCTCCTTCACCGGCGAGGGCGCCGGTGCCGCCGCCCTCGCCGCCGCCGGCGGACGCCGGATCGTCGCCGTGGTCCGCGACGCACACCGGCACGACTGGATGCGCTCCGCGCTCGACACCCTGCTCGCCGCCCGCCCCGACACCGTCGTCGTGGAGATGGGCCTGCCGCAGGCCGCCCCGCGCGGTGCCCTGCACATCGCCACCTACGGCGCCGCCCGCGTCTGCGGCGTGGCGGCGGCCGAGGCCGTCCTCGCCGGCTGACCCGCCCGCCAGGCCGCCCGCACCTCCCCGCGGGCGGCCGACTTCCTCATCCGTCAGGGAATCCGGTGGCTGCGCACGCCCACGCGCTTGCCACCGGCACATGTCTCACGTCCGACCCCACGGTGTTTTCCTCCCGATCACCCCGGAGTGAACGCATGCACACGCCCGCCCCCTACCTCCACCGAGCGGCGACCGGCCGCCCCTGTTTCAGCGCCGACGGCGAGACCTACCTCGCCCCCACCCCCCTGCGCGACCTCGTGAAGACCCAGCCGCTGCGCGTGCTCTCCGAGGAGGACTTCGCCTTCTGGCAGACCTACGGCTACGTCGTCGTCCGCGAGGCCATCACCCCCGGCGAGGCCAAGGGCCTGCTCGACTTCGCCTGGCGGTTCCAGGGACTCGACCCCGACCGCCCCGACACCTGGTACGACGCACCGGAGTTCCGCTCCGCACTCGACCAGCACCTCTATGTCTACGGCTTCGTCGAGGCGTACCACCACCAGCTCATCTGGGACAGCCGGCAGACACAGCGCGTCTACGACGCCTTCGTGGACGTCTGGGACAGCCCGGAGCTGTGGGTCACCCTGGACCGGCTCAACCTCAACCCGCCCAACATCCGCACCCGTTCCCGCTCCCTGATCGAGCCCACCGACCAGGGCTTCGACATCGAGCTGCACTGGGACGTCGACACCACCCTCGCCGTGCTCCCGCAGCGCGTCCAGGGCATCGTGGCGCTCACCGACACCCGTCCCGAACTCGGCGGCTTCCAGTGCGCGCCCGAGCTCTTCCGCCGCTTCGAGGAGTGGCGCGTCGCTCAGGCGCCCGGCCGCGACCCCGTCCGGCCCGCCGTCGACCGCGCCGAGTTCCCGGTGATCCGCCCCGACCTCCAGGCCGGCGACCTGCTGATCTTCAACGGGCTGCTCGCCCACGGAGTGGCACCGAACCTCTCTGACAACGCTGTCCGAGCCGTGCAGTACCTGTCGATGATGCCCGCGCTGGAAGAGCACACGGCCCTGCGCGACTCCCGCGTGGAGTCCTGGCGCACCCTCGCCACCCCCGACTGGAACGCCACCCTGCTCGGGGACGCCCGCGAACCGGAAGCCCTCCGCTACGGCCCCGCCACCCTCAGCCCCCTCGGCCGGAAGCTGCTGGGGCTCGACTCCTGGACGACACCGGGGACCGCACAGTGAACCAGGCGACCGCACCGCACCGCATCTGCCTCTGCCTGCCCACCAACCGGGCCTGCTCCGCCACCATCACCGCCCTGCACGCCGAAGCCGGCTACGCCGCCCGCCGCTTCGGCGCCGACGTCCGGCTGCTGATCCTCGACTCCGCAGACGACCGCACCCGGGCCGCGCACACCCGCACGGTCGCCGCCCTGCCCGAGCGGCCCGGCGTGACCGTCCACCATCTCGACGAGGAACGGCAACGCGCCTGGCTGCGCCGCGTGATCGCGCGCGCCGGCCTGCCCGAGCCGGACCGGCTGCTCCGCCTCATGCTCCCGCCCGCCGTCTCCTACGGCGCCTGCACCAACCGCGCCTTCCTGCTGGCCGCCGCCCTCGGCTGCCGCTCGCTGCACCGCAGGGACTCCGACAGCACCTACCAACTCCACGCGGGGCGACCGGTGTTCCCGGTCCACCACGAGCTGCCCTGGCTCGGCAGGCCCGCCGCCGAGGCCGCGGCCGCCGTCAGCCGCACCGACCTCGACCCGGCACCGGCACACCGCCCCGTCTCCCTCGCCGGCGCCTCCTTCATCGGCGAACTCTCCGTCGACATCGGGGAGATACGGCGGCTGGACGAGGGCGTCTACCACGACATCGTCAGCCTCTGGGCACCCGGCGACTGGCCCGAGGACCGCACACACGCGCTGGTCGAGGAGTCCTTCACGGGCGCGGGCACCGCCCCGTTCACCGGGGACCACTCCACGCTCACCTTGGTCGACCCCATGCGCGTCGACATGTGCAACATCGCCTTCGACCGGGAGGTGTACGAGCGGATCCCGCTGCCGCCCGCCACCGACACCATCGGCAGCGACTACTTCCTGCTGCACCTGGTCCACGACGCCGGCCTGCCCGGCATCCTGCACAACCGGCACATCGAGAACTTCCACACCCCCGAACGCCGATCCGACACCGGCTTCCCGGCCTACCAGCGGCGGTTCGTGAAGTTCCTGCTGTCGATGCTGTACTTCCACGACGTCTACGACCGGATGGCTGCCGAAGGTGCCGGGTTGCTGGACGAGCGACACCGGGTGCGCGCCGAGACGGTCACCGGTTTTCTGCGTGAGAGCACCGGCCTGGACCGCACCGAGAACGTCTGGCGCCTGGACCGGGTGGACGCCGGGTACCGCAAGCTGGGCGGTCGTTACGCTGCGTTCGCCGATCAACTCGCCGCGGAACGTGACCGGTTACTGGACGAGGCCCAGTCGGACATGGAGGACTTCGCGTACCTGGCCGAGGCTTGGCCGGTACTGATCGAGACGGCCCGCGCATGAGCGCCCCGAAGGGGCGCGGGGCCCGGTCCGATGCGCGGCTACCGCCGCGTGAGCGCGACCAGCCACAACGAACCGGCAGAAGACCACTCGGCGAACCCCTCGCCACCGAACTCGCCGCAGCCGAAACCGACTGCATCATCTACGACCTGACCGGCATAGAGCACCAATACGACATCCTGCTCGACGAGTTGCCCGGAACCCGCATCCGCTTCGCCCTCAAGGCATGCCCGGTGGACGAGGTCCTGCACTGCCTCGCCGAGCGCGGCGCCGGGTTCGACGCAGCAAGCCCCGCCGAAATCATCCAGGCCCTCCACGCCGGGGCGGAGCCCACCCGCATCCACTACGGCAACACCGTCAAGTCCGACCAGGACATCGCCGAAGCCCACCGCCTGGGCGTCCGTACCTTCGCCACCGACAGCGTCGAGGACGTCACCGCCATCGCCGCGCACGCGCCCCGCGCCCGGGTCTTCTGCCGCCTGGCCACCAGCGGGGAGGGCGCCCTGTGGGGCCTGAACCGCAAGTTCGGCTGCGCCCCGGACGACGCCGTCCGGGTCCTGGCCACCGCCCGCGCGGCCGGCCTGGTCCCGGCCGGTCTGTCCGTGCACGTCGGCTCTCAGCAGATGACAGGCGAGGGCTGGCAGCAGGCCCTGGACACCGTCGCCGGGACCCTCACCGCCCTGGCCGCGCAGGGGATCGTGCCCGACCACGTCAACCTCGGCGGCGGCCTGCCCGCGCTCGGCTACCAGGACCGCCACGGCAACCCCCTCGAACCGGCCCTGGACAAGATCCTCACCGTCATCCGCGAAGGCATGGAACGCCTGAGCGACCTCACCCCCGCCCCGCTCGCGTTCGTCATGGAACCGGGCCGTCACCTGGTCGCCGACCACGGCGCCGTACGCGCCCGGGTCTCCCGGCTGACCCGGCGCCGGCAGCCGGACGGCGAGGACGCGCACTGGCTGTATCTGACCTGCGGCAAGTTCAACGGCCTGTACGAGATGGACCAGGTGACGCACCGGCTGGTCTTCCCCGGACACCAGGACGCCACCGACCAGGTCCGCGCGATCGTCGCGGGCCCCACCTGCGACAGCGACGACGCCTACGGCGGCGGCCGGTACCCGGTACCCGTGCCCCGGTCCGTCGCCTCCGGCGACCCGGTCTGGATCCTCTCCGCCGGCGCCTACGCCACCAGCTACACGACCCAGGGGTTCAACGGCATCCGCCCGCTGCCGTCCGTGTGCGTACGCGCCACCGGCACCGGATCCCCCGCCCCCGAAGCACGGCACTGACCCCGGAAGAACGGCATTGAAAGGACACCCCATGCGCATACGGGGGATCACCGAGGCCGACTGGCCGCGGCTGGCCGCCCTGGAGAGCGAGGTGTACGCGGACCTCTCCCTCGCCGAGGGCGAGGAGATGCTGCGCTCCCGCTCCCGGGCCTCGGCCGGCACCTGTTTCGTCCTCGATCTCGACGGTCGCCTCGCCGGCTATGTCCTCGCCCTGCCCTACCCCCGATTCCGCTGCCCCGACCTGACCCGCCCGGAGCAGACCGTCCACCACACCACCAACCTCCACCTGCACGACCTGGTGGTCAGCCCGCGCCTGCGACGCCAGGGCCTCGGCACCCGGCTGGTGCGCCATCTGACCGAGGCGGCCCGCAGCCGCGGCTTCGCGACCATGTCGCTGGTCGCCGTCGCGGGCAAGGAGCCGTTCTGGCGGGGCAACGGCTACCGCACCGACCCCGCGGCCCCGGTCCCGCCGGACTACGGCAGCGACGCGGTCTACATGTCGGCCAGGGTGGCCGCCGCGCCCCGGCGCCAGGGAACCCGGGAGGCCGTCTGATGTCCGAGCCCTCCTTCCGGCGCGCCAAGTGGTCGATCGCGGCGCTGTTCTGCTTCCTCGGCTTCCAGTACGGCACCTGGGTTTCGCGCCTGCCCGCGCTGAAGTCCCGGCTGGACCTGGGCGCCGGCGAGGTGGGGCTGCTGCTGATGGCCTGCGGGGCCGGCGCGGCGGCTTCCTTCCCGCTGGTCGCCGCCCTGATGCGCCGGCTCGGCTCCCGGCTGCTGTCCCTCGCCTCCGCCGGCTGCCTGGTCGCGGTGCTCGCGGCCCTGTCCGCCGTACCGAACTACCCGCTCGCACTGCTCGTCGTGTGCGCCGACGGAGTCGCGGTCGGCTGTCTCAACGTCGCCATGAACGCGCAGGGCGCCGCCCTGGAGAGCGCCCACGGTCGTACGGCCATGTCCCAGCTGCACGCCACCTTCAGCGGCGGGCTGCTCGCCGCCGCCCTGCTGGCCTCCGGCGTCACCGCCCTGACCGGGTCGATCCCGGCCCACTTCGCGCTCGCCGGGGCTGTGCAGCTGCTCCTGCTCGGCTGCGCCCGCCCGGGCCTGCTCACGCACCGGGAGCCGAGCCCCCCGGCACCGGACGGACCGAAGCGCCGCACCCGCCGTGCCCTGCCGTCCGCCACGACCCTGCTCATGGGCTGCGCCATGGCCTTCGGCACGATCACCGAGGGCGCCATGAACGACTGGTCGACGCTCTACCTGAAGGACGTCGTCAGGGCGTCGGCGACCGTCGCCCCGCTCGGCATCGCGGTCGTCTCCGTGATGATGCTGCTGGCCCGCCTCCGCGCGGACCGGTGGCGCACCCGCTGGGGCGACGGACGCGTGGTCCGCACCGGCAGCGCCGTCGCCGCCGCCGGCCTGGCCCTCGCCCTGGTCGCCGGCGGGGTGGTCCCCACGCTGCTCGGCTTCGCCTGCGTCGGCCTCGGCGCGGCCGCGGTCACCCCGTGCGTGTACGTGGCGGCGGCCAGCCGCGGCTCGGACGCGCTGGCGCTGGTCGCCGCGATGGGCACCACGGGCCTGCTCGGCGGTCCCGCCGCGATCGGCTTCGTCGCCGGTGCGGTGAACCTGACGGTCGGGATGGCCACGGTGGCCGGCTCGGCACTGATCGTCACCCTGGCCGCCCTCCGGATCCCCTGGCGGACCCGCACCCCGGCACCGGCCGGCTGACCCACCCTCGGCTCGGGGACGTGCCGGGGCCGAGGTGGTGGGTGATTCTGGACAGGTGTGGGGTGTCCCAGTCGGACGGCTGCCGGCGGCCTACGTCGCCTCCGCCCGTCGTGCGCTGCGCGTGACCCTGGCCGCCGCGGCCGGCTTCTACCTCTTCCGCTACGGCCTCGGCCGCCCCGTGGCGGCCACCTACGCGCTGTTCACCGCCGTGGCGCTGGGCGGGCTGTCCAGGATCCCCGGCACCGGGCGGCAGCGTTCGGCGCTGATGCTGCGCCTGCTGCCGGTGTGCTGGGTGCTCGTGGCCGTCGGCACCTGTCTCTCGGTGCGGACGTGGAGCCCGGTGGCCGGCATGCTGGTGGTCGGCTTCTCGCTGGCCTTCGCCGCTGTGGGCGGGCCGCGCCCGGCGGGGGCGGCACCGGGCTTGCAGCTCCTCTACATCCTGCCGTCCTTCCCGCCGTACGATCCCGGCTCGCTCGGGCAGCGGCTGACCGGCACGACCACGGGGGCGGTCCTGCTGGTCGCCGCCGAGGCGCTGCTCTTCGCCGAGCCGCGCCCGCTGCCGTACCGGGAGCGGGCGGCCCGGGGTGCGTTGGCCGCCGAACACTGCGCGGCACTGCTCGCCGCACCCCCGTACGCCCTGACCGGCCCGGACGTCCGGGCCGCCCATGACGCGGGCCAGGCGCTGCGGTCGCTCACCGTGCCGGAGGGGGACCGTCCGGCCGGGCCGGGGGTGCGCGAGCGCGCCCTCGCCCACACCGGTCTCGCCATTCGCACCCTGCTCGCCCGACTGGCCCGGCCGCCCGCCGTGCCGGGGCGGGATCCGGGCCCGGAGGTGACCGCCGTCCTGCACGCGGTGGCCCGACTGGCCACGGCGACCGCGGCCTGCCTGCGGACGGGACCGTCCCCCGCGGCCCGCCTGACGGAGCTGGCCGCGGCCCGCGCCCGCCTGTCCGCCGTGTCCGCGGGCGCTCCCTCTGCCACGGCTCCCGACCGGATCGCGCCGGGGCCCGGCCTCCCGCCCGCCGTCCTGCGCTGCCACGCCGCCGTGCTGGAGATCGCCGACGCGGCGCTGGCGATGGGCACGGCGGCGGATCTGGCGGTACGCGGTCGGCACGCCACGGTGCGGGTGCCGCCCGGCCGTTTCTGGTACGCCACGGTCCGGGCCCCGCTCCTGTGGTGGCACCGGCTGCGCGGCCACGCCGGGCGCCGCTCGGTGTTCTTCCAGAACGCGGTCCGCATCGCCCTGGCCCTGACCGCGGTCCGGCTGGTGGCCGGGGTGGACACGCTGCCGCACGGGTTCTGGGCCATGCTGGCGACGCTCACCCTGACCCGTACCACCGTGGACCAGACCTGGCGGACCATCCGCGTGGCGCTCGCGGGCACCCTCGCCGGGGCCCTGGTGACCGCCGGAATGCTGAGCGTCGTGGGGTCCGACACCACCGTGTACGCCGTCGTGCTGCCGGTGTGGATGCTGTTCGGCTTCACGGTGGGGCCGGTCCGGGGCGTCGGCTGGGCCCAGGGGCTGTTCACCGTGCTCGTCGCTCTGGTCTTCGCCCAGCTGGCGCCGCCGACCTGGCGGCTGGCGGAGGTCCGGATGCTCGACGTGCTCGTCGGCAGCGCGATCGGCGCCGTCTTCGGCGTGCTGGCCTGGCCGCGCGGCGCCCATGACGAGCTGCGCCACGCGGCGGCCGAACTCCTGCGCCGGGCCGCGGAGATCGTGGTGGCCACCGGTGCCGCGGTGACGGGCGGCGCGGCGGCCGCGGTGCCCTCGGGGGTGCCCGGCCCCGGCCATCGGTCGCTCCAGCACGCCGTCGTCCTCGCGGAGTCGGCGTACGCCCAGTTCCTCAGCGAGCCGACGCCGCTCGGCGGCCGGGGAGGCAAGGGGGAGCTGCCCGACGTGGACTGGCAGGCGGCCCTGATCGCCGGGCACCACACCCTGTGGGGGTCCGCCCGGCTGCTGGAGGGGCCGCGCACCGCGCTGAGCCCGGCGGCGGCCGAGTCGGCCGGCGTGCTCGGGGAGCGGGTGGCCGGGCGGATGCTGCTGGTCTCGGCGGCGCTGGACCCGGGAGACGACACCCCGGCGGCGATACCGATGACGGACCGCGCCTTCGCGGCCGTCACCGACCTCGCCACCGAGCCGCCCGGCGCACCGCGGCTGTACTACGCGACCGTCTCCTGGCTGGCCGCACTCCTGACCGACCTGACCCGGCTCACCCACACCGGCCCCACGACGGAGGCCGGGCGCGACAGCGAGGGCCGGCACTGAGCGGGCGGTGCGCACGGACAGGCATCGGGTCTGCGCGAAGCCGCTGCGACAGGAGCCACGCGGTGAGGGATGCGAGGATGGCCGCATGGACGTGCGCATCAGGAACCACGTCAGGCTGACCGGCCGTGAGGACGGGCCGGTGGTGGTGCTGTCGCACGGATTCGGGTGCGACCAGAACATGTGGCGCCTGGTGGTACCGGCGCTGGAGCCGGACTTCCGGGTGGTCCTCTTCGACCACGTGGGCGCCGGTCGTTCGGACCTGTCGGCGTGGAGCGAGGAACGGTACGCCTCGCTGGACGGCTATGCGCAGGACGTGCTGGAGATCTGCCGGGAGCTGGACCTGGGGCCCGTGGTCTTCGTGGGGCATTCGGTGAGCGCCATGATCGGGGTGCTGGCCGCCGGTGCCGAGCCGGAGCGTTTCGCGGGACTTGTCCTGCTCACGCCGTCGCCCTGTTACATCGACGACCCGGCGGCCGGTTACCGGGGCGGCTTCAGCACGGAGGACATCAATGAACTCCTGGAATCGCTGGAGTCGAACTATCTGGGCTGGTCGGCGGCGATGGCCCCCGTCATCATGGGCAACCCGGAGCGACCCGAGCTGGGGCAGGAGCTGACCAACAGCTTCTGCCGCACCGATCCGAAGATCGCCCGCGTCTTCGCCCGCGCCACGTTCCTGTCCGACAACCGGACCGACCTGGCCTCGGTGACCGTACCGACCCTGATCGCGCAGTGCTCCAGCGACGCGATCGCCCCCGCGGAGGTGGGCGCGTTCGTCCACGCGCAGATCCACGGCAGTCGGCTGGTCACTCTCACCGCGACCGGACACTGCCCGCAGCTGAGCGCGCCCGAGGCCACCGCCGCGACCATTGCCGCATTCGCGTCCGAAGTGGGCCGGTGATGTGCGCGACCGGTGACGGCCACGACCCCGATCCGGACCCGGAAGGCGAGCCGGACGACGAGCGGGCCCGTTTCTCCGCCCTGCCGGAGGACAGCGCCGAGGACCTCTACGAGAACGCGCCCTGCGGCTACCTCTCCACCCTGCTGGACGGACGGATCGCCAAGGTCAACGCGACTCTGCTGAACTGGCTCGGCTACCAGCGCGACGATCTGGTCGGACGCAGACGGTTCGCCGATCTGCTCACCGTGGGCGGCAAGCTGTACCACGAGACTCACTACGCCCCGCTGCTGCGCATGCAGGGTGAGATCAGCGGCATCGCCCTGGAGCTGAAGGCCGCGGACGGCAGTCGGCTGCCGGTCCTGGTCACCTCCACCGTCAAGACCGGCAGCGAGGGCGAGCCGCTGCTGATCCGTACCACCGTCTTCGACGCCCGCGACCGCCGCGCCTACGAAACCGAACTGCTCCGCGCCCGGCAGGAAGCCGACCGGGAACGTGAACGCCTCCAGCGCCTGGCCGGCACGTTGCAGCGGACACTGCTGCCGCCCACCCTGGACAGTGTTCCCGGTCTGGAGGTGGCCGCGCACTACCACATCGCCTCCATCGACGAGGTCGGCGGCGACTTCTACGACCTGTTCCCCCTCTCCCAAGGCACCTGGGGACTGTTCCTGGGGGATGTGCGCGGCAAGGGCGCCGCCGCGGCAGCCGTCACCTCCCTGGTCCGCTACACCCTGCGGGCCGCAGCCGTGTACGACCCCGACCCGGCCGCCGTACTCGCCAATCTCAACACCGTCCTCCACCAGGAATCCAACGGCACGGACCCCCGCTTCTGCACCGTCATCTTCGGCCTGCTCACCCCCTGCGACACCGAGGGGTTCCGGATCGTGCTGGCCAGCGGCGGACACCCACCGGCCTTGCTCCTGCGCGCCGACGGCAACGCCGACTACCTGCCCACCCCCGGAGGGCAGCTCGTCGGCGTCCTGCCCGACGCCCACATCGCCACCGCCACCGTCCACCTCGCCCCCGGTGACACGCTCCTGCTGTACACCGACGGCCTCACCGAAGCCCATACCGGCCGACCCGGTGAACGCTACGGCGACGAAGCCCTGCTGGACTTCGCCCGTGCCCTGGCCCCCACCACCGCATCGGCCGCCATCGACGCGTTGAGCGGCCTGCTCGACACCTTCGGCACCGGCCTGGACGACGACACCGCGGTCCTCGTCGTCAGTGTGCCCCGACGCACCGGTGAAGAGCGGCAGTGACCTGGGCGGCATCACCTACTGCGACTCCAGTGGCATCACCGTGCTCATCGCCGCCCGCAACCACGCCCTCCAGGCAGACGCGGACATCATGCTGGCCGCCGTACCGGAACGCATCGACCGGATCTTCCGCGTCGTCGGCCTGGACGAAGTCTTCGCCACCCACTCCACGGCCCGCTCCGCCACGGACGCTGGCAAGCGTCGACTTCCGCGGAACGACCACGGCACACACTCGGCCGCCCCGCAGACACAACCGCACCTCGACGTGCGAAGAATGCCGGTCGGAGGCGGGACATGAACGGATCCTCGGCCGGCCCCGAGGGTTCGGCCCCTGCTTCCGCACAGGCACCGGACGGCGACCGCGCCCTCGGCTCGCACAGGCCGTCCCCCTCCGGACAAGAGGCGACACAGGGACCCACCCCGCTACGCGCCCGACGCCCGCACGCATCGTGGAGCAGAACACCGCGAGCGACCTGATCGCCGGCACCGCCTTGTCGAACGGGCTCTGGCCGACCGGGTCCGCCAGTCTGCTCCCCGGACGCAGCCACCTGCCGAGGACCATGTCGCCGAAGCCGCCTCCAGGGAGAGGGTCGACGGAGTAGAGGGCCCGGATGTGGCCGCGGTCGCCCGACACGCGGGGAGCCGGACGGTGGTGGTACGGCGGAGCTGTTGCGGGGTAATCCTGTGGCGCTTTGCCGCTCACATACCGAGGTGGATATGGGCCGGACCGTAGTGATCTTTGCCGCAGGGTCCCGGGGAGACGTCCAACCGTGTCTGGCACTGGGCCGAGGACTGAGACGTCGGGGTGATGCCGTACGGGTGATGGCCAGCCACCGGTATCGCGGCATGGTCGCGCAGGCAGGCCTGGACTTCCACGCGCTCTCGCTGGATCCCGCCGAGATCATCGCGTCACCCGAGGGCCAGGAACTACTGGCCGGTGGACGCAGCGCGGTCAAATTCATTCGCGGTATGCACCGGATTCTGGGGCCGCTGATCGCCCGCATGCTCTCGGAGGTGCAGACGGGCGCCAAGGGAGCCGATCTCTTCCTGACTCCCAGTCTGAGTTTTCTCGGCCTCCATTTGAGTCAGTATCTGGAGGTCCCGTACGCGGTCATCCACTTCCAGCCGAGCCAGCCCTCCGGGGCATTCCCGCACCCCTTCCTTCCCGCCGCGCGCTTCCTGGGCGCGTTCGGCAACCGTCTGAGTTTCTACGCGGTCGACCTGGCCCTTTGGCTGGCATCACGTCCAGCGGTCAACACCTGGCGGTGCGAGGAGCTCGGCCTTCCTGCCATGTCCCCTCTCGGCCCTTTTCGCCACGCCCGTGACACCCCCGTGCTGTGTGCGTTCAGCCCCGTCGTCGTGCCCCGCCCTGGCGACTGGGGATCGAATGTCCATCTGACCGGTTACTGGTTCCATGAGGAGCCGTCCTGGACCCCGTCGCCAGACCTCCTCGCCTTCCTGGAGAGCGGGCCGCCGCCCGTCTACGTGGGCTTCGGCAGCATGAGCACCAGTGACGGCGGGGTGACCGGCCGCGTCGTACGGGCGGCGCTCCGGCGCGCCGGTCTGCGCGGTGTGCTGACGGGGGACTCCGCGACCAGCGACGACGATGTCCTCGTGGTCGACGACGTCCCCCACGGCTGGCTGTTCCCGCGCATGGCGGCGGTGGTTCATCACGGCGGCGCGGGCACCACTGCCGCGGCGCTGCGAGCCGGCGTGCCCTCCCTGGTCTGCCCCTTCTTCGGGGACCAGCCCTACTGGGCGGAGCGGGTACACCGTCTGGGCGCGGGCCCGAAACCGCTTCCGGCCCGGCACCTGACGGTCCCGGCTCTCGCTGAACGGCTGCGCGCCGTCGCCGGGAACAGCGAGTACACCGAGACTGCCCGGCGACTGAGCCGGGCGCTGAACGCCGAGGACGGCGTGGCAGAGGCCTGCCGGGTTCTGGACCGGCTTGTTCTTCTCTAGCGTCCGAGTTCGTGCATCACCGTGGGCCAGATGAGGTGCAGTTCGCGTCTCCAGTAGGGCCAGGAGTGCGTCCCGGGGTTGTAGATGTGCGTCGTGACGTCCACACCCGCGGCGCGCAGTGCCTGGGCGAACCGCTCCTGGCTCGGCGTGAAAATGCTCTCTGACGTCGACGCGATGGCCGAGACGGCGTCTCGGCCCGCGTCCAGAGGACCCAGAGCACCGGTCCCGACGCACAGGTGGACTTTCATGCCGCGGTAGGCGGTCACCATGGCGGACGGGTTGTGCGCCCGCCAGATGTCCGGATGTTCTGTCGGGTCACCCCAGGCACTGATCAGCTTGTGGCCGTGTAAAGCGTCGTAGACCCGGAGGAATCTGCGGGTCGCTGGGTCGTCGAGGTCGACGATTCCGCTGAAGCTGGCCGCGTAGCGGAACATGCCCGGGTGCCGGCCCGCATAGTTGAGCGCACCGAGTCCGCCCACGGAGAGGCCGACGACTGCCCGCGCGGTATTCGCTCGGAGCTTCCGTTCCATGAGACGGGGCAGTTCGCGGGTGTGAAAGGTCTCCCAGCGCGGCTGGCCGACGTACCAGTCGGAATACTGACCGTCCTTGCCGCCGTCGGGCATCACGATCAGCGCTTCGGCATCCTTAGCCAGGTCCTCGATGTCCGTCTCGCGGGTCCACGAGGTGTAGTCGTCCTCCCCGCCGTGGAGCATGTAGAGCGTGGGGTGGCTCCCTCTCGGCTCGCTGCTCCAGCTCTTGGGAAGAATGACACGGACAGGCACCGTGCGCCCCATGGCCGGTGACCACACGGTGAGATCCAGTGTTCGGGCATCAAGTCTCTTCACGGCCGTGACCCGGGCGCCACTGTCCTCCGGGGCCATAGGACCGGAGGCGGACGCGGTCGGCCCGGCAACGAACGGCACTGTGACGAGGATCAGCGATCCGAGGACGGAATAGCTGATCAGCTTCGCTTGGCCGAGGCTCTGTCTGAAGTCAAATGGCATGCGCTGAGGACCGCCTTAGCAAGTCGGACGGGTTTTCCCTTACTGCGGAGACTCAGACGCAGCGTCGCATGACATGATGTCAGGTTCGGTATTTGATTTTGCAGACCATTATAAGATTGACTCGTTCGGCGGCGGTCTCTGCGGTACGTGAGGCGGGCCGTCCACGCGAGGGCGGCGCAGGGCCCATACGGCGACCGGGGCTCCCGCGCCGACGAGTGCCGCCGCGATGCACAGCCCGGCTTGATACCCGGCCAGGGAGGCTTCGGCGCGGGAGAACTGCCGGGATGCGCACAGGCGCTGCACGAACGTCACCACCGCGCCCACGAGCACGATGCCGAACACGCCGGACAACTCGCGTGTGGCACTGAAGAGGCCGGCCGCGAAGCCGGAGAGGTGGCCGGGGGAGGACGCCAGCGCCCGCGTGGTCAGGGGGATGGCAAGGGAAGAGCCCGCGCCGACAGCCGCCAAGCCGGGAATCAGATCGGCCAGCCCGCCGTGCTCACTGCCCAGCGCAACCAGCAGCAGCCCCAGGGCGACCAGGAGCAGACCCGTCGCGCAGACGCGGGCCTCCCCCCACCGCCTGACCATGGCGGTGACGAACGGGGCTGTGCACAAGAGCGCCGAGAACACGGGAGTGAAGGCCAGGCCCGCCTGTACGGGGCTCAGCCGTAAACCGCTCTGCAGAAACTGGCAGGTGTAGAAATAGACACCGCTCACTCCCAGGCCCCACAGGAGCTGGGTGACAAGCCCGCCGCTGTAGGGTCGCTGCCGCAGGAGCTGTCCCAGAGCCGGATGGCGGCCGAGTTCGCCGCGGCCCAATGCGACCACGCTTGCCGTCGCCACCACCCCGCACAGGACCACGGGCGCCCTGGTGAATCCGTAAGCGGGTCCCTCGATCAGGCAGTACACGAAGCAAGCCAGACCCATGCAGGCCAAGGCGATCTGGTGGTTCGGTACGGGGACCGCGGTCCCGCTGCCCGGACGGTTCCGGCGGCCGGACGGTCCGGGAACGGCCACGGCTCCGACAACGAAGGCGGACACCCCCAGCGGAGCGTTCATGAGGAAAAGCCATTCCCACCCCAGGTGCTGTGTCACCACACCGGAGAGAACCGGCCCGAAAGCCAGGGCACAGGCCGCAGCGGCGGTCGTCGCGCTGAACGCGGCGGTGCGCACCCGGGGCGGCAGGTCCTGCGCCGTCAACGCCAAGGACGCCGGCAGGACGAAGGCCGCCCCGACGCCCTGCAGAGCCCGGAAGAGGACGAGCGTCCCCCCGGTAGCCGACAGCGCACAGCACACCGACGACACGGTGAACACCGCCACTCCGGTGAGCAGGGCCCAGCGCCGCCCTCTGGCGTCCGTCAACTGACCGGCCCCCAGGAGAGAGCCGGCCAGCGCCAGCGGGTACGCCGTCCCCACCCATTTCACATCGGTCTCCGTCAGGTCCAGCTGGGCGCGGATCCGAGGCAGAGCGATATTCACCACGGTGTTGTCCAAAGCCGTGAGGAAAGTGCAGCAGACGACGGCCGTAATAACGCTCCAAAGACGCAGCCGACTCAGCACGAAGTCAGCACCGCCCTCCCGTCCTTGTCCACGGCATTCACCGGTATCCGTATGCCGTGAACCTGAACCCTAAGCCTTTCCTGGTCCAGGAGGTGTGAGCGCAGGCGGTGGTATTGGCGTGTCGACATAGGAGGACGACTGCCGCGTGTTTTGCTGGCCCTTGCCGACGCGTCCGCTTCTGCACGCTGAAAAAGAAGGTTCGGTGAGCCAGTGCTGCCATCATCGGTGACAGATACACTCAGCCACCATCTCGCCCACTTCGCCGCTCTCACACCGGACGACACCGCCTTCACGTTCGTCGACTACAGCGCACACGTCGAGGGAGCGGTGTCCTCGCTGACCTGGCAGCAGCTTCAGGAGCGGGTCCGTACCGTTGCGACCGGAATGCGTCGGCTGGTGGCGGAGGGCGAGAGGGTGGCCATCGTCGCGCCGCAGGGTCTCGAATACGTGGTGGGCTTCCTCGGCGCCGCTTGTTCCGGAGCGATCGCGGTCCCTCTGTTCCCCCCGACCCTGCCCGGGCACAAGGAGAAGCTGGCCGCGGTCCTCCGGGACGCCGCCCCCACGATGCTGCTCACTGTCGAAGCCCAGAGCCGGCTGCTCGCGGACTTCTGCGCGCAGCACGGTCTCGCCTCCGGTCGCCGCATCATCACCGAGCGGGAGCTGGGCCAGGAGGCTGAGCACGCGCAAGCCGGGTTCACCCCGCCGCAGCCCGACGACGTCGCATACCTGCAGTACACCTCGGGCTCCACCCGCACTCCGTCCGGTGTGGAGATCACGCATGCCAACGTGTGCGCCAACGCCCGCCAGGCCCTCGAAGCCTACGACATCCGCCGAGGCCGCAACTGCACCGTCGGGTGGCTGCCGCTCTACCACGACATGGGTCTCGTGCTGGCGATCGCGCTGCCGGTCGTCGGCAACATTCCCTCGGTCCTCATGGACCCGTTGGCCTTCATCCAGCAACCGGTGCGCTGGCTGCGCCTGCTCAGCCGGCACACCGGGGCCCTGACCGCCGCGCCCAACTTCGCCTACGAGTACTGCGCCCGGCAGGTGGACGCCGACGAGCGTGCCGGACTGTCGCTGGGCTCGGTCGCCGCCATGGTCAACGGCAGCGAACCCATCACACCAGGCACCCTCGAACGGTTCCAGAGCGCCTTCTCCTCGGCCGGCATGCTGCGCACGATCATGCGCCCCTCCTACGGGCTGGCCGAGGCGACCGTGTTCGTGTCCGCCTCACCCGCGGGCGAGGAACCGACCGTCATCGCCGTCGACCGCGAGGCGCTCGGCCAGGGCATGGCCCGCCCCGTGGAGATGGACGACCAGCCAGCGGCGGTGGAACTGGTGGCGTGCGGCCGGCCGACCGGCCAGGAGGTCGCGATCGTCGACCCTGCGACGTGCCGGCGCAGAGAAGACGGTCACATCGGTGAGATCTGGGTGCGCGGCCCCAACACCGGACGGGGTTACTTCAGCCGCCCCGAGCAGAGCGAGGCCACCTTCCGCGCGGTCCTCCACGGCGAGGAGCAGGGCGGGCCCTGGCTGCGTACCGGAGACCTCGGTGTGTGGCACGAAAAGCAGCTGTATGTGACCGGCCGGTTGAAAGACCTGGTGATCATCGACGGGACCAACCACTATCCGCACGACATCGAAGAAACGGTGCAGGGCGCCCATCCGGTCATCCGCCCGCACCACATCGCCGCCTTCGCCGTGGCCACCGGCGACGGCGAACATCTCGTAGTCGTGGCCGAGCACCGCCGTGACGCGAGCACCGGCGACATCAGCCGGCATGAGGTGACGGACGCGGTGCGAGCGGCGGTCAGCGGCCGGCACGGCGTCGCCGTCCACGACTTCCTACTGGTGCCGCCCGGCAGCGTGCCGCACACCACCAGCGGCAAGGTCGCCCGCGGGGCGTGCCGCGAGCAGTACCTGGCCGGCGCCTGGACCACGGATGCCAGAAGCTGAAACGCCGCCGGACGGCACCATCTCAGGGTGCAGGCAGAGAGAGGGAGATGAAACCAGACAGGGCATCGGCCACAGCGACCGGGCAGGCCCCGGCCGGCGCTGACGAACTTCGGGCAACGCTGCGCACGCTCATCACCGAGACCTGCGGCATCACCGAGGAAGAACTCGACGACAGCCGCCCCCTGATGGAGTTCGGTCTCGGCTCCCGTGCCGCCGTCGGCCTGACCGGACGTCTGGAACGCGCACTCGGCCGGCCCCTGCCCGCCACCCTGCTGTGGGAGCAGCCGACCGTCGAACGACTCGTGCGGCACCTCAGCACGACCCGGCAGCCCGCACCGGAGGCCCGGCCGGAACGCCGGGAGCACGCCTCGCCCCGCGGCCCACACGAGATCACTGCGACCACCACCGGCGCAGACGGCGACGGACCGGCCCCGGGGCTCTGCCCCATCGCCGTGATCGGCGTCGGCTGCCGCCTTCCTGGTGGGGTCAACGGACCCGAGGAGTTCTTCAAGCGTCTCCTGTCGGGCAGCGACCTCGTCGGCCACGTCCCCGGCAGACGCCGACGGGACTTCGCCACCGCCCCCGGCGCGCCGGCGGAACAGACCACCCGCCACGGGGCCTTCCTCGACGACGTCGCGGCCTTCGACGCCGGCCACTTCGGCATCACCCCGCGCGAAGCCGACGTCATGGACCCCCAGCAACGCCTGCTGCTGGAAGTCGCCTCCGAAGCGCTGGACCATGCCGGACGCCCTGCCTACAGCCTCGAAGGCAGCGACACCGGGGTGTTCGTCGGCATCAGCGCGGTCGAATACGGCCAGCTGACCACCGCGGACCCCGCGTGCCTGACCCCGTGGACCAGTACCGGGGCCGCCGGCAGCATCATCGCCAACCGGCTGTCCTACGTGTTCGACCTGCACGGTCCGAGCCTGACCATCGACACGGCCTGCTCCTCGTCCCTGGTGGCGGTGCACCAGGCATGCCGGAGCCTGGACAGCGGCGAGTGCGACACCGCCCTGGCGGCGGGCGTCAACGTCCTGCTCTCACCGGTGGTCATGGCGTCGATGGGGCAGATGGGGGCACTCGCCGCGGACGGACGCTGCAAGCCGTTCGACGCGTCGGCGAACGGCATCGTCCGGGGCGAGGGCTGTGGCGTCGTCGTACTGAAGCGACTGGCCGACGCCCAGCGCGACGGCGACCGGATCCTGGCCGTCATCAAAGGCACAGCCGTCAACTCCGACGGCCGCTCGGCGGGTCTGATGGCCCCCAACCCCGCCGCTCAGGAGCGTCTGTTGCGCAGTGCGCTCGGCAACGCGCAGGTCGACGCCACCGACATCGACTACGTCGAGGCACACGGCACCGGGACACTGCTGGGGGACCCCATGGAGGCAGCCTCCCTGGGGGCCGTCCTCGGCCGTGGCAGGCCGGCCGACCAGCCCCTGCTGATCGGCTCCGTGAAGAGCAACCTGGGCCACCTGGAAGGCGCCGCGGGCATCGTCGGACTGATCAAGACGGTCCTGGCACTGCACCATCGGCGCATCCCGCACAGCCTGCACTTCCACACGCCCAACCCGCACATCGACTTCCGCGCGCTGTGCCTGCGCGTCGTCACGGAGCCCACTGCCTGGCCCCGGCGAGGCCACCCGCCGCGGGCCGGCGTCTCGGCGTTCGGCTTCGGTGGCACCAACGCGCACGTCGTCCTCGAACAGGCACCCGCGAGCCCACCCGCCGGCGGCCTGTCCGCACGCGGCGACGCCCGGGCGGAAGGCCCGCACGCACTGGTCGTCTCTGCCCGCTCTCCGCAGCGCATCGGCGACGTCGCGGCCGGCCTGGCCCGGCAGACGGCGGCCTCCGACGGGCCGGCGTTGAAAGACCTCGCGCACACTCTGGCCCGGCACCGCAGGGGCCCGGCGTGTGCCGCCGTCGTCGCACGCACCCACCAGGAGGCGGCCGCCCGGCTCGCCGCCCTGGCCAGGGGCGAGGAGGTCCCCGGCCTCCTGCCGCCCTGCACCGACAACCACGCCGGCCGCTCGTCCGGCACCCGCCGCCCCGTGTTCGTCCTCTCCGGCCACGGCTCGCAGTGGCAGGGCATGGGTCTGCGCCTGCTCCAGGACGACCCCTTCTTCGCCGCCGCAGTGGACGAGCTGGACTGTGCTTACCGGGAACAGGCCGGCGTCCCGCTGAGGGACATGTTCAGCCGGCTCGACCCCGGAAGCGGCTTCGAGCACCTCCAGCCCGCGCTGTTCGGGATGCACATCGCCCTGGCCCGCACCCTGCAGGCCTACGGCGTGCACCCTGCCGCCGTCATCGGCCACTCGATGGGAGAAGTCAGCGCCGCCGTCATCGCCGGAGCCCTCGACCCGGCCGACGGCCTGCACGTCATCCTCAGCCGGTCGGCGGCACTGGCCACCCTGGACACCGAAGGCGCCGGCGCGATGGCCGCCGTGGAGCTGGCCGACGAGGACCGCGCGGAGGTTCTGTCACGCTTTCCCGGCGTGGAGATCGCCGTGGACTCCTCCCCGCGCCGGTGCACGGTCGCCGGACCCGCACACACCGTGCGGCAGCTGGTCGACGCACTCTCCACCGACGGCCGTTTCGCGCGGCTTCTGGACATCGGGGCAGCGGCGCATTCCCCCGCGGTCGACCACCTCCTGCCCCAGGTGCGGCAGACCCTGGGCGGACTGAGCCCGCATCCGGCCGGCATCGCCTGGTACAGCACCGTGCTCGACGACCCACGAGCCGACGTGGCCGCGGACGCCGCGTACTGGTGCGCCAATCTGCGCCGTCCCGTACGCCTGCACCAGGCGGTCGCCGCCGCCGCGGCCGACGGCCACGAAATCTTCCTGGAGGTCTCGCCCCACCCGATCGCCCTCATTCCCCTCGACGAAACCCTGCAGACGGCGGCGAACGCCTCCGCGGCCCTCGCCCTGCCCACACTGCGCAAGCAGGGTGACGAAGCAGTCGACCTGCGCACGGCACTGACCCGGCTGCACTTCGCCGGGGTACCGGTGGAGGAGAACCGCCTGTGGCCCCGGGGCAGGCGGATCCCGCTGCCCAGCCCCGTCTGGCGCCACGAGCGCCACTGGTTCGGCCACCGCGGCCCGGCAACCGGTGGCGGTGCGTCCCGCACCGCGCTGGGCCGCCGTATCGACGACCCCCGCTCGGGCGCCGTCCTGTGGCAGACGGACCTCGGCACCGGTGATGCACGGGCCGCCGGACGCCACCTCCACGGCCGGCCCGTCCTGGACCTGCCCGCAGCCGCCGCACTCATGATCATGGCGGCGCAGGACATCCACGGGCGGGACTGTGTCGACGGCCTGCGCATCGAGGAGCTCGCCGTTCACCGGTGGCTGCCGCTCGCCCGCAGTACACCCGTCACCCTCACCTGGGAGCCCATGGACTCCCACGCGGCCGTCGCGGTCAACGCCCGGTCCGCGGACGGCACCTGGCACTGCTACGCATCGGCACGGATGCACACCGACCTCGCGCCGTTCAAGGACGGGACCCCCGACACCCCGCCCGCCGTCGTGACGCACTGGAGCCCCACCACGGCGGAGGAACCCCGCCCGCGCTCCTACGAGGAACTCCTCACCGCCCTGTTGTACGCGCCGGCCGAGAGCGGCGCGGCCATCTCGGCGAGCGACGCCACCTCCGACGACGCCCGCACCGAGAACGTCCCCGCCCTCGTGCGGAGCCTGCGGCTCGAAAACCTCACCGACATCGGCACGTCCTACACGGTTCAGGCCTTTCCCCAAAGCGATGATCAGGGGCTGAGCTGGACGGTCGTGGCCGGCGCGGCACCATCGAGGATCACTGCGACAGGCCTGCAGTTCGGTCCGGCCTCGCGTTACGACGTTCCCAAGCCCCTGGAAGCACTCACCTACGAGATCGAGTGGCAGAAGTCGCCCGTTCCGCTCCCCGGCCGGCTCGCCAGCGCCCTGCTCCTCGTCGACGAGCCGGCAGCCGGCACGGACAGCACCCTGGCCACCGCCCTCGGCGCGGCGCTGCAGGCGCGGGACGTGTCCGCCACCACCGAGGCCCTCGTGGCGGCCGACGCCGGGCAACTGGTCGGCCAATGGCTGCGGAAGACCGCGCCGGAGGAGCCCAGGGCGGTCGTGCTGCTGCTCACCAGCCCGGCCCGGACGCATGACCTGACGGCTCTCCACTCCGCCGCGCAGATCGCCCGTCGCCTCGCCTCCCGCCCCGGCGGAGTGCAGCCGCCCCGGTTGTGGCTGGTGACCGAGCGTTCCCGTTGCACGGCGCCCGGGGAACCCGGCCGGCCGGACCTGGCCTGCCTGCGGGGTCTGGTGCGCACCCTCGCCATCGAGGAGCCCGCCCTGCGGGTCTGCCTGCTCGACATCGACACCCACCCGGAAGCCGTCGACAACCTCGTACAGGAACTGCTCGGCAACAGCACCGAGGACGAGGTCGTCTGGAGGGCCGGGACTCGCCTCGTCGCCCGTTTGACCTCCGCCGACCTGTCGGGACAGCAGTACGAGGCACCGTTCGTCCGCGGCAACGGCGCCTACGTCATCACCGGCGGCCTCGCCGGTCTCGGCCTCGAAACGGCTCGCCGCCTCGCCGAACAGGGGGCCGGCCGTCTCGTACTCAACGGCCGGCGGGCTCCCACCCCCGAGGCCGAGGAGATCATCACCCGGCTCGGCGCCTGCGGAACCTCCGTCACCGTGGTGCGAGGAGACATCACCGATCCCGGCGTCGCCGAGCGCCTGGTGCTGGCCGCGGTCAGCGAGGGACACACCTTGCGCGGAGTCGCCCACTGCGCGGGCGTGCTGTACGACCGCATGATGACCGACCTGGAGAGCACCGATCTCGACACCGTGCTACGGCCCAAGGTCATCGGAGCGCTGAACCTCGAGGCCGCCCTGGCTGACCACGACATCGACTGGTGGGTGTTCTACAGTTCGGCGGCGGCCCTGCTCGGCTCGCCCGGGCAGGCCGCACACGCGTCCGCCAACGCCTGGCTGGACGCGATGGCGCAGCGTCGCAGGGCGGAGGGCAAGCCCGCCACGTCCATCGCCTGGGGCCCCTGGCGTGACGCCGGCGCCGTCGCCGACGATCGCGTGCTGGGCCTGGACTCCCTCACCGTGGAGGAGGGACTGGATGCCCTGCAGACACTCGTCGCCCACAACCGCACGCACACCGGCGTCCTCCATCTGGATGCCCCGCGCCTCCTGGAGGCATTCCCCGGTCTTTCGGGCATTCCCTTCTTCTCCCACAGCCTCCGAACCGCCGACCTGTCCCCGGAGGACTGGAGGGGCCCCGCCGGCATCGACTCCCTCGGTGCCGAAGCGGCGGACAAGGTGCTCCAGCGCCTGGCCTGCCGCGCCGCCGCCATCATGGGCTTCGGCGCATCGGGCCTCGACGAAGCCGTGCCGTTGCCGCGGCTCGGCCTGGACTCGCTGATGGCGGTGCGCATCCGGAACGCCGTCCAGCAGGACTTCGCCGTCGACCTGCCCCCGGACCTCATGCTGCGCGGCGCCGCGCTCCGCGACGTCGGCGACACCGTCCTGCGAACACTCGGACTCCGACGGGGGGAGGCCGACACAGCCGCACCGCCGGCACGGCTCGACGCAGCCGAGACAACCGAAGCCGACGCCGACACGGCCGAAGCCGACGCGGCCGGTCATACCACGCCACCCGGCACGCCCTCCGTCACGCTGCCGTCCACCATCCAGCCGCGCGATGCCGCCGAACGGCTGGTGGCCGGCGCCTGGACGGAGGTCCTGCGGCAGCCTCCCACCGACGTCCGCGCCGACTTCGTCGCGGCCGGTGGCAACCAGCGCGCGGCCGAAGAGCTCGTCGGCATCGTCCGCCGCCGTCTGGGCGGCGTCCAGCTGGCCCTCGCCGCCCCCGACGTACTCGAGCAGCGCACCGTCGCCGCCATCGCGGAACTGATCCGCCCGGCCGTCAACCCGGCCGGCGAGCACGTGGTGAATGTCCTGCGTCCGCCCCGAACAGGCTCCCCCAGGCTTCCGCTGTTCACCTTCCACCCGGGCGGCGGCCCCACGTCCGTCTACCAGCCCCTGGCCCAACTCCTGCCGCCGGACCAGGCCGTGTACGGGATGGAACGGGTGGACGCGCTCGGCACCATGGAGGAGAAGGCCGCGCATTACATCACTCTGATCAAAGAGCTCCAGCCGCAGGGACCCTATCGGCTCCTGGGCTGGTCCTTCGGCGGTGGCCTCGCGTACGAGACGGCGCAGCAGCTGACGGACGCCGGGGAAACCATCGACTTCCTCGGTCTCATCGACACCATCCTGCCCGCGTCCCTGCCGGACGTGGACTCCTCCCAGGTGCTGCTCGAACGCTTCGGCAGCTTCGTCGAATACATCGCGAAGACCTACGGCCACCGTGTGGAACTCCCCTACGAGGAACTGGCGGTCACCCCCACGGAGGAACAGATCGACGTCGTGATGCGCCTGGTGGCCGAGTCCGGCCTCGACATGAGCCCGGGGATCATGGAGCACCAGCGGACGTCCTACATCGACGCCCGGGTCGGCGAGCGCTACCGGCCCCGCCCCTACCACGGCCACGTGGTGCTCTACCGTGCCCGGCAGGCCAACAGCCTCATCACCGCGCTCGACCCGCGCTATGCGAGGACGGAAGCCGACCTCGGTTGGGCGTCCTTGTGTCCGAGCCTCGAAGTGGTGCCCGTCGACGGCGACCACCTCTCCCTCATCGATCCGCCCCACGTCACCACGATCGCCGACCACCTCGGGCAGTCCTTCAGAGCGTGACCGCGAAGCAAGCGGACCGGCGAAACGGCATGGGCGGGGGAGTGCCGGTCACGGTGCAGGTGGCCGATGGCGGGTTGTGGAGGCAGACGTGAGGTGAGTCGGCCGGGTCGGGTGCCGATGACGTAGGCGCCGCGGGCCTTGGCGATCTGGACGGCCAGATGCCCGACTCCGCCCGCCGCGGCGTGGATCAGCACCCGCTGTCCGGGGCGGACATCGGCGGTGTCGACCAGCGCCTGCCATGCCGTGAGACCGGCCAGGGGCAAGGCGGCGGCCTGGGTATGGGTGAGCTCGGACGGCTTGCGCACCAGATGCCGAGCCGGGGAGGTGACGTATTCGGCGTAGCCACCCGCGGGCCGCGGATGGCGTGGCATCCCGAACACCTCGTCTCCGGGTGCGAGGGTCGTGACACCCGCTCCGACGGCCTCTACCACGCCCGACACTGATGGGGGCGTCGCCACCTGCCAGCCCGGCGCTGGAACGGTGCCAGGCGTCGGTCGGGTTGACCCCTGCCGCCACCACCCGCACGAGCACCTCGGCGGGCCCCGCCTGAGGCCGCACCGCCTCGACCATCTTCAACACTTCGGGACCACCGAAAACGTCCTGGCCGATCGCCCGCATCATCATGGTTCCCCTGTTTCCGCTGGTCGGGATCACGTGTCGACCACTCAACCGCCCCGCTGCGCAGGCCATCAAGGCACGATCGCAACAGGGCTGTTTAGCGAAACTCAAGGGCTCGGGCAGTGCCAGCGCTGTGGGAACGGGCACGGAGGCCGGCGCGTCGTGTCATTCCATGGGCCGGCTGGTGACATAGAGGGTACGGAGGACGATGGCGGCGGAGAGAATCAGGAGGTTGAAGCCCGTCAGCCCGTAGAGCCCGAGGCTCTCGCTCACGCGCGGCCCGCCCTCCATACCCAGGAGCTGGAGGCCCGCGAACCCGAGGAAGATACCGACGAGGGCGTGCACCATCCGCCCGACGAGCTCGCCGACGACCCGCCGGTCTCGGGGATCGGCGAAGAGCCGCACATTGAGCCCGAGCCGACCTTCCTCGAGCGCACCGCCGAGGCGGTCGAGGCGGCGGGGCAGCCGTCGCAGGACGGGCAGCAGGGCGATCAGTTCGTCGCGGGCGGTGTCACGGGCACTGCCTGGTCCCAGCCGGTCGGCGAGCCGGGCTGAGGCGTACGTACGGGAGGCCTCCAGCATGTTGAATCCGGGGGAGAGGCGGACCAGTGTGCCCTCCAGGGTGGCCAGGGCCCGGAACACCGCCGCGACTTCCGGCGGAACCGCCAGCCGGAAGTCGGCGACCAGCCGGAACAGATCGTTGAACATCTCCACGTCGGGCGCGGATCCGCGGCCCAGGTGGCGGGCACTGAACTGCCCGAGTGCGCGCAGCAGCCGCTGTTCGTCGACCTCCTCGGGACGGCCGGTGATCTCCAGGAGGGCCTCGCGCAGGGCGAGCGGATCGCCGCGGTCGACGGCGAGGAAGAGACCGCCCATCGCCTCGCGGAGCCCGACGTCGAGCCGTCCGACGGATCCGAAGTCGAGCAGGGCGGCCGTGCCGTCGGGCTGGAGCAAGATGTTGCCGGGGTGCGGATCGGCGTGGAAGACGCCGTCCAGCATGATCTGGTTGAGCAGCGTGCTGAGAAGGGTCTCCGCCAGGTGGGTGCGGTGTCGCTCGTCGTCGGGGACCGCCTTGCCGAGCGAGGTGTCCTCGACCCGGCTCATGACGAGGACACGCTCCGTGCTGAACTGCCCGTGCAGGACGGGGACGGCGACGCTGGAGTCGCCGCGAGCCTCGGCGGCCCGACGCACCGCGGTCATGTTGCGGGCCTCGACGCGGAAGTCCAGCTCCTCGCGTAGTGCGACGGCGAAGCCCTGCGCCAGCTCCTTCAGCCCGAGGCCGCGCCCCCACGCGGTGCGGTCGCTCAGCGCGGCTGCCAGGCGCCCGACGATGTCCAGATCCCGTTCCACGAGTTCCGGTATCCCGGGCCGCTGCACCTTGACGACGACCTCGGTGCCATCGTGCAGGACGGCCGCGTGCACTTGCGCGATGGAGGCCGCGGCCAGCGGGACCCGCTGAAACGTGGCGAACACCTCCCGCACCGGCGCACCCAGGCTTTCCTGAAGCAGTGTCTCGACCTCGCTCCACGGCGCGGGCGGCACTTGGTCCTGAAGCAGACTGAGCTCCTCGGCATACACCTCGGGCAGCAGGTCCCGCCGGGTCGACATCAGCTGCCCCAGCTTCACGAACGTGGTTCCGCCGGCCTGCAAGGCCTGCCGCAACTCCCGCGCCAGCAACTCGTGCCGTACCCCGGGCGCGCGCCGCCGGCCCCGCAGATACGGCCCGAGCCCGTGCCGGCCGGCGATGCGCACCACACTGGAGTATCGCCGCGCCCGCGCGATCCGCCCCCGCACCGACTGCGCCCACCCGAGCGGCCGTACGGCGCCCATGGGCATCACGATGTCCAGCACGACGAGAACCACCATCGAGGCGAGCATCCCCACCCCGACCATCAAGGACAGCAGCGGCGCGAGCTCCCCAGACTCCTCCAGCCGGGGCCCGAACAACCCCCCCGGACACCGCGAGTCCGCACGCCCCCGCGGTCGCGACCCGCACCGCCCCCGCCCGCACCCCCAGCAGCCGCCGCCCCACCACCGCAGGGCCCACCACTACAAGCAAGAAGACAAGCGTCCCGACCAACGCACCGGTCATCCACATGACGCCATTCAATAGCACATGCGTGCGATTCTCGGCCTGTGGTATTCCGACGAAGTTGCCCAGCGCGTACGTGACTTGACGGGCCTGGTGTCGGGGCCGGCGTGCCCTCCCGTGTGTCGGCGCGGTCCTCGACAAGCCGCTGCGATCAGCGGAATCAGCAGTCGAGCTCATTCGCTCGGCGAGGCACGGCGCAGACGTCGACGATGGCCTGCGTGTCCCAGTAGAACGGACGGACCTCGGTGATCCGCCCGTCTTTGACCGTGATCGCCTGCAGGATCGGGAAGCCGAGTTCCCGGCCTGTCGCACGGGCGCGGGCGCGGACCTGTGTGAGCACCACCGCAGTTTCACCGGTGGCGAGAAACGCCTGCTCCACCATGTCAAACCTCTCCCACACCTGGCCCATCACAAGGAAGAACTGCGCCATGCCGTCGTGCCCGCGCCACGTGCCGCCGTAGGGCAGAGCATCTGCTTGATGCAGCTCGACATCTGGCGCGAAAAAGGGCGCGAGCAGGTCGAACGAAGCCTCGCCTGGGCCTCCGGCCGCCAGGTGCTTGGCTTCGGCCGCATACATGTCAGTGAGGACTGAGCGTGAGTCAGTGGTGGATGAAATCGTCATGTAGCCAGCATGATCAGCGGCGGCGGATCCCGCTGGCGGCAATCAGACATCGTCATGCAGGACAGTCAGCACTTCCGTACCGCGCCCCGGAAACTTCTGGAACTGCCGTCTCGACCCCGGGGACTCCGTGATGTTCTCCGCCCACGGAACGGCGACCTGGCGCGGGCGCCAGTACGCCTGGAGCGTCGGGCAGAACTTCGGTGGCGGAGGCCGCTACTCCTGACCCATTCTGAATCCCGGCCGGCGGACCCCGCCGGCCGGGCCCCTTTCACGGAGCGACATGTCTGCAGAAACCTCCCCGGCCACGGACGACCCGGCGTTCCGGACCTGGCTCCGCATGCTCGCTGACGACCTCGACACCGACCTCGAGGACCACCTCGGCTCACCGGATGTCCGCGACTTCCTCTGGACCACCTTCACGCGCAACGGCGCCATGCAGGCCTCCTACTTCGCCCCGCTATCGGGGACGTACCGGCGGGAAATCGCCGAGCGGACAGTCGCCGCACTCCTCGCGCGGATGCACCGGGACACCGGCCGCGTCCTCGACGTACCGGTCTTCTACGAGCCACCCAGCGAGCGCGAACCGACCGGCCATCTCACCGTCGGACACGACAGGGTGCGAGGCATCGACCCGGTCGACATCACCGTCGAGACGGCGGAGGGCGTGCAGTACTTCCTCGCCGACCGCGACCATCCCGTCTGGCCTCTTTGCCCCGACCACCGCGTCGCCCCACACCCGGCTCGCATTCCCACCAAAGCGGCCTGGGTCTGCTCCGTCACCTCGCATGTGGTGGAGACGCTCCCTGTCTGACCCCGCCGGGTGCGTCGCCGACTACAGCCATGACAGTGGCAGGGGGCCCTTGTTGCTCCCAGGGCGCCGATCGTCAGCGGGTGGAGCGCCGACCGGCTCGCGCACCCAATCAAGGAATGCGGGAAGGTATGGGGGGACTGGAAAGGGACCAAACTCCAGTGTGATGAATACCCCTTCGCATCCACGAAGGAAGGATCAACCAAAGGCGACAATCGGTTCTCCGTAAGGCTGATCGATGGTGCGGACAATGAGACAGGCGGTCGCAGGCTAGACCAGATGTATACCCTCAATCGAATTCTAGACGGCGACGCCTTCTATATGAAGATCACCAACTAGTCGAAGGGCGGCGGCAGCGTGGAACTGCTTCAGGAGTACAACTGCAAGGCGAAACCGGCCCGATGCTCTGTAGAGGTCATGGACGCCGAGGCTGATCTCTACGATGAGGATGCCGCGACTGCTGCCCGCAGTCAGGTGGTAGCCGGCAACGGCTACCACCTGTACATCCATACCTTGCAAGCCGACATCGACGTCGCAGTCACCATTCGCGTCTGGGATGCCCCGCCGACCGCCCCCGCGCAGGCAGAAGGCAGTGTCCCCGTCAGCATCGAATCGGAAACTGGAATCCTCGTCGTCTACCAACTGGAATACGGACCCGCCGGCCAGATGACCCTGCCCCGACCCGGCGTCTACGAAGGTCACGCCTGGTGGGGGAACCGGCAAGCAACGGCCGACTATTACGAGACGACACTCGACTACCCCCCTGACGACACATTCGAAAACCACCTCGACCAGGCATGGAAGAACTGCCCGGTCACCGAGCGCTACGTCCTGGATCTCGCCTACACCGGAGAACCCGAACCCACCGACGATGACTTGTGATGTTCAAACGCCAGGGCATCCCGGTTCTCGCCGATCGTGCCTATATGGGAGCCGGCCCATGGGTGACGACGGCCCTCAGACGCCCGCCGTGCCGTGACCTCACACCCGCGCTACAGACCGTCAACCACGCACTGTCCGCAGCACGGGCACGGGTCGAGCGCGGCGTCGCACGACTGAAGTCATGTCGGATCTTCCGCAAGGCCCGGTGCAGCCCGAATCGAACGACGTCGATCGCCGCCGCCGTCCTCACCCTGGAGCGGCAACGCTGAAAGACCTCTTGGTTGTGGCAGCCTGTTCCCTCCCGGAGAGGAGGGATGTGCTGTGCGTCATGACGCTCGTTTGACGCTCTGGTCTCCCGCAGACGG
The DNA here is from genome assembly GCF_055607665.1 of Streptomyces sp. NPDC036984. Lineage (NCBI taxonomy): Bacteria > Bacillati > Actinomycetota > Actinomycetes > Kitasatosporales > Streptomycetaceae > Streptomyces > Streptomyces sp. NPDC036984. The sequence goes on from NZ_JBVJRL010000003.1 coordinate 313,979, forward strand.
GACAGCGAGCCGAGAAATGGCCTCTGACATGGCCTTTTCCGAGACCCGCTCAAGCCGACATCTTTCCTATGACAGATCACGTGAAGTGACATTCACTCGACAACCGTCACGCCCGGCCAGAAGTCCCAGAAAAGTCCCAGAGGTGCCTACGAATCCCCTCCCGCCTGGTAATTCGTGCCGGTCAGGAGGGGATTGAGGGGATTTTTTCTTGGAGTCCTCAGATGTCCCGGAAGATCTCGATCTGCGCCCCGATCGAGTTCAGGCGCTCGGCGAGGTCCTCGTAACCGCGGTTGATGACGTACACGTTGCGCAGCACCGACGTGCCCTCGGCCGCCATCATCGCCAGCAGGACGACCACCGCGGGCCGCAGGGCCGGCGGGCACATCATCTCGGCGGCGCGCCAGCGGGTCGGGCCCTCGACCAGTACCCGGTGCGGGTCCAGGAGCTGGAGCCGGCCGCCGAGGCGGTTGAGGTCGGTCAGGTAGATCGCCCGGTTGTCGTAGACCCAGTCGTGGATGAGGGTCTGGCCCGAGGCGACCGCCGCGATCGCCGCGAAGAACGGGACGTTGTCGATGTTCAGGCCGGGGAACGGCATCGGGTGGATCTTGTCGATCGGTGCCTCCAGCTTGGAGGGCCGGACCGTCAGGTCCACCAGCCGGGTACGGCCGTTGTCCGCGAAGTACTCGGGGCTGCGGTCGTGGTCGAGGCCCATCTCCTCCAGGACCGCCAGCTCGATCTCCAGGAACTCGATCGGCACCCGGCGCACCGTCAGCTCCGACTCGGTGACCACCGCGGCGGCCACCAGGCTCATCGCCTCGACCGGGTCCTCGGAGGGGGAGTAGTCGACGTCGACGTCGATGTTCGGCACGCCGTGCACGGTGAGCGTGGTGGTGCCGATGCCCTCCACCTTGACGCCCAGCGCCTCCAGGAAGAAGCACAGGTCCTGGACCATGTAGTTGGAGGAGGCGTTGCGGATGACCGTGACGCCGTCGTGCCGGGCGGCGGCCAGCAGCGCGTTCTCGGTCACCGTGTCGCCGCGCTCGGTCAGGACGATGGGCCGGTCGGGACGGACCGAGCGGTCGACCTGCGCGTGGTACTGGCCCTCGGTGGCCGCGATGTCCAGGCCGAACCGGCGCAGCGCGATCATGTGCGGCTCGATGGTCCGCGTGCCCAGGTCGCAGCCGCCGGCGTACGGCAGCTTGAAGTGGTCCATGCGGTGCAGCAGCGGGCCGAGGAACATGATGATGGAGCGGGTGCGGACGGCGGCCTCCGCGTCGATCGCCGCCATCTCCAGCTCGGCGGGCGGGACGAGCTCCAGGTCGACGCCGTCGTTGATCCAGCGGGTGCGCACGCCGATGGAGTTGAGCACCTCCAGCAGGCGGTACACCTCCTCGATCCGCGCCACCCGGCGCAGCACCGTGCGCCCCTTGTTCAGCAGCGAGGCGCACAGCAGGGCCACGCACGCGTTCTTGCTGGTCTTCACGTCGATGGCGCCGGACAGGCGGCGGCCGCCGACCACGCGCAGATGCATCGGACCCGCGTAGCCCAGCGACACGATCTCGCTGTCCAGGGCTTCACCGATTCGGGCGATCATCTCAAGGCTGATGTTCTGGTTGCCGCGCTCGATGCGGTTGACCGCGCTCTGACTGGTGCCGAGCGCCTCCGCGAGCTGCGCCTGTGTCCAGCCCCGGTGTTGCCGGGCGTCACGGATGAGCTTGCCGATGCGTACGAGGTAGTCGTCTGACATGAGGTTGAGGCTATCTCAGATATGAGATGGCGCCCGTCAGGGGGTCCGTTCGAGTGGTGTCGGTGACGGTCCGTCAGTGGCGCCTGGCGTAACGGTATGACGATGCCCGGAAAGATCCGGGCAAATCAGCTGATGTCCTGTGACGCCCGGTCGTCCAGGCAACCCCGGCCCGTGTGTGTCCCTCTCAGTCCCCGAAGGGGGATACACGTGAACACCAAGATGTATCGGTATGTCGCCGCCGCGTTGCTCGCCGGCTGCTGCTCGCTAGTCGCCTGCGGTACGCAGCACGCGGGCGCGGACGCGGGCCGGGGCGGCCCATCGGTGCCGCGCTCGTCCGCGGCCGACGCGGAGTGCGCCGTCAGGGAGGTCCCGGACACCACGGACGACGACGGAGAACTCCCGGACACCACGTCCGACGACCAGGAGCTCCCGGACGCGACCAGTGACGACCAGGAGTTTCCGGACACCACGAGCGATGACCAGGAGCTTCCGGACACCACGTCCGACGACCAGGAGCTCCCGGACGCGACCAGTGACGACCAGGAGTTTCCGGACACCACGAGCGATGACCAGGAGCTCCCCGACACCACCAGCGACGACCAGGGTCCCCCCGTGGACGACACCACGGAGGACGACGCGGGCGTGCCGGACGTCGGTCCGCACCGCTGGTTCTCGATGACCCGCGACTTCCGTGCGTATCTGAAGGCGAGCGCCCGGGAGGGCGACGCCGCCATCGCCGCCCATGTGGAACGGGTCTGTCTCCGGATGCCCGAGGGCGACGGCCGCATGGTGGCCAGTGTGTGGGTCGACTACGGCGTGTGGGAGGACGACGAGCTGGACCGCGCCGCCCGGGCGTTCGCCCACTGGCGGAAGGCCGTGTACGGCGATCACGGCCATGTGTCCGTCCTGGCGCCCGCCAAGATGGACTCCGATCTGGACTGGTAGCCGCCGCCGGGCCGGCCCGGAGTGCGCGCCGGGCCGGTGTCCTGTCTCAGTTGATCTGAGGCATCACACCCGGCTTGGCCAGAGGTGCATCAGATTGATTGAGACGTCGGTGTCGGAGTCGTCTCAATCAATCTGAGGCAACGGTGAGAGATCGGGTTGAGCAAGATCGATGGCGCCGTGAGGCGGTGGGTGCGTGATTCAGGCCGCGGAGGCATTTTCGGCGGCTTGGAAGTGGGCCTGCTGCGCGTTCTGGAGACTTTGCGCCCAGCGGACCGCGAGTGGTGCTGCCAGGCCCGTCAGCGCGAACATGGCTCCCACGACATACCACCCAGGCCGCCCCCAGGTGATGCAGAGCCAGATGAGCAGTCCGGGCCCGACGGCCTCCGCCAGCCCGGCGCCGAGACCGAACACGCCCAGGTACTGACCGGTGGCGTGCGGCGGAGCGAGGGCGAAGGACACCTCGAATCCGGCGGCGGAGTGCCATAGCTCGCCGACTGTGTGGATCACCACTGCGCCGATGAGCAGCGTTGCGGCAGCCCACGCCGGTATCCCTCCCGACATCGAGATCATCAAGCACGCGATGAGGAAGGCGATTCCTGCTCGGCGGTAGGCGTTTCCACCGGCTGTGGGGGAATCGATGTTGCGGCTGGCCCTAACTTGGAACGCGACGACGATGACCGTTCCGGTGAGCATGGTGCCCGAGATGAGCCAGTGCGGGGCGGTGGTGGCGCCGACGATCCAGAGCGGGATGGCGACGGTGAGCACCTTGAACTGGATGGCCATGATGCCGTCGAGGGTGGTGAGTAGTAGGTAGGGGCGGTCTTGCAGGGCGATCCAGCGAGGGCCGTCGGTGCTGGGGAGGGGCTTGACCGACGGGAGGGAGACCAGGAGTGTCGCGGAGACGACGAAGGCGATCGCATTGCCGATGACCATGAGCTGGTAGGCGGTGAGGGTGCCCACTTGCACTACCCATCCTGCTCCCACGGCGCCGAGGGAGATGCCGAGGTTGGTGACCGCGCGGAGATAGGCGCGGAACTCCTGCGGCCGATCTCCGCCGTAGTGCCTGATGAGCGGAGAGCGGGCGGCTATCCCGGCTGCCTTCGCCCCGGCGGCTGCGCAGACCACGAGGACGAACGGCCAGAAGCTGTCCGCCAACACGAAGCCGGCCGTGGCCAGAGCCTGGACAATCAGGGTGGCCGCATAGACGCCGCGGGCTCCATGCCTGTCCGCGAGGTGGCCAACGGCGATCCCCAAGGCCAGCGAGATGAATCCCGCGATCCCGAGTCCGAGGCCCACCTGGCCGGCAGGCAAGTGGGCAGCCTGGGTGAAGTAGAGGACGCCTGCCGTCAGATAGAGGCCGCTGCCGATGGTGTAGACGAAGTTCGACGCGGCTAAGACGCGTTGCGGTCCGGTATCCGGCAGCAGTTGGGGCACGACTGGCTCCGCATCCAGGTCGGTTGGTAAGGACCTGAATAGCTTGTTGCATGTTACTTGCAATAGCAAGAGGATTGCGGTTCTGTCCGCCTGCCTGGTCGGCGCTCAGCCGACCACAGTGCGTACTCCCACGTCAGTAGCGGGGGAAGGTCAAGGGGCAGGTGCGGAAGTCTTTTGTCGGCTGCTTGGTGGCCCTGCGGGTTGTCTCGTTGCGCAGGATCAGCGAGAGCGTGTCCCATCCGGCGTGATGAAGGGCGAATTTGTAGTGGGTGAGGCGATCGCGGACCCACTTGATGAGGGGGTCGTCGATGTCATCCGGTTCGTAGCCGACGACGATGCCGCGGGCGCTGACTTCGCGGATGAACGGGGCAAGGCCGCCGTCCCGCAAAGCGGTTCGCTCCCAGTGGTCGGAGGCGAGCAGGCCGCAGAGCGCGACGATTTCGGGGTGGAAGCCAGCCGCGAGGGCCAGTCCGTGGGCCACGGATTTCCCGGAGGGGTAGGTCAGGGCTGTCAGGCGCCGGACGATGGCTTCCTCCGGGCCGAACTCGTAGCGCTCCTTCCAGGCGAGGAAGATCTTCTTCGCGTCGTGGAAGGCGAGGTTGACCCAGCGCCGCCCGTGGCGCGCGATGAGGTTGCGGTGCTGCCGATGGGCCAGAACGGTAGTGGGCAGTGGGGAGATGTCGACCTGCTCATCCGGGTTCTGACAGCCGTCACCGATCCAGAGCCAGTGGCGGAGACAGACATTGCGGTCGTGGGTCATCCAGCAGATGACCGGCTCGGCGATGCCCGCCCGGAGGGTGCAGAGACGGCAGGCGGGACGCTGGGGTGTGCGGTCGTTGACCAGAGGCCGGTCGATGAGGCCAGGGGTGTCGGTGTTCTTCACCGTGATGAACTCAGGCAGGGCCAGGGTCAGTTGGTGCTCGGTGTAGCCGGAAACAGTGGCGAGCGGTTCTCGCAGCACCGTGACGGGGGTCTTCTTCAGCATGCGGACATTGAGAAGCGCTCGGAGTTCTTCGGTGTCCACGTGGTTGGCTGCGGCGATCCGGGCCAGGAACGAGTCGACTGTTTCGTCCCGAAAGAGGGGAGCGAGTCTGGGAAGCCGACGAGTAGGAGGCATCAACTGTCCCGCGTCCGCAGATAGACGATGATCGTGGACAGGCTCACAGACGTGTCGTACTCGTTCATCAACCGCGTCCAGATCTCCCGGGCCCGGCAACCGCGTGCCGCCATGGCGTCGATCGTCGGTTGCAGCGATGACAGTGCCGAAGGCCCGCGACGGCCGGCGGAGCGCGTCGGCGGAAGATCGAGTGTGAGGGCATGCCGGAGAGTGCGTCGGCTGATGCCGTGTCGGCGGGCCAGCACCGGCAGCGGCAGGGGGCGGAGTGCGGCATCGTCTCGGGCGGCCCGGAGCTGGTCGGCGAGGACGCCGGGCCAGGCGGCGCGGGTGGGCGCGGGCTTGCGGCGCCGGCGCGGGGAACTCGCATCTGCCAGAGCGGGCTGCAGTGCGTCGCTGCTGTGGCCGGTCAGGGCGGCGAGACGTGTCAGATGAGGCTTGCCGAACCAGTTCGGCGGCCCGCAGAGGAACCCATGGAGGTAGCTGGGCCTGAGATGGTTGGCGCGGGCCAGCCGCCGGATGTACGAATCAGTACTCTCGCCCAGGTGCGGCCGCACTCTCATCGGCAGTCGGGCCAGTTCCGCGGTCATGGCTGCTTCGCCTTGGCGAGCTTCGCGCGGCGGTCGGACTCAGCGGCGAAGTCCAGCGGGACGGCTTCGATCCCCGCTTTGGTGATCTTCTCGGTGTTGGTGAGGATCGCGTCGATGGCCGCGCCGCGGACGGCGTGGGACAGGGCGCCGATCATTCCGCCCGTGTGCGTATGCAGCCAGCCGTCGAGCCGACGCAGACTACCCGGCTGGTGGCGACGCAGCCGGAGGGTGTCCTCCAAGGTGGCGACCAGACGGCTCCACTCCGGTCCCGGCGGGAAGGGCGCGGTCCGGATCAAGGTGAATCGTCCCGCGATCTGCGCGCCGCGGGTGCCTTCCAGCAGGCCCTTGCTGTCCAGGTCGAGCCCGGCATAGACGAACGTGGCCGGGATGCGTTCGGAGAAGTACTTGAGCGTGTCGGAGACTTCGGCGCCGTTGCGGGTGGTCAACGAGATGTTGTGCACCTCGTCGACCAGGACCAGGCTGCAGCGGGCGTCGATGAGCACGCCGACCACGGCCTCGATGATGTCCGTCATGTTCAGCCGGGCACGGACCGGCAGGCCGAGAAAACGGGCGAACTCAGCCGCGATCATCCGGGCGTCGCGGCAGGCGGCACGGTCACGTAGATCGCCGGAATGCGGTCGACCACGCCGGGGTGCCGTGCCCGGTCGGCGAGCTCGTGCGAAAGACCGAGCTGAGTGATGGCGATGGATTTGCCGGTGCCGGCCGGGCCGGACACGAGCAGGCCCCGGCGGGCGCCCCGCTCGTGGCGGTTCATCAGCACCTGGCGACGTCCACAGGTCACGATGTGCCGGATCGCCGGCGTGGCCACCACGAGCGTGCGTGCGTGGTAGTCGATGCGATCCTCGTCGTTCAGCACCTGCGCGCTCTTCGACAGCGCCTGGTGTTCCTGCTCGGTCAGCAGCGGGGGCGGCGGCGGAGTGTCGGTGACGAAGTCCCGCCATCCTTCCAAGGTGGTCAGCTGCAGCTGTGTTTCGGCGTCCCGCTCAGCGAGAGAGCGTGACGTGGACTGATCGCTGGTCGTCATGAACGCCTCCAGGGATCCTCGCGCGGATCGAACAGGCCAAGAGGGATCACATCCGCCGTCTTCTCCTCCGCTTCCGGCTCGGCCGGTGTGGCCCGCTCAGTGCGCGGTGGGATCGCGGGTCGGGGATAGGCGGGCTCGGCTGTGGCGCGGGTGCGGGCGGCAACCCTGCGGTTGCGCCGACGGGCTCCCTTGCCCTGCCTGGGCCTCTCCTGCGCCGGAGATTCGGGCCCGGCGGCCATGACGTTCAGCAGATCCGCCGCAGCCTGGCTGATCGCCGTCTCGTTGTCGCGGCCAGGGCCACGTTCGGCGACGATCCTGCGGGCGTGGTCCCAGGCCAGCTCTCCCATGGGAACCGGCGCCGTGCGCAGATGCCGCCAGAACACAGTGATCCATTCGCGGGTCTCGGGGTGGCGCACCCAGACACGGGAGATGTCGTAGGGATCGTGGTGGACATCCCAACGATGTCCACCACGGCCGCTGCCCATGTGCCCCCGCGCAGATCAGCCAGTTCCGGGCCGTCATAGATCCGGTGATTGATCCTGAAGCCGTAGGAGTTGAGGGTCCGCTCCTGGCGAGGGAGCAGCCCGACGTACTCGTCCGGCGACAGTGTGATGGGGACATGGCCGGCCGTGGTGACCAGCACGGCGTACTTCTCGTTCGGGCTCAGTGGCCGACCTGGCATCAAGGGATCACGTAGTCCGTCATGCGGCCGGTTCTGCCACCGGGCCACGGTCCACTCCTCCAGGAGCGCCTGCAACTGGTGGATCGACCAGACCGCTTCCTCCTCCGGCGCCCTGCCGCGATGCTCGGTGCTGCGGCCCGTATGGCCCGGCAGGAACTGGACGAACATCGACGCCACCGACTGGAGCGTCCGCTCGACATGCGGCTTGTCCGTCGGAGTGTCCGGATGCGCAGGCTGCAGAGAAATCTCCAGTGTGTGACAGGCCCGGCGGAACGTCTCGGACACGAACACTTTGCCGCGATCGCACACGATCGTCTCGGGTGTGATCACCGGCACCCCCGCGGCCTGGGCCAGCCGCGCGTCGAGATCCAGCAGCGAGACGTGGGGCAGCACCGACCGGGTCATGCGCAGTGCCTACGGCCAGCCGGGCCGCATCGGCTCGGGCGTCATGGCCCGGGCCAGCAGTAGTGCGGCGTCCACCGCCTTCGTCGTTGGGCGCAGCACCGCGGCCGCCAGCGTCCGCGTCGCCAGATCCACCAGGCCGGTCAGTTCGCAGGAATCCGTCGTGCCGTCGTCGTGGACCACGAGAACGTCCAACGGCGTCGAGTCGATCTCCATGACCTCGCCAGGCCGAACCGCCGTCAGCATCCCGAACATGCCCTCCGGACGCTTGGCCAGCGATCGGCGAGTGCGGGCCGAGCCCAAAGTGTGACGGCCTGCGCTGACCGCGGACAGCAGCCGGTAGAACGTCGCCCGTGAGGGCAGCGACACCGCGTCCCGACCGTGATCGGCCTCCAGAGCGCGTTCCATCCGGTGCCGCAAGACCTCGCCGGAGACCGTCGACCGCTCGGGCTGAGCAGCCACCACCTGCTCCAGCGCGGCCACCACCCGGGGATCCACCCGGCCCGTCGGCCGACAGACCGCCCGTGAGCGCCGGTCAACCAGCCCGGCAATGCCCTCGGACTCGAACCGGGCCCGGAAGCGCTGGAGCCGGGACAGAGATACCGGCGTTCCGCACTCCCGCAGCTCGGCAAGCTTGGCGAGCTCCCGCTGCCTCAGAGAGCGAGTCGCCGGGTCGTACTTCTCGCGGACCGGGCCCCCAGGATCATCCAGCGGCCGGCCGGTCAGCACCTCCACCAGATGCCGCTGCCACCACTCCGCCCGCTCCACTGCCTCCTGAGGCAGCCCGTCCAATACTCCCGAGGCCGCCACCGGCGGTCGGGCGGGAACAGCACTGAGGACCTCGAAGTCCTCCGACCCCACCAGATGCGTCAGCAGCACCACGGCGGCTTCCTGGTCGTCGTCGACCAGCCGCACCCGCGGCCCGGACAAGGCCACCACAGTCTGCTCCCGGCCAGCGAACCGGACCCGGTCACCCACCGACAGCAGCCGCGGACGCATCACCATCCCCGCTCCCTTCCCGCGCCACCCGGCCCGGCGTCACCCATGCGGACGCCGACAACGGCGACGACTCCAGGTCGACCGCCAGCTGCCTGCACCACAGCAAGTGGTAGACCACCGGAAGCACGTGAACCGGATCACCGCAGGCCCGAACCCCGGCCAGCAAGCCGGCTCCACCCACGAACACCTTCCGCAGAGCCGCCGCGGTGTCCTCCCGCATCACCCGCGCATGCCGGAACCCCGCCAGCCAACGCAGATTCGCCGCGAACACGGGATCCAACTCGCCGACCCGCTCGTACCCCCAGCCGACCAGAGTGCACGCAGCCCGGGTTCCGGCGAACTTCACCGTGTAGCGGTCGCCGATCCGGTCGTCCGGCCTGACATCTACCACCAGACCCGTTCCATCGGTCCGCCGCGCGAAGAAGTCCGGTGTGTGCGTCAGCGGACCCAACTCGCTGTCCCGCCAGGACAACCCGAACGGCTGGGCAGCCACGGCCAGTACCTCGGAATCGAAATCGAGCCGCATGAGGTGATCACGCTCCAGCCAGGACTCATACGGAACATGCCCTTCAGCCGTCGCCGACCAGTACCAGCCCGTGAAGTTCCGCTGCCCGCGATACGACGGAAAGGACCGCGACGGCATCCCGGACTCGAACCGCACCGGCCACATCGCAGACAGCGGCCCCTCACGCCGGACACCATCCGGCCCGACCAGCCGCACCCAGAAGTCCGCTGCATCCATCCAAGCCCCCACGACCAAGCACCGACGCGGTACAGCGACCGTAGGGAAGGCGCGGCAGCGGTGCCTCAGGAAGAGTGCCCGAGTAAGACTGAGACGCGGCCACCGATGCCACAGAAAGACCGAGACTGCCCCAGCTCCGCTGAGACAGGACAGCCGGGTCGGGCATGACCAGCCGCCACCCATGTACTAGAGTTATCTCGACATCGAGATATCTGCCGAGGCGCACCGCAGCCGCCACCCAGTAAGGGTTACCTAACTTAGCCTTACCTCAGCGGATTGGCCAAGCCGGCGTGGCGGCACGATTGACGGTGGTACGCGCACATCAATGAAGGAGACTGTCGTGTCGGCGAACAGCTTCGACGCCCGCAGCACGCTGCAGGTGGGCGACGAGTCGTACGAGATCTTCCGGCTGGACAAGGTGGAGGGCTCGGCCCGCCTGCCGTACAGCCTCAAGGTCCTGCTGGAGAACCTGCTCCGCACGGAGGACGGCGCGAACATCACCGCCGACCACATCCGTGCCCTCGGCAGCTGGGACTCCCAGGCCCAGCCCGCCCAGGAGATCCAGTTCACGCCGGCCCGCGTGATCATGCAGGACTTCACCGGCGTTCCCTGTGTCGTGGACCTCGCCACGATGCGTGAGGCCGTGAAGGAACTGGGTGGCGACCCGGCCAAGATCAACCCGCTGGCGCCGGCCGAGCTGGTCATCGACCACTCCGTCATCGCCGACAAGTTCGGCACGAACGAGGCCTTCGCGCAGAACGTCGAGCTGGAGTACGGCCGCAACAAGGAGCGCTACCAGTTCCTGCGCTGGGGCCAGACCGCCTTCGACGAGTTCAAGGTCGTCCCGCCGGGCACCGGCATCGTCCACCAGGTGAACATCGAGCACCTCGCCCGCACCGTCATGGTCCGCAACGGGCAGGCCTACCCCGACACCCTCGTCGGCACCGACTCGCACACCACCATGGTCAACGGCCTCGGCGTCCTCGGCTGGGGCGTCGGCGGCATCGAGGCCGAGGCCGCCATGCTCGGCCAGCCGGTCTCCATGCTCATCCCGCGCGTCGTCGGCTTCAAGCTCACCGGCGAGCTGCCCACCGGCACCACCGCCACCGACCTGGTGCTCACCATCACCGAGATGCTCCGCAAGCACGGTGTGGTCGGCAAGTTCGTGGAGTTCTACGGCGAGGGCGTCTCCGCCACCTCGCTCGCCAACCGCGCCACCATCGGCAACATGTCGCCGGAGTTCGGCTCGACCGCCGCGATCTTCCCGATCGACGACGAGACCATCAAGTACCTGAAGCTCACCGGCCGCTCCGAGCAGCAGCTCGCGCTCGTCGAGGCCTACGCCAAGGAGCAGGGCCTCTGGCTGGACCCGAAGGCCGAGCCGGACTTCTCCGAGAAGCTCGAGCTGGACCTCTCCACGGTCGTCCCGTCCATCGCCGGCCCGAAGCGCCCGCAGGACCGCATCGTCCTCGCCAACGCCGCCGAGCAGTTCAAGCAGGACGTCCGCAACTACGTCGACACCGTGGACGAGGCGGGCCAGGAGTCCTTCCCGGCGTCCGACGCCCCGGCGATCCACCCCAACGGCGCCCCGTCGAACCCGGTCACCGTGACGGCCCCCGACGGCTCGACCTACGAGATCGACCACGGTGCGGTGACGGTCGCGGCCATCACCTCCTGCACCAACACCTCGAACCCGTACGTCATGGTCGCCGCCGCCCTGGTGGCCAAGAAGGCGGTCGAGAAGGGCCTGACCCGCAAGCCGTGGGTCAAGACCACCCTCGCCCCGGGCTCCAAGGTCGTCACGGACTACTTCGACAAGGCGGGCCTGACCCCGTACCTCGACAAGGTCGGCTTCAACCTCGTCGGCTACGGCTGCACGACCTGCATCGGCAACTCCGGCCCGCTGCCGGAGGAGGTCTCCAAGGCCGTCAACGACCACGACCTCGCCGTCACCTCGGTCCTCTCCGGCAACCGGAACTTCGAGGGCCGTATCAACCCCGACGTCAAGATGAACTACCTGGCGTCCCCGCCGCTGGTCGTCGCGTACGCCCTCGCCGGCTCCATGAAGGTGGACATCACCAAGGACGCCCTGGGCACCGACCAGGACGGCAACCCGGTCTACCTGAAGGACATCTGGCCCTCCGAGGCCGAGGTCAACGACGTCGTCGCCAACGCCATCGGCGAGGACATGTTCAACAAGTCCTACCAGGACGTCTTCGCGGGCGACGCCCAGTGGCAGGCGCTGCCGATCCCGACCGGCAACACCTTCGAGTGGGACGCGGAGTCGACGTACGTCCGCAAGCCTCCGTACTTCGAGGGCATGACGATGGAGACCACCCCGGTCTCCGACATCACCGGCGCGCGTGTGCTCGCCAAGCTGGGCGACTCGGTCACCACCGACCACATCTCCCCGGCCGGTGCCATCAAGGCCGACACCCCGGCCGGCAAGTACCTCACCGAGCACGGTGTGGAGCGTCGTGACTTCAACTCCTACGGCTCCCGCCGAGGCAACCACGAGGTCATGATCCGCGGTACGTTCGCCAACATCCGCCTGCGCAACCAGATCGCGCCGGGCACCGAGGGCGGCTACACCCGCGACTTCACGCAGGACGGCGGCCCGGTCTCCTTCATCTACGACGCCTCCCGCAACTACATCGAGCAGGGCATCCCGCTGGTCGTCCTGGCCGGCAAGGAGTACGGCTCCGGCTCGTCCCGCGACTGGGCGGCCAAGGGCACCGCGCTGCTCGGCGTCAAGGCCGTCATCGCCGAGTCGTACGAGCGCATCCACCGCTCGAACCTCATCGGCATGGGCGTCCTGCCGCTGCAGTTCCCGGAGGGTGCCTCCGCCCAGTCCCTCGGCCTGACCGGCGAGGAGACCTTCTCCATCTCCGGCGTCACCGAGCTGAACGAGGGCCGCACGCCGCGCACGGTCAAGGTCACCACCGACACCGGTGTCGAGTTCGACGCGGTCGTCCGCATCGACACCCCCGGTGAGGCCGACTACTACCGCAACGGCGGCATCATGCAGTACGTGCTCCGCAACCTGATCCGCAAGTAAGCGACTGCGGCACGGCCGTCAAGGGCCGCATCCCCGGTGTCGGGGGTGCGGCCCTTCGCCCATTCGCTCGATCCGCAGCGGCCGGCCGCACGCCGCGCGGACCACCCGAAACGACGGTGAACACCAGCAGCAATGCGCCGGCGGCCCACAGCCCGGCCGGTCCGAGCGGCGGTCATCCCGCACACTCAGGCGGAACACAGGGCTCCCCCAGGAGACCGGCACACAATCGCTACATGTCCGGTACCCCTGGGTCCCGCGGATGAGCCCCCGGCCGCGGGTCCGTTCGCTCCACGCCCGCCTGCAGCTCCTCGTCACCGCGGCCCTCGCCGTGGTGTGCGCCGCGCTCGTGCTCACCGCCGTCCTCGCTCAGCGCGCCTTTCTGCTGGGCGCGTTGGACGACCGCGTCACCGACGCCGCCGAGCACGGCGTGGGCGGTGCCGCGCGCCACCCCGAGGCCCCCGCCGGCCTCGCCTTCCTCGAGGAGCGCGGCCACCCGGCCGGGCTGCTCGCCGCCCGGCTGGACGCCCGGGGCCGCATCGTGTCGGCCGCGGTCGTCCCCCGGAACGCCTCACCGCGCCCCCTCACCCCCGCCCAGCGCACCGCTCTCACCGGCATCCGGCCCGACGGCTCGGCGCACACCCGGGCCGTGCCCGGGCTCGGCACCTACCGGCTCACCGCCCTCGACGCGAGCGGCATCCGCGTCCTCACCGGCCTGCCCATGGATGCCGTACAGGCCACCCTCCGCCGACTGGCCGAGACCGAGGCGGTCGTCGGGGCCGCCGGACTCGCGGTCGGCGGCGGAATCTGCGCGGTGGTCGTCCGGCGGCAGTTGAGGCCGCTCGGCCGGATCACCGCCACCGCCGTCGAGGCCACCCGGGTGCCGCCCGGCCACGGCCGGGGCGCCGCGCTGCCCCGGGTCCCGGCATGCGACACCGACCCCCGCAGCGAGGCCGGCCGGGTCGGTGCCGCCCTGAACGGGATGATCGAACAGGTCGAGGCCGTGCTCGGCGAACGCCGGCGCGGCGAGGAGGCCATGCGCCGCTTCGTCGCCGACGCCGGCCACGAACTGCGCACCCCGCTGGCCGCCATCGCCGGGTACGCCGAGCTGATGAACCGCGTCGCGCCCGACCCCGCCTGGCGCCGGGTCTCGGCCGAGTCGGCCCGTATGACCGGCCTGGTCGAGGACCTGCTGCTGCTCGCCCGCCTCGACCGGGGCCGCGCGCTGCACCGCGACCGGGTGGACCTCGCCGCCGTGGTCCACGAGGCGGTACGCGACGCCCGTGCGGCCGGCGCCGACCATGTGTGGCGGCTCCCAGCGCTCCGGCACGGACCGGCGTGGGTGACGGGCGACGCGGCGCGGCTGCGGCAGGCGGTGGCGGCGCTGCTGGCCAACGCACGCGTGCACACCCCGCCCGGTACGACGGTCGTCGTCAGCGTCGACTCCACCGCAGGCCACCACGTCGTCCGCGTCCGGGACAGCGGACCCGGCATCCCGCCCGCGGTCCTGGCCACCGTGTTCGACCCCTTCACCCGTGCCGACCCCTCCCGCACCCGGACGGGCCTCGCCGAGGGCGGCTCGGGACTGGGGCTCGCGGTGGCGGCGGCGATAACCGGCGCACATGAGGGGCGCATCGATGCGCGCAGCGAGCCGGGCCGCACCGAGTTCAGCATCCGGCTGCCCTCCGCCGAGCCCGCCCGCCCCGCCGTGACCGGCGAACGAAGAGCCGTACCGGGGTGAACCTCCGGTCCGTACCGACAGGGCGTCGAGCCCACAGGGCGCCCGAAGTCGTAGGCCACTTCGACCGGTTCGGGTATGGAAGAGAAGGGCCGCCGTCTTCTAGGCTTGTTTTCGGTAGCTGAGAGTAGTCTTCTGGGTGCCGCGGGTGGCGGGCGATCAGGGATCCGTCCCGCTTTTCGGGGTACTCGCCTGCGGCGGTGCACAACCGTCCACTAACATGAACGGGCGCCGCAGTCCAGGCACATCGGGGGAGCAGGAGGGGCTGAGGTGGGGCATGGGGGGGGAACCCTTATGGCGCAGGAGCAGCATGTGTGGCAATGAGAACGAATGCCTGGAGGTCGCCGTGCGAGAGGGCCGGGTCTTCGCGCGCGACTCCAAGCAGCCTCGACACGCGCCCCTGTCCTTCACCGCTGCCGCCTGGACGGAGTTCCTCCGTGCCGTCATCCAAGTGGATTCGCACGGCCCGTGACGTTCTCATCGAGCCATCGGCAACAGGTAGGGGGACTTATGCGTGCCGAGGCACCTCCAGTGCAGCATGCGGGAGGCGGGGCACCGAGGCCGAAGCGGGCCGTGACCGGTGCGGTCGCGCTCTCCCTGGGTGCGGGCGCGGCGGCCACGCTGGCCGCGGCACTCGCCTCGATGCTCGTCGACAACCTGACGGCGAGGCGGATCCTGTGGGTCGTCGTCGCCGTCGCGGTGGCCGTCGGGGCGGGCCTGTGGTGGGCCGAGGGCGGGCCTACGGCGCCCCGACCTGATTCTGATCGCCTTGCGCACCGTTCTGCGCCTGGTTCACCGGAGCAGTAGCGGCGGCCCGGCGTTCTTTGCGCCGCTTGTGCAGCAGTGCGGTCGCCAGCGTGATCAGCGTGGTGCTCACGAAAGTGCCGGCCACGGTGGCTATTCTCGGCCAGGGCAGCTTCAGGTGCCCGACCGCGTGCAGAGACACGAGCGTCCACGCCGCTATCGCCAGGGCCACGAGGAGCACCCCGCCCGCGATCAACGCGAGTTGAACCTTCCACGCATGGCGCGCTTTCTCTATCGCTATCAGATTCCGGGTGTGCTCCGGATTCTGCATGGCCTGAGCCTTGAGCTCCTCATCGGACATTCCGGCTGCCTCAGCGCCGGGTCCATTGCTGAGGGCCAGGCTCTGCAGACCCTGCCATATCGACCTGAAGACCACGTCGGTCCTCCCCCTGGCTCCGCCGCCCACGGATGCCGCGTGTACTAGCGGGCCCCGAGGTCCTGCCTGATGCGACCGATCAGGTCGAGGGACTCGGTCTCACCGAGCGCAAGATCCATGATCGTTTGGAAGCACTCCTGATAGCGGGCCAGCAGCTCCATGTCCTCACCGCCGGTCATGCTGCCCGCCGCGTGCTCCAGATACAGCAGATCGTCGTCGTCCGGAAAGCCCAGCAGGACGAAGCTGCCCAGTGTGCTGTAGTGCGCGCCGGCCGAGAAGGGCAGCACGCGGAGCCGTACCCGCTCGCGGGCGCCGAGGTCGAGCAGCTGCTCCAACTGCCCGGCGAGCACCGCCTTCCCGCCGATCTCCCGGCGCACCGCGGCCTCGTCCAGGACGAGCGTGGCGACGGGCCCCTCCGTGCCCTCGAGCATGCGCTGCTGCCGCTCCATCCTCAGGTCCACCACGCGCCGGGCCCGTTCGGGGTCCAGGCCGCGCGGGGCGAGGAGCGCCTCGGCGTAGCCGCGGGTCTGGAGGTGGCCCGGGACGACGATGGGGTGGTACGTGTTCAGGGACGTCGCCGCGCTCTCGTAGCCCAGATACTGCGCGAACTGCGGGGTGACGACCTCGTGGTACTTGGACCACCAGCTGGGGCCCTTGCTTCCCCGGGCGGCCTCCTCCAGCTCATGGACCCGGTCGGCGTCGGAGATCTCGTACAGACCGAGCAGCGCCCGCAGATCGCTGACGGACACGCTGACCGTGCCGGTCTCCACCCGGATCAGCTTCGACTGCGACCATTCGACCCGCTCCGCCGCCTCCCGCTGGCTCAGGCCGGCACGCTCACGCGCCTGCCGGAGGGCAAGGCGCAGTTTGCGCCGGTTGAGGCTGGGGTCCACAGGGGGTGTCATCGCCGCTCCTTCGACCGTGCACGTACCCGGAACCCGATCGGCCATGCACAGAACGCTCCAAGCTGTTGGACAACTCCATTATGCCCCGAGCTTTCTGCATAGAGCCGAACGATGATGGCGAACCCGGGCGTTGTCCGTCTGCCCCCTTTGACTCCCTCAACGCACGAACGGCCGTCGCGGATCCCGGAACGCCGTCCGGACTCCGCCGGACGGGAGTGAGGGGGGCGCGCACGGGCGTGAAAACGGCGAAGGGGGCGCCGGTTCGCGCCCCCGGGTGTCCGGAGCCGTCCCGGGCCGAGCGCGCGCCGACCTCCGGCTCGGCACCGCGACCGGCCGCGCTCAGCCGGCGAGCAGCCCGGCGAGGTCCGGCAGCGTCAGTTCGGCCCAGATCACCTTGCCCTGCGGCGTGTAGCGGGTGCCCCAGCGCTCGGCCAGCTGCGAGACCAGGAACAGGCCGCGGCCTCCCTCGTCGGTCGACGCGGCGTACCGCAGATGCGGCGAGGTGCTGCTGCCGTCGGCCACCTCGCAGATCAGCGTGCGGTCGCGGATCAGCCGCACATGGACCGGATCGGAGCCGTAGCGGATGGCGTTGGTGATCAGCTCGCTCAGCACCAGTTCCATGCCGAAGCCCAGCTCGGACAGGCCCCACTCCTCGAGCTTGTCGGACACGGCCAGGCGCATGCCCGACACGGCCGCGGGGTCGCGCGGCACGTCCCAGTCGGCGACGTGCTCGGCCGGCAGCGCCCGGGTGCGCGCGATGAGCAGGGCGACATCGTCTCCGGGGCGCTCGGGCAGCAGCTCCTCCAGCACCGCCCGGCAGCTCTCCTCCGGTGACCGGCCGGGGTGCCCCGCCAGCGCCCGGCGCAGCAGCTCCATGCCCTCGTCCAGATCGCGCGTGCGGTCCTCGATGAGGCCGTCGGTGTACAGGACGAGCTGGCTGCCCTCGGGCAGCACCAGCTCGGCCGTCAGGAACGGCATGCCGCCCAGACCCAGCGGCGGACCGGCCGGCAGCTCGGGGAAGGTGACACTGCCGTCCGGCGCGACCAGCGCGGGCGCCAGGTGCCCGGCCCGGGCCATGACGCAGTGGCGCGTCACGGGGTCGTAGATCGCGTACAGACAGGTGGCGCCCACGACCTCCCCGGCCGTCTCCGGGCAGGCCTCGTCCTGGTCGATGCGGCCGACCAGCTCGTCCACATGACTGAGCAGTTCGTCGGGCGGCAGGTCCAGGGTGGAGAAGTTGTGTATCGCGGTCCGCAGCCGGCCCATCGTCGCCGCGGCGTGCAGGCCGTGGCCGACCACATCGCCGACGGCCAGCGCCACCCGGCCGCCCGGCAGCGGGATCACGTCGAACCAGTCGCCGCTCACGCCCGACTGCGCGGGCAGATAGCGGTAGCCGACCTCCAGGGCGCTCTGCTCGGGCAGGGCCCGCGGCAGCAGGCTGCGCTGGAGGGTGACCGCCAGCGCGTGTTCACGGGTGTAGCGGCGGGCGTTGTCGATGCTGACTGCGGCCCGGGCCACCAGCTCCTCGGCCAGGGACAGCTCCTCCTCGTCGAAGGGCTCCCGTTTGGAGCGCCAGAAGTTGGCCATGCCCAGCACCACCCCGCGGGCCTGGATCGGGGCGCTGATGAGGGAGTGGATGCCGTAGTCCAGTATCTGCCGGGTCCGTTCCGGGTCCTGCGCCTGCCAGCCGTCGGCGGTGGACAGGTCGGTGACCAGCTCGGAGCGGCCGGTGCCGTAGCCGCGCGCCTGGGGCGTGGACGGCAGGAAGTCGATCAGCCGGCCCTCTTCGTAGAGGGGGTGGTCGTTGCGGATGCCGCCCACGGCGACGCGCCGCATGTCCGTCGCGGTGGGGGCCGGCTCCTCGCCGTGCAGCACCGCGTCGGCCAGGTCCACGGTGACGAAGTCGGCGAACCGCGGGACGGCGACCTTGGCCAGCTCGTCGGCCGTGCGGACCACGTCGAGGCAGGTGCCGATGCCGAGGCCAGCGTCGTACAGCAGCTCCAGCCGCTCCCGGGTGACCTCCGCGCGGCCCGAGACCGCCTGGAGCTCTGTGGAGTCCCGGAGCGTCACCACGGTGCCCTTGGGGCCGCCCGCGTGGTCCGTGGGCCGCTGGTTGACCGCCAGCAGGCGTCCGCCCGCGAAGTGCACCTCGTCGCTTGCCTCGCGCCCGGAGACGAGCAGCTCCACCGTGGCCGGCTCCAGGTCCGACAGCTCCCGCACATCGCGCCCCTCGGCCTCGGCGGGCAGCTCCAGCAGCCGCCTGGCCTCGTCGTTGGCGAGCAGCAGCCGTCCGTCGTCCCCGATGATGAGTACGCCCTCGCGCACCGAGTGCAGCACCGCGTCGTGGTGCTCGTACATGCGGGTCATCTCGTCCGGGGCCAGGCTGTGGGTCTGCCGCCGCAGCCTGCGGCCCACCAGGGCCGTGCCGCCGATCGACACCGCGAGCGCTCCGGCCCCGGCGGCCAGGATGATCGGCAGCTGCCGGTCCACCTGGCTGGTCACGTTCTTCACCTTCATCCCGGCGGAGACGAGGGCGGTCACGTGACCGTCGGCGTCGTTGACGGGAACGGTCGCCTGCACCTCGTCGCCGAGCGGGCCGTGGACGCTCTCCGTGTACACCTTCCCGGCCAGCGAGGGGCCGATGGTGCCCACGAACCGGTGGCCGATCTTGCCCGGCATGGGATGGGTGTAGCGGATGCCGTTGGTGTCCATGACCACGATGAAGTCGACGCCCGCGGACTTGCGTCCCGCCTCGGTGAGCGGCTGGAGCACCTTCGACGGGTCGGCGGAGTCCAGCGCCCGCACGAGGCCGGGGGAGTGCGCGAAGGTCTGTGCGACGGCTATGGAACGCCGCCGGGCCTCCGTGCTCGTGTCACGTTCCGACTGGAGGACGAGAGCGATGACGCCGCAGATGACGAGCAGTATCACCAGCGCCACCTGAAGAAGCAGAACCTGCCCGGCGACGCTGCGCGGGCTCCGGCCAGCCACGGCACGCCATGCAATACGCCTGAATCGGGCGAATGGGTCCGACATGCGGCATTTGTAGCACCGGCTGATGGTCGTGACTACGGCGTCCCAGTAGATGGACGCAGGTTTTGTGACCTCATCAAGCCCACTAGCCCACATTTGTCACATAAGCCCCATGCGTATCACCTCCGTAAGCGCTCCGACGCGCCCTGTGCTCTGGGCGGACCCGGTGGATGTGCGCACCGGGTCCGCGAGCCGGGCAGGGGAGGGGGGTGGGGGCCTGCCCGGAGGGGATGGCTCGAAGGGTGCGCGGCTTGTGCGCCGGTCGGCGCGCGACAACGTTGTCGAATGGTCTATACATGACTCTACCGCCTCAACGGACAACGATGTCAACCCACTTGGGGTAGCCCGACCGAGTGATCCCGGCGCGCGCCGGCGCGGGCGCACGCGGTCTTCCGTGGTAGGGCCGGCGCGCGCTACTGTCCCTGCGGCTTGTGCGACCTGTGGTGCGCGACCCGTCCGTCAGGAGGAAGGGCCGCGCCATGCGTTTCAGACCCACGTCCCTGCTGCTGGCCGCGCTGCTCGCGACCGGCGCCACCCCATCCCCCGCCCTCGCGGCGACCGCAGCTGCTCCCGGCCTCGTCAAGGACCCGACCCCGTACGTGGACCCGCTGATCGGTACCAGGAACGGCGGAGACGTCTTCCCGGGCGCCGTGGTGCCGTTCGGCATGCTCTCCTGGAGCCCGGAGAACACGCGCGGTGACGCGACGAGAACCGCGGCCCCGGGCGGCTACCAGTACGACGCCACCCGCATCCGCGGCTTCAGCCTCACCCACATGTCCGGCACCGGCTGCGCGGGCGGCAGCGGTGACATCCCGTTCTTCCCGTACGCCGGCGAGGTCACCTCCTCCCCGGCGAGCGACACCGAGGACTCCGTCTACGCGGCGGACTTCAGCCACGCCGACGAGACCGCCGAGCCCGGCCACTACCGGGTCGGCCTGGCCTCCGGCGTCACCGCCGACCTCACCGCCACCGCGCGCACCGGCTCGGCCCGCTTCACCTACCCGGCCGGGAAGCCCGAGTCCCTCCTCGTGCGCACCGCCAACTCCGAGGTGGGCTCGACGGGCTCGACGGTCAGGATCGACCCGGACACGCGCACCGTCTCCGGCTCGGTCACCTCCGGCAACTTCTGCGGCTACCTCGACCCCGAAGGCCGTCGCGCCTACTACACCCTGCACTTCACCGCCCGCTTCGACCGTGCCTTCCAGGCCACCGGCACCTGGCACGACGACACGCTGGAGCCCGGCTCCAGGGAGGCGTCCGGCGGCACCGGGGGCTTCGCGCACGGCGGGCGGCCGGTGGCGGGCAAGGGCGCCGGCGGGTACGTCGAGTTCGCGCCCGGTGACGGCCCGGTGCACGTCAAGGTCGGCATCTCGTACGTCAGCGAGGCGGCGGCCGAGGCGAACCTCGCCGCCGAGAACCCGCCGGGCCGCTCGTTCGACGCCGTCCGGGACGCGGCCCGGCGGGCCTGGCGGGAGCGGCTGGGCGCCATCCGGGTCGGCGGCGGCACGGACGCCGAGCGCACCACCTTCTACACCGCGCTGTACCACTCACTGCTGCACCCGAACGTCATCAGCGACGCCGACCGCCGATACCGCGGCGGCGACGGCAAGGCGCACACGGTCGGCAAGGGCCACCGGGCCCAGTACGGCACCTTCTCCGGCTGGGACGTCTACCGCGACCAGGTCCAGCTGCTCACCCTCCTCGACCCGGACACCGGCTCCGACATCGCTCAGTCGCTCTACGCGCTCGCCCGGCAGAACGGCGGGGTCTGGGACCGCTGGCTGCACGGCGCGAGCGGCACCCACGTCATGAACGGCGACCCCGCGCCGACCGCGCTGGCCGGCATCCACGCCTTCGGCGGCACGGACTTCGACCTGCGCGGCGCGCTCGCCTCACTCGTCCGGGCGGCGACCGTCCCCACGGCACAGGACCTGTCCGCCGCCGGGAAGCCCGTGCTGTCGGTGGGACAACGGCCCTCCCTCGACAAGTACCTCAGGCTGCACTACATGCCGTCCGTGTCCAACGCCTGGGGCGGCGCCGCCGAGACCCTGGAGATGTCCACCGCGGACTTCGCCCTCGCCCGACTCGCCCGCGCGGCGGGGGAGAAGGACACGGCGGACGCCTTCGCCCGCCGCGCCCAGTGGTGGCAGAACGCCTTCGACATCGCGGCCGATCCCGGCGGCGGCTACATCGCCGGCCGCAAGGCCGACGGCAGCTGGGTCACCGGGTTCACCCCCGGCACCGGCAACGGGTTCGTCGAGGGCACGGCCGCCCAGTACACCTGGATGGTCCCGCACAACCCGGCGGGCCTCTTCGCCGCGATGGGCGGCCGGGACAGGGCGCTCGCCCGGCTGGACGACTTCTTCCACGACGCCGACGGCCACTGGGCCTTCACCGGCAGCGGCGGCACCAAGTCCGAGCTGGACAACGAGCCGTCGATCAACGTCCCGTACCTGTACGCCTACGCGGGCGCGCCCCACAAGACGCAGGAGACCGTCCGCGCGGCGATGCGGCAGCTGTGGTCCACCCGGCCCGGCGGCATCCCGGGCAACGACGACCTCGGCGCGATGTCGGCGTGGTACGTCTTCTCCGCTCTCGGCATGTACCCGCAGGTACCGTCCCGCGCCGAACTGGTCCTCGCCTCACCACTGTTCGAGCGGATCGAGATCCACCGGCCGCAGGGCAACGACATCTCCGTCCACGCGGTCGGAGCGGCGGCCGGCGCGCCCTACGTCCGGTCCCTGAGGGTCGACGGCCGCGGCAGCGACCGACCTTGGCTGCCCGCGTCCTTCGTCCGGGACGGCGGCCGGCTCGACTACACCCTGTCCGCCACCCCGGACCGGAGCTGGGGCGCGGACAGCCCGCCGCCGTCCTTCCGGGAGGGCGAGCAGCCGTACCAGATCGGCGTCGGACCCACCAGCGCCACCCTCGCCCCCGGGGCCGGCACGAAGATCGCCGTCCGGGCGCTGTCACTGACCGGCGGCACCGGCCCCGAGGTACGCTTCCGGGTCCGGGCCCCGGCCGGGGTGACGGCCACACCCGCACAGGGCACGGTCACCGACGGCGTCCAGGAGATCACCCTCACGGCGGCGCCGGACGCCGAGCAGGGCTTCGCCGACGTCGGGGTCACGGTGACCTCGGGCGACTCGTCGTACGAACAGCCGGTGGCGCTCACCGTGGCCGCGCCGGGCACCCTGCTCGCCGCCTACGACAACACCGGCGTCTCCGACGACGACGGCGACCACGACGAGGCCGACTACGACGGCGGTGGCTGGAGCTACTCCCGCCAGGCCCTCGCGGCGGCCGGTCTCACCCCGGGCGCCCGCGCCACGGTCGACGGCCTCGCCTTCACCTGGCCGAACTCGCCCACAGGCCGCCCCGACAACGCCTCCGCGGCCGGCCAGACCGTCCGACTGACCGCTCCCGCGGACGCGTTGTCGTTCCTCGGCAGCGCGGTCAACGGCAACCAGCAGGCCAGGGCGACCGTCACCTACACCGACGGCACCACCGACACCGTCGACCTGTCCCTGACCGACTGGACCGTCGGCGGCGGAGGCGGCACCGTCCAGTACGGCAACGAGGTCGTCGCCCGGACCGCGTACCGCAACGTGGCCGGCGCGGACCGGGACCCGGTGGCGACGTACGTCTTCGCCACCGAGCCGTACCGGGCACCGGCGGGCAAGCACATCCAGAGCGTCACGCTCCCGCGGAACGGGGACGTCCACGTGTTCACCCTCGCCACGGGCTGACCCGCGCACACCGCAGCGGCCCGCGCCCGGACTCCGGGCGCGGGCCGCTGCCGCACGACGCGCTCGTCGTCAGGCCAGCAGTTCCACCTCCGCAAGAGTCGACTCGCCGTCCAGGATCAGGCGGTACTTCGTGTAGACGCCCGGTGCCGCGAGGGTGAAGGCACGGGTCTGCCGGCCCCAGGCGAACGTTTCCCCCGAGCGGTGGTCCAGGGTCTGCCAGGCCGTGCCGTCGGTGGAGCCCTGGAGTCTCCAGCTGGTCGGCGCCGACGCGCGGTCCGCCGCCGAGGTCAGCGTGTACTGCACCGGCCGCACCGCGCCCTCGGCCGGCAGGTCCGCCGAGGTGAGCGTCGCGCTCGTCGCCGAGGTGTCGTCGAAGAGCGCGCCCGCGCCCTTCAGGACGTCCGCGCGGGGCGCCGGCACCTTGTCGTCCTGGGTGACGGAGACCGGCGCCGCGTCCTTGCCGGAGCCCCACGCCGATGGCCTGGAGCCCATGAAGAAGTCCAGCACCCCGCCCTTGGACAGCAGCGAGTGCGGGAGCGATGTGGACGTCCAGGGGCGGCCGTTGACCATGACGCCCTGCACGTACACGTTCTTCGCGCTGTTCCTCGGCGCCCGCACCACCAGGTCCCGGCCGTTCTCCAGGTGCACGGTCACCTTCTTGAACAGCGGGGAGCCGATGGAGTACTCGCCGCTGCCCATGACCAGCGGGTAGAAGCCGAGCGCGGAGAAGAGGTACCAGGCCGACTGCTCGCCGTTGTCCTCGTCGCCGTGGTAGCCCTGCCCGATCTCGCTGCCGGTGTAGAGCCGGGAGAGCGCCTCGCGCACATACTGCTGTGCCTTCCAGGGCTCACCGGCCGCGTCGTACATGTAGATGACGTGGTGCGCGACCTGGTTGGAGTGGCCGTACATGCCCATCCGGACGTCCCGGGCCTCGGTCATCTCGTGGATGACACCGCCGTAGGAGCCGACGTAGTCCGGGGAGGCCGTCTCCGGGGTCGCGAAGTACTCGTCCAGCTTGTCGGCGAGGCCCTGCCGACCGCCGTACAGGTTGGCCAGGCCCCGGCTGTCCTGCGGGGCGGTGAAGGCGTAGCCCCAGCCGTTGGTCTCCGTGTAGTCGTAGCCCCACACACGCGGGTCGTACGTCGCGGAGTCCACCCGCCAGTCGCCCTTGGCGTCCCGGCCCTGGAAGAAGCCGGCCTTGGCGTCGAACAGCCGCACATAGCCCCGGGCCCGGTTGAGGAAGTACTCCGACTCCTCCCGGTAGCGCTTCTCGCCCGTCTTCCGGTAGAGCGCCTCGCCCATCTTCGCGATGCCGTAGTCGTTGACATAGCCCTCCATCGCCCACGACAGGCCCTCGTGCGTGTCGGTGGAGGTGTAGCCGAGGAACGGCGAGGTGGTCATGCCCTTGCGGCCCACGCCCGACATCGGCGGGACGACGGTCGCGTTCTTCACGGCCGCGTCGTACGCCGCCTTCGCGTCGAACTTCACGCCCTTGACGTAGGCGTCGGCGAACGCCACGTCCGAGGAGGTGCCGGTCATCAGGTCGGCGTAGCCGGGGGAGGACCAGCGGGAGGTCCAGCCGCCGTCCTTGTACTGCTGCACGAACCCGTCGACCATCTCGCCCGCCTGGGAGGGGGTCAGGAAGGAGTACGCCGGCCAGGTGGTCCGGTAGGTGTCCCAGAAGCCGTTGTTGACGTACACCTTGCCGTCCACGATCTTCGCGCCGGTGTGGTCCGGGGTGTCCGGGCCCGGCATCGGGGAGAACGGGGACGCGTACCGGTCCGTCCCGCCGACCTTCTCGAAGCCGGAGTTGGGGTACAGATACAGCCGGTACAGGCCCGAGTAGAGCGTGGTCAGCTGGTCCGGGGTCGCGCCCTCCACCTCGACCCTGCCGAGCAGCTCGTCCCAGGCGTGCCGGGCCTGCGCCTTGACCGTCTCGAAGGACGTGCCGTCCGGAATCTCCTGGCGCAGGTTGTCCTTCGCCTGGTCGAGGCCGATGAGCGAGGTGGCCAGGCGCAGGGTGACGGTGTGGTCGGCGCCCGCGCCGAAGCGCAGGAAGCCCTTCACACCGCTGGAGCCGCCGTCCGTCACCGGCCTGTCGAACTCGCCGTACACGAACAGCCGGGTCGCGCCCGTGGACAGTCCCGACTTCACGTCCGAGTAACCGGTGACGGTCCCGTGCTCCGCGTCGAGCGTCAGGCCGGCCTGCTCGGTGACGTTGTCGAACAGCACGCTCGCGTCGTCACCGGGGTAGGTGAAGCGGAGCACGGCCGCGTGGTCGGTCGGGGTCATCTCGGCCTTGAGGCCGTTCTCGAACCGGACCCCGTAGTAGTAGGGCCGCGCGGTCTCGTTCTCGTGCCGGAAGGCCAGCCCGCGCGCCGCGCGGCCGGTGTCCGGGGTGCCGGCCACTGCCGACGGCATCACCTGGAAGGTCTGCCGGTCGCCCATCCACGGACTCGGCTCGTGGCTCGCGCTGAACGCCTGGATCGTGGGCAGGTTGTCGGCGTTGTTCGCCCGTGCGTACTCGTACAGCCAGCTCAGCGAGGACGCGTTGGTCACCGGCGTCCAGAAGTTGAAGCCGTGCGGAAGCGCCGTCGCCGGGAAGTTGTTGCCGCGTGAGAAGCTGCCGCTGGAGTTGGTGCCGCGGGTGGTCAGCGCGTAGTCCACCGGATGCGCCTTCGGCTTCTCGGGTGCCACCGGCTTCAGGGACACGTCGTCCAGCCAGCCGCGGAACTTCGCCGGGCCGTCCGGGGAGTCGTACGCCACCAGGATCCGGTCGACGGTCTTGCCGGCCGCGACCGAGCCGATCCGCGCGCTCACGTGGTTCCACTGGTTGACGTACAGCGCCTTCGACGCGCCCTGGCCGCGCGGGGAGAGCGGGAAGCCGTGCTGGTCCAACGCCCCCAGGCCGCTCAGATAGGTGCCGTCGGTGAAGGCCAGGTCCACGGAGACGTCGGTGGCGTCGTAGTCACGGTCGCCGTCGGCCATCGACGGGAAGATGCGGTACGACAGCCGGGTGTCGCCGCCGACCTTCACGTTCACGTCGAAGACCTTGTTGAAGGAGTACGCCCGGCCGTCCGCGGTGTGCCGGCCGGCGTAGCGCAGCGCACGCTTTCCGGTGAATCCCGCCCGCGCCTTGGCGGTCGGTGAGCCGCTCGGGCCCTTGTCGACCAGGGTCAGCATGTCCTGCGGCACCGGCCCGCCGCCGCCCCCCGTGGCGAACTGCACATCGGCGAGCTGGAGGATGTCCGGGGCACCGCCGTTCTCCGTCACCTCCAGCCGGAAGTGCTGGTATTCGACCGGTTCGGGAAGGTCGTAGGACTTCGTCTGGAAGCGCTCGGCGAAGGTCTCGCCCGTGCGGGTGTCGAGCGTCTTCCAGTCCGTGCCGTCGGCGGAACCCTTCAGGGTCCAGTCCCTGGGGTCGCGCTCGGCGAAGTCGTTGGCCGAGGTGAGCGCGTACGTCGCTATCTTGATCGGCTTGTCCAGGTCGAACTCCACCCAGCCGGTGGGCTCGAAGGACAGCCACTTGGTGCCGGGCTCGCCGTCGACGAGGTTCTCCTTCACCTCGCCGGCGCCCGTGTTCTCGCCGCTCGCCCGGACCTCGGTGACATGGTCGGTGACATTGCCCGGAACGCCTGTGCTGTAACCGCCGTCGACGCCCGAGGCACGCTTGCCGCCGTCCGGCCCGGTGTCCACCGTGTTCAGCCAGTCCGGCGCCGGATCGCCCGTCTCGAACGAGGATGCGAACTCCCGGTCGGCCGCCGGAGCCTTGGCGGGCAGGGCGACCGCCGCGCCCTGCGCGCCGACGGCCATGACAAAGGCGGCCGTGAGGACGACCGCCGGACCCCATCTGTGCCGAGTTCTCCGCTGCATCTACGGATTTCCCCTCCTGCGCCCCCTCCGGACAACGTTGTCAGCTACGGGCGCAGGAACCAGTAGGTGGTCAAGTGGTCCGTGATGTCAAGGGTGTTGGCTGTGGCATTCAGGGAGTTATGCCGCGAATTCTTCGCGCGCGGCAGGTGCTCAGGGCTCATATTTCCGCGAGGTCTCAACTCGGAAAAGACCCATCGCGAACCTTGCATTCGATCTTGCTCCGCCGACGGTAAGTGGACTATACCTGTCGGCGCCCGGTACGAACGCACTTCCGGCAGAACGCGCACTCAGTACTTCCTGCACCACCCAGCTTGACCCGACCGCGGTGCCGGGGAGGATCCGGTTCACCGCCTGAGTCCTGGAGAAGGCGAGGACTTGAGCATGGGATCCACTTCCGACGAGAACCACGGTTCCGCAGGTGTCGGCCGCCGCGACCTGATCAAGCGGTCCGCCGCGCTCGGCCTGATCAGCGTGCCGACGATGAGCTTCCTGTCCGCGTGTGCCAGCGGCGGAGGCGACAGCTCCGACGACGACACCACCAAGGGGAAGACGTCCAAGGACAACCCCTTCGGCGCCAAGAAGGGCAGCAAGCTCGACGTCGTCGTCTTCAAGGGCGGATACGGCGACGACTACGCCAAGGCGTGGGAGGCCGACTTCGGCAAGAAGCTCGGCATCACCTCCACCCACACCGGCACGCAGGAGATCACCGGCAAGCTCCAGCCGCGCTTCAACGCCGGCAACCCGCCGGACATCGTGGACGACTCCGGCGCGCAGCAGATCAAGGTCGACGTCCTGTACAAGAACGGGCAGCTGCTGGACCTCGCCGAGGTGCTGGACGCGCCGTCGGTGGACGACCCCGCCAAGAAGGTCCGCGACACCCTGATCCCCGGCACGCTCGACCCGGGCATGCAGGCCGGCAAGGTCGTCGCGCTGAACTACATCTACACGGTGTGGGGTCTGTGGTACTCCGGCAAGCTCTTCAAGGAGAAGGGCTGGGAGGAGCCCAAGACCTGGGACGACTTCCTCGCCATCTGCAAGGACGCCAAGTCCCAGGGCATCGGCGGCCTCGCCCACCAGGGCAAGTACCCCTACTACATCAACGTCGCCATCATGGACCTGATCGCCAAGAAGGGCGGTCTGGACGCCATGAAGGCGATCGACAACCTCGACCCCAAGGCGTTCGTCGGCTCCGAGGCGGCGCAGGCCGCCGCCGAGGCCGTCTACGAGGTGGTCGAGAAGGGCTATCTGATGCCCGGTACGAACGGCCTGACCCACACCGAGTCGCAGACCCGCTGGAACCAGTACAAGGCCGCGTTCATCACCTCCGGCTCCTGGCTGGAGAACGAGCAGCTGAAGCAGACTCCGACGGACTTCGACATGAAGTTCCTGCCCATGCCGCTGCTGTCCGGCAGCAAGCTGCCGTTCGAGGCCATCCGGGCCGGCTCGGGCGAGCCCTTCATCATCCCGGCCAAGGCGAACAACCTGCCGGCCGCCAAGGAGTTCATGCGGCGCATGCTCTCCAAGGAGTGGTCGACGCTCTTCGCCAAGCAGGCCAACTCGCTCACCATCCTCAAGGACGGCGTCGACCCGGGCGTCCGGTTGCGGCCGGGCACCCAGTCCACGGTCGAGGCGTCCAAGGCGGCCGGTGACAACACCTTCCGGTACCTGTACACCGAGTGGTACAGCGAGATGGGCACCGCCATCGAGGCCGCGTCCAATGAGCTGATGGCCAAGCGTATTCAGCCGAAGGAGTGGCTGAAGAGGTGTCAGGCGGCGGTGGACAAGCAGGCGAAGGACCCCGCGTCCAAGAAGAACCACCGGGATTAGTTCGCTGGAGCGCCGCAGGGGTGCGGGTGGTGTGGCGGCCGCGGGCTCGTCCCGGCCGGTCGCGCCGGCGCGACGGAGCCGCATGCCGACACAGCTCCGCACCCCTTTCGGGGCGCTCTACCACAGGGCAGGGAAAAGTCCATGCGCAAAGGGCAGTACCGGTTCGTCGCGGGGTTTCTCCTCGTTCCCGTGGCGCTTTATGTGATCTTCGTGATCTGGCCGTACATCCAGACGTTCGGCTATTCGCTGACCGACTGGAAGGGGCAGTCGCAGACCTTCCGCTTCGTCGGTCTGGACAATTACAGGGCGCTGTTCCAGGACGACGTCTTCCTGAAGGCCATCTGGCACAACATCCTGTTCCTGATCTTCATCCCGGTGATCACGATCCTGCTCGCCCTGTTCTTCGCCTTCATGCTGAACGCGGGCGGGCGCAGCAGGGCCGGCGGGGTGCAGGGAGTCGCCGGATCGAAGTTCTACAAAATCGTCTACTTCTTCCCGCAGGTGCTGTCGCTGGCGATTCTCGCGGTGCTGTTCAACGCGGTGTACCGCAGTGACGGCGGCGGTCTGCTCAACGGCTTCCTCATCAAGCTCGGACTGGTCGACGCGACCAGCCCCGTCGAATGGCTGAACGAGCCCGACATGGTGCTGTGGGCGCTGCTGCTGGTCGTGGTCTGGCACGGCGTCGGCTTCTACCTGGTGCTGTTCTCGGCCGCCATGCAGTCCATTCCGAGGGACATCTACGAGGCCGCCCTGATCGACGGCGCCGGCCGCAACCAGTCCTTCTTCCGCATCACCCTGCCCCTGCTGTGGGACACCGTGCAGACGGCCTGGGTCTACCTCGGCATCGTCGCCATGGACATGTTCGTGCTGGTCTCCTCCATGACCCAGAACATGGGCGCCTACGGCGGCGGCCCCGACCACCACAGCGACGTGATGTCGACGGTGATGATGCGGAACTTCCTGTACTACGGCAAGAGCGGCTACGCCTGCGCCATGGGCGTGGTCATGCTGCTGCTCACGCTGGTCCTGTCCGTGGTCACGCTGCGCGCCACCCGCCGCGAGCGCATCGAGTTCTGAGCGGGAGAGACGACGATGAGCGCACCCCTGAAGGAGACCGCCCCCGCCCGCCCCGAGCGGGCCGTCGCGAAGGTCCCGGCCCGGCCCGGCGACCGGCGCGGCGAGGGCGTGGTCCTGAACGTCTTCTCACACGGCTTCCTCGCCCTGTGGGGACTGCTGATCGTGCTGCCGCTGCTGTGGCTGGTGCTCAGCTCCTTCAAGACCGACACCCAGATCGGCGGCTCGGCCTTCGGCTGGCCGCAGCACTGGTCCCTCGACGTCTTCGGGCGCGCCTGGGACAAGGGCATCGGCGACTACTTCCTCAACACCGTGATCGTCCTGTTGTTCTCCGTACCGCTGACCATGCTGTTCGGGTCGATGGCCGCGTACGTGCTGGCCAGGTACCGATTCTGGGGCAACCGGCTGCTGTACTACTTCTTCGTGGCCGGCGCGATGTTCCCGGTGTTCCTGGCCCTCGTGCCGCTGTTCTTCATGGTCAAGCGGCTGGACATGCTGAACACCTACCAGGGGCTGATCCTGGTCTACATCGCCTACTCGATGCCGTTCACGGTGTTCTTCATGCACGCCTTCTTCCGGACCCTGCCCACGGCGGTCTTCGAGGCGGCGATCCTGGACGGCGCCTCGCACACCCGGACCTTCTTCCAGGTGATGCTGCCGATGGCGAAACCCGGACTGATCAGTGTGGGGATCTTCAACACTCTGGGGCAGTGGAACCAGTTCATCCTGCCCACGGTGCTGATGCAGCCGCAGAGCGGCGACGACCCCGAGCGGTACGTCCTCACCCAAGGCCTGATCCAGCTCCAGCAGCAGCAGGGATACGCCTCCGACCTGCCCGTTCTGTTCGCGGGTGTGACCATCGCCATGATCCCGATGCTGGTGGTCTACCTCTCCTTCCAACGCCAGGTGCAGGCGGGTCTGACCTCGGCCACCCTGAAGTAACCGCACGTCACGACGTCCGCGCGCACGCCGCTCCGGGTCACCCGGGCGGCGTGCACGCGTGCGTAGCGGGTACCCGGAAACGGTTCAACCTCTTGACGGAAGTCGCCCCGAACGGCTCAGCTTAGAGTTCACTAGTTGGACATACACGGGGCCTCGCCGAAGCGGCCCCGCGCTCAGGAGGTCGTCGTGGAGACTCCAGGGTCGCAGTCATCGCTGCACCGAGCCAACCTGGAGCGGGTCGTCCGGGCCGTTCGCCTGGCCGGGTCCCTCACGCAGGCGGAGATCGCGCGGACGACCGGACTGTCCGCCGCAACCGTCTCCAACATCGTGCGGGAGCTGAAGGACGGCGGAACCGTCGAGGTCACGCCCACGTCGGCGGGCGGGCGGCGCGCCCGCAGCGTCAGCCTGAGCGGGGACGCCGGCATCGTGATCGGCGTCGACTTCGGGCACACCCACCTGCGGGTCGCCATCGGCAACCTCGCCCATCAGGTGCTGGCCGAGGAGGCCGAGCCGCTGGACGTCGACGCCTCCGCCGACCAGGGCTTCGACCGCGCCGAACAGCTGGTCAACCGGCTGATCGCGGCGACGGGCGTGGACCGGGGCAAGGTGGCCGGCGTGGGACTCGGCGTGCCGGGCCCGATCGACGTGGAGTCGGGCACGCTGGGCTCCACCGCGATCCTGCCGGGCTGGGGCGGCACCAAACCCGCCGAGGAGCTGCGCGAGCGGCTCGGCGTGCCCGTGCACGTGGACAACGACGCCAACCTCGGGGCCCTCGGCGAGCTGGTCTGGGGCAGCGGCAAGGGCGTGCGCGACCTGGCGTACATCAAGGTCGCGAGCGGTGTCGGCGCCGGCCTGGTGATCGACGGGAAGATCTATCGCGGCCCCGGTGGCACTGCGGGCGAAATCGGACATATTACACTCGATGAATCCGGCCCGGTCTGCCGTTGCGGCAACCGTGGCTGCCTGGAGACCTTCGCGGCGGCGCGCTACGTGCTGCCGCTGCTCCAGCCCAGTCACGGCACCGATCTGACCATGGAGGGCGTCGTGCGGCTGGCCAGGGACGGTGACCCGGGCTGCCGTCGGGTGATCGCCGACGTCGGCCGCCACATCGGCAGTGGAGTGGCCAATCTCTGCAATCTGCTGAACCCGAGCCGGGTGGTCCTCGGTGGTGATCTCGCCGAGGCCGGTGAGCTGGTGCTCGGGCCGATCAGGGAGTCCGTCGGCCGCTACGCGATCCCCAGTGCGGCGCGCCAATTGTCCGTTCTCCCGGGGGCACTTGGGGGCCGCGCCGAGGTGCTCGGGGCACTCGCCCTCGCCCTCAGCGAGATGGGTGATTCGACCCTTTTGGAGGGTGCGGTACCCGTGGCGACCCCTGCCTTCACTTAGAGAACGGATGGCACCGTTGCCATCTCGTTAAGGATTTACTTCTTGACGTCGCACGTGTGGCCGAGTTGACTTCCAGCCACCTCGGCCGCAACGACGCGGCCTCGTCAGGGAGGTTTCTGAAGTGAACGCACGTATGCGTCGTGCCGCCGTTGTCGTAGCCGCCGGTGCGATGGCCGTCTCGCTCGCAGCCTGTGGCAGCGCCAAGGAGTCGAAGGGCAACGACGGCTCTTCCTCCGCGTCGGCCAAGAAGGGCGACGACATCAAGGTCGGCCTGCTCCTTCCGGAGAACAAGACCGCGCGCTACGAGAAGTTCGACCGGCCGCTGATCGAGAAGAAGATCAGCGAGCTGACGAACGGCAAGGCGAAGGTCGACTACAACAACGCCCGCCAGGACGCGAACCTGCAGGCCCAGCAGGTCGACACCATGATCACCAACAAGGTGGACGTCCTCATCGTGGACGCGGTGGACGCCAAGGCGATCCAGAACTCCGTCAAGAAGGCCGTGGACGCGGGCATCAAGGTCGTCGCCTACGACCGCCTCGCCGAGGGCCCGATCAGCGCCTACACCTCGTTCGACAACGAGCAGGTCGGCAAGACCCAGGGCGAGGCCCTGCTGAAGGCGCTGGGCGACAAGGCCAAGAAGTCCACCAAGATCGTCATGGTGAACGGCTCGGTGACCGACCCGAACGCCGCCCAGTTCAAGAAGGGCGCGCACTCCGTCCTCGACGACAAGGTCACCGTCGCCAAGGAGTACGACACCAAGGAGTGGTCGCCGGACAACGCCAACTCCGAGATGGAGGCGGCGATCTCCGCGGTCGGCAAGGACAAGATCGCGGGCGTGTACTCCGCCAACGACGGCATGGCCGGCGGTATCATCACCGCCCTCAACGCCGCCGGCATCAAGGTCCCGGTCACCGGCCAGGACGCCGAGCTGGCCGGTGTGCAGCGCATCGTCGCCGGTGAGCAGTACATGAGCGTGTACAAGCCGTACGCCCCGGAGGCCGAGGCCGCCGCCGAGATGGCCGTCGCGCTCGCCCAGGGCAAGTCGCTGGACTCGGTCGCCAAGGACAAGGTCTCCAGCGCCTCCCAGAAGGACGTCCCCGCGGTGCTGGTCCCGGTCACCTCGCTGACCAAGGACAACATCAAGGACACGGTCATCAAGGACGGCGTCTACACCGCCGCCGAGATCTGCACCGGCAAGTACAAGGCCGCCTGCGACAAGCTCGGCCTCACCAAGTAAGCAGTGCACGGCCGCTGCCCGGCCGCGAGCGTTCACCCCGTGAACACCCGCGGTGAAAGCGGCCGGCTGCCCCCAGGCTCCTCCGGCGCCCCGGCGCATTCAGACAGCCCCGCAAGCTCGGCTCCGGGGCGCCGGACGGAACTCCCACGGGTTTCCCCAACCCGCCCACCCAGATTTCTGCACAACCTCCCGCCGGGTCAGGCGGCGAAGGAGATGGTTCACGTGTCCGCTACGCCCGTGCTGGCGTTGCGCGGGGTCTCCAAGCGGTTCGGTGCCGTTCAGGCGCTCACCGACGTAGAGCTTGAGGTCCACGCCGGTGAGGTGGTCGCCCTGGTCGGCGACAACGGTGCCGGAAAGTCCACGCTGGTCAAGACGATCGCCGGCGTCCACCCGATCGACGAGGGTGCCATCGAGTGGGATGGCAAGCCCGTGTCGATCAGCAAGCCGCACGACGCCCAGGCGCTGGGCATCGCGACGGTCTACCAGGACCTCGCGCTGTGCGACAACATCGACGTCGTCGGCAACCTGTTCCTCGGCCGTGAGCTGAGGAAGTGGGGTGTCCTGGACGAGGTCGAGATGGAGCGCCGCGCTCGCGAGCTGCTCACCACGCTCTCGATCCGCATCCCGAGCGTCCGCATCCCGATCGCCTCGCTCTCCGGCGGCCAGCGCCAGACCGTGGCCATCGCCCGCTCCATGCTCGGCGACCCCAAGCTGGTCATCCTGGACGAGCCCACCGCCGCCCTCGGCGTCGAGCAGACCGCCCAGGTCCTCGACCTCGTCGAGCGCCTGCGCGAGCGCGGCCACGCCGTCATCCTCATCAGCCACAACATGGCGGACGTGAAGGCGGTGGCCGACAAGGTCGCCGTCCTGCGCCTCGGCCGCAACAACGGCGTCTTCGAGGTCAAGACGACCTCGCAGGAGGAGATCATCTCCGCCATCACCGGCGCCACCGACAACGCCGTGACCCGCCGTGCGGCGCGCACGAACGGGGAGGTTTCCAAGTGAGCATCGACAAGACCTCCGCGACCCCGCAGGACGAGCACGTCGTCGAGAACCCCGAGGCGGCGGCCGCGGCCGTCACCGCGGTCGACCCGCGTCTCCTCGTGCGCGAGCAGGGCCTGCTCGGCTACTGGAGCGAGTTCAAGCGGAAGATGAAGGCCGGCGAGCTGGGTTCCCTCCCGGTCGTGCTGGGCCTCGCGATCATCTGCATCATCTTCCAGGTCCTGAACTCCGAGTTCCTCTCCGCGCAGAACATCAGCAACATCACGGTCACGATGGTCGGCACGGGCATGATCTCCGTCGGCATCGTCTTCGTGCTGCTGCTCGGCGAGATCGACCTGTCGGTCGGTTCGGTCAGCGGCGCGGCCAGCGCCCTCGCCGCCGTCCTCACGGTCAACCAGGGCTGGCCCGAGTGGCTGGCCGTGCTCGTCGCCATCGCCGCCGGTGCCGCCATCGGCGCGCTGCACGGTTTCTTCTTCGCGGTGCTCGGCGCCCCCGCCTTCGCCGTCACCCTGGCCGGCCTGCTCTTCTGGCTCGGCTTCATGCTGAAGGTGCTGGGCGAGGACGGCACGATCAACCTCGACAGCGAGGGTCTGATCGGCAAGCTGACCACGTACACCTTCACCGACATCGCCGCCGCCTACGGTCTGGCCGTCGTCGTGGTCGTGCTGTTCTTCCTCAGCTCCTACCTCGGCAACCGGCGCCGGGAGGCCGCGGGCGTCCCGTCCCGGCCGCTCAGCGACACCGTGCTGCGCACGGCGCTGCTGGCCGTGGTCTCCTTCGCGGGGGCCTACATGTACAACCAGTACAAGGGCCTGCCGCTGGCCACGGTGATCTTCCTGGCCTTCCTGGTCCTCACCGACTTCGTGCTGCGGCGCACCACCTACGGCCGCAAGGTCTTCGCGCTCGGCGGCAGCGTGGAGGCGTCCCGCCGTGCGGGTATCAGCGTCACCGCGGTGCGGATCTCCGTCTTCGCGATCTCCGGTGGGTTCGCGGCGATCGGAGGCCTGTTCCTGGCCTCGAAGATCGCTTCCGCCAACCAGAGCGCCGGTACGGGCGACCTGCTGATGAACGCGATCGCCGCGGCCGTGATCGGTGGCACGTCGCTGTTCGGTGGCCGTGGTCGTACCTGGAACGCGCTGCTCGGTGTGCTGGTGATCGTCTCGATCCAGTACGGTCTCCAGCTGGAGTCCATCGCCGAGCCGGTCAAGTACATGATCACTGCGGCTGTGCTGTTGACCACGGTTGTGATCGACTCGGTCACCCGTAAGACACAGAAGACGGCGGGGCGCGCGTAGCGCGGTTTCGCCGCAGGGGTGCGGGTGCGGGTGCCGGTCCGCTGAGGCCGGTCGCGCATTCGCCCGCGCCCCTGGGTGCAAGTCGCCCGGCACCGGAAAGGTGCCGGGCGCTGTCATGTGCCGGCAACCCGGAACATTAGACTCGGGCGAGCCCGGCGAAAGCTCGATCAGCTACTGCAAGGAGGCACGGGTGCCGCTGCTGACCCGCATCAGGGGACCGCGCGATCTGGACCGGCTCAGCCTGGAGGAGCTGGACCAGCTGGCAGAGGAGATCCGGACCTTCCTCGTCCAGGAGGTCTCCAAGACCGGCGGGCACCTCGGCCCCAACCTCGGTGTGGTGGAGCTGACCATCGCCCTGCACCGGGTCTTCGAGTCCCCGAAGGACAAGGTCCTGTGGGACACCGGCCACCAGTCCTACGTGCACAAGCTGCTCACCGGCCGGCAGGACTTCTCCCGGCTGAAGATGAAGGGCGGTCTGTCGGGCTACCCCTCCCAGGCCGAGTCCGAGCACGACGTCATCGAGAACAGCCACGCTTCGACCGTGCTCGGCTGGGCCGACGGCATCGCCAAGGCCAACCAGCTGCGCAAGCGGGACAGCCACGTGGTCGCCGTGATCGGTGACGGCGCACTGACCGGCGGCATGGCCTGGGAGGCGCTGAACAACATCGCCGACGCCAAGGACCGCCCGCTGGTCATCGTCGTCAACGACAACGAGCGGTCGTACGCCCCCACCATCGGCGGTCTCGCCAACCATCTGGCGACGCTGCGCACGACGGACGGGTACGAGCGGTTCCTCGCCCGGACCAAGGAGGTCCTGGAGCGCACCCCGGTCGTCGGCCGGCCGCTGTACGGCACCCTGCACGGCGCCAAGAAGGGGCTGAAGGACTTCATCGCCCCGCAGGGCATGTTCGAGGACCTGGGCCTGAAGTACGTCGGCCCGATCGACGGGCACGACA
Organism: Streptomyces sp. NPDC036984; assembly: GCF_055607665.1. Classification (NCBI taxonomy): domain Bacteria; kingdom Bacillati; phylum Actinomycetota; class Actinomycetes; order Kitasatosporales; family Streptomycetaceae; genus Streptomyces; species Streptomyces sp. NPDC036984. The sequence continues at coordinate 350,931 of NZ_JBVJRL010000003.1, forward strand.
TCGAGGCGCTGGAGTCGGCGCTGGCCCGGGCCAAGCGGTTCGGCGGCCCGGTGATCGTGCACTGCCTGACCGAGAAGGGCCGCGGCTACCAGCCCGCTCTCCAGGACGAGGCCGACCGGTTCCACGCCGTCGGCAAGATCCACCCGGACACCGGACTGCCGATCGCCTCCTCCGGCGCCGACTGGACCTCGGTCTTCGGCGACGAGATGGTGCGGCTCGGCGAGGAGCGCGAGGACATCGTCGCGATCACCGCGGCCATGCTCCAGCCGGTCGGCCTGGACAAGTTCGCCAAGCGCTTCCCCGAGCGTGTGTACGACGTCGGGATCGCCGAGCAGCACGGCGCCGTCTCGGCGGCGGGCCTCGCGCACGGCGGTGTGCACCCGGTCTTCGCCGTCTACGCCACCTTCCTCAACCGCGCCTTCGACCAGGTCCTGATGGACGTGGCCCTGCACAAGTGCGGGGTGACCTTCGTGCTGGACCGGGCCGGCGTCACCGGCACCGACGGCGCCTCCCACAACGGCATGTGGGACATGTCGATCCTCCAGGTCGTGCCGGGGCTGCGGCTCGCCGCGCCGCGTGACGCCGAGCAGGTCCGGGCCCAGCTGCGCGAGGCCGTCGCCGTCGAGGACGCGCCGACCGTGGTGCGCTTCTCCAAGGGCGCCGTCGGCCCCGCCGTACCCGCGGTGGGCCGCGTCGGCGGCATGGACGTGCTGCGCGAGCCCGGCACCGACCGCCCGGACGTGCTGCTGGTCTCCGTGGGCGCCCTCGCCCCGATGTGCCTGGAGATCGCCGAGCTGCTGGACCGGCAGGGCATCTGCACCACCGTGGTCGACCCGCGCTGGGTCAAGCCCGTCGACGAGGCCCTCGCCCCGCTGGCCGATCGGCACCGGGTCGTCGTCACCGTGGAGGACAACAGCCGCGTCGGCGGGGTCGGCTCCGCCGTGGCCCAGGCCCTCAGGGACGCGGGCGTGGACGTGCCGCTGCGCGACTTCGGCATCCCGCCGCGCTTCCTCGACCACGCCTCCCGCGCCGAGGTCATGGCGGAGATCGGGCTGACCGCGCCCGACATCGCCCGCCAGGTCACCGGACTGGTCGCCAAGCTGGACGGCCGGTTCGACCGTACGGCCGAGGCGGTGGACTCCGTGGAGCCCGCGCGCGACTAGCGAAATGCCCCCACGGGCCGGTTCCGCCTCTCTCCCCCGGTGGCGGAACCGGCCCGTTTGCGTGAACCTGCCTGTGCCGGGGAATACGCTCCCCGACCCTCTCGATCATGTTGAGCCATATCGAGGCCTCACAAGCGTGGGAGGCAGGCACGTGAGCAACGCGCTGTTTAGGACGAAGAACGTCGAGCAGTCCATCCTGGACACCGAGGAACCCGAGCATTCGCTCAGGAAGTCGCTGACGGCTCTGGATCTGACCGTCTTCGGCGTCGGCGTCATCATCGGCACCGGCATCTTCGTCCTCACCGGTACGGCGGCCAAGAACACCGCCGGTCCGGCCGTATCGCTGTCCTTCGTCGTGGCCGGTGTCGTCTGCGCGCTCGCCGCCCTCTGCTACGCGGAATTCGCCTCCACGGTCCCCGTGGCGGGCTCCGCCTACACCTTCTCCTACGCCTCGCTCGGCGAACTCCCCGCCTGGATCATCGGCTGGGACCTGGTCCTGGAGCTGGCGCTCGGCACGGCGGTGGTCGCGGTCGGCTGGTCCGGCTACATCCACTCGCTGCTCGACAACGCGGGCTGGGACCTGCCCGCGGCGCTCTCCGGCCGGGACGGCGCCTCCGGCTTCGGCTTCGACATCCTCGCCGCGGCCCTCGTCCTGGTGCTCACCGCCATCCTCGTCGTCGGCATGAAGCTGTCCGCGCGGGTCACCTCCGTGGTCGTCGCGATCAAGGTGGTCGTGGTCCTCGTCGTGATCATCGCGGGTGCCTTCTTCATCCACAGCAGCAACTACGACCCGTTCATCCCGAAGGCGCAGTCCGCGGAGGCGGGCGGGAACCTCAAGGCCCCCCTGATCCAGTTGATGTTCGGCTGGGCGCCCTCCCACTTCGGCGTCATGGGCATCTTCACCGCGGCGTCCGTGGTCTTCTTCGCCTTCATCGGCTTCGACGTCGTCGCCACCGCCGCCGAGGAGACCCGTTACCCGCAGCGCGACGTCCCCCGCGGCATCCTGGGCTCCCTGATCATCTGCACCGCCCTGTACGTCGCCGTGTCGATCGTCGTGACCGGCATGCAGAAGTACACCGCGCTGTCCGTGAAGGCGCCGCTCGCCGACGCGTTCAAGGCCACGGGTCACCCGTGGTACGCGGGCCTGATCAGCTTCGGCGCCGCCGTCGGCCTGACCACGGTCTGCATGATCCTGCTGCTCGGCCAGTCCCGGGTCTTCTTCGCCATGAGCCGCGACGGGCTGCTGCCCCGGTTCTTCTCGCACACCCACCCGAAGTTCCGCACCCCGTACCGGTCGACCATCCTGCTCGGCGTCGTCATCGCGATCGTGGCCGGCTTCACCAGCCTGAGCGAACTGGCCGAGCTGGTGAACATCGGCACGCTGTTCGCGTTCATCGTGGTCGCCCTCAGCGTCATCATCCTGCGCAGGACCCGCCCGGACCTGCACCGCGCCTTCCGCACCCCCTGGGTGCCGGTCGTCCCGATCCTGTCCGTGTGCGCCTCGCTGTGGCTGATGCTCAACCTGCCCGCCGAGACCTGGATCCGGTTCGCCGTCTGGATGGTCATCGGCTTCTTCGTCTACTTCTTCTACGGCCGCTCGCACAGCCGGCTCGGCCGGCACCAGGAGACCACGGTCAGCGAGGTCATGCGCCCGCCGGGCGGAACCGCCGAGTAGCCCCGCAGACTCCCGCTCCGGCCCCGTATGTCCCGCTTCGGCTGGGACCGCGGGGCCGGATAGCGTGCTGACCATGCTCGCCGCCCCGCTCGCCCCCACACGGACCGCGGTCACCCGGACGGCGTACTGGGCGCGGCTGCTGCCCCTCCTGGCGGTCCTGGCCTGCCTCACCCGGCTGCCCTCCTTCGTCCGGCCGCTGTGGAACCCGGACGAGGGCTTCCTCGCCGTACAGGCCCGGCTGCTCGCCCAGGGCGGCCAGCTGTACGACACGGTCGTGGACCGCAAGCCGCCGCTGCTGCCGTGGCTGTACCAGGCCGCGTTCGCGCTCTGCGGCTCCGGCTCACTGACCCCGCTGTGGGTGCTCGCCGTCCTCGCCCAGCTGCTCACCGCCGTGCTGCTGGCCTCCCTGTCCCGCCGCCGCTGGGGCGACCGCGCCGGCCGCACCGCCGGCGTGCTGTACCTGCTGGTCTCGGTCGGGCTCAACCCCGAGGACGCGCAGGCCGCCACCTTCGAGGTGTTCATACTGCCCTGGACGGCGGCCGCCCTGTGGTGCGCGGACCGGGGACGCTGGGGCGCGGCCGGGGCCGCCGTCGCCGCCGCGTTCCTGACCAAGCAGACCGGCGGCGCGGTGCTGCTGCCGGTGGTCTGGCTGCTGTACCGCCGGGGCGCCCGGCGCGCGGGCCCGGCCCGGCTCGCGGCCGGATTCGCCCTGCCCGTGCTCGGCGTGGCCCTGCTGACGGACCCGGCCGGCTTCCTGTTCTGGACGGTGACCGGATCCGCCGCGTACGCCTCCGTCACCGGTTCCGAACTCCACGTCCTGGCTCGCGCGGTGACCAACACCGCGATCCTGGCGGTGGCTTCGGCGGGGCTGCTCCCGCCGGTCGTCCGGGCCGCGCGCCGCGCCAGCGCCGTAACGGCCGAGTTGTGGCTGTGGCCGGCCTCCTCGGCCGTCGCGGTGGCCCTCGGCTGCCACTTCTTCGGCCACTACTACCTCCAGCTCATCCCGCCACTCGTCCTGCTGGCCACCGCCGCGCTGCACGGCCTGCCCCGGGAGCGGCACACGGCCGCCGTCCGCACCTCGGCCTGCGCCTGCGCCCTCTTCGTCGGCTGGGGCCTCATCGCCCCGCGCCCCGAACTCGCGCACGCCGAGCGGCTGGCGGCCGCCGTCGCCCACCGCACCGCGCCCGCCGACCGGGTCCTCGTCTGGGGCATACACCCGGAGACGTACTGGCTGGCCGGCCGCACCCCCGCCACCCGCTACCTCACCGCGGGCCTGCTCACCAACTACAGCGGCGGCCGGGACGGTCCGCAGGTCGGCGAGAAGTACGCCGTCGACGGCGCCTGGCCGGTCTTCCGGCGGGAGCTGACCGCGCACCCCCCGGCCCTCGTCGTCGACGACTCCCGGGGCAAGCCGTACGCCCCCGACCGCGTCCCCACGCTGCGCCGCCTGCTGGCGGCGGAGTACGCGGAGGTGGGCAGGGTGGACGGGGCGGTGCTGTACGCCCGGCTGCCGGGGGAGTAGCGGGCGCGGCTCAGCCGAGGACCGTACGCGGGCCGGCCACCTCCGCGCCCAGCTCCGTCACCCGGCGCCGCAGCTCGCGGTCGGCGGTCACCACCAGCCGGGCCCGGCCGGTGCTCGCGGCGGCCAGCTCCACGATCCGGTCGTCCCCGCTGCCCGGGGCCGACTCCACCCGGACGCCCGGCACGGACGCCACGCCGCGGGCCGCGCCCTCGACCACGAGCACGATCTCCACGGCTCCCGTGTGCCCGGGCAGACCGTCGCCCGCCAGCCGGTCCCGCAGCCGCTCGGCCGCTCCCTTGCGGTCCCGCCACCAGCCGTCGGGCCGCGAGCCGACGACGTTCGCGCCGTCCACGACTACGAGCAGCGGGGCGGGGGTGGCGGGGGTGTCCGGGGAGTCGCCGGGAGCGTTCATACGGCAAGGGTCCCACGGCCCGGGAGGCGGGGGCCGGGCCCCGGACCCGGTGCCGAGCGGCTTAAAGTGAACCGGTGAACGGCGACTGGCTCATTCGCGGCCGAGACGGCCGGCTCAGTGTCTACCAGCTGTCGGACGACGCCGTCCTGTGCCGGGCGGAGCGCGGCCCCGGCGGCCCCTGGTCCGCCCCGCGCAAGGTGGGCGGCGAGCAGAAACTGCACCGCGTCCTGGCGGTCGGCCAGGGCGCCGACGGCTATGCCCATCTGGTCTCGTGGCGGCCCACGGTCAAGGGCGAGTCCGGGCTGGTGCACTCCACGCACTTCCGCCCGCATCTCGCGGCCCTGGACTGGAACCCGATCGGGCACCCGCACAAGAAGGGCGACCGGACCGGCACCCCGGCGGTCGCGGTCGACGCGCAGGGCCGCGCCCATGTGTTCGTCCCGAACAAGGACGGCGGGGTGAGCATGCTCGCGCAGAGGGAGAAGGGCGGCTGGGACCCCTGGCGGGACCTGAAGGGCCGTGAGGTGCGGGACGGCCTGGCCGCGGTCACGGGGGAGTCCGGCCGGGTCGAGCTGTACGCGGCCGTCCCGCAGGGCCTGCTGTACTGGCGTCAGGAGGAGCCGGGCGCCCAGCCCGTGCTCCAGGAGGCCCTCAAGGCCGCGGTCCGCCCGGGCACGCTGCGGGCCCTCGCCACCTCACCCGACAGCACGACCGTGTTCTACACCGACACCTCAGGCGAGCTGTGCGCCTGGCGCCCGGGCGGCAAGCCGGCCACCCTGCTGCCGGTGGCGGGCCCCGGCCCGGTGTCCGCGGTCCGCTGTGACCTGGACGGCCACGACTGCACCCTGCTGGTCCAGCGGTCGGAGAACCGCCGGGTCGCCTTCACCGCGTACCCGACCGAGCTGGAGTCGGCGGGTGCCTGGTGGACCGAGTCGGGCCCCGAACTCCCGCTGGACGCGCTGGTGAGCCTCGCGAAGGACGCGGAGGACCGGGTGGTGGCGGCAACGTTGTCCCCGTCGACCGGACGGCTGCTGCTGACGCGACGGAAGGACGAGCCGGGACTGGCGCTGGAGGCGTGGCGGGAGAGGTGAGCCTCTCCGGCGATTGAGGACGAGGCCGACGGCCGATACGGAAACGCCGGGTGCCCGCACCCCGACAGGAGTGCGAGCACCCGGCGTTCACCGGTGGAGCGTTACGCGGGCACGCTCGCCACGCCCGGAGCGAGGAACCGCTTGCCGTTCACCCGCTCGGAGACGCCCTCACGGTCCAGGTACGGCGTGATGCCGCCCAGGTGGAAGGGCCAGCCGGCGCCCGTGATCAGGCACAGGTCGATGTCCTGGGCCTCGGCGACGACGCCCTCGTCCAGCATGAGGCCGATCTCCTGCGCCACCGCGTCCAGGACGCGGTCGCGCACCTGCTCCTCGGACAGCACGACATCGCCCTGCTTGAGCAGCGCGGCGACCTCCGGGTCCAGCTCCGGCTTACCGCTGTCGTAGACGTAGAAGCCGCGCTTGCCCGCCTCGACGACCGCCTTGAGGTTCGGGGAGACCTTGAAGCGGTCCGGGAAGGCCCGGTTGAGGGTCTCGGAGACGTGCAGGCCGATCGCGGGACCGACCAGCTCCAGCAGCACCAGCGGGGACATCGGCAGACCGAGCGGCTCGACGGCCTTCTCGGCGACCTCGACCGGGGTGCCCTCGTCGATGACGTTCTGGATCTCGCCCATGAAGCGGGTCAGGATGCGGTTCACGACGAACGCCGGGGCGTCCTTGGTGAGAACGGCGGTCTTCTTCAGCTTCTTGGCGACGGCGAACGCCGTGGCCAGCGAGGCGTCGTCCGTCTTCTCGCCGCGGACGATCTCCAGCAGCGGGAGGATGGCGACCGGGTTGAAGAAGTGGAAGCCGACGACCCGCTCGGGGTGCTTGAGCTTCGACGCCATCTCCGTCACGGACAGCGAGGAGGTGTTGGTGGCGAGGATCGCGTGCGCCGGGGCGACCGCCTCGACCTCCGCGAACACCTGCTGCTTGACGCCGATCTCCTCGAACACGGCCTCGATGACGAAGTCCGCGTCGGAGAAGCCCTCGGCCTTGTCCAGGACACCGGTCACCAGCGCCTTGAGGCGGTTGGCCTTGTCCTGGTGGATACGGCCCTTGCCGAGCAGCTTGTCGATCTCGGCGTGGACGTAGCCCACACCCTTGTCGACGCGCTCCTGGTCGATGTCGGTCAGCACGACCGGCACCTCCAGGCGGCGCAGGAACAGCAGGGCGAGCTGCGAGGCCATCAGACCGGCGCCGACGACACCGACCTTGGTGACCGGGCGGGCCAGGCTCTTGTCCGGGGCACCGGCCGGGCGCTTGCCGCGCTTCTGCACCAGGTTGAACGCGTAGATGCCGGAGCGCAGTTCGGCGCCCATGATCAGGTCGGCGAGGGCCTGGTCCTCGGCGTCGTACCCCTGCTGGAGGTCGCCGTTCTTGGCGGCGGCGATGATGTCCAGGGCGCGGTATGCGGCCGGGGCGGCGCCGTGCACCTTGGAGTCCGCGATGAAGCGGCCCTTGGCGACGGCCTGGTCCCAGCCCTCACCGCGGTCGATGACCGGGCGATCGACCTGGATGTCGCCCTTGAGTACCTGGGCCGACCAGATCAGCGACTGCTCCAGGAAGTCGGCGCCCTCGAAGATGGCGTCGGCGATGCCCAGGTCGAAGACCTGCTTGCCCTTGAGCTGCTTGTTCTGGTTCAGGCTGTTCTCGATGATGACCGAGACGGCCTTGTCGGCGCCGATCAGGTTCGGCAGCAGGGTGCAGCCGCCCCAGCCCGGGACGAGGCCGAGGAAGACCTCGGGCAGCGAGAACGCCGGGATCACCTTGGACACGGTCCGGTAGGTGCAGTGCAGGCCGACCTCGACGCCGCCGCCCATCGCCGCGCCGTTGTAGTAGGCGAAGGTGGGAACGGCCAGCTGCGACAGGCGCTTGAAGACCTCGTGGCCGCCCTTGCCGATGGCGAGCGCGTGCTCGTGCTCCTTCAGCAGCTCGACGCCCTTGAGGTCGGCGCCGACCGCGAAGATGAACGGCTTGCCGGTGATGCCGACACCGACGATCTCGCCGTCGGCCGCCTCCTTCTCGACCTGGTCGATGGCGGTGTTGAGGTTCGCCAGCGAGGCCGGGCCGAAGGTGGTCGGCTTGGTGTGGTCCAGGCCGTTGTCCAGCGTGATCAGCGCGAAGCGGCCGGCGCCGAACGGCAGGTCGAAGTGGCGCACGTGCGCACTGGTGACGACCTCGTCGGGGAACAGGTCCGAGGCCTGCTTCAGAAGCTCGGCGGTGGTGCTCACTTGTCCCCCTCGAAGTGCGGGTTCTCCCAGATGACCGTCGCGCCCATGCCCAGGCCGACGCACATGGTGGTCAGGCCGAAGCGGACCTCGGGCTGCTCCTCGAACTGGCGGGCCAGCTGGGTCATCAGCCGGACGCCGGAGGCGGCCAGCGGGTGGCCGAAGGCGATGGCGCCGCCGTACTGGTTGACGCGCTCGTCGTCGTCCGCGATGCCGTAGTGGTCGAGGAAGGCCAGGGCCTGGACGGCGAAGGCCTCGTTGATCTCGAAGAGACCGATGTCGGAGATGGACAGACCCGCCTTGGCGAGCGCCTTCTCCGTGGCCGGGATCGGGCCGTAGCCCATGACCTCGGGCTCCACGCCCGCGAAGGCGTAGGAGACGAGCCGCATCTTGACCGGCAGGCCGTTCTCGCGGGCGAAGTCCTCGCTCGCGATGATCGACGCGGTGGCGCCGTCGTTCAGACCGGCCGCGTTGCCCGCGGTGACCCGGCCGTGCACGCGGAACGGCGTCTTGAGGCCGGCGATGGCCTCCACGGTCGTGCCCGGGCGCATCGGCTCGTCGGCGGTGACCAGGCCCCAGCCGGTCTCGCCGGCCTCGGGGCTGGTGCGACGCACCGAGATCGGGACCAGGTCCGGCTGGATCTTGCCGTTGGCGTACGCCTTTCCGGCCTTCTCCTGCGAGCGCACCGCGTACTCGTCGGCGCGCTGCTTGGTGATGTGCGGGTAGCGGTCGTGCAGGTTCTCCGCGGTCATGCCCATGAACATGGCGGACTCGTCGACCAGCTTCTCGCTCACGAACCGCGGGTTCGGGTCGGCGCCCTGGGCCATCGGGTGACGGCCCATGTGCTCGACACCGCCGGCGATGGCGACGTCGTACGCGCCGAAGGCGATGGAGCCGGAGACGGTGGTGACGGCGGTCAGCGCGCCCGCACACATGCGGTCGATCGCGTAGCCGGGCACGGACTGCGGCAGACCGGCGAGGATGCCCGCGGTACGGCCGATCGTGAGGCCCTGGTCGCCGACCTGCGTGGTCGCGGCGACGGCGACCTCGTCCACGGTCTTGGGGTCCAGGCCGGGGTTGCGGCGCAGCAGCTCCCGGATCGCCTTCACGACAAGGTCGTCGGCACGGGTCTCGTGGTAGATGCCCTTCGGGCCCGCCTTGCCGAACGGGGTGCGGACGCCGTCGACGAAGACGACGTCCCTGACGGTACGAGGCACGATGGCTCTCCTCCAGGGTGCGGGATGGCACTGCTGCGATGCGCTGAGCGCGCGCTCAGGACCATGCTACTTATGAGTAACGTAGCTGCACAGTCCTCACCCCTGGAGCGGCGAACGTCACACCCGCGGCGGAGCCGTCGACCCCCGGGGAATCAGCACCGGCGTCGGCACCGGACGGGACCCCGGACCGCCCCCCGTGATCAGTCCGAACAGCGTCCTGGCCACCTCCGCCCCGAAACCGTGCACGTCATGGCTCATCGCCGACAGCGTCGGGTGCGTCAGCCGGCACAGCTGGGAGTCGTCCCAGGCCAGCAGGGAGACGTCGGCCGGGACCCGCAGGCCCATCTCGGCGGCCACCGCGAGCCCGGCCACCGCCATGATGTCGTTGTCGTAGACGATCGCCGTCGGCCGGTCCCGCGGTGTCGCCGTCAGCAGGGAGCGCGTCGCCCGCGCCCCCGACTCGCCGGAGAAGTCGGTCGCCACCTGCCACGCCCCGGCCAGCCCCAGCGCCCGCCCCGCCTCGTCGAACGCCGCCGCGCGGATGCCGGTGTGCCCGAAAGCCGCCGCGCCGCCGACACGGGCGATCCGCCGGTGCCCGAGCGCGGCGAGATAGCGCACCGCCTCGGTGACGGCGGTGGCATCGTCCGTCCACACGGAGGTGAGCCCGCCGGTCAGCGACGGGTGCCCGACGGCGACCACCGGCAGCCCGAGCCGCCGGGCGACCGGCACCCGGGGGTCGTCCGCGCGCAGGTCGACGAGGAGGGAGCCGCCGATGTGCCGGCCCTTCCACCACGACTCCAGCAGCCCGGCCTCCTCCTCGGGGCCGCGCACCAGCCGGAGCAGCAGTGAGCAGGAGTGCTCGCTCAGCACGCTCTCCACGCCCGAGACGAACTCCATGTAGAACGGCTCCAGGCCCAGCATCCGGGCCGGCCGGCAGATCGCCAGGCCCACCACGTCCACCCGGGCCCCGGCCAGCGACCGCGCGGTGTGGCTCGGCGTCCAGCCCAGCTCCCGGGCCGCCGCGAAGATCCGGTCGCGGGTGGCCTCCGACAGCCCCGGCTTGTGGTTGAAGGCCAGGGACACGGCCCCCTTGGAGACACCGGCGCGCGCGGCGACGTCCTTGATGGTGATGCGGTCAGGCCGGGTCGAGGACATCAGGCGGGCTCCATGCAGGACAGCGCGGAACGGGCGGCGGACGCGTCGGGAGTCTGTCGGCCGTGCACGCCGATCGTGACCCGTTCGCGGGGGAGCAGGGTGACCAGTCCGCGGTCGGCCCGCGCGGCCGGGTCCAGCCGGTCGGCTCGGAGCAGCAGGTCACGCACCAGCGTACGGGCCGTCACCGTCACCGCACCAGGAGCGACCTCCACCTCGAACTCCGGCCTCGGGTAGGGGATTTCGCGATCCGGAGCCGGGAGGTGCAGGGCGCGCGGGCTGCCCCCGCTCCCGGCCTCGCCCGAGCGGGGCCCCATGCGTCGGCCACCAGGAACTCCTCCGGGCCGTCGGGTCCCGGTCTCCCTGGACGAGGCGGCCCGGCTGGACGGGGCGAACGCGTTCACCGTCTACCGCCGGATCATCCTGCCGCTGCTCAAGCCGGCGATCGCCACGGTGGTGATCGTGAAGGGGACAGCCGTCTACAACGACTTCTACATCCCCTTCCTCGACATGCCGTCCCAGGATCTTGGCGTGATCTCGACGTCCCTGTTCCGCTTCCGCGGCCCCTACGGCGCACACTGGGAAGTCATCTCGGCGGGCACGATCCTGCCGACCCTGATCGTCTTCCTCGCACTCCAGCGGTTCCTCTACAACGGCTTCATGCGAGGAGCGACCAGATGACGTTGCTCAGGCGCCCTTGGCCACCAGCGCATCCACCAGCACCGGGGTGACCAGCCCGACCTGCCACGGACGCGCGCCGTACCCGGCCAGCGCCGCCTCCACGGACTCGGCGTCGACCACCTTCGGCGGCTCCCAGCAGATCCTGCGCACCGTATCCGGAGAGATCAGGTTCTCCTGAGGCATGGTGAGCCGCTCGGCGAGAGAGGACACCCCCGCGCGGGCGGCGGACAGCCGAGCCGCGGCGGCGGGGTCCTTGTCGGCCCACGCCCGCGGCGGGGGCGGCCCGGCCACCGGCTGCCCCGGCTGCGGCAGCGCCGTGTCCGGCAGGGCCTTGGCCCGGTCCACCGCGGCCTGCCACTGCTCCAGCTGCCGCCGTCCCGTCCGGTGCCCGAACCCGTTCAGCGCGCCCAGGGCGTGCACAGTGCTCGGCAGGGCCAGCGCGGCCTCCACGATGGCCGCGTCGCTCAGCACCTTGCCCGGCGACACGTCCCGGCGCTGCGCGATCCGGTCGCGGGTCTCCCACAGCTCCCGTACGACGGCGAGCTGCCGGCGCCGCCGCACCTTGTGCATCCCGGACGTACGGCGCCAGGGGTCCTTGCGCGGCTCGGCCGGCGGCGCGGCCGCGATCGCGTCGAACTCCTGGCGCGCCCACTCCAGCTTGCCCTGCCGGTCCAGCTCCTTCTCCAGCGCGTCCCGCAGGTCGACGAGCAACTCGACGTCGAGCGCGGCGTACCGCAGCCACGGCTCGGGCAGCGGCCGGGTCGACCAGTCGACGGCGGAGTGGCCCTTCTCCAGGACGAAGCCGAGGACGCCCTCCACCATGGCGCCGAGGCCGACCCGCGGGAACCCGGCGAGCCGGCCGGCCAGCTCGGTGTCGAACAGGCGGGTCGGGATCATGCCTATCTCGCGCAGGCAGGGCAGGTCCTGGGTGGCCGCGTGCAGCACCCACTCGACACCGGAGAGGGCCTCGCCGAGGCCGGACAGGTCGGGACAGGCGACGGGGTCGATCAGCGCGCTGCCGGAGCCCTCGCGGCGCAGCTGCACCAGGTAGGCACGTTGGCCGTAGCGGTAGCCGGAGGCGCGCTCGGCGTCCACGGCGACCGGGCCGGAGCCGGCGGCGAAGGCGGCGATCACCCGGGCGAGGGCGGCCTCGTCGGCGACCACGGGCGGAATGCCCTCGCGGGGTTCGAGCAACGGAGTCGGCGCCCCCATCACAGAAGATCCGGCATCGTCCGGAGGCGTGCCTCCGGTGATGCGCAGGGAGCTGTCTGCTGCGGTCTCTTGGGCGTCGGTCACCTGTCAAGGGTATCCGTGTGTGGACGGCGCCCGTCGACGGAACGTTCCGTCGACGGGCACGGGAGGGGCGTAAACCAGTCAGCTCGCGGCACCATCCCGTTCACCTGGGTGAACACGGGATTCCGCCGAAGGGGGCATCCGGTGGGCTCAGTGGATGATCCCCGTCCGCAGGGCCACGGCCACCATGCCGGCCCGGTCGCCCGTGCCCAGCTTCCGAGCGATCCGGGCGAGGTGGCTCTTCACGGTGAGGGCGGACAGGCCCATGGAGACGCCGATCGCCTTGTTCGACTGGCCCTCCGCGACCAGCCGCAGCACCTCGACCTCGCGTCCGGACAGCTCCCGGTAGCCGCCCGGGTGGCTCGGGGCACCCGGGGGGCGGCGGTGCATACGGGCGGCGGCGCCGAGGGGGGTCGCACCGGGTCGGGTGGGGAGCCCGATGTTGGTGCGGGTGCCGGTGACGACGTAGCCCTTGACGCCGCCGGCCAGCGCGTTGCGGACCGCGCCGATGTCGTCGGCGGCGGAGAGTGCGAGTCCGTTGGGCCAGCCCGCGGCGCGGGTCTCGGACAGCAGGGTGAGGCCGGAGCCGTCGGGGAGGTGGACGTCGGCGACGCAGATGTCGCGGGGGTTGCCGATGCGGGGACGAGCCTCCGCGATGGACGAGGCTTCGATGACATCGCGCACGCCGAGCGCCCACAGATGGCGGGTGACGGTGGAGCGGACGCGCGGGTCGGCCACGACCACCATGGCGGTCGGCTTGTTCGGGCGGTAGGCGACCAGGCTTGCGGGTTGCTCGAGGAGAACGGACACCAGGCCTCCTGGGTGGGGGGACGGGGCCGGCTTGTGGGGATGAAGCCGGGACGAACCGTGCTTTCAAGGTCACAGTCGTCTTCGGCAGCAAACTCGTCCGCCTTTAGAGAACGATCACGATCTAGTGAGTAACAATCTGTGCAATTCGGACACGCGATCGATCATCCGAAGATCGAGTCGGTTCAAGCGGGTGCGATTCGAGTGCAGAAAGTGGCCGTATCGACAAAGAGATGGTCAACCGGGCGTTTCGCGGCGACCGCTCAGGCGCGACGGGCGGGACTTAGCGGGGCTGCGGGCCCCTGCGCTGCGGCAGGGTCACCACCGAAGCGTCACCCGGACCGGCCGGCGGCAGCCCCCCGACCTGCGCCAGCAGATCGCACCAGGCGGCCAGATGGGCAGCGGTGTCCGGCACCCCGCCGAGGCCCTCCCGGGGCGTCCAGGACGCCCGGATCTCGATCTGCGAGGCGGCCGGCCGCTCGGCCAGCCCGCCGAAGTAGTGCGAGCTCGCGCGCGTGATCGTGCCGCTCGGCTCGCCGTAGCCCAGCCCGCGCGCCGCCAGCGCCCCGGTCAGCCACGACCAGCACACCTCGGGCAGCAGGGGATCGGCCGCCATCTCCGCCTCCAGCTCCGCGCGCACCAACGTGACCAGCCGGAACGTGCCCCGCCAGGCGTCGTGCCCGGCCGGGTCGTGCAGCAGCACCAGCCGCCCGTCGGCCAGCTCCTGCTCGCCGTCGACCACCACCGCCTCCAGCGCGTACGCGTACGGGGCGAGCCGCTGCGGGGCGGGCGTCGGCTCCACCTCGACCTGCGGCCGGAGCCGGCTGTTGCGCAGAGCCTCGACCGCGGAGCGGAAAGCGGGCGGACCCGAGGCACTGGAGTGCCGGTCCGCCTCCTCGGTGTCCTTCACGTCGCCCGTTCCGTCAGCGCTGTCCGACATTCGTCCGTGAGCCGCAGCCATGCGGGGAAGAGTAAGGGGAAGCGGGGCCCCGTGGAGGGCAAGACACCCCGCGCCGCCGGTCACCGATGTCATGCGAGACTTGCCTCGTGACCGCCAACGACACCACGCAGCCGACAGCGACGTACGACAGCGCCTTCCTCAGGGCGTGCAGGCGCGAGCCCGTGCCGCACACCCCCGTGTGGTTCATGCGGCAGGCCGGCCGCTCGCTGCCGGAGTACCGCAAGGTGCGCGAGGGCGTTCCCATGCTGGAGTCCTGCATGCGGCCCGAGCTGGTCACCGAGATCACCCTCCAGCCGGTGCGCCGGCACGACGTGGACGCGGCGATCTTCTTCAGCGACATCGTCGTCCCGCTGAAGGCCATCGGCATCGACCTCGACATCAAGCCCGGCGTCGGCCCGGTCGTCGAGCAGCCGATCCGCACCCGCGCCGATCTGGCCCGGCTGCGCGACCTCGGCCCCGAGGACGTCCCCTACGTCACCGAGGCCATCGGCATGCTCACCCGCGAGCTGGGCGCCACCCCGCTGATCGGTTTCGCGGGCGCGCCTTTCACCCTCGCGAGCTACCTGGTCGAGGGCGGTCCCTCGCGCACGTACGAGAACGCCAAGGCGATGATGTACGGCGACCCCGAGCTGTGGGCCGACCTGCTGGACCGCCTCGCCGAGATCACGGCCGCCTTCCTGAAGGTCCAGATCGAGGCCGGCGCGAGCGCCGTCCAGCTCTTCGACTCCTGGGTTGGTGCCCTGGCCCCCGCCGACTACCGGCGCTCGGTCATGCCCGCCTCGGCGAAGGTCTTCGACGCGGTCGCCGGGCACGGCGTCCCGCGCATCCACTTCGGCGTCGGCACCGGCGAGTTGCTGGGGCTCATGGGCGAGGCCGGCGCGGACGTCGTCGGTGTCGACTGGCGCGTCCCGCTGGACGAGGCCGCCCGCCGCGTCGGCCCCGGCAAGGCGCTCCAGGGCAACCTGGACCCGACCGTCCTGTTCACCGACAAGGACACCGTCGCGACCAAGGCCCGCGAGGTGCTCGACGCCGCCGCCGGCCTGGAGGGGCACATCTTCAACCTCGGCCACGGTGTGCTGCCGACCACCGACCCCGACGCGCTGACCCGGCTCGTGGAGTACGTCCACACCGCCACCGCGCGCTGACTCACCAGGAGTAGTGGGGCCGCGCCCGCCTACCGAACAGCAGGCCGGGCGGCTCCGGTGGCTGCGGGGTGCCGGGCTTGAGCGGCCAGGCGAGCAGCATGCCCGCCACGAAGCCGACCACATGGGCCGCGTACGCCACGGTGCCGGCGCCGGAGACCCCGTGCCCGGACGAGTACACCGCCTGGAGCCCGAACCAGAAGCCCAGCACCAGCCAGGCGGGCAGCCGCAGCGGCAGGAAGATCAGGAACGGCACCAGGACCCACACCCTGGCCTTCGGGTAGAGCACCAGATAGGCGCCGAGGACGCCGGCGATCGCGCCGGACGCGCCGATCAGCGGTTCGCCGGAGCCGGCGTTGAGCAGCGCGAAGCCGTAGCCGGCCGCGTAGCCGCAGGCGACGTAGAAGAGGAAGTAGCGGATGTGGCCCATCCGGTCCTCGACGTTGTTGCCGAAGATCAGCAGGAAGAGCATGTTGCCCAGCAGGTGCAGCCAGCCGCCGTGCAGGAACATCGCCGTGAAGACCGACAGCGCCGGCGACTTGTCGTAGGCGGGCGGTTGCACGACACAGCCGGGGCCGTGCGGGCCCACGCCGACGTCGCCGGTCGGGACGACCCTGGGCATCTGATGGTGGATCAGCTCGCGGGGGACCGCCGCGTAGTGGTCCATGAAGGCCTGGAGATGGCAGAGCTGCACCAGATCGTTGCCGCCGGCCACGGCACCGGCTATGCCGGGCGTGGTGACGAACGCCAGCAGGTTGGCGGCGATGAGGGCGTACGTCACCCAGGGGGTGCGGCGCACCGGATTCACGTCATGGACGGGGATGACCACACAGAAGTAGTGCCCGCGATGCGGCGGGCGAATCGGTGAACGCCGCCGGGCGGGTGTGCGTATCTGTTCTCAACCGACGTGAGGATCAGGCGATGACGAACGCTCCGCAGGTTTCGGCGATGCACGCTCTGCCCGATGGCGAGGCCGAGCTGTCCTTGGTGGTACGCCTCCCCTGGGAGGATCTCGCCCGGCTCGGTCAGGAGGCGGGGCGGCTCGCTTCGCAGATGCAGCGGCCGGTGACGCTGGACGAGGCGGTGAGTTACCGCTTGCGCTCGACCCGGCCGTCCGCCTCCCACGCGAAGCCCTCCGGGGAGCAGCCTTCGGCTGTGTCGACGGCGGTCACGTCGTTGCCGCGGATCAGTGGGACGGCCTAGGCGGGGGTTTCCCGCGCCCGCACTTTGGAGGCGGCCTTCCTCGCCGCCACCAGCACCGGGTCCCACACCGGTGAGAACGGCGGGGCGTACCCCAGGTCCAGGGCCGTCATCTGTTCCACCGTCATCTGCGCGGTCAGCGCCACCGCCGCGATGTCGACCCGTTTCGCCGCGCCCTCCCTGCCGACGATCTGCACGCCCAGCAGCCGGCCCGTGCGGCACTCGGCGAGCATCTTGACCGTCATGGGGGCGGCGCCGGGGTAGTAGCCGGCGCGGCTGGTCGACTCGATGGTGACCGTCTCGAAGCGGAGCCCGACCCGGCGGGCGTCCTTCTCGCGCAGGCCGGTGCGGGCGATCTCCAGGTCGCAGACCTTGCTGACCGCCGTACCGACGACCCCCGGGAAGGTGGCGTAGCCGCCGCCGGCGTTGGTGCCGATGACCTGGCCGTGCTTGTTGGCGTGGGTGCCGAGCGGGACGTACTGCACCTGACCGGAGACCAGGTTCAGCACCTCCACACAGTCGCCGCCCGCCCAGATGTTCTCGTGCCCGCGCACCCGCATCCCGAGGTCCGTGAGCAGGCCGCCGTGGGCGCCGAGCGGCAGGCCGGCCGCCCGGGCCAGGCTTGTCTCCGGACGGACGCCGATACCGAGGATCACCAGGTCGGCGGGGTACTCGGCGTCCTCCGTGGCCACGGCCCGGACCCGCCCGTCCTCGCCCGTGAGGAGCTTGGTGACCTCGGCGTCGTTCACCATGGTGATGCCGAGGCCCTCCATGGCCCGGTGCACCAGCCGGCCCATGTCCGCGTCGAGCGTCGACATGGGCTCCCGGCCGCGGTTGACCACCGTCACCTCGAAGCCCCGTTTGATCAGCGCCTCGGCCATCTCGACGCCGATGTAGCCGGCCCCGACGACCACCGCCTTGCTGCCCTGCGTGCGGGCCAGCGTGTCCAGCAGGCCCTGGCCGTCGTCCAGGGTCTGCACGCCGTGCACGCCGGGGGCGTCCGCGCCGGGCAGGTCCGGGCGGACCGGGCGGGCGCCGGTGGCGATGACGAGCTTGTCGTACGGCGTCCAGGACTCGGCGCCGGAATCGACGTCACGCGCGCGTACCCGCTGTCCGGCCACGTCTATCTCCGTGACCTCGGTACGCAGCCGCAGATCGATCCCGCGCGCGCGGTGCTCCTCGGGCGTACGGGCGATGAGCCGGTCCCGCTCGGGGACTTCGCCGCCCACCCAGTACGGGATCCCGCACGCCGAGTACGAGGTGAAGTGGCCGCGCTCGAAGGCCACGATCTCCAGCTCCTCGGGGCCTCTCAGCCGCCGTGCCTGCGACGCCGCGGACATGCCCGCGGCGTCGCCGCCGATCACGACCAGCCGTTCCCTGCCGCTGCCGTCCCGCCCACCGCTCATGCTCATGAAGAACACGCTACGCGGCGCGGGTTGTCAGTCGCGCTCCGGCTCCTCGGCCCAGCCGGGTGCCGGGCGGGCCGACGGCAGCGGGCCGAGCGCGGTCGTCGCGGGCGTGGACTCCGCGCGGCGCGGCAGCCGGGGGCGTACGACCCGCAGCCACAGCACCACCACGAGCGCGGCGAGGGCCACGAACGGCAGGGCGGCGCCGAGCGCGAGGACGATCCAGCGCAGCATGGCGACGAACACGTGCCAGCCGCCCGCGAGCGCGTCCGTGATGCCCGGCCCGTCGTCCGCCTGCCGCACCGGGGTCTCGGACAGCGACAGGGTGATCGTGGCCAGGCTCGTGCGGTCCTTCAGGGAGGCCTGACGGGCCAGCAGCGCCTCCAGGTCGGCCTGACGGCTGCTCAACTCGCCCTCCAGGGAGACCACGTCGCTCAGCTTGGTCGCCTTGTCCATCAGCGCCCGGATCCGGGCCACGCTGGCCCGCTGCGACGTGATGCGGCTGCCGACGTCCACGACCTGGTCGGTGACGTCGACCGCCTTGGCCGTGCGGTCGACCACCCGACCCGTGCCCTGCAGCCCGGCGAGGACATCGTCGTACCGGTCGGTGGGCACGCGCAGCACGACCCTGGTGTGCTCGTGGCCGTCGGCGTCGCGGCTCGTCGTCTCCCTGCCGACGAAACCGCCCGCCTCCTCGGCGGTCGTGCGGGCCGCCGTCAGCGCCTTGGGCGCGTCCTTGACCTCGACGGTGAGGGACGCGGTCCGGATGATCGCGCTCGGGGCGAGCACGGGGGTCGCGTGCGGGGTCTTCCCGTCCCCCTCGTCCGCCCCGCCGCCGGGGGCGCCGGCCGGCAGGGCCCTGGAGTCCGAGGCGGCCTTGGCGGAGCCGCCGCTCGTGTCGTCCGCGCCGCTGCATCCGGCCAGCGCCAGGGATGCGGCGAGCAGGATCCCGGCCAGGGCCTGCGGGGAACGTGCGGAGCGGGCGGCGCGTGGTGTGCGCATGGTCGGTACCCCCCGAGGGCTGTGGTGTGTGACGGTCCTTCGACGGCAATACGGGCCGGAACGTTTGACGTGGCCGGTCCCGATGAGGTCACGGTCCGGACTCGTCCCGGCCACCGGGGCCCCGCGGGAGCGTCGGTGGGGTCTGAGAGAGTGGGAGGCATGAGCGCAACGGGTAGGGGCTTGGGGCACGTCGTCGTCATCGGGGCCGGTATCGCCGGGCTGGCCGCCGCGCACCGGCTGCTGGGGCGCGGGGCCCGCGTGACCGTGCTGGAGGCCGGCGACAGAGTCGGCGGCAAGCTGCTGCCCGGTGAGATCGCCGGTGTGCGGGTCGACCTGGGCGCCGAGTCCATGCTCGCCCGCCGCCCCGAGGCGGTGGCCCTCGCGCGCGAGACCGGCCTCGCCGAGCAGCTCCAGCCGCCGGCCACCGCGACCGCCTCGATCTGGACCCGGGGCGCCCTGCGGCCCATGCCCAAGGGCCATGTGATGGGCGTGCCCGGTACCGCCGCCGCGCTCTCGGGTGTGCTGTCCGACGAGGGCCTGGCCCGCATCGAGCGCGACACCGACCTGCCCCGCACGGAGATCGGCGACGACGTCGCCGTGGGGGAGTACGTGGCGGCCCGGCTCGGCCGCGAGGTCGTCGACCGGCTGGTCGAACCCCTGCTGGGCGGGGTGTACGCGGGCGACGCCTACCGCATCTCGATGCGCTCGGCCGTCCCGCAGCTCTTCCGGGCCGCCCGCGCCCACACGTCCCTCACGGAAGGCGTCCGGGAGATCCAGGCGAAGGCCGCCGCGCAGCAGCAGACCGGGCCGGTCTTCACGGGCATCGCCGGCGGGGTCGGGCTGCTGCCGCTCGCGGTCGCCGAGTCGGTGCGCGCCCGGGGCGGCGAGATCGTGACCGGGACGCCCGCGCGCGCTCTGCGCCGCGAGGCGTCCGGCGGCTGGCGGATCACCGCCGGGGAGCGCATGCTGCACGCCGACGCGGTGATCGTCGCCGTGCCCGCCCCGGCCGCCGCCGAGCTGCTGCGCGCCGAGTCCCCGGGAGCCGCCGTCGAGCTGGCCGCCGTCGAGTACGCCTCGATGGCCCTGATCACCCTCGCCTACCGGCGCGCCGGCCTGCGCCTGCCCGAGGGCAGCGGCTTCCTGGTGCCGCCCGTCGACGGCCGCACCATCAAGGCGTCCACGTTCGCCTCCCAGAAATGGGGCTGGGTCGCCGAGGAGGACCCGGACGTGGTCGTGCTGCGCACCTCCGTCGGCCGCTACGGCGAGACGGAGGTGCTCGGCCGGGACGACGCCGACCTGGTGGAGGTCTCCCGGCACGACCTGCGGGAGGCCACCGGCCTGGACGCCGTACCGCTCGAGACCCGGGTCACCCGCTGGACCGACGGCCTGCCCCAGTACCCCGTCGGGCACCACGCGCGCGTGGCCCGCATCCGCGAGCAGGTCGCGAAGCTCCCGGGGCTCGCGGTGTGCGGCGCGCAGTACGACGGCGTCGGCATCCCGGCGTGCATCGCGAGCGCGTACGCGGCGGTGGACCAGCTGGACGGAGACCTGAGCGGTGTGGAGGAGCTCACCGCCAACCCGGTGCAGAGTCTCCACGGAGGAGCGGGAGAATAAGGGACATGAGTGACGACGCCCCCACCACCGAGTCCGGCAGGATCCCGAACAAGGGCAAGCTGGCCAAGGACCTCAACGAGGTCATCCGCTACACCCTCTGGTCGGTCTTCAAGCTGAAGGACGCGCTGCCGGAGGACCGCGCGGGATACGCCGACGAGGTCCAGGAGCTGTTCGACCAGCTCGCCGCCAAGGACGTGACGATCCGCGGCACCTACGACGTCTCCGGCCTGCGCGCCGACGCCGACCTCATGATCTGGTGGCACGCCGAGACCAGCGACCAGCTCCAGGAGGCGTACAACCTCTTCCGCCGCACGAAGCTGGGCCGCGCGCTCACGCCCGTGTGGTCGAACATGGCGCTGCACCGCCCGGCCGAGTTCAACCGCTCGCACATCCCGGCGTTCCTCGCCGACGAGACGCCGCGCAACTACGTGAGCGTCTACCCGTTCGTGCGTTCCTACGACTGGTACCTGCTGCCCGACGAGGACCGCCGCCGCATGCTCGCCGACCACGGCAAGATGGCCCGCGGCTTCCCGGACGTGCGCGCCAACACGGTCGCCTCGTTCTCCCTCGGTGACTACGAGTGGATCCTGGCCTTCGAGGCCGACGAGCTGTACCGCATCGTCGACCTCATGCGCCACCTGCGCGCCTCCGAGGCCCGGATGCACGTCCGCGAGGAGATCCCGTTCTTCACGGGCCGCCGCAAGGACATCGCGGAACTGGTGGCGGGCCTGGCCTAGGCGCCCCGAAGGGCGCGGGGCTGTATCGCCAGGCGGCTCCGCCGCGCGGGCGCGACCGCCACGATGCTCCCGCACCCGCCGGACGGCACAGCGCGCACCCCGGCAGGCGGCCTAACGCAGGTCGCCCTTCCCCTTGAGGGCCTCCCGCTGGACCTTCTCACCGGCCGGACCGCCGGAGGCAACCGGTTCAGGGCGCGGCGCGCACGACGCGTGCCGCGCCGGGATCCGGTCCGCCAGCAGATAGGCGTCCAAGTAGCCGTTGACGCACTTGTTCGGGCCGCCCCCGATGCCGTGCGTGCCCGCGTCCCGCTCGGTCACCAGCACCGAGCCGGCCAGCCGCCGGTTCATCTCCAACGCGCCCGCGTACGGCGCGGCGGCATCCCGCTCGGCCGCCAGGATGAGCACCGGCGGCAGCTCACCCGGCCCGGTCCGCACGTCCAGCGGCCGCTGCCGGGGCGCCGGCCAGTAGGCGCACGGCAGGTTCATCCACACGTTGTCCCAGGTCTCGAACGGCGCGACCCGGGCGAGTCGCGTGTTGTCGCGGTCCCACACCTTCCAGTCGGCCGGCCAGGGCGCGTCGTTGCACTCGACGGCCGTGTACACCGCGCTGCCGTTCTCCGCCTCGGCGGCCGACTCCGGGCTCGGCGCGGCCAGCCGGACCAGCCTCTCGGGGTCACCGCGCAGAAAGGCCGAGAGGGCCTCGGCCCGGCTCGGCCAGAAGTCGTCGTAGTAGCCGGCGGTCAGGAACACGTTCTGGAGCTGGCCGGGACCGACCTTGCCGGCCGCCGCCTTCCCGGCCAGCCGCTCGCGCGCGGTGTCGTAGCTGCGCTGCACCTTCGCGGGCGTGTCACCGAGCCGGTAGACGTCGTCGTGCCGGGCGATCCAGTCGCGGAAGTCCGCCCAGCGCTCCTCGAAGGCGGCCGACTGGTCGAGGTTGCTGCGGTACCAGATCTTCTCCGGGTCCGGGTTCACCGCCGAGTCCAGCACCATGCGCCGCACGTGGGAGGGGAACATCGTCGCGTACAGCGCGCCGAAGTAGGTGCCGTACGACGCCCCCATGAACGTCAGCCGGTTCTCGCCCAGCGCCGCCCGCAGCACGTCCAGGTCCCGGGCGTTGTCGAGCGAGGTGTAGAACCGCAGCCGGCTGCCGGACCGCCGGGCGCAGCCGCGGGCGTGCGCCTTCGCCTGGGCGATGCGCTGCTGCTTGTACGCCTCCGACGGGTGCGTCGGGGACCCGGTGGGCGCCTTGAAGAAGCGCTTCGGGTCCTCGCAGGACAGCGGCGCGGACCGGCCCACCCCGCGCGGGGCGTAGCCGACGAGGTCGTAGGCGGCGGCGATCCGCTTCCATTGGGGGACCGTGCCGATGAGCGGGAAGTACATGCCGGATGCGCCGGGGCCGCCCGGGTTGTAGACCAGGGCACCCCGCCGGGGCACCTTCCGCTTGCTGTTGTGCGGGTCCTTCTGGGTGGCCCGGGCACGGCTGACGGTCAGCTGGATCTGCTTGCCGTCGGGGTGGGTGTAGTCCAGCGGGACGGTCACCGTGCCGCACCGTACGTCGGCCGGCGCCTTCGGCACGTCGTCGGGGGAGCAGGGGCCGAAGTCGATGCCGGCCGCCCGGGCACGGGCCACGGCCACCCCGGTGCCGTGCAGTTCGGCCGTGTCGGGGGCACCCGGCGTGCCCGGGGTGCCGGGTGTGCCGCCCGCCGGGGCCGCGGCCAGGGTGGTCAGGAGCAAGGACCCGGCGGCCGAGTAGAGGGCGGCAGCTTTCATCGCGTATCCCTTCGGTGCGCGGCGGCGATGGCACGGCTGCCACGGCCCGGCGACGACACAAGGGATGTTTCGTTCGGTTGTGGGGGAAGGCAAGCACCACCCGGCCGGTGTCGGCGCCAATGCCCCCTGTGCGCCCCTCGAAAGCCGCCCTCACTCCCGCCAGGGCTGGTCGCGGTGGGTGAAGGCCGCGCGCAGCTCCGGCTCGCCGATCGCACGGATGCCCCGGACGGCGACCGAGGTGAGGAGCGACCGCTCGTCACCGGCCGGCCTCCCGGTCAGGGCGATCAGCAGCCGCTGCCCGGCCGGGGAGGCCCAGCGCGAGTAGGGATGCACCTCGAACCGGGCGATGGCCAGGCAGCTCAGCGACAGCGTCAGGGGCAGCGCGAACCACAGGCCCACCAGCAGGCGGGGCGTATCGGTCTGGAAGGGCAGCAGCAGCGCGGTCACGCCCAGCGCCGCCACGGCCAGCGCGGCGGCCCGCACCTGGCGGACAACGGCCCCCACGCTGGTCCCCGCGCCCTCGGGCACCGCGAGCCCCGCGCGCACCAGCCCGTCGGCCAGCCGGCGCACGGCCTCGGCGCCGGCCGCCCGGGCCCGTACCGGCGCGATCCGCGACTGCCCCTCGGGCCCTATGGCCCCTATGACGGACCGCTCCATCTCGTCCCGCCCCCGCGGGTCCACGACCGTGGCCCAGCCGGTGTGCGCGAGCAGCAGCCGGCGCTGGCGGGCCATGGAGACCAGGGTGACATCGGCGACCCGTGCCGGGCCGCCGGAGAGGAAGGCCGCCTCGTACAGCGTCAGATCACGCTCCCGGTCCGCCGGCGCGTCGCGCATGTCCACGGCTGCCGCGCGGACGGCCGTCAGGCACAGCCGGGCGCAGGCCGTACCGGCGAACGCCCAGGCCAGGAGCAGGAGAAGGACCCAGAACATGACGTGTTTGTAAGCCAGGGGACCGGGTGAACGCCATGCCTTTTCAGCATCCGGACGGAGTGTTGTAGGTATGTGACGTTCCGTTTCCCGGGCCGGTCAGCGGCGGTCACAGACCGTCAGGGGCACCGTCTCCCGGCGAGGGAGCGACCGGTACCGCCGCGCTCGGGTCGACCTCCGGCGGGGTCGGCACCGGGGACGCGGAGACCGTCAGCTCCTCGGCCAGCCCGGCGAAGTCGACGTAGCCCGTCGCCTCCAGGACCTTGATGTGGTCCAGCACGGTCGCGTTGGCGTCGTCGGCGAGATCGCGGACCAGGGAGTTCTGGGTGCCGGCCCGGACTTGGGCGACCAGGGAGAACACCCGGCCGTGCGCGAGCCGCAGAATCGCGGCGAACTGGCGGTCGAAGTCCTGCCCCTGGGCCGCGTTCAGGGTGGCGAGCCACTCCTTCTGCTGCGCGTTGGGCTCGTTGGGCAGGGCAGCGCCCAGCTGGGTCGCGACCGTCCGGACATGCGCGTCCAGGGAGGTGTGGCCGTCGACCAAGTGCCGGCCGGCGGTGCGGACGGCCGCCGTGGTCCCCTTGTGCTGTGCCAGCTCTCCGGCGGGCAGCTCCCACAGGCCCGCGAGGCGGACCTTGGTGATGAAGTCCCGGTCCTGAGCCGACAGCGGACCGAACGGGGTCGTCACCGTCTGTGCGCTCAGCACGCTCGCGCTCGCCGGGTCCTGCCGGTCGGCGTACGACCAGAGCGGGACCAGCAGCGCGACGACCGTGGCCGCGAGGGCGGTGATGATGAGTCCGGTGCCGCTGAGTATGCCTCGGCCGTGGACGGGGGGACGCGGTCGCATGGTGCCTCCTGCACCGCACGCCGGGGGTGCTTGGGGGGTGGGTGCGGGGTTGGCATATTACTGGGCGGCCGGGACCGGCTTTCGTGCGCAGGCACGTCGTGGCCGGTCGTCCGCGGCGCAGGCCGCGAATCGGCCGGGTGCGTCGTGGCCGGTCGCGCTCACGAGGCGGAGGCACGTATCGGGCAGGTAGGTGCGGCCGGTCGCGCTCAGGCGGCGGAGGCCGCCTACCGAGCAGGTGCGTGCGGCCGGTCGCGCCCACGCGGCGGAGCCGCGCGTCGAGGCAGCCCCGCGCTCCTCCGCAGCGGGCTGCCGCACGTCGAGGCAGCCCCGCGCTCCTCGGGAGCGCGCAGCCGCACCGGCTCAGCCCCGGCGCCGCAGCACCCGGGCCGCAAGCCCCCGCCGGCGCGGCGCCGGTCCGGACCGGTCCAGCCACCAGTCCCGCAGTTCCCGCCGCGCCCCCGCACCCGCCGGCCGCCCCAGCTTCAGCAGATGCCCGGCGAAGTCCAGCGCGTCCTGCCGGTACCCGCCCCGCATCGGCCGCTGCCGCGCGTACTCCAGGAACGCCTCCCGGTACGCCGCCCCCAGCATCACCGGCAGTTCGGGCGCCACCTTGGCCACCACACCCGCCCGCTTCGCCGCGAGCGCCCGAGCCTGCACCCCCATCCGCACCCGGTCGAACCCCTCCGGCACCGGCGTCCCCGCGACCAGGGACGACAGCACGGCGGTCTGCGCCACCCCGACCCGCTCACGCACACCGGCCACCGGCCGCGCCAGCACACCGACAGCCCCGGCCCCCGAGCCGGCGGCGCCCGCCGGCACCGTACCCCCGGCCGCCGTACCCCGTGCCGCGCGCGCCCGACCCGCGGCGACAGCACCCCGAATGGCCGCCAATTCCCGCTCCAGCTCGGCCGGTTCGGGGAAGTCCTCGTCCCGTTCCAGCAGTACCCCGGGCGGCGCGACGCGGGCGGCGAGGCCGGTGAGGATGTCCAGTACCGGGCGTGGCACGGGGTGGGCGTGGCTGTCGTGCCAGACGCCGTCGCGTGCGAAGCCGCCCGCGACATGGACGTAGGCGATCGCCTCCAGGGGCAGCGCGGCCAGCGCCTCGGCCGGGTCCTCGCCACGGTTGACGTGGTTGGTGTGCAGGTTGGCCACGTCGATCAGCAGCCGTACGCCGGTCCGCTCGACCAGCTCGGACAGGAACTGACCCTCGGTCAGCTCCTCGTCCGGCCAGGAGAACAGCGCGGCGATGTTCTCCAGGGCCAGCGGCACCGGCAGCGCGTCCTGGGCGATACGGACGTTCTCGCACAGCACGTCCAGGGCGTCCCGGGTGCGCGGCACGGGCAGCAGATGGCCGGCCTCCAGCGGCGGTGACGCGGTGAGGGCGCCGCCCGCCCGGACGAACGCGATGTGCTCGGTGACCAGGGGCGCCCCGAGGGCCTCCGCCCGCTCGGCGAGCGCGGTCAGCCGCCCCTCGTCGGGACGGTCCGCGCCGCCGAGACCGAGGGAGACGCCGTGCGGGACCACCGTCACCCCGCGTTCGCGCAGGCGCAGCAGCGACTCCGGGAGGTGACCGGGGCAGGCGTTCTCCGCCACGACCTCCACCCAGTCGATGCCCGGCATGCGCTCCACGGCGTCGGCGATCTCCGGCCGCCACCCGATCCCCGTCCCCAGTCGCCACATGGTTCCTCCCCCTCCTCGGCAGCTTGCTCGCGCGTCGAGTGAGGGGGGTATGGCCCCGGCGAACGGCCCCGAACCTCCCGTGCCCCCGGTTCAGAGCAACATTTGAGGTTCAGCCCCGGCTCCTCACCGGCGCGCGGGCCCCTGTCCGGTCCGGCCCCTCAGCGCAGCGCGGGATGGTCGGCGACCACCGTGCACGACCCCGGTGCGATCTCCGTGAAGCCGGCGTCGCGTACCACCGGCAGGGCGCCGCTGGTGAGCCGGGGCCAGTCGGCGGGGGCGGCCGGGCGGACGGCGAGCGGGAAGCCCGCGTCCCGCCAAGCGGTGCGGTCGGGGCCGGAGAGCGCCCACCAGGCCAGCTGGGCACCGTGGCCGGCCTGGGCCATCGCCTTGCCCGCCGACATCTCCAGGTCCGGGTTCAGCCACAGCACGGGCCGCGCCGGCTCGGCGGCGGCGGGCGGCTCCGGGTCGTCCAGCTCGGTGCCCGACACCTGGAGCTTCGCCAGGTCCTTGGGCCAGCCGTCCAGGGGGATCGGCGGGAAGACGCGGACCTCCGCGGACGTGCCGGTCACCGTGATTCCGGGCAGTGCCTCGGCGCGCCGCCACTCGGCGCCCCGGGCCCGCCGCACCACCTTCCGGATCCGCGCGTCCTCCCAGTTCCGCACCGCCTCGGCCCACTCCCCGTCGCCGTGCGCGCGCTCGTCGCCGAGCAGCACGAGGACGGCCCGGGCGGCCGTCTCCAGCGCGTCGGTACGGGCGGGCGGTGCGCTCCGCTCGATCCGTACGACGAGCGGCAGCACGAACTGCGGCGCCTCGTCGCGGGCCTGGCGTGCGGGCCGGAGGGAACTGTCGGCGGAGGGTGCGGGAACGTGGCTCACGGAAGCCCACCCTACGAAGCCGCGTCCGGGCCGATCAACGCGCGGTGCCCCGGGCGGACGTTCCGGCGACCGGCGATGAACCACCGGCCACGCTCACCCGTCCTGATCACCGGAGGGGGGAGTGCAGATGATCCATTACGTCGAGAAGGACTGCACACAATGACTCATGCACCGTGATCTGCGCCTGACCGCCGTGGGCCGCCGCTACGGCATCCGCGGCCCGTGGGTGTTACGAGGCGTCGACCTCGCCATCGCCCCCGGCACCCTCACCCGGATCGAAGGGGCGAACGGAACCGGCAAGTCCACCCTGCTCCGGCTGCTCGCCCGGCTCGACGCGCCCAGCGAGGGCCGGATCACCGGCCGCCCGCGCACGGCGTACGTGCCCGAGCGGTTCCCGTCCGCCCTGCCGTTCACCGCCGCCGGCTATCTGACCCACCTCGGCGCCGTCCACGGCCTCGGCCGGAAGGCCGCCGCCCACGCCGCGGGAACCTGGCTGGAGCGGTTCGGCGCGGGCGCGTACGCCGGTACGCCGATGACGCGGCTGTCCAAGGGCAGCAGCCAGAAGGTCGCCGTGGCCCAGGCGCTGCTCGGCGACCCGGAGCTGCTGGTGCTGGACGAGGCGTGGACCGGCCTCGACGCGGCGGCGCGGGACGAGCTGGAGCGGGCGGTCGCCGAGCGGACGGCCGCCGGCGGCGCGGTGGTGTTCGTGGACCACGACCCGCGCCGCCTCGCCGGGGCACCGGACGCCACCTACACGGTGCTCGACGGCGCCCTGCACCGCCGTACCGGCAGTGGTGGTTCGCCGGCCGGGCCGGTCACGCTCGTCAGCGCGCAGGGGCCGGCGGGCGGGCAGCTGCCGCCCGACGTGGTCCGGGCCGCCGTGTCCACCGAGGAGACCGCCCCCGGCAGCTACCGCCTCGCCGTCCCCGCCTCCCACTCCGACGTCCTGCTGCGCGCCCTGCTCACGGCCCGCCCGCCCTGGCACGTGGTGCGCGTCGAACCCGCCGGCGCACCGCCCCCCGACCCCGGAAGCCGTCCATGACCGCACTCCTGCGCTACCAGGCCGACCTGCTGCTGCGCTCCCAACGCTGGCTGCCGCCGGTGATCCTCTACGCCGTGTTCCTGGGGATCGGGGTGCGCGGCGGCGAGCCGGTCCTGGACTCGCTCGGCTACGCGGCCGCCGCCCTGCTGCCGGTGGCGGCCTGGCTGGTGCGGATCTGTGCCACCGGCGAGCCGGACGCGGCCCGGACCTGCGTCGCTGCCGCCCGCGGCCCCGCCCGGGCGCACCTCGCCTGCCTGCTCACCGCCCTGCTCGCGGCCGTACTGCTCGGCGTGACCGCCACCGTGGTGGTGACGCTGATCAGCGACCCGGCGAGCAACGGCCACCGGGTGCACGTCCCCCCGCTGCGGGCCGCGGCGGCCGGGCTGCCGGCCGCCCTCGCCTGCGCGCTGCTCGGCAGCGCCGTCGGCGCGCTCACCAACCGGCCGGTGCTGCGTTCCACCGGCCGCGCGGTGCCCGCGATGCTGCTGGGCGCGCTGCTCGCGGTGGTCCTCACCGGCTCCCCGGCGCAGGCCGCGGTGAGCGGCCTGGTCACCGGCTCGCAGTCCGGCCGGGCGCCGCTGCCGCTGCTGTCGCTGGTGGGCGCGGCCCTGCTCACGGCCGCGGCCTTCGCCGTCGCGGCCGGGCTCACCGCCCGCAGGTCACCCTGAACGCACCGCACAGCGGAGCCGTTCACCCGGAACAAGCGGTGCGCTGTGCCTCCTGCCACTCGCACCGGGGGCACAGCGTGATGCCCTTGTACGACTCCGGGTACTCCGTAGGCTCCCGGCACAGTACGCACTCCGCGTACGGCGGCCCGTCGGCCTTCGCCGGCTTCACCGCCTCGACGATCGTGCAGTAGTCCTCGTCGCTCATACCCTCAGCGTAGGACGGTCACGGGTGTGCGCGGGTCTGGCCGATCAGCTCGGAGACCTTCACGAACCGGTAGCCGCGCCTGCGCAGCTCCGGGACGACCGTGCGGACGACCCGCTCGGTGGTCGGGGCGGCGCTGCGGGTGCAGTGCATGACGACCACCGAGCCCGGCTTCACCCCGTCGAGCACCTGCCGGGCCACCGCGTCGGCGTCCGTGGCGAACGCGTCGCCGCTCACCACGTCCCACTGCACCGCGGTCACCCCGAGCCCGCTGAGCGCGCGCAGCGCCCGCTGGTCGTAGCAGCCGCCGGGAAAGCGGAAGTACGGCATCGGGTTCGGCACGCCCGCCGTTCGGAGGGAGGCGTACGCCCGCTGGACGTCCGCCCGCATGCCGTCGGCGGCGACGGTCGGCAGGCCGTAGCAGTCGTCGGTGAAGGCGTAGTGGCTCCAGGAATGGTTGGCGACCTCGAACCGCGGGTCGTGGCCGAGATCGCGGGCCTCGGCCGGGTACTGATCGGCCCACCGGCCGGTCATGAAGACGGTCGCCGGCACCTTCAGCGTGCGCAGGGTGCCGATCAGGCCCGGGTTGTCGAAGTGCTCGCCGGAGGCCGCGCGGGGCCCCTGGTCGGCGGTCATGTCGGCGTCGAAGGTGAGCGCGACGGTCTTGCCCCGGGTGCGCGGGCCGTGCTCGAAGACCGGGGTGAGCCCACCGGGGCCCGGAGCCAGCACGGGCGGACGGGCGGGGGAGGCGGAGGCAGCGGTCGTGGCCGGACGCCCGCCTCCCCCGCTGTCGCAGGCGGCGAGGGCCGCGCCCAGGACGCAGACGGCGGTGATACGGCGTACTCGTGGGATCACCGTACGAACGTAGGGCGAGATTTCTGTTTATGAGGTGATATGACTAATGGCGCGGCCGTGCGGTCACCCGCCTGGCGGGCGGCACCGCGTGCGTCACTCCAGCTTCCGTCGCTCCAGCGGCTTGACCGCCGGGCCCTGGATCACCGTGCCGTCGACGGCGAAACGGGAGCCGTGGCACGGGCACTCCCAGGCGCCCTCGGCACGGTTGAAGGAGACCAGGCAGCCCAGGTGGGTGCAGCGGGGCGACAGGGCGTGCAGGGTGCCGTCCCCGTCCCGGTGCACGGCAAGCCGTTCGCCGCCCGCCCGTACCAGCGCACCGTCGCCGGGGGCCAGCTCGTCCACCGACGTGGGCGGTTTCAGCCGGTCGCCGACGAAGTGCCGAGCCACCTCCGCCTGCGTCTTCAACAGCGACCCGGCCTCGCGGACCACCGACTTCAGCCGCCGTGGGTCGTACAGCTCCCGCCAGGCGCAGTCCCCGCCGGTGATCAGCGCGGTCAGCAGCAGACCGCTCATGACGCCGCTGCTCATGCCCCAGCCGCCGAAGCCGGTGGCGACGTACGTGTGCCGGGCGCCCGGATGGAAGAGGCCGACCAGCGGGACCGTGTCGGTGGACGAGTTGTCCTGGGTCGCCCAGGCGTGCTCCATGGTCGCGCTCGGGAAGTGCTCTTCGGCCCAGGCGGCCAGCCGGTCGAAGCCGGCCTGCGGATCGCCGGTGCCGGGCGTGAAGTGCTCGCCGGTGATGATGAGCAGCCGCTGCCCGTCCGGGCCGTACGGCGCCGTGCGCACCGAGCGGGTGTTCTCGTCGGGGGTGATGTACGTGCCATCGGGGTCCGGGCCGTCTCCCAGCGGTCCGGCCACGACCAGTTCCCGGCGCGGGGACAGCCGGGCGAACAGCAGGGCCCGGTCGAAGACCGGGTAGTGGGTGGCGATCACGACGTCCCGGGCGGTCACCGTGGCGCCCGCCTCGGTGGTCAGCCGGCACGGGTCGCCCTCCGCCAGGCCGGTGACCCGCGTCTGCTCGTACAGCCGGCCGCCTCGCGCGAGCAGGTCGGCGGTCACCGCCCGCAGGTACTTGATCGGGTGGAACTGCGCCTGCCCGGTCACCCGGACCGCGCCCGCCACCGGGAACGGCAGCCCGGTCTCCGTGGTGAACTCGGCCGGCAGCCCCGCCGACCGGGCGGCCTCCGCCTCCGCGCGCACCTCGTCCACCCGCGACCGGTCCACCACATACGTGTACGCGTCCCTGGTCTCCCACTCGCAGTCGACGCCCAGCTCGGCCGCCAGGGCCGCCGCGTGCTCGATCGCCTCCGTCTGGGACCGGGCGTACAGCCTCGCCGCCTCCGGGCCCCGGGTGCGCCGGAGCCGGTCGTAGATCAGCGTGTGCTGGACGGTCACTTTGGCCGTGGTGTGGCCGGTGACGCCGGCCGCGGCCCGCCCGGCCTCCAGCACCGCCACCCGCCGCCCGGCCCGGGCCAGCTCATGGGCGGTGCTCAGCCCGGCGATGCCCGCGCCGATCACGGCCACGTCCACCTCGATGTCCCCGTCCAGGGCGGGGTGGGACGGCCCGGGGGCGGTCCGCAGCCAGTACGAATCGGTGACTTTCCGCTGCTCGCGCATGCCCGCCGGGTACCCCGCCCGGTCCGGGTCACGTCTGCTGCAGCAGCCGCTCCCGGCACTCCGCCACGTCGAACCCGGCCGCGGGGTAGCGCGGATCCAGTTCCCGCAGATGCTCCAGCAGCAGCCGGGTGATGGCCCAGTTGCGGTACCACTTGCGGTCGGCCGGGACCAGATACCACGGCGCGTACGGGGCCGCGCAGCGCTCCAGGGCCAGCTCGTACGCCTCCTGGTAGGCGGGCCACAGGGCGCGTTCCTCGATGTCGCCGGGGTCGAACTTCCAGTGCTTGTCGGGGCGGTCGAGGCGGCGCAGCAAGCGGCGCTTCTGCTCTGCGGGGGACACGTGCAGGAAGCACTTGACCAGGGTGACGCCGTCCTCGGCGAGGGACCGCTCGAAGTCGTTGATCAGGCCGTAGCGGCTGCCGATCTCGGCGGGCCGGGCGAGGTGCCGGACGCGGGCGACGAGGACGTCCTCGTAGTGCGAGCGGTCGAAGATGCCGATCTCGCCGGGCTCGGGCAGCGCGCGCCGCACCCGCCACAGGAAGTCGTGCCGCCGCTCCTCCTCGGTGGGTGCCTTGAACGCCGTGATCCGGCAGCCCGCCGGGTTGAGCTGGCCGATCACATGCTTGACCGTGCCGCCCTTGCCGCTGGTGTCCATGCCCTGGAGCACCAGCAGCACCCGGCGGCGGTCGCCCGCGGTGCCCGCCGCCCACAGCTGCTCCTGGAGCCTGGCCAGCCGTCTGCCGGTACGGGCGGCGTCCGCCAGCGCGGCCTCCTTGCCGTCCGGGGCGCCGGGCGTGGCCCGGGCGTCGTACCCGGCCAGATCGATCCGCTCGCCCTCCGGGAGGCGCAGCAGCTGCCGGAGGGCCTGGTCCTTCTTCCCGGCCGGGTTCTTCGGCACGGGCGCTCCTTCCGTCCGGGATCTCACGGGTCCCCGGTGCGGGCCGGGTGCCTCCAGAGTGCCCCGGCACGCTAGCCGGGATGCGCTCCGCCGTCGGTGTGCGGTGTGAGGGCCTGCTCCTGGAGCTGCGGCTGGCCGCCCCGCTCCAGGAAGTGCAGCAGCTCCACCGGGATGGGCAGGACCAGCGTGGAGTTCTTCTCGGCCGCCACCGCCATCACCGTCTGGAGCAGCCGCAGCTGGAGCGCGGCCGGTGTGCCGGACATCTGCTGGGCGGCCTCAGCGAGCTTCCTGGACGCCTGGAGTTCCGCGTCGGCGTTGATGATCCGGGCCCGGCGCTCCCGGTCCGCCTCGGCCTGGCGGGCCATCGACCGCTTCATCGTGTCGGGCAGGGACACGTCCTTGATCTCGACCCGGTCGACCTGGATGCCCCAGCCCACCGCCGGGCTGTCGATCATCAGCTCCAGGCCCTGGTTGAGCTTCTCGCGGTTGGAGAGCAGATCGTCCAGATCGCTCTTGCCGATGATCGACCGCAGGGAGGTCTGCGCCATCTGCGACACCGCGAACTTGTAGTCCTCGACCTTCACCACGGCACTCGCCGCGTCGACCACCCGGAAGTAGACCACCGCGTCCACCCGGACGGTGACATTGTCGCGGGTGATGCCCTCCTGGGCCGGGATCGGCAGGGTCACGATCTGCATGTTGACCTTCTGGAGCCGGTCCACGAAGGGGATGATCAGGTTCAGGCCCGGCGGCCGCACATCCCCCGCGACCCGGCCGAGCCGGAACAGCACACCGCGTTCGTACTGCTTGACCACCCGCGCCGCCGCCGCCAGGTACACCACACCGGCGGAGGCCACCCCCGCCAGGATCAGCAGCAGGTCCTCGACCATGGTGACCTCCTCGCCCAGAGGTCGGGTTTGTCCGCTGCTGCCACGATAGGCCCGTGGGGCCGGGATGCCGAGAGGTCACGGCGGCCCGGCCCCACGGGCGGGACTCAGTGGCGGGCGCTCACGCGGCCGTGACCAGCTTCACCGGTTCCGTGCCCGCCGCGCTGTGCCGCGCGGCCCAGTTGTCCAGGGCCGTACGGCAGGCGTGGTCCAGGTGGTGCAGCCCGGACAGGTCCAGTCGGACCGGCCGGTCCTGGGGCAGTGACTCCAGGCTGTCCAGGATCTTCGGCAGCCGCAGGAAGGTCGCGTTGCCCGACAGGTGCGCCTCGATGGGGCCCGCGCCCTTGTCCACGACCTCCAGCCGGACGTGCGAGGCCTCCCAGGCGGTCTTCACCACCGCCAGCGCGAGACCGATGAGCACGCCCTCGAACATGCTGACCGCGACGATGGAGACGGCCGTGGCGGTGAGGACCAGCGCCTCCCCGCGATGCTCGCGCCACAGTCCGGCGAGCGACCGGACCGGGATCAGCTTGGCGCCCGCGTGGATCAGGATGCCCGCGAGGGCCGGGATCGGGATGTACGCGAGCACGTCGGGCAGCAGCGCCGCGAACAGCAGCAGCCAGACTCCGTGCAGCACCCTGGAGGCCTTCGTCCGGGCGCCGGCCTGGACGTTGGTCGCGCTGCGCACGATCACCGCGGTCATCGGCAGCGCGCCGAGCGCGCCGCACACCATGTTGCCGGCGCCCTGGGCGACGAGTTCCTTGTTGTACTGGGTGCGCGGTCCCGAGTGCAGCCGGTCGACGGCCGCCGCGCTGAACAGCGACTCGGCGGACGCGATCAGGGTGAAGGCGACGACCGTGCCCAGCAGGCCGACGCCGGCCAGCTCGCCGAAGGCGCTCAGCGGCGGCGGCTGGATCGAGCCGAGCAGACCTTGCACCTCGACCGTGGCCACGGGCAGGTCCAGCGCGAACGCGGCCAGCATGGCGAGCCCGACCGCGGCGAGCGGACCGGGCAGCGCGCGGACCTTCGCCGGGGTGTGCTTCCACAGCAGCAGCACCGCGACGGTGCCCGCGCACACCGCGAGCGAGGCCAGGGCGGCGGTGTCGCCGAAGGCGTCCCAGAACGCGCCGGGCAGCTCGAAGATCTTGTCCAGGCCGGAGTCGGGTGCCTTGGTCGCCATCGCCGGGTACAGCTGCCCGGCGATGATCACCAGGCCGATGCCGGCCAGCATGCCCTCGACGACGGAGACGGAGATGGCGCGGAAGTAACGGCCGAGCCGGAGCAGGCCCATGGCCACCTGGACGACACCGGCGGCGAGCACGATCACGCCGAGCACCGGCAGCCCGAACTCCTTGATCGCCTCGAAGACGAGCACGGTCATGCCGGCTGCCGGGCCCGACACCTGAAGGCTGCTGCCGCGCATCAGTCCGGTGACGAGACCGCCCACGATGCCGGTCACCAGGCCGAGTTCGGCCGGCGCACCGGAGGCGACGGACACGCCCACGCACAGCGGCAGCGCGACCAGGAAGACCACGAGCGAGGCCGCGAAGTCCTCCTTCAGGTAGGGGAAACGGGATATGAGGGTGCGGTTGTCGGTCATCGGCGCGCTCACAAGGCCTCGAAGGTGTCGGTCTGCGGGCGGTGCGTCCGTACGGCGCCGGTGTGCACCTCGTAGTACCAGGCGTGCAGGTCCAGCTGACCCTCCTTCAGCTTCCGCTCGACGCAGGGGTACGAGCGCAGCCGCAGCAGCTGGGTCAGGACATGGCTCTGCACGCCCTCGGCGACCTCCGGGTCCTCGGCCGCGCCGGCCGGGCGCGGGGTGGCGGAGACCAGCCAGTCGCGCACGGCGGGTACGGCGTTCAGGTCGTCACCGCGCACCAGCGCGCCTACGGCGCCGCAGTGCGAGTGGCCGCAGACCACGATGTCGCGGACGCCGAGCACCTCCACGGCGTACTCGATGGTGGCGGCCTCGCTGGTCGGGTGTTCGGAGGCGTACGGCGGGACGATGTTGCCCGCGGTGCGCAGCTCGAACAGCTCGCCGGGGCGGGCGCCCGTGATCAGGGCCGGGACGACCCGGGAATCGGAGCAGGTGATGAAGAGCACCTGGGGGGACTGGCCTTCGGCGAGCTTGGCGAACTCCTCAGGGCGCTGTCCGAAGGTACGGGCGTTGTCGATGAGGGGCTGCATGTGTGTGGGTTCCTCCTGGCGCGCCTGCCTGGCGCGTCGGACTTGAACGAGATTGTGGGGGGGAGAGAGAGAGCGGCCCGGCTGTCAGCAGCGGAAGACCTGAAGCGCTGCCGATGTGTGGGCTCGGGAGGCTCTGGGGGCGCGGGGGTGCGGGGCGCCGGAGGGCTCCGACGGGCCCGCCCCGGCCGCCCGGCCGGATATGAGGGGGTGCTCCTGGGTCCACCCGGACGCGGTTCCGCGGTGGCGGTGGCACACGTGCGGGGCGCCCAGGGGTTCACCCGGGTGGCCGGGGGTGCGGACGGTGTCCGCCCCTCTCGCCCGCAGGTTGCACGGAGGGGGTGATTCCGGTCGCTCGGCCTTGGCCATTGCCTGACCGGGAGTGTGCGCGGATGCGAAGGTTCCGGCAGGGGTGAAGAGCTGGAACGCGAGCAGCGTCACGCCGAGGAGGGCGAGCAGGGTCCGGGCTGTCGTACCTCGGAACATGAGCCCCCCTCCGTTGTGTTCACGTTTCTTGTCCAGACCAAGTGTTGGTCAATGGATGGTCAAGAAACACGTTAACCCTGCAAAGTCCTTTGCAGGGTCAACTGCGCGTTACGCGCACAAGAGAGCGTGAAAAGTGCGGGTGGCGTGGCGTGAACTCGCCCTTGACCCGCAGAGGCTTGATCGACTATTGGGTGGCCGCGAGGAGGGTCGGCTAGGCGCCGATGAGGCCCTTCGCGTCCCGGGCCAGTGCGGTGAGCCGGGATATGGCGCGGAAGTACTTCTTGCGGTAGCCGCCCTTCAGCATCTCCTCGCTGAACAGCTTGTCGAAGGGCAGCCCCGAGGCCAGCACCGGGACCTCGCGGTCGTAGAGGCGGTCCGCGAGGACCACCAGCCGCAGCGCGGTGGACTGGTCCGGGACGGGCTGGACGCCGGTCAGGCAGACCGCCCGCACGCCGTCGGTCAGCGCGCCGTAGCGGCTCGGGTGCACCTTGGCCAGGTGCTCCAGCAGGTGCGGGAAGTCGTCCAGCGAGGCGCCCTCGGTGGCGAAGGCCGTCTTCATGACCTCCTCGTCGGAGAA
The DNA here is from genome assembly GCF_055607665.1 of Streptomyces sp. NPDC036984. Classification (NCBI taxonomy): domain Bacteria; kingdom Bacillati; phylum Actinomycetota; class Actinomycetes; order Kitasatosporales; family Streptomycetaceae; genus Streptomyces; species Streptomyces sp. NPDC036984. The sequence goes on from NZ_JBVJRL010000003.1 coordinate 387,746, forward strand.
GGGCGCCGGCGCCTCGGGCAGGCCGCGGTGGCGGTAGTCCTCGCCGTCGATGCGCAGGGCGCGGAAGTGGGCCGAGAGGCCCTGGATCTCGCGCAGGAAGTCGGCGGCGGCGAAGCGGCCCTCGCCCAGCTTGCCGGGCAGCGTGTTGGAGGTGGCGGCGAGTGCCACGCCCGCCTCGACCAGTTTGCCGAGCAGCGTCGAGACGAGGACGGTGTCGCCGGGGTCGTCCAGCTCGAACTCGTCGATGCACAGCAGGCGGTGGCCCTGAAGCGTCTGCACGGTCTTCTGGAAGCCGAGCGCCCCGACCAGGTTGGTCAGCTCCACGAAGGTGCCGAACGCCTTGAGCTCGGGCTCGGCCGGGGTGGCGTGCCAGAGCGAGGCGAGCAGGTGGGTCTTGCCGACGCCGTAGCCGCCGTCGAGGTAGACGCCCCGGGGGCCGGCCGGGGCCTTCGGGGCCTTCGGCCGCCCGAACCCGAAGAAGCCGCGCTTGCCGCCGCCGACGGCGTGCGCCCCGCCGAGTCCGGCCGCGAAGCCTTCCAGGACCCCGACGGCCTCGGTCTGGCTGGGCTGGTTCGGGTCCGGGATGTACGTGGAGAAGCGGACCGAGTCGAAGCGCGGCGGTGGCACCATCTCGGCGACCAGCCGGTCGGCGGGGACGTGCGGCTCGCGGGTGCACAGGGACAGCGGGCCCGCGTCCGGCAGAGGGCTGGATCCAGGGGCGGCGGAGGAGAACGACACGGGTTTCATGCTAAGCGCCGTGCCAGACTGCACGACATGCGACGCCTGTTCCCTGTGACCGAAGAAACAGCAGCCCAGGCCCCCGGTGGGGGCGCCGAGTCGGCCGGCCGGGGCCCGGCGGAGGAGGGGGTGAGCACGTCAGGCGCGGACGTTCGCGCCGGTGGGGCGCGTGCGGCGGCCGAGACCGCGGTGCCGGACGGTGGGGCCGAGGCGCACACCGGTGCCGGTGCGGCGGGCGCCGGAGGACCGGTCGGGGCCGCCGCGCTCGCGGACCGGGAGTGGAGTCTGGCCGAGCTGGCCGCCGCCTACGCCTACCCGGAGCCCGCCCCGGGCGCCCCGCGCCCGTGGCTGCGGGCCAACATGGTCTCCTCCCTCGACGGCGCGGCCCAGCACGAGGGCCGCTCCCAGCCCATCTCCAGCGCCACCGACATGCGGATCTTCGGCACGCTGCGGGCGCTCGCGGATGTCGTCGTGGTCGGCGCCGAAACGGTACGGCAGGAGGGGTACCGGCCGGCACGCGCGCGTGCGGAGTTCGCCGGGGCCCGCGAGGCCGCCGGACAGGGCCCGGTGCCGGCGATCGCGATCGTCACCGCGAGCCTGGAGCTGGACTTCACGCTCCCGCTGTTCACCTCGCCCCTGGTGCCCACGCTGATCCTGACCGGAGCCGCGGCCGCCCCCGACCGGGTCGCCGCCGCCGAGAAGGCCGGCGCCCGGGTGGTGATCGCCGGTGCGGGCATGGGTGTCGAGCCGGCCCGGGCGGTCCAGGCCCTCGCCGGGCTCGGGCACACCCGGCTGCTCACCGAGGGCGGCCCCCGGCTGCTCGGCCAGCTGATCGCGGCCGAGGTGCTGGACGAGCTGTGCCTGACCGTCTCGCCGATGCTCACCGCGGGGGACGCCCAGCGCATCGCCGGGGGGCCGTCGGTCGCCGTGCCGCGCCGGTTCGAGCTCGTGTCCCTGCTGGAGGAGGACGGATTTCTGTTCAGTCGTTACCGTCGGTCCTGACATCAGCGGAATGTTTCGTTCCGCTTAGCTTCCGGCGGGCAGACTTAGTCCGGCAGTACCCGTGCGATCACGGGGAAGGATGGTTTCCGCAGGGGCCCTCCCGGGCCCTCTAAGGAGAAGAGGCGCCTGGTGTTCACAAGCGTTCTGATGATCGAGAAGGCCCTGACGTCCGCCGACGTGGAGTTCGTCACCACCTTGCACGGAGACGAGCCCGTCTCCTTCCACGTGCTGCTCCAGCCCCGCGGCGACCAGGCGGACCGGCTGCTGCGGGCCATCGACGACATCGCGCTCGGCGAACTCGACGAGGCGGTGCGCGAAGGGGAGACGCCGGAGGGCCACGAGGCGCGGAGCGTGGGCCGCCAGGCCCTCGACGTGTCGCTCCAGGCGTTGCGCTCCGCGGGGAGCGCCGCGGAGGGGCGGCTGGTCGAGGATCACCCGCTGGACGCGCTGAAGTCGCTGGTCGCCGAGGTGGGCGCCGACGAGGTGATCGTGCTGACCGATCCGCACTATGTGGAGGAGTTCTTCCACCGGGACTGGGCTTCCCGGGCTCGGCACAAGGTGGGGGTGCCGGTGCTGAAGCTCTTCTCGCACAGCAAGGCGTAGGCGCCGTGGGGGCGGTGCGATTGCGGGTGCGGCGCCGTTGCGGCCTGCTCGCGCCCACGCGGCGGAGCCGCACATCGGCCCGGTCCCGCGCTCCTGGGGTCGGACCGGTGCCCTCCTTGCGAGGCGCCCGGTGTCCGAGCGCATAGGCTAGGTCTGCTTCCAGCTCGTACCGTCTCTGGGGAGAAACGCATGGCACCCGGCCTTCCTACCGCCATGGACCGACCGCACTTCATCGGCATCGGCGGCGCCGGAATGTCGGGTATCGCCAAGATCCTCGCCCAGCGCGGGGCCAAGGTGGCCGGCAGTGACGCCAAGGAGTCGGCGACCGCCGAGGCGCTGCGCGCGCTGGGCGCGACCGTGCACATCGGGCACACCGCGGAGCACCTCGCCGACGACGCGAGCTGTGTCGTCGTGTCGTCGGCGATCCGCAACGACAACCCCGAGCTGGCCCGCGCCGCCGAGCTGGGGATTCCGGTCGTGCACCGCTCCGACGCGCTGGCCGCGCTGATGACCGGACTGCGCCCGATCGCCGTGGCGGGCACGCACGGCAAGACCACGACGACCTCCATGCTGGCCGTCTCGCTGACCGAGCTGGGGCTGAACCCCTCGTACGCCATCGGCGGCGACCTGGACGCACCCGGCTCCAACGCGCTGCACGGCGAGGGCGACATCTTCGTCGCCGAGGCCGACGAATCGGACCGGAGCTTCCACAAGTACGCCCCCGAGGTCGCGATCGTCCTCAACGTCGAGCTGGACCACCACGCCAACTACGCCTCGATGGACGAGATCTACGAGTCCTTCGAGACCTTCGCCGGGAAGATCGTGCCCGGTGGCACGCTGATCGTCTCCGCCGACCACGAGGGGGCCCGGGAGCTGACCCGGCGGCTGGCCGGGTCGGTGCGGACCGTGACGTACGGCGAGGCCGAGGACGCCGACGTACGCGTCCTGTCGATCGTCCCGCAGGGACTGAAGAGCCAGGTCACCGCCCTGTTCGACGGGCAGGAGCTGACCTTCGTGGTGTCCGTGCCCGGCCGTCACTACGCCCTCAACGCGGTCGCCGCGCTCGCCGCCGGTGCCGCCCTCGGCGTCCCGGCCGCGGAGCTGGCGCCCGCGCTCGCCGCCTACACCGGTGTCAAGCGGCGCCTCCAGCTCAAGGGCGAGGCGGCCGGCGTCCAGGTGATCGACTCCTACGCCCACCACCCGACCGAGATGACCGCCGACCTGGAGGCCATGCGCGCCGCCGCCGGAGACGCCCGCATCCTCGTCGTCTTCCAGCCGCACCTCTTCTCCCGCACCCAGGAGCTGGGCAAGGAGATGGGGCAGGCGCTGGCCCTCGCCGACGCCTCGGTGGTGCTGGACATCTACCCGGCCCGCGAGGACCCGATCCCCGGCGTCACCAGCGAGCTGATCATCGAGTCCGCGCGCGCGGCGGGCGCCGACGTGACCGCCGTGCACGACAAGACGGAGATCCCGGCGGTGATCTCGGGAATGGCGAAGCCCGGTGATCTCGTTCTCACCATGGGCGCGGGCGACGTGACCGACCTGGGCCCGCTGATCCTGGACCGCCTGTCGCAGTAGAGGGGCTGAGAGCTCATGTCGTACGACGTCGAGAAGCCGGACGAGCAGTGGCGCGCGGAGCTGACCCCGGCCGAGTACGCCGTGCTGCGCCAGGCCGGCACCGAGCCGGCCTTCATCGGTGAGTACACGGACACCAAGACCAAGGGCGTGTACTCCTGCCGGGCCTGCGGCGCCGAACTGTTCACCTCCGAGACCAAGTTCGCGTCGCACTGCGGCTGGCCGTCCTTCTACGACCCGAAGGACACCGACGCCGTGGAGCTGGTCGACGACCGCTCCCACGGGATGGTCCGTACCGAGGTGCGGTGCGCCCGCTGCGGCTCCCACCTCGGGCACGTCTTCGAGGGCGAGGGGTACCCGACCCCGACCGACCAGCGCTACTGCATCAACTCGATCTCCCTGCGCCTGACCCCCGACGAGGGCTGAGCCGGGAACCGCACCGCCTCGGCGCCCGGTGAGGGACGGTGCGCCGGGCCTTTCCGGTCCCCCGGGACGCGGCGCGGCGCGCTTCTCCGCCGGGGACGCCCTCGAAGCGGTGCCGGAGTCCATCCTCGGCCGCCTGGACGCCCGGCACGCGGAGGACGACGTCGCCCTCCGCGCCGCCCGCCCGCACACCCGGCAGGCGACGCCGGTGACTCCGTCGTAGGCGGACGGGCCGCCGGCCGGCGCCTTTCCCGGGGGCGCCCGCCCGTGCGGCCCGGCGAGTGGCGGTCTCCGCGTCGGCGGTCGCCCGCTCAGGAACCGGCGTGGGCCAGCGCGGCCCAGGTCCAGGGGCGGTCCGGGGCGGCCGTGCGCAGGGCGCGGACCGTGTCGTGCAGGGCGAGCGCCGCGGGCAGGGGGGCGGTGGACGGCAGGGCCGGGGCCAGGGCGTGGTGGAAGGCGGCCGCGGCCTCGGCGGCGAAGGCGTCCCCGACCTCCCAGAGGGTCGCCACCGACTGGGTGTAGCCCGCCAGCTGGAAGACCGAGGCGAGATGGATGACCTCGTCGACGAAGGCGGGTGAGGCACTTCCACGGGCCGTCCCGCAGGCCGACAGATACGCCAACTCGGCCGACTCCAGGTGCAGTTCGGCGATCTCCGAGACGTACAGGTCGCCGTCGGCGAGCAGCAGCCGGCCCGCCGCGGCGTCCTCGGGGTCGCTGTCGGCGTGGCAGGCGAAGTGCACCACGGCCGCGTCCGGCAGCGCTCCGCGCACCGCCGCCCGGGTGGCGTCCGGGCCGATCAGCCGCGCGCCGCCGCTCGCCGCGACCGCCACCCCGGCCTCGGCCACGGTCCGCGGCAGCGGCGCCTGCCCCGGCGTCTGGGGCATGGCCACCGCGAGGACACCGCGCCGCCCCGGCACCGCGCGCCGGCGGGCCCGGCTGTACAGCAGCGCCCGCAGCGTCGGCGTATAGGAGGAGGCCACCCGGTCCAGGACCGCCGCCCCCGCGGGCGCGCCCGGCCCGTGGTGCCCGGCGGCGTGCAGCGGGAAGGAGTTCAGCACGCCGGACGGCGACCACCACAGGCGGGGCCAGGACGCGCCCGGGACGGGCGGCCCGGTGAACCCCAGGGCGTTCAGGACCGGTTCGGCCAGCACGTCCCACAGCCAGGCCAGTGTGCCGGTGAAGACCTCCCGCGCCCCCTCGAACAGCGGATGGCGCGATCCGGCGGTGAGCGCGCCGACGGCCAGCCCGAAGGATTCGGCCTGGGCGGCGAGGTCGGCGGCGTCCAGCCCGGGCAGCGGCACCGGCAGCACCCCCTCGGGGCGCAGCACCAGCGCGTCACAGCGCCGCGGATGGACGTTGACGCTCACCACCGGGCCCTCGGCGGCGGCCGGCCGCAGGTCGTCCAGGCCGAGCGGCAGCGGGGTGAGGAACCGCCGGAAGCCCGGGCGCTGTTGCAGCTCGGTGATCAGCCGGGCCGCGTCCTCGCCGGCGGCGCGCTGCTCGGCCAGCTCCTCGGGACCGGGCCAGCGGCCGGGGTCCACGCTCCGGCGCAGCGCGCGCAGCCGGTCAAGGGCGGACCGCAGCCGGCCGTGCAGCTCGGCGTCGGCGCCTTGCAGGACGGCCAGTTCCCGGCGGGCGTTGAGCGCGGTGGACAGCAGATGGGCCCGGCCGTCCTCCAGGGTTTCCAGGGCCCCCACCGGGTCGTGCCGGTCCAGCGCCTGGGCGGCGCCGTCGGAGGCGAACCGGGTGATCACGCTGGGCGAGCGTCCGGCCCCGGCCGGTTCCGCCTCCAGCAGCCGTGCCCGCTGGATGCGGTGTTGTGCGGCCGAGGCCCAGTGGTGCACCAGCATGGCGGTGCGCACGTCCGGCTCGGCGCCGGCGAGCAGCTCCCGGGCGAGGGCCTCGGCCTCGGTGTAGTCGGCCTCCTCCGCCCACATGCCGTGCCGGATGAACAGGTGCAGGGCCAGCGTCGTACGGGTGTCGTCGTACTCCCGGGTGCCCGGCGCCGGCCCGGCCAGCCTGCGGCGGGCGCCGCGTACGCCGTCCTCCAGCGCCTGAACCCGGTCGAACGGCGAGTCGTACGCGAACGCCAGCGACGCGTGCCCGGCGAAGAGGTCGGAGCTGATGCCCACGTCCTCGACCAGTTGCGGCAGTTCCTCGTACAGCTCGCGCAGCACCGGCAGCGTCTCGCGCATCCGTGCCAGGACGGCGGCCGTGTCGCCCGGGGCGTGCATGCCCCGCATGACGACCAGCCCGGAGCGGCCGGTCCGCAGCAGGCGGTGTTCGCGGGAGCCCGGCGGGGCGGCGGCGAGCAGCCGGTCGTAGACGGCGAGGATCTCGTCCAGGGTGCTGGTGTCGGCCGGTTTCGGCGGGACCGGATCGGAAGCGTCGTCCCGCAGAAGCTCGGTGAGGGCCTGCGCGCGCTCGGCCTCGGGCATCCTGGCGAGGCGCTGGAGCTCCAGTTCCACGCCATGGCGGAAGATGTCGCCCAGCGAGGCGTCCGCTGGGTGGCCGAGGACGAGCTTGCCGAAGTCGAGCAGCTCCTGGCCGCGTCCGCCGCCACCGCCGTGCGGGCCCATGCCGAGCAGGCCCAGTACGGCGGCGATCGGGTGGCTGCCGTCCTCCCCGGACATCGCCGGGCGCACGATGGCGTCGATGGCGTCCGAGTCGGCCTGCAGCTCGGGCGGGAGACCGGCCTGGGCGGCCGGCACGTCCGGTCGGATGATCTCCTCGCGCAACTCCTCGGCGGCCTGGCGCAACAGGTCCGGCTCGGCGAACATCGGGGCGGAGGCGACGAGGAGGGCGGCGCCTTCCTCGGCCCGCCCCGCGGCCATCAGGTTGGCGAACAGCCGGGTCCGGACGTCCTCCCGCTCGGGGTGGCCCGCCGGGGTCAGGTCGAGCAGCCGGCGGAGCGCCTCGGCGGCGTCCGCGGCGAGTTCCGCCGCGCCGGCCGGGCCGGCCCCGGGCAGGCCGATCAGCGCGGCGCGGGAGAGCCGGTCGAGGTGGGTGCGGACCGCCTCGTGATCCTCGGCCGGGGTGAGGTCGAGGGCCCGCCGGAGCGCGGCGACGGCCTCCTCCCGGACGGCGGGTGCCGCCTCCTCCGCCCCCTCGCTGCCCATGGCGTGCAGGGTCAGGACGTACCCCAGGTCGGAGTGCAGCTGCGCCGCGTTGCCGTCGGCCGGGCCGGCGCTCCGGGTCGCCGTGCGCAGCAGCTCGATCACCTCCGGCAGCAGGGCGGGGTCCTCCGTCCGTGCCGCGGTGGCCAGCAGTGCGGACGCGAGGCCGCCCGCGCAGCGGGCGTGGTCCGGACGGTCCGGGGCAGTGGCCGCGAACGCCGTGCGGAACACTCGACCGCCTCGTCCAGTTGTTCGGGCCGGGGGCTGCCGGGCCGGCCGCCGAGGATCAGCAGTGCGTAGCCGAGGTTGCAGCCGGCCACCGCCCGGTCGGGCCCCTCCGGCGCCAGGTGCGGCAGGGCCCCACGGGTCAGCACGGCGCACGTCTCCAGCGCCTCGGGCCAGGACAGGCCGATGCCCAGCTCCAGCAGCAGGAAACCGAGGTTGGTCAGGGCCGCGGCATGCTCCTGGACGGCGGCCCGGGGGTCCTCGGGCCGGCCGGTGCCCAGCAGCTCGTCGAGCCCGGCGCGCAACGGCGGCGGCAGGACGTCGGGGGTGCCCGGCGGATGGAAGTGGAAGGGGCCGAGCAGCAGCACGCCCATACGGGTGTCCGCCGCGCCGGCGTCACCGCGGCCGTCGGCGCGGAGCAGCAGGGTGACGCCGAGCGCGTACGCCACCTCCTGGTCCACCCCCGGGCCGCCGTCCGCCTCGGCGAGCACCAGGTGCCGCAGCAGGGCGTCGGTCTCGGCACGGGCCTCCTCGGTGAGCAGCCCGCCGCTGCCGCCCGCCCCGGCCAGCCGCCCCCGGACGGCCCGTAACAACCGCTCCCGCTCGACCGCCGGGTCGGCGCCGGCCGGGATGTGCTCGTGGTTGCCGTGCGCCTTCTCTCCGGCTGGATCTTGCGCGTGATTGCCGTGCGTGTTCTCTCCGGCCGGCGTCTGCCCCCGCTCGCCGCCCCCGTCCTCCCCAGCCGGTTCCCGTTCCCACGCCGTGTTCGGCGTCATCGTCCGCACCCCCTGTCCGCGGAGCCGGGCCCCGCGTGTCCGGTTCCCGTCATCGGCGCCGTGCGCCCGCTCCCTTGCGGAACCGCTCGGTGACCGTGCGGCCGAGGCTCGCCCGTACCGGGTGCGTCTCCTCGTCGAACCGATCGAACAGCTCCGGGAGGTGGACGTCCACGGCGGACTCCACCAACTCCGCGTACTCCTCGACACGTTCCCGCCCGCGCCGCCGGGCGACCAGGACCGCGCCCGCCCCGGCGACCGCGGCCGGCCACCACACCGCGCCGAGCAGCAGATACAGCACCGCCCAGCCGCCGAGCCGCATCGCCTCGTCCAGCCGCTGCCGGGACTCGGCCAGCGGCAGCCGGGTGGTGTCCGGCAGCAGCAACCACAACCGGGGCCAGGCGTCGGTGAGTTCGATCCGATAGTGCAGCCGGACGCGGGTGGCCGGGGCGCGCAGCCGGTCCCCGGCCCAGGTCGGGCACTCCGGCCGGACCAGGGCCACCGCGTTCCGCTCGGCCTCCCGCTCGGCCAGCGCGCCGATCTGCCGGGCCGCCGCGCAGGCCCGGTCGCGGCTGTCCCAGGCGCGCCGCCGGCGCTCGGTGAGCCGGTGGGCCAGCGGGCGCAGCGGACGCGGCCAACTGCCGTGGAGGACACGCTCGTACGGCCCGGCCAGCGCGTCGGCGAGCAGCGCGGCGGCGAAGGACGCGGCCAGCACGCCGAGCAGCAGCACCGCGGCCCGGGTGGAGTCCGAGCCGCCGGCGGTCAGTTCGCGCAGCCGGTGCCGCAGCAGGTCGAGGTCCGCCCAGTGCCGCTGGCCCAGGGTCAGACCGGTGGCCGCGAGCGCGGTGAACACCAGCCCGGGCAGCACCAGCGCCGCCGCCCAGCGCTCGGCCAGCTTCCTGCCGACGTCCGTGACGAGTCCGGTGAGCACGGCCGCCCGCTCAGCTCTCGGCGTCGAAACGCAGGGCCACGTCGAACACCTCGCACACCGGCAGCTCCTGGTCCGCCCGCCGCCGCTCACGCCGGGCGCAGACCCCGCGTGGGCAGACGTGCGCCCCGGACACGGTGTGCGGACCGTCGTCGGCGACGGAGGTCGGCCGCGACGAGCGGGCGTCGGCCCCGGCCGGCGCCCCGGCCGTGTCCGCCCTGTCGGCCAGCAGCCCCAGTTCGGCGAGGTGCGCGGCGATGGGCTCACCGGCCCGGGCGGCCTGGACGGCCTGTTCGACGGCCCGCCGCCCGGTCGCACCGACCGGACCCTGGTGCAGACGGCGCAGCAGTGGCAACTGGCCGCACAGCAGCGCCAGTTGCTGATCACGTTCCTCGGGTGACCGCACGTCACCCATGGTAGGCGGACGTCTCGGAAGTGCCCCGGGGTTTCATGGCACTCGTGCCGGCCGCCTGGCCCGGCGGCCGCAGGGTGAACACCGCCGGCCCGTCCCGCCGTTCCAGCTGCGGGCGGCCCCGGTGCGCCGCCGCCGTCTCGGCTGCGCTCTCCCGCCAACGCGCCCGAACACGCGCGGTCTAGACTCTCCCCGCGTCAGCCAGGATCGGTCGGACCCGAAGGGTACGCGGCGTTTTGATACGGATAGATTCAGTCACGAAGCGGTATCCGGACGGCACGGTCGCGGTCGACCGGCTGTCGCTGGAGATACCGGACCGCGCGATCACCGTCCTCGTCGGGCCCTCCGGCTGCGGCAAGACGACGACCCTGCGGATGATCAACCGGATGGTGGAGCCCAGCGAGGGCAGCATCCTCCTCGACGGCGAGGACATCCGGCAGCAGCCGGTCAACACCCTGCGCCGCTCGATGGGGTACGTCATCCAGAACGCCGGGCTCTTCCAGCACCGCACCATCCTGGACAACATCGCCACCGTGCCCCGCCTGCTCGGCCGGACCAAGCAGCAGGCCCGGGCCCGGGCCGCCGAGCTGATGGAACGGGTCGGGCTGGACGCCGCGCTCGCCAGGCGGTACCCGTACCAGCTCTCCGGCGGCCAGCAGCAGCGCGTCGGCGTGGCCCGCGCGCTCGCCGCCGACCCGCCGGTGCTGCTGATGGACGAGCCGTTCTCCGCGGTCGACCCCGTCGTCCGCAAGGGTCTCCAGGACGAACTCCTGCGCATCCAGGAGGAGCTGGGCAAGACCATCGTCTTCGTCACGCACGACATCGATGAGGCGATCAAGCTGGGCACCAAGGTCGCCGTGCTGCGCACCGGCGGCCGGCTCGCCCAGTTCGCCCCGCCCGCCGAACTCCTCAGCGCGCCCGCCGACCCCTTCGTGGAGGACTTCCTCGGCGCCGACCGCGGCATCCGCCGGCTCTCCTTCTTCCCCGCCGACGGGATGGAGCTGGAGACCGCGCCGATCGTCGCGATCGACGCGGACGCCGGGCAGCTGGCCTCCCGGGCCGCGGCCCCCTACCTGCTCGTCACCGACCTCGACGGCCGGCCGCTCGGCTGGAGCGAGCCGGACCGGCTCTCCGCCGGCGCCATCGACCGGGACCGACTGCTCGACTTCGGGCGGCCGTTCGTGCCCGGCGCCGACTCGCTGCGCACCGCGCTGGACGGTGCCGTGCTCTCCCCGACCGGGTGGGCCGTCGCGGTGGACGGCGAGGGACGCGCCGTCGGTGTCGTGTCCCAGCAGGTCATCGGCGAGGCGATCCGCGCCGCCCACAGCCGGGTGGCGGAGCACGCCGACGCGAAGGCCGGCCGATGAGCGGCTTCTTCGACCTCCCGAGCGACCTCCAGCACAGCTACCTCGGCCTGGTCGGGCTGCATCTGCGCGAGGCCCTGCTGCCGGTGCTGGCCGGACTGCTCGTCTCGCTGCCCGTGGCCCAGCTGTGCGTCCGGTTCCGCTGGATCTACCCGCCCGTCCTCGGCATCACCACCGTGCTCTACGCCATCCCGTCCCTGGCCTTCTTCGTCGTCCTCATCGACTACTTCGGCCAGAGCGAGACCACGGTGATGATCCCGCTCGCGCTCTACAGCCTGGTGGTGCTGGTCCCGGCGATCGTGGACGGCGTCCGTTCGGTGCCGCCGGAGACCCTGGCAGCCGCCCAGGCCATGGGCTTCGGACCCGTACGCCGGTACTTCCAGGTGCAGTTGCCCATCGCCGTACCCGCCATCATCGCCGGCCTGCGGGTGGCGACCGTCTCCAGCATCTCCCTGGTCAGCGTCGGCATGCTCATCGGCAACCAGGGCGCCCTCGGCAACATGCTCTACGACGCGCAGACGTACCACCGCCCCGCCCTCGCCGTGAACTCGGTCCTGACCATCGCCGTGCTGGGCATCCTCGCCGACGCCGTGCTGGTCCTCGTCCGCCTCCTCCTCACCCCCTGGATGCCGAGGAAGGGTGCCACCCGGTGAACGTCCTGAACTACGCGCACGCCTTCTTCAGCGACAGCGCCCACTGGCACGGCTACGACGGCATCCCCACCCGGTTCGCCGAACACGTCCGGTACTCGCTGGAGGCCCTGCTGATAGCCGCCGCGATCGGACTGCCCGTCGGCCTGCTCACCGGCCACTTCGGCCGCGGCGGCAACGCCCTCGCGCTCGTCGCCACCGCCGGCCGGGCGCTGCCCAGCTTCGGCCTGCTGGTGCTGATGTTCATCTGGATCGGCTTCGGCCTGCTGCCGGTGATGATCCCGCTGGTCGTGCTCGCCGTACCGCCGATCCTGGTGACGACCTACGAGGCGGTCCGCTCCGTCGACCCCTCGCCGGTGGACGCGGCCCGGGGCATGGGGATGTCCGAGGCGCGCGTGCTGCTCCAGGTGGAGGTGCCGGTCGCGCTCCCGCTGATCTTCAGCGGCCTGCGCACGGCGGCCATCCAGATCGTCTCCACCGCCACCATCGCCGCCTACGTCAGCCTCGGCGGGCTCGGCCGGTACATCATCGACGGCCTCTACCAGAAGAACTACGAGAAGGTCGTCGGCGGCGCCACCCTGGTCGCCGGTCTGGCCCTCGCGACCCTCGCCCTGTTCTGGGCGGCATCCCGGCTCACGGTGTCGCCGGGAGTGCGCCGGAGCGGCTGACGGCTATCCCTCGGTGCGGGCCAGCGCCAGTTCGAGTACGACGAGCAGCGCGTCCCGCACCGAGCCCCGCTCCCGGGCGTCGAACACCACGACCGGAACCCCGTCGGAGACGTCCAGCGCCCAGCGGACCTCCTCCAGGGAGTGCTCCGTCCTGCCGTCGAAGGCGTTGACCGCGACGGCGAACGGGATCTCTTTGTGCTCGAAGTAGTCGACGGCGGCATAGCAGTCGTCCAGCCGGCGCGTGTCGACGATGACGAGGCCGCCGACCGCGCCCTCCACGATGTCGTCCCACATGAACCCGAACCGCTCCTGCCCGGGCGTGCCGAACAGGTACAGCTTCAGCGTCGGGTCGATGGTGAGGCAGCCGAAGTCCATCGCGACGGTCGTCGTGGTCTTGCGCGGGGTGTGCGTGAGGTCGTCCACCCCGGCCGCTACCTCGGTGATCGACGCCTCGGTGGTCAGCGGCTCGATCTCCGAGATCGCGCCGACGGCCGTGGTCTTGCCCACGCCGAAGCCGCCCGCGACCACCATCTTCACCGGCAGCGGCGGCCGAACGGCCGAGGCCGCGGCCGGGCCCCGGGCCTGGAGCGGTTCAGTCGGTGTCACTCGGTACCCCTCGGGAGTCGGGGACGGCCCGCAGGCCGTCGATAACCCTGCGCAGGACGGACGCGTCGTGGGTGGCCGCGGCGTCCGGCACGTACACCGCCAGCTGCCCGGCCTCGCGCAGGTCCTCGGCCAGCACGCGGACCACGTTGAGGTGCAGCCGCAGCCGGGCCGCCAGCTCTGCCACGGACTGCGGCAGCCGGCACGCGGCGACGATGTCGTGCTGCTCGAAGGAGAGCCGGCCGAGCGCGTCGAGCCCGTCGGCGGTGGCCACCACCTGGGTCTCCACGGGCAGCGCCCGGCCGGAGCCGGCGTCCGCCACCCGGCCGGCGGTGACCAGGTACGGCCGTACGGCGGGGGCGGGGCCGACCGGGTCCGGGCCCGGGGGCGGGATGCCGTCCGCCATGGGAACCTTCTCCTCCTCAGCGGGCCGCGGCGGCGCCCACGCTGTTCTTCAGCTCCAGTACCAGCTGCGGGCTCAGCGCGGCACCGGCGCGGTTGGCGAACAGCGTCATCTCGTAGGCGATGTTGCCGAGTTTGGCCTCCTTGTCGGTGACGACGCCGAGTACGGCGCCGCTGCCGATCGCGGAGACGATGACGTGTCCGCCCTCCAGGTCGATGATGACCTTGTTCAGGCCGCCCAGGCCGTAGTTGCCGGAGGCGCCGGCGGCCAGGCTGGTGATGCCGGAGACGATCGCCGCGAGCCGCTCGGAGTCGGCGTGCTCGCGCAGCTGCGACACCGCGATCAGCAGACCGTCGGAGGACACGGCGATCGCGTCGACGACGCCCGCGGTCTCGGTCGCGAAGCGGTTCAGCAGCCAGGTGAAGTCGGCCGCGGCCGCTTGCAGGTCGGCCGGCGGGGTGCCGCCCGTCGGGGTGTCACCTGTCGACGTGCTCACTGCTCGGCTCCTTCCGGTTCGTGGTTCGGGTCGTGCGGCGGTGTGGTCGGGCGGGGGTGCGTGGTCGGGTCGTGCGGTGTGGTCGGGCCGGGGTGCGTGGTCGGGTCGTCCGGGTGCGCGGCCGCCGTGGTGTCCGCCGGACGCGTGAAGCCGCCGGTGTCGCTGTCCCGCCGGGCGCGCTCCACCGCCTCCTCGAACTCCTCCAGCGCGCTGCGGACGGCCTCCGCGTCCAGCGGCCGGGCGGCCTCCGGCACCGCCGGCGCGGCACCGGCGGTGGTCCGCAGGGTGGCCCCGCGGACCCGGCGGCGCAGCGGGCGCCCGGTACCGGAGGGCGGCTCGCTCCGCCCCTCGGCAGGGGACGGTCCGGAGGTCTCCGGCGCTGGGGTGGCCGGTGTGGGGTGGGTGTGCGGTGGCTTGGGTGGGGAGGTGGCCGGTGTGTCGTCGGCGTGTGGTGGCTTGGGTGGGGAGGTGGCCGGTGTGTCGTCGGCGTGTGGTGGCTTGGGTGGGGAGGTGGCCGGTGTGTCGTCGGCGTGTGGTGCCTTGGGTGGGGAGGCGGCCTGCGGTGCGCGTCGTGGGACTCGGCGGGGCAGGGGGCCGCCGCGTTCCGCGCGGGCGGGCTCGTCCCGGCCGGTGCCGTCGGCCGCCGCCTTCTCGTGGGCGGTGTCCGGCGTCGGTGCGGACGGCGGCTCGCGGCGCGCCGCCACCGGCCGCGGCACCCCGGCCACGGGCCCGCGCCCCGCGGTGACCGGCGCGCTCGGCCGGACCGGAGCCTGCGTCCCCGTGGGCGGCGTGAGCAGCAGCGAGGGCGGCAGGGTCACCTCCGCCGTCACACCGCCGCCCGGCGTCCGGGTCAGCTCGACCCCGACCTCCCAGCGGCGCGCCAGCGCACCCACCACGAACAGGCCCAGCACCTTGGTCGGAACCAGGTCCAGCCGTTCCCGGCGGATCAGCCGGGCGTTCTCCTCGGCGAGCCGCTCGGCGCTCATGCCGAGGCCGTGGTCGGTGACCACCACGTGCGCGGCCTCGGCGCCGGAGCGGACGGTGACCTCGACGGGGCTGCCCTCGGGCGAGAACGACACCGCGTTCTCCAGCAGTTCGGCCGTCATCAGCGTGAGGTCCCCGATGACGTCCGGCTCCACCATGGCGTCCGACGCCACGTACAGCCGTACCCGCTGATAGCCCTCGATCTGCCCGAGCGCGGCCCGGACCACGTTGGACAGCGCCGTCGGCCCGGCGTCCAGCACGGTCTCGCGGATACCCGCCAGCAGCATCAGGCTGTCGGCGTTGCGGCGCAGTCGTACGGCGATGTGGTCGATGGAGTACAGCCGCTCCAGCAGCGCGGGGTCGGTCTCACCGCGCTCCACGGCGTCGATCAGCGCGAGTTGCCGTGTCGTCAGGTTGCTGACCCGGCGGCCCACGTTGCCGAACATCTCGGCGGTGTTGCGCCGGCTGAGCACCTGGCGCTCCAGCAGCGCGGCGGCGGTGGTCTGGACGTGGTTGAACGCCTCGGCCAGGTCGCCGATCTCGTCGCGGGCCGTGACCGGCATGTCCCGCAGCCGGGGCGGCCCGTCGTCCTCGGCGTCGTCGTCGGCCACCCGGGCCAGCTCGCGCTCCGCCACCTCGGCGACCTCCCGCGCCGCCCCGGTGAGCGCCTGCACGGGCCGGACCACCGAGCGGCGCATCAGCACCGCGAAGGCGATCCACAGCGCGAAGGCGATCACCGCGCCGCTCAGCAGCAGGCCGGCCCGCAACCGGGCGGAGTCGGCGGCGCCGTCGGCACGGTCGGCGATCTGGCCGATCAGCGCGGTGGTGATCTTCAGCCGGGCGGCGGCCTGTTCCGGGTAGGCGGGGTAGTCGGTCAGCGCGTCCTGGACCGCCCGCCTGGTCTCCTCCTGGCCGTCCGCCTGCAACGAGCCCGCGCTGACCTGGAGTTCGGCGTACGCCTCGGCGATCTCCCGCTGCGCTTCCGTGTGTTCCATACCGGCGAGCCGCTCGGCCTGCGCGCCGGTCGCGAACCGGGTGAAGCGCTCGGCCTGGTGGGTGTAGAGCTGGTAGGCGCCGACCGCGCTGGTGAACTCGATCTGTGCGTTGGTGTCGCCCGTGGTCGCTGCGAACACGTTGGTCTCGAACGCACCGTGGGCGGCGTCCGCGCGCAGCAGGGAGTCGAGCAGGCTGCCGGCGAAGGTCTCGGCGAGGTCGGCGTCGCGGTCGAGACCGAGGCCGTCGATCAGGCTCTGGGCGGCGCCCGCGTAGGCCGGGTCGATGTTGTCGGCGGGCAGGTACGACTGCTCCACCGAGGTGCGCAGACTGCTGAGGCCCGCGACCCCGCGCAGGGCCTGGGCCTCGCGCTGCGGCAGCCGGTCGCCGAAGGCCGCGCGCACCTCGGCCACCTGCGAGTCGACCGCTTTCCGCGCCGCGCGGTAGGCGGACGTCGAGGGCCTCACGTCCCCGGACTCGTAGCGCGTCGAGAGCAGGATGGCCTGCTGGTGCTCGGCCTCCACCCGGTCCACCAGCCGCGCCACCTGCGTGCTGGCGCGCACCAGCCGGGCGGCGGAGGCGGCGCTGGACGACTGCTGTGCCAGGTTGGTGAACAGGTAGGCCAGCAGGCCCGCGATGACCGCGAGGGGGATGCCGACGAGCAGGTTGAGCTTGCGCCGGAAGGGCCAGCGGTCGGCGAAACCCCGGGCTGAGCCCCCCGTCGGGGCGTGCCGGGCGGGTGCGTCCACCTGCGTCGTGGACACCGGGCCTCCTTCGTGGGTGTCTTGACCGGGGGAGCCGTCACCCCCCGGTAATCCGGAGAGCCGTCACCCCAGGACCCGGGGTGCCGTCTCCCCGAACGGAAGAGCGCCGTCCCCCGACCCGAGAGCCTCGTCGCCCTCGACCGGGAGCGCCGTCGCCCCCGGAACGCCTGTGTCAGGGACACCGGAGCGGTCCCCGCGCACCGCTGTGGTCGATACCAACCGGCATGAGGCTACAGCCGGTTGAGGACTCGGCCGGCTCGCCTTTCATCAAGAATCCGTTACGAAGAGACCGCTCTCCGTGCACAACTGACCACAGAAGGAGACCAATCGGTGATCCACGGCACTTGACTGACCGAGAACCGGCTGGATTGGATCGACGCGTGACTTCAACGACCCACATCAGCAGGTCCATCCGGAGGAACCGAGGCGCGGCGGCGGTCGCCCTCGTGGCGGCGACGGCTCTGCTGGCGGGCTGTTCCTCCAAGGACGACGACAAGGACAACCCCCTCACGGACGGCGGCAAGGCGAGCGGCGACAGCGTGGTCGTCGGGTCCAACAACTTCCCCGAGAGCACCCTGCTCGCCGACATCTACGGCGAGGCCCTCAAGGCCAAGGGGATCAAGGTCACGTACAAGCCGAACATCGGCAGCCGCGAGACCACCTACGGACTGATCAAGAACGGTTCCATATCGGTACTGCCCGAGTACAACGGCGCACTGCTGGCCTACCTCGACCCGAAGGCCGCACCGAAGAGCGTCGGCGACACCACGGCCGCCATCGACACCAAGCTGGACTCCAAGCTCACCCTGCTGGAGCCCTCGTCGGCGCAGAACAAGGACTCGGTCACGGTCAACGCGGCCACCGCGAAGAAGTACCACCTCACCGAGAAG
Organism: Streptomyces sp. NPDC036984; assembly: GCF_055607665.1. NCBI lineage: Bacteria > Bacillati > Actinomycetota > Actinomycetes > Kitasatosporales > Streptomycetaceae > Streptomyces > Streptomyces sp. NPDC036984. The sequence goes on from NZ_JBVJRL010000003.1 coordinate 405,356, forward strand.
TCCTCCATCGCCGACCTGAAGGACGTCGCCGGGGACCTGGTCATCGGCGCCTCGCCGGAGTTCCAGACCCGACAGCAGGGCCTGGTGGGCCTGAAGTCCGTCTACGGCCTGGAGTTCAAGTCCTTCAAGGCGCTGGACGCGGGCGGCCCGCTCACGCTGGCGGCGCTGAAGAAGGACGCCGTACAGGCCGCGGACCTCTTCACCACGGACGCGAACATCTCCAAGGAGAAGTTCGTCGTCCTCCAGGACCCGAAGAACCTCTTCGGCTTCGAGAACGTCCAGCCGCTCGTGTACAAGAGCGCGCTGTCCAAGGAGGGCGTGGACGCGCTCAACGCGGTCTCCGCCAAGCTCGACACGGCGACCCTGCTGGACCTGGACACCCAGGTGCAGGCGCAGAACAAGGACCCGCTGGACGTCGCCAAGGCCTGGCTGAAGTCCACCGGTCTCGGCTGACGCCCCACCGCCCGGAACGAGGCGTGGACGTGCCGACGCGGGTGCCCCCGAAGCCCGGGGACACCCGCGTCCTGCTGGACCACGGCGGCTTCTTCGCCGCCCCGCTCGCCCTGGCGCTGGACGGTCTGAACCTGCCCACGCGCAGCCCCGCCTCGGCGTGGCGCCGGCGGCAGTGGCGGGCGACGGTCTGCGCCTCGGCGGGTCTCTTCTGCGCCTCGGCGACCCGTCCGCGGGGCTGCGCCGGCCGGCCGGTCAGGCCGTCCCCTCCGCCCCCTCCGGCGCCAGGGCGCGGGCCGTGGCTCTCGCCTGTTTGCGGCGTTTGCGGCGGCTGACGCGGGGTTCCTGGTCCGGGAGCCAGCCGAAGGCCAGGCAGCTGCCGGTGACGCCGAGGAGCAGGCCGAGGAAGAAGCCGCCGAGGTTGGAGGTGAGCCAGGTGCCCAGGGAGAGCAGGACACCGGTGATGGAGTAGAAGAGCCGCTGGGAAGGGTTGAACAGGGTCAGCAGGCCCAGGATCACCATGAGCGCCGGCAGCAGATAGCCGGCCAGGCCCTGCATGCCGATGTGCAGCACGACCTTCAGCGAGGCCTTCTCGGTGAGCAGGATCTCGCCGCCGCCGAGGGCGAGCAGCAGCCCGCCCCAGAACGGCCGGCGGGCCCGCCATCCGCGGAAGGCGAGCCTCGGTCCCCGGTGCGGACGGTCCCCGGCGGTGTGCGGATCGGGCACGGTGATCAGCAGCCCGAGTCGCTGAAGCGGAGCCGGAGACCCGGCAGCTTGAACACGCCGGCCGTGGTGGCGTAGTTGGTCTGCCGCAGATTGCCGATGTGTACGGTGTCGGCCTGCTGGCTGAAGACCCCGATCGGACCCTTCACGCCCGCCTTGGTCAGCGTGCTGGCGTCGTTGCCGATCTCGATGTTGTCGAACTTCGCGTTACCCGTCAGCTCGGTGGAGTCGGTGGTCAGGTCGGTCGCCTGGACCTTCTCCGACCCGCTGCCCGCCGTGATCAGCAGGTTGGTGCCGCCGAGGTCGACGCTCTGGCACAGCTTGGTGAGCGTGGCGTTCTTGATGGCGGAGGTGACGACGAGCACCTGGCCGCCGGAGTCTCCGGCGTTCGGGCTGCCCTCCGCCATGTTGTCGAGCGCGCCGAACTGCTCGAACCCGGTGCCGTTCAGCTCGGTCGCGGTGACCGTGAACGGCATGCCGGAGATCGCGAACTGCACGCCCAGCGCGCCCTGCGCGGTGAGGACCGCGAGGCCGGCGGCGACCAGGGTGGCGGGTACCGCCATCACCGCGGCCCGGCGGGCCCGGACACGCCCCCGTCTCTGACCGCCCGGGGTGGTCCCGGCGTTCGGGGCTTCGGTCGGGGTGTCGCTTCCCGGGTTCTCGGGGGTGTTGCCGACGGACGGGACGTCCGGGGACGAGGCCATGTCTGCTCCCATGGGCACGGATCAATGCGGGTTGGGGTTCAGTGGCGCGGTGTCCTGGCGCGGACAGCAGGATGCCGCGCACGCCTCCTCACAACTCCCGGTGGGTGCAAGGGCTTTCTCGTTACGCGGCAGTAGCCTTCGAGGAAGTTACCGCCGGTTACTTTGAAGGGTCAAGGGAGTTGTGGAAAAACGGTGTCGGATGTGCGCGGCCCGCTTTTCCGTGCCACAACTCGCCTTTCTCACCTTGACGTTGATGGTTGAGCGGGTCTACAACTTCCCCTGTTTCCACGGATCCGTGGCGCCGGATCCAGCAGGCGGCATCCGCCGCGTCCCCGGCGCGGCACCGACCGCGTTCCCGGCCCTTCACGGCAACCGCTCCACCTCGCAGCGCGGCTCCGGCACGGTCGTTCCCCCCCGTCATCCCGTGCCCGGCCGCGCCCTTGTCCGGCCCGGCCGGAGGCCTTCCCCCGAGGTCTTCGGCCGGTGCCCGGTGTGCCGCCGTCGCCGGTCCGTCGCGTACGGAGAAGGCGTGACGGACCTGCGCCGGCGGCATCGCCCGCACCACCCGCCACCCGCCACCCCCCACCTCACCTCATCTGTCCCCCCACTTCGAAAAGAGAGGTACCCGCATGCGTACGCGATCCCTCGTCGCCCTCGCCGGCGCCACCACCGCGCTCGCCCTAGCCTGGGCCACCCCGGCCTCCGCGGCCGGCACGGTCCTCACCACCGGCAGCACGGGCGGCACCGCGGTCGCCGTCGGTGACACCCTCATCGCGCCCCTGGCCTCCGGCACGTACGCCACCTTCTACTCCAGCGCGACCGGCACCAGCGGCGTGAAGTGCACGGGCTCCCAGTTCACCGCCCAGGTCGCCGGCAACCCGGCCGCCCCCGGCACGGCCACCGAGTCCGTCACCGGGCACACCTTCGACAGCAGCACCTGCACCAGCAACGTCACCGGTGTCCTCGGTGTCAACGGCATCACCATCAACAACCTGCCCTACTCGGCGACGGTCACCTCGGACGGCACCCTGACCATCTCGCCCCCGAGCGGGTCCGTCATCCAGGCCACCGTCCAGCTGCGCACCCTGCTGGGCACCGTGACCTGCGTGTATCAGGCGCCCGGCCTGAGCGGCAAAGCCGACAACGGCGACAGCAGCATCACCTTCACCAACCAGCAGTTCACCAAGACCTCCGGTTCGTCGCTGTGCTTCGCCAACGGCTACTTCACGGCCAAGTACGCGCCCGTCACCGACGGGGGTGTCCGCGTCTACGTGAACTGACCGACCGGAGGGTCCGGTTCAGCGCCATCGTAGCCGCAGGGCGAGGACGGCGCCCCCGGTGAGCAGCAGCACTCCGGCGGCGCCGCCCGCCAGCAGCGGCGCCGAGGGTCCCGAGCCGCCGTGCGTGGCCTGCACCACCGCGGTCGCGTCGTCGCCGGCGGCCCGGGACCGCCCCTCACCGCTTCGTGCCACAGGAGGTGAACTCTCCGCCGGGGCGCTCGCCGTCCGGTCGGGCCGCGGACGCGGCGCGGCCGGCGTCGCCGTCGCGGGCCGCGTGGACCGCGCCGCCCCGGCGGCTTTCCCACGCTCCGGGAAGACCACGTCGGAACACGAGTAGTAGGTGTCCGGCGTACTGCTGTTCCGCCAGACCGTGTAGAGCACCTGACGCCCCGTCCGGTCCGCCGGCAGCGTGGCGCTCATGCGGTACGCCCCGTCGCGCAGCGGCGGGTCCGTGATGCGTGCGAAGGGCCGCTCCGGCAGATCGGACCACGTCAGCGGCCGCCCCGGGTCGTAGCCCTGCCTGGTCAGGTACAGCTCGAACGTTCCGGTGTGCGCGATGGTCGAGGCGTACGTCAGCGTCAGCCGGCCGCCCGGTGCCAGTCGCGTCGCCGGCCAGTCCCGGCGGGCCAGGTCGAGGCCCCGGTACGCCGGCAGATTCCCGCTGCACAGCCTGCCGTCCGGAATCACCCGCCGGTCACGGCCCCCCACCCCCGCCAGGCGCAGGTTGTCCCACGCGGTGAACGGGGCGCCGTTCGCCGCGACCGCGGCCCGGCAGGCCGCCGACCGGGCGGCGTCGCCGCCCTCGGGGGAGCAGGCGCGGACCCGGCTGACCGGGTCGATGGGGGCTCCGTGCGCCTGGGCGGTGCCCGCCCCCCACGGCAGAAGCAGGAGCGGCGCCGCCGCAGCGGCCACCCTGACGCTCAGGCGGGCGGTCATCCGAGTCATCCGGGGCGTCTCCTCGGCAGGCGCGGGAAAGGGGTCTGCGGCGACCAGTACGGCGCCGGCGCCCGCCGCGTTCAGCCGGACCGCGCACTCGACCCCGGGGGGCGTGAAAGCACCGACCGCTTCGGCTGTTTCGCGCCTGCTCCGACGCCCCGTTGAGGAGCCGGCCGTCGGCCTCGTATCGTGGCGATCACAGGTGCGGCACCCGTCGCCCCGAGGCAGCCGGGCGCCGGCTGGCAGCGAAGGGGGAACCGGTGTGGTCTCGCCCGTTCACACAGCGCCGAGGACGCGATCTGCGCCGAGCGTGTCGCTGACACGTGTCGCCCCTCGCGCCCGGCACGCCGGACTCCCGTTGCCCCTGGGTGAGTTATCGTATGCAAGGGGTTAAAAACAAACCGCATGTCCTGTTCGTTTGAGGTGCGAGGAGGGGTCCCAGGATGGCGAGGCAGTTACGCGCCGAACAGACCCGGGCAACGATCATCACGGCCGCCGCCGACCTGTTCGACCGGCACGGCTACGAATCCACCAGCCTGAGCGACATCGTCGCACACGCGAAGGTCACCAAGGGCGCCCTCTACTTCCACTTCGCCGCCAAGGAGGATCTGGCCCACGCCATCCTGGAACTCCAGGCCAGGGCGGCGCAACAGCTCGTCGCCGATGTCGAGAACCGCGGCTGCTCCTCGCTGGAGGCCCTCATGCGCACCACGTTCGGCATCGCCCGGCTGGCCGTGGAGGACCCGGTGCCGCGCGCCGGACTGCGCCTCGCCACCGCCGACATCGCCGTACGGCCGCCGCTGCGCCACCCGTTCACCGAGTGGCAGGAGTTCGCCACCCGCAAGTTCAGCGGAGCGGTCAGAGAGGCCGATGTGCACGGCGATCTCGACGTCGGCGCCGTCGCCCACTCCCTCGTCTGCTTCTTCATCGGCACCCGGGTCGCCGGCCGCTCGCTCGAACCCGTCGGGCGGCTGCCGCGCAGAGTCGCCGAGATGTGGCACCTCGTGATCCGCGGTCTCGTGCCGGTGCACCGCCGCCCCCGCTACGTCACCCTCGCCACGCACCTGGAGCGGGAGATCAGAACCGCCTGACGCCCGCGATACGGTGACGGACATGCCCCACACCCCCTTCGCACCCGTGATCCTCGGCAACGAACCCGGCTCGTTCCCGCACAGCGTGCTGGCCGAGCGGCACCCCGCGATCATCCGGCAGGTGCGGGAGGCCTTCCCCTACGGCCCCGGGCAGCACACGGCGCTCGACGAGCTGCTCAAGAGCTGCAGGGAGGGAACGGTCGAGCCGCTGCCCGCCCACGCCCCGGACCGGGAGCGGTGGCACGCCTGGGGCTTGGCCGACCACACCGGACGGTCCTGGTACGACATCCCCTGGCTGTGGTCCGAGAGCTACTTCTACCGCCGGCTGCTCGACGCCGTCGGCTACTTCGGCCCGGGCGCCTGGCAGGGCATCGACCCCTTCCGCCCCTTCAAACGCGCCGAACTCGACGCCCCGGAGACCGGCGAGGAACTGGCCGCCCTGGACGGCCTGCGCGACCTGCCCGAGCAGGAGCGGGGGCACGCCCTGCTGCACGGCTCGCTGTGGGGCAACCGCGCCGACCTCGGCTTCCGGCTCTCCGCCGCGGGCACCGCGGCCCACGAACCGGCCCCTGCACTGGTCGCCGACGACAGCGAGACCCTGTGGTCGCTGCTGCCGCCCACCGGGACGGGCACGCTCGTGCTCGTCGCGGACAACGCGGGCCGCGAACTCGTCCCCGATCTCCTCCTGATCGCCCACCTCCTCGCCGAGGGCCGGGCCGCGCGGGCGGTGCTGCACGTCAAGCCCCACCCGTACTACGTCTCCGACGCGACCACCGCCGACGTGGTAGACGCGCTGCACCGGCTGCGCAGGGCACCGGGGGCGGCCGCGCAGCACGCGCGCGTGCTCTGGTCGGCCATGGCCGACGGCCGGCTCACCGTCCGCGCCCATCCCTTCTCCTGCTCCCCGCTGCCGTACGCCGACATGCCCGACGACCTGCGCGCCGAGTTCGCGGCGGCCACGCTGACCCTCGTCAAGGGCGACCTCAACTACCGCCGCCTGGTGGGCGACCGGCTCTGGCCGCCCACCACGCCCTTCCGGGAGACGACCGCCTACTTCCCCGGCCCGGTCGCCGCGCTGCGCACCCTCAAGTCCGATGTGATCACCGGCCTGTCCGCAGAGACGGAGGCCGCGCTGACGGCGGCCGAGGGAGACGGCTGGCGGACGAGCGGCACCCACGCCCTGATCGAGGTCGATCCGTCAGGTGACGTGCAGCCGCAGTGACTTCAGGCCATTGATGAAGTTCGACACCAGCCGGCCGGCCGGTCCTGCCGGGCGCGGCGGTAGCGGCAGGGCGCACAGCGCCTCCTCGTGGAACAGCCGCAACTGAAGCCGGGCGAAGTGAGCGCCCAGGCACACGTGCGGGCCGTCCCCGAAGGAGACGTGCGGATTGGGGGAGCGGGCAAGATCGAGCCGGTCCGGTCCGGCGAAGACGCGCTCGTCCCGGTTGGCCGAGGCGTGGAACACCACCACCTTGTCGCCCGCCCGGATCTCCCGGCCCGCCAGCTCGGTGTCCCGCACGGCCGTCCGGCGGAAGGTCAGCACGGGCGGATGCCAGCGCAGCAACTCGTCGACGGCGGACGGTATGCCGACCTTGCCGGCACGCAGCAGCTCGTACGCCTCCGGATGCTCCGCCAGCGCCAGCACGCCGCCCGGAGCCGCGCTGCGCACGGTGTCGTTACCCGCCACCGTGAGCAGGAAGAAGAACATCTCCAACTCGGCATCGGCGAGTTCCGTGTCGTGCGCGAGCGTGGTCATGATGTCGTCGGCGGGGTGCCGCCTCTTGTGCACGGCCAACTGCCGCGCGTAGCCGAACATGTCCCGCAACATCGCCGGCGACCGCGGGTTCACCGGTCTGCCCGACCCGTCCAGCACCGGCGGACCGGCCTCGTCCGGGTCCTGGTAGCCGATCACCCGCTGCGTCCAGTGCAGCAGCAGCCCCCGGTCGCTCTCCGGGACGCCCAGCAGATCCGCCAGATTCAGCAGGGCGTACTCGTCGGTGACGGACGCCACCAGGTCGACCGTGCCGTCCCCCTGCCGCGCCTCCTCCACGGCGCCCGCGAGCAGCGTGCGCGCCCGCTCCCGGGCGACCGCCGCGAACCGGTCCACACGCCCCGGCGTGAAGGCCCGGCTCACCAGTCGCCGCAATCTGCCGTGCCGCGGCGGATCCTGATTGAGCATCATCCGCCGGATGAACGGCAGATCCTCCGGGTCCGGATCCCGGATCTGGGTCGCGCCGAGGTACGAGGAGTACGCCGTCGCGTCCTTCAGCACGTGCACGACGTCCGCGTGCCGGGTCACCGCCCAGAACCCGGGTCCGGCCGGCCAGCCCAGCACCGCGGGCTCCTCCTGCCAGGCCACCGGATGATGGTCGCGCAGCACACGGTAGTCGTCGTAGGGCACGCCGGCGGCGTACCGGCGCGGATCGAAGACGTCCGGCACCGGCGGCGCCTCGCGCAGACTCACGCCGGCTCGCCCGCGGCCGCCGCGCTCACCCCGTCCGCCGCGCTCACCCCGTCCGGCTCGGCCGCCGCGTCCGACTCGTCCGCCCGGAGGAAGTCCTCGACGGTGCGGACGAGTTCCAGCGGGGTCTCGTCCATGGCGTAGTGGCCGGCGCACGGCAGCACCGCCAGCCGGGCGCGCGGATACCAGGACATCCAGGTCTGCCGCATCACCTCCGGCGACAGCGCCGGATCCAGCGCGCCGGCCACGGCGAGCGCCGGCACCTCGCTGCCTGCCACGGCGGCGCTGAAGTCCTCGCCCGCCCACGAGTCGAGCCAGGCCCGGAACGCCTTGGCGTCGCTGCGCTCCAGCGAGCGGGCGACCGTCCGGTCCAGCCAGGCGGCGGGCCGCCGGCCCCCGGTGGTGACGTCGATGATCGCGCGCCGGTTCTCGGCCCGGTGCGCGGCGTCCATGAACAGCGCCGCCTGCTCGCCGGGCAGCGGCATGCCCGAGGCGGGTACGGGCGAGACACCCACGATCCGGCGCAGCCGGTGCGGGGCGACGGAGAGCAGCCGCTGCGCCACCGCGCCGCCCATGGAGTGCCCGATCACCGAGAACCGCTCCCAGCCGAGCCGGTCCGCCAGCTCCACCAGGTCCACGGCCGCCTCGGCCGTCGTGTACGCGCCCGTCGCGTCCCGGGCCTCGCCGTAGCCGCGCAGGTCCACCAGCGCGTAACCGAAGGACGTGCGGTCGAGGTCCGGCAGGACGGCCGCGTAGGCGGACCGGTCGGCGAACCAGCCGTGCACGGCGAACACCTTGTGGGCGCCGACGCCGTGCACCTCATGGGGCAGCACGAAGGAGGTCATGCGCCTACCGTGGCGCCCGCGGGCGGGCACGGCAAGGGAGCGAACGCCACAACCACACCCCGGAGTTCCAGGTTTCGGGGCGGGTTCACGCGATGGTGTGATCATGTGCAGCACGGCGGATGGGGGTCACGGGCCACGGGTAGGGCCCGGCCATGACGCAGCCGTTCGAACTCCCGCACTTCTACATGCCGTATCTCGCACGGCTCAACCCGCACCTGGACGAGGCCCGGGCCCACTCGACCGGTTGGGCCCGCGAGATGGGCATGCTGGAGGGCTCCGGAATCTGGGAGCAGGCCGACCTGGAGGCGCACGACTACGGGCTCCTGTGCGCCTACACCCATCCGGACTGCGACGGACCCGCCCTGTCGCTGATCACCGACTGGTACGTGTGGGTGTTCTTCTTCGACGACCACTTCCTGGACATGTTCAAGCGCACCCAGGACCGCGCCGCCGGAAAGGCGCACCTGGACCGCCTGCCGTTGTTCATGCCGCTCGACCTCGCGACACCCGTGCCCGAACCGGAGAATCCGGTGGAGGCCGGACTGAGGGACCTGTGGGCACGGACCGTGCCGTCGATGTCAGTGGACTGGCGCCGCCGTTTCTCCGTCGCGACCGAACACCTGCTCAACGAGTCGATGTGGGAGCTGTCCAACATCAACGAGGGCCGCATCGCCAACCCCGTCGAGTACATCGAGATGCGCCGCAAGGTGGGCGGCGCGCCCTGGTCGGCGGGGCTCGTGGAGTATGCGACCGCCGAGGTGCCCGCCGCCGTCGCCGGCACCCGGCCGCTGCGCGTCCTCATGGAGACGTTCTCCGACGGCGTCCACCTGCGCAACGACCTCTTCTCCTACCAGCGCGAGGTGGAGGACGAGGGCGAGAACAGCAACGGCGTGCTGGTTCTGGAGAAGTTCTTCGGCTGCACCACCCAGGAGGCCGCCGAGACCGTCAACGACATCCTCACCTCCCGGCTGTACCAGTTCGAGCACACGGCGCTCACCGAAGTCCCGGCCGCCGCCCTGGAGAAGGGACTCACCCCCGGCGAGGTCGCGGCGGTCGCCGCCTACACCAGGGGACTTCAGGACTGGCAGTCCGGCGGCCACGAGTGGCACATGCGCTCCAGCCGCTACATGAACAAGGGCGCGCGGTCCGACTCGCCGTGGCGGCTCCCGAGCGGTCCCGGCACCTCGGCCGCCGATATCGGCGCACTCCTCGCCGCGGCCGCCCGGGACCGCCTGCGCGCCTATTCCCACGTGCCCTACCAGAAGGTCGGCCCGGCCCGCATCCCCGACCTCTACATGCCCTTCGAGGTGGCGCTCAGCCCCCACCTGGACCGGTCCCGCGGTCACCTCGTCGACTGGTGCCACAGCATGGGCATCCTCCAGGAGGGTGTCTGGGACGAGGACAAGCTCGCCGCCTACGACCTCGCGCTGTGCTCCGCCGGCCTGGACCCGGACGCCACCCCCGAGGCCCTCGACCTCAGCGCACAGTGGCTGGCCTGGGGCACCTACGGCGACGACTACTACCCCCTGGTGTACGGCCACCGCCGGGACCTCGCCGCGGCCCGGCTGACCACGGCCCGGCTCTCGGAGTGCATGCCGGTCGAGGGCGCGCCGGCCCTCGTCCCCGGCAACGCCATGGAACGCGGGCTGATCGACCTGTGGACGCGCACCACGGCCGAGATGACCGTCGACCAGCGGCGCACCCTCAAGACGGCCGTGGACAAGATGACCGAGAGCTGGGTCTGGGAGCTCTCCAACCAGCTCCAGAACCGCGTCCCCGACCCGGTCGACTACCTGGAGATGCGCCGCTCCACCTTCGGCTCGGACCTCACCCTCAGCCTGTGCCGGATGGGCCACGGCCCAGCCATCCCCGCCGAGGTGTACGCCAGCGGCCCGGTGCGCTCCCTGGAGAACGCCGCCATCGACTACGCCTGCCTCCTCAACGACGTCTTCTCGTACCAGAAGGAGATCGAGTACGAGGGCGAGATCCACAACGCCGTCCTGGTCGTGCAGAACTTCTTCGGTGTGGACTACCCGGCCGCGCTCGGTGTCGTCCATGACCTGATGACCCAGCGCATGCAGCAGTTCGAGCACGTGGTCAGTCACGAACTGCCCGTTCTCTACGAGGACTTCCAGCTGTCGGCCGAGGCGCGCACGGTCATGGACGGCTATGTGCTGGACCTCCGGAACTGGCTGGCCGGCATTCTCAACTGGCACCGGGAGGTCGACCGGTACAAGGCCGAGTGGCTCGGCCGCCGCGCCCACGGTTTCGTGCCCGACCGTCCGCCCGCCGTACCGGCCCTGTCGTTCGGCTGACCGTCGCGGAATCTTCTCGTACGGAACCGGGCATTCGGGGAACTTCGGTGAGCCCTCGGGAGTCTTGTGGAGTAAGGGGAACAACAGACCGCAGAACACACGGGGGTGTTCGACCTTGTCCGAGACCATCGAGAGGCTCACCGGAGAGACCGCGCAGGAGAAGAAGCCGGCGCCGAGCGAACTGACGCCGTATGCGGCTCCGTTGACCGTGCCGCCCGTCCTGCGGCCCGCCGCGGACGACGTCCGGCGCGAGACCGAGATCGCCCTGCGCCCGTCCTGGGTGCGCCTGCACCCGCAGCTGCCGCCGACCCTGATGTGGGGCTACGACGGACATGTGCCGGGCCCGACCATCGAGGTCCGGCGCGGACAGCGGGTCCGCATCGCCTGGACCAACCGCATCCCCAGGGACAGCGAGTACCCGGTCACCTCCGTGGAGGTGCCGCTGCGCACGGACGGGCGGCCGCAGGCCACCACCGAGCCGGGCCGCGAGGGCGTCGAGCCGAACAAGGACGTCGCCGCCCTGCCCGCCTGGTCGGTGACCCATCTGCACGGCGCCCAGACCGGCGGCGGCAACGACGGCTGGGCGGACAACGCCGTGGGCCACGGCGACGCCCAGCTCTCGGAGTATCCGAACGACCACCAGGCGGTGCAGTGGTGGTATCACGACCACGCGATGAACATCACGCGGTGGAATGTGATGGCGGGCCTGTACGGCACCTACCTCGTCCGTGACGACGAGGAGGACGCCCTCCATCTGCCTTCCGGCGAGCGGGAGATCCCGCTCCTCATCGCCGACCGCAACCTCGACACCGACGAGGACGGCCGCCTCAACGGCCGTCTGCTGCACAAGACGGTGATCGTCCAGCAGAGCAACCCGGAGACCGGCAAGCCCGTCTCCATCCCGTTCACCGGCCCCTACACCACGGTCAACGGCCGGATATGGCCGTACGCCGAGGTGGATCCGGCCTGGTACCGCTTCCGGCTGGTCAACGCCTCCAACGCGCGCATCTTCGAACTCGTCCTGATCGACGAGGACGGCGAGCCGGTGCCGGGGATCGTCCACCAGATAGGCAGCGACGGCGGCCTGCTGCCGCGTCCGGTGCCGGTCGACTTCGCCGCGGACCTGCCCGCCCTGACCGCCGCGCCGGCCGAGCGCTTCGACCTGCTGGTCGACTTCCGCGGCCTGGCCGGCCGGACCCTGCGGCTGGTGAACAAGGGCCGCAACCAGCCGGCCGGGGTGCCCGACCCGGCGGGTGACGTGCCCTACCCGGCCGTCCTGGAGTTCCGGGTCCGGGACACCTGCCCGGAGGACACCTTCGAACTGCCCGAGGTGCTCTCCGGCTCCTTCCGCCGCCTCAGCCACGACATCCCGCACGGCCACCGCCTGATCCTGCTCACCCCGCCCGCCACCAAGGGCGCCGGCGGCCATCCGGAGATCTGGGAGATGACCGAGGTCAAGGCCCCGGACGGCCTCCGGCTCCCGGCCGATGGCATCGTCCAGGTCACCGGACCCGACGGCACCACGAAGACGTACCGGCGCACCGCCCGGACGTTCAACGACGGGCTCGGCTTCACGATCGGCGAGGGCAGCCACGAGCAGTGGAGCTTCCTCAACCTCGCGCCGATCGTGCACCCCATGCACATCCACCTGGCCGACTTCCAACTGCTGGGCCGGGACGCCTACGACGTCTCCGGCTTCGACCCGGAGGCCGGGGGCACCCGCACCCCGATCCGGTACGACGCGGGGACGGCGATTCCGCTCGCCCCCAACGAGCGCGGCTACAAGGACGTCTTCCGGGTGCCGGGGAACCAGATGCTGCGGGTCATGGGCCGCTTCGACGGTGCGTACGGCCGGTTCATGTACCACTGCCACCTGCTGGAACACGAGGACATGGGCATGATGCGGCCCTTCGTCGTCATGCCCCCCGAGGCCCTGAAGTTCGACCACGGCGGCGCCCACGCCGGCCACGGCGAGGGCCACACGGGCTGACCCCCGCAGCGCCGGGGTGCGTCCGGATCGGCAGACGGCCCGGCGCGCCGGACCCGGCCCGTACCCAGCCGCGGCCGCACACACCCCGTCGGCCCGGCGGGGTGCCGTGCGCTGCGTCGACGGCTATGGCTACCCTCCGCCACCCTCCGGCCAGTCTCACCCTTTCGTGTCTCGTCGCGGCGCACCGTCCCGGGTAGAGCACCAGCCGGAGGCGAGCGAACCATGGAACAGACTGCGTTGCGGCCGAAACCGATGCCAGGTCAGGACCGGCGGGACGACGACACGACAGGCCCGGCGCGCCGCCCGCACGCCGCGCCCCGGCGCGGACGGCGGCTGCGGACCCTGATCTTCGGCCTGTGCGCCGGCACCCTGCTGCTGCTCGTCGGCATCGGTATCGGCACGGTCGGCGCCACGGTGATCGGCATGAGCCGACTCGCCGAGCTGCACGGCCGGACCCCGCCGTCCGCGCCCTCGGCCGGGGCCACCCCCGCGGCCACGCCGGCCCCCGCCCCCGCCGGGCCCGGAGCGACCCTGGGCGTGGAGGCCGTCGACGCCGAGAAGGCGGGCGCGCTGGTGGTGGGCGTGCACGTGCCCGGCCCCGGCTACACGGCGGGCCTGGTCCGCGGGGACGTCGTGCTCCAGCTCGGCGCGGCCCGCGTCGACACCGCCGCCGACCTCGCCCGAGCCGTCACCCGGGCAAGCCCGGGCAAGGCGGTCCTGCTCACCGTGCGCCACACCAGCGGCGGTTACCAGCAGTTGACGGTGACCCCCGGAGTGGTGACCTGACCGAGCCGGGATGCGGCCCGGCCCCCCGGATCTCGTACACGCCACGAAACACGCTGGTCACCCTCCGTCCCGCGGGTCATGATGAACCCATGCCGAGCCCCCTCGCCGTGGACCGTGGGACGCCGGACCGCGTGACCGGCTCGCGTGGCTCCGTCCGGGCGGGCAGGATGCTGCCCGAGACGCATCGCCCCTGTTTCCTCACCCGCGCCCGGAGGCCCGGATGACCGGTACCGCACCCGCGCCCTTCACCGCCGCCGACTACGCGGCCCGCATGGAGCGTGCCGCGCGCTCCGCCGCGGACGCCGGCCTCGCGGGGCTGCTCGTGGCCCCGGGACCGGACATGGTGTGGCTCACCGGCTACACGCCCACCGCCGTCACCGAACGGCTCACCGTGCTGGTCCTCGCCCCCGGCCGGGACCCCGTGCTCGTCGTGCCCACCCTGGAGGCCCCGGACGCCGAGCACGCGGCCGGCGCCGGCGCGCTGACCCTGCGCGACTGGACCGACGGCAAGGACCCCTACGCCGTCACCGCCGGCCTCCTCGACACCCGCGGCCGGTTCGGCATCAGCGACAACACCTGGGCGATGCACCTGCTGGGCCTCCAACGCGCCCTGCCCGACACCTCCTACGCCTCCCTCACCGACGCCCTCCCCATGCTGCGCGCGGTCAAGGACGCGGCCGAACTGGAACTCCTGGCAGCCGCCGGAACCGCCGCCGACCAGGCGTTCGAAGAGATCCGGAAGGTTCCCTTCGGCGGCCGCCGCGAGTCCGACGTCGGCCACGACCTCGCCGGCCTGCTGCGCCGCTTCGGCCACTCCCAGGTCGACTTCACCATCGTCGGCTCCGGGCCCAACGGCGCCAACCCGCACCACGAGGTCGGCGACCGGGTCATCCGGCCCGGCGACATGGTCGTCCTCGACTTCGGCGGCCTGAAGGACGGCTACGGCTCCGACACCACCCGCACGGTCCACGTCGGCGAGCCCACCGAGGAGGAACGCCGGGTCCACGACGTCGTGCGCGCCGCCCAGGAGGCCGGCTTCCGGGCCGTACGCCCGGGCGTGGCCTGCCAGGAGGTCGACCGCGCCGCCCGCGCGGTGATCGCGGACGCCGGGTACGGCGAGTACTTCATCCACCGCACCGGGCACGGCATCGGCGTCACCACGCACGAGCCGCCGTACATGATCGAGGGCGAGGAGCAGCCCCTGGTGCCCGGCATGTGCTTCTCCGTGGAGCCCGGCATCTATCTGCCCGGTCGCTTCGGGGTGCGCATCGAGGACATCGTCACGGTCACCGAGGACGGGGGCCGCCGTCTCAACAACACCACCCGTGAGATGGTCATAGTGGACTGAGAGACACAAGGAGACCCTTCTCGACCACACCCGGAACGGTTGCGCGCGACCCATGACCCAGGCACCGACACCCACCGCGGACAGCGTCCGCAGACTGGTCCGCTCGCTGCTCAAGGAGGGCGACGACGGCACCGGGGGACCCGATGTGCGCCCCGTGACGGAGGATCGCGAGCACACCTGGTGGATCGGTGGCCGCCATGTGCTGCGCCTCGCCCCCGACCGCGAGGCGTCCGTCCGCCGCCGCCGGGAACTGCGCCTGCGCGACCTGGTCCGCCCGCATGTGCCCGTCGCCGTCCCGACCAGCGTCGCGCACGGCGACTGGGCGCCCGGCCTCGCCTACACCCTCGACACCCGGGTGCCCGGCGGCACGGCCGACGAGCACGACGTCTCCGCGGTCGGCGAGGCCGACCTCGCCGGGCTGCTCGGCGGGCTGCGCGCGGTGCCGGTCCGCCAGGCCGAGACGCTCGGCGTGCCGCGCACCGCGCCGCGCTCGCTGGAGGCACTGCGCCGGATGGCCGTGCACGCGGCCGAACGGCTCGCCGCCGCCGACGAGTTCGACGCCGCCCGGCTGCACCAGCTCACCCCGCCCGGCGCGGCACAGCTCGCCGCGCAGCCCGGCACCGCCGTCCTCACCCACCACGGGCTGACCGGCGCGCACGTGGTGGTCAGCGCCGACGGCCGGGTGCGCGGCGTCCTGGACTGGACCGCGGCGGCTCTCGGCGACCCCGCCGAGGACATCGCCGGACTCGCCGTCGCCGTCGGCTCCCCGGCCGCCGTCCGCGCCGCCACCCTCGCCGGCTACGGCGCCCGCCCCTGCCTGCGCGGCCTGTGGCTCGCCCGCTGCGACACGGTCATCCGCCTCACCGACCACCTGGAAGGCCGTACGAGCGGCTCCCTGCCGCTGCTGAGGACCCAGCTGCGGCACGCCTGGGAGCCGATCCTGCTGGAGCGGGTCACCGACTTCCCGGAGGACGGGCCGGAGCCCTGACGGGGCCGCTCAGGGCTGTGTCAGCACCACGCACGACTCCCCGGGCACCTGGAGCAGTCCGTCCGGGCCCGGTGCCTGGACCGGCTCCCAGGCCGCGAGGACCTCCACCCGGCCGGTGCCCAGCGGGATCGCCGCCGGCTCCTTGCCCAGGTTCACCGCCACCCGGACGTCCCCGCGCCGGAAGGCCAGCCAGCGGGCCTCCGCGTCGTACGCCACCTTCGTGTCGGCGAGGTCCGGGTCGGTGAGGTCGGGCTGGGCGCGGCGCAGCGCGATCAGCTTCCGGTACCAGGCCAGCACGCGCGCGTGGGGCTCGCGTTCCGGCTCCGACCAGTCCAGGCAGGACCGCTCCCGGGTCGCCGGGTCCTGCGGGTCCGGTACGTCCTCCTCGGCCCAGCCGTGTGCCGCGAACTCCCGCCGCCTGCCCCGCCGTACCGCCTCGGCCAGCTCGGGGTCGGTGTGGTCGGTGAAGAACTGCCAGGGCGTGCCCGCCGCCCACTCCTCGCCCATGAACAGCATCGGCGTGAACGGCGCGGTCAGCGTCAGTGCGGCCGCGCAGGCCAGCAGACCGGGGGAGAGGTGCGCGGAGAGCCGGTCGCCCTGGGCGCGGTTGCCGACCTGGTCGTGGGTCTGGCTGTAGCCGAGCAGCCGGTGTCCGCCCACCCGCGCGCGGTCCAGCGGACGGCCGTGGTGGCGGCCCCGGAAGCTGGAGTAGGTGCCGTCGTGGAACCAGCCGCCGGTGAGCGTCTTGGCGAGCGCGGCGAACGGGTCGCGGGCGAAGTCGGCGTAGTAGCCCTGGGACTCGCCGGTCAGCGTGGTGTGCAGGGCGTGGTGGAAGTCGTCGTTCCACTGCGCGTGCAGGCCCAGGCCGTTCTCCGTGCGCGGGGTGATGAACCGCGGGTTGTTCAGGTCCGACTCGGCGATCAGGAACAGCGGCCTGCCCACGTCGCCGGCCAGGCCGTCCACGGCCGCCGACAGCTCCTCCAGGAAGTGGCGCGCGCGCGTGTCGTACAGCGCGTGCACCGCGTCCAGCCGCAGCCCGTCGATCCGGTAGTCCCGCAGCCACGCCAGCGCGCTGCCGACCAGGTACGCGCGCACCTCGTCCGAGCCGGGCGCGTCCAGGTTCACCGCCGAGCCCCACGGGGTGTGGTGGGTGTCCGTGAAGTAGGGCCCGAACGCGGGCAGATGGTTGCCCGACGGGCCCAAATGGTTGTGGACGACGTCCAGGACGACACCCAGTCCCAGCTCGTGCGCCCGGTCGACGAAGCGTTTCAGGGCCTCGGGGCCGCCGTACGGCTCGTGCACCGCCCACAGCGACACGCCCTCGTAGCCCCAGCCGTGCCGCCCCGGGAAGGGGCACAGCGGCATCAACTCCACGTGGGTGACACCCAGTTCCACCAGGTGGTCCAGCCGGGCCGCGGCGGCGTCCAGGGTGCCCTCGCGGGTGTACGTGCCCACGTGCAGCTCGTACAGCACCGCACCGGGCAGCCCGCGCCCCGCCCACCGAGTCCGCCATGCGTAGCGCCCGTGGTCCACGACCGCGCTCAGCCCGTCCGGGCCGTCCGGCTGGCGGCGCGAGCGCGGATCGGGCCGCACCGGGCCGTCGTCCAGCGCGAACCCGTACCGCGCGCCGTCCCGCGCGTCCGCCTCGCCCGACCACCAGCCCGCGCGCGCGGGATCACGCGCCAACGCGCGCGTGGTGCCCTCGCAATGAAGCGTCACCCGGTCTGCCTGCGGTGCCCACACCTCGAACTGCACGACGGTTCCCCTTCGTCCGCTCACCGTGATGGTGTCTCTGCTCACCGTGATGTCCCGCGCCTCCATCGTGCCGCCCGGACGATCAATTCGCTTTCCAATACCGCCTTTCCCGGCAGGTGTCGTCGCCGTACGCGTGCGTGGGCACCGATTCCGTGTTTTCTGGACACCCGGGGTTCACTGCCCGACAATCACGTGCGTGACGTCGTCTTTCGAGTTCTCCACCTACCCGGCGCGCCTGTCCGACGCGGAGCGTGACAAGGCGCTCCAGGTGCTGCGCGACGGCGTCGCCCTGGGCCGGCTCTCGCACGACACGTTCGTGCGCCGCATGGAGCTGGCGCTCGCCGCGCGCCGCTCCGACGAACTCGCCGCCCTCGTCGCCGACCTGCCCCGGGAGAACCGCCTCTCCCGCGCGGTCTTCGGCACCGTGGAGGCCGTCTCCGGGTTCACCGTACGGCTGCGCCGGGCCTGGCAGGCCGAGCGGCTGCCCAAGCTGCTGCTGCCGCACCCGGAGCACACCCACCCGCTGCGCATCGGCCGCGACCCGGCGAACGGGCTGCGCCTGAACCACGAGACCGTCTCCCGCGTGCACGCCGAGCTCCGCAACCACGGCGGCATGTGGGTCCTGAAGGACCTGGGCTCCACCAACGGCACCACCGTCAACGGCCGCCGGGTGATCGGCTCGGTCGTCGTCCGCGAGGGCGACCAGGTCGCCTTCGGCAGGATGGCGTTCCGGCTCTCGGCGAGCTGAGCCTGCCTGGCCGGTCCTGTTCGAACGCATGCGCAGCGACGCGCGCGTACCGTCCCGTTCGGGTGAGCCGCACTGCGGAAGACGGGCCGCCGTGCCGATGCAACGGGCATGACGTACATCACCAGAGCGGCAGCGGCGGCCGGCGCCCTGCTGGCCGCCGCCGGCCTTCTCGCCGCGGGCCCGGCCCGGGCGGCCTCCCGCGACATCCTCCCGGGTAACTGGCTCTACCTGACGGTCACCAAGGGCGACGCCCGGTCCAGCGACACCCGCGGCACCCTGCTGCTGTGCGACCTGCCCCAGGGGCACGCGCGCGCGGCCGCGGCCTGCGCCGAACTGGCCGCCGCCGACGGTGACATCGGTCGCATCCCGGCCAAGAGCGTCTTCTGCCCGATGATCTACGCCCCGGTGACCACCCACGCGCGCGGGCACTGGAACGGCCGGTCGGTCGACTTCAAGGAGACGTACACCAGCGCGTGCGTCATGAAGGCGCGCACCGGATCCGTCTTCGCCCTGGACGGCTGACGGACCACCCGCGACCAGGTGGCGTGGGGGCGTGCGCCGGGCTCACGCCACCTGATCCCGCGCCTGCTGTGCCGCCACCAGCACCGTCCGGGACTGGTGCTCCACCTGGTGCTCCAGCGGCACCCAGCGGGCCCGGAACCGCTCCGCGAAGGAGTCGCACCAGGTGGCGACGAGCTGCTGGAGGACCGGCGCCGCCCGGTCGTCCGCCTCCCGCAGCACCCGCAGCAGCATCGCCGCGGCCCGCAGCGGCAGCCGCCGCCCGAAGGCGTCCACACTGCCGACGTACGCCATCGTCGTGCCCGCCGGAGGGGTGTGGATCCAGTCCTCGGCCAGGCCCGGGATCAGCTCCAGCGCCCACCGTGCGGCCCGCAGCAGCGGCCCGTCCACGCCCTCCAGCCGGGGCAGTGCCTCGCCGAGGATCCGCTCCACCTCGTGCGCGTCCCGCAGCAGCCGCGCGGCCAGGCGCCGCATGGCCGCCGCCGGTGCCGGGTGCGGGGCCGGGTCGTCCACCAGGTCGCTGGCCCACATCGGCACCTCCACCACGGCCGTCAGGCCGCCGTACCGGTGCGCGTGGTACCAGGTGCTGTGCCGGGCGTCGTCCGGCATGCTCGGGTAGGCCACGCCCGTCTCCGGGCCGGGCATCACATGCACCCCGGGGCCGGAGGCCGGCCAGCCCGCCGCGTCCGAGGCGCCCGTCTCCACCGGGATGTGCAACTCCGCCGCGGACTTGGCGAACGGCTCGGCCAGGCCCGGCACGTCCTTGGTCAGCTGGACCCAGCTGCCGCCCAGATCGGTGCCGTGCAGCGTCACCTGGAGGTAGGGGCGCAGTTCGTCGATCACGCCGGTCAGCGCCCGGGTCTCGGGCGGCAGCCGGTCCGGCGGCAGCACCGCGGGCGACCACTCCGGCTGCTCCGCGCCCGTCGGCCGGTAGAAACCGAGGTGGTAGTCGAGCAGGCTGCGCGGCGCCGGCGTCACATGCAGACTCGCGCCGTCCGGGTCCGCGCACAGCAGGAAGTGCCAGGAGGTGTCCGCCCGCAACTCCCTTTCCGCCAGCACTCTTTCGGCAAGCACCCGCAGTGTGGAACCGCCCGTCGGCTCATTGGCGTGGGCGCCGGCGACGACCAGCACCGCCCGGGGGGCGCGTCCCACCGACAGCAGGTGCAAAGGTCTTCCCGCGCGCGAGGCACCCACCTGACGCAGCGCGCACAGCCCGGGTTCCTGAGCGGCCAACGCCCTGGCGCTGGCGATCAGTTCGGGAACGCTGGGATAGCGCAGCTCCGGCAGAGGACTCACCCCCGACTTGTCCGCCCGGCTTCGCCCTCCCAGTCCCGCACGGGATGGGTGACGTGTCAAGCAGGCGGCAGGTGACTGCCGGGGGCGCCCGGACGCAGTGACCCGGCGGGTGACGGCCACTGCGTTCCCTGGGATCACTGCTGGTGCAGTCCGCGTCCCGCGAGCGTCAGGAACACCTCGCCCACCGCCTCCGACAGGGTGGGGTGCGCGTGCACGTGCCGGGCCACGTCCGAGGGCTCGGCGTCCCAGCCGACGATCAGCTGGCTCTCGGCGATCATCTCCGACACGTGCGGGCCGACCAGGTGCACACCGAGGACCTGACCGCCGCCGGCCTCCGTCACGACCTTCACCATGCCGCCCTGCCCGTGCACCATCCCCTTGGCCACGGCGGTCAGCGGCATCGTGTTGACATCGACCTCCTGCCCACGCGCGTGTGCCTCGGCCTCGCCGAGACCGACCGACGCGGTCTGCGGCGAGGAGTACGTCACCCGGGGCACGGCCGCGTAGTCGACCGGCGCCGACGGCAGCCCGGCCAGGGTCTCGGCCACCAGCAGGCCCTCCGCGAACGAGGCGTGGGCGAGGCCGAGCGAGGGCGGCGGCAGCAGGTCGCCGACGACGTGGATGCCCGGAACGGCCGTCTCCAGCCTGCGCCAGTCCGCCGGTGCGACGAAGCCCCGCTCGTCCGTCGTCAGCCCGGCCGCGTCCAGGCCCAGGCCCTCGGTGACCGGAGCGCGGCCGACGGCCACCAGGAGCCGTTCCGCCTCCACGGTCCGGGTCTCGCCGCGCGCGGTCCGCACGCGCGCGCGTACGCCGTTCTCCAGCAGTTCCGCGTCCAGCAGCCGCGCGCCCGCCTGCACATCGATCCCGCGCTTCTTCAGGCCCCGCGTCAGATGCCGGCTCACGTCCGCGTCCTCCAGCGGCACGATCCGGTCGGCGGCCTCCACCAGGGTGACCTCCGCGCCCATGGACCGGTGGAAGGAGGCGTACTCCACGCCGATCGCGCCCCCGCCCAGCACCAGGACGGACGCCGGGAGCCCGGGCGCGAACAGCGCGTCGTCGCTGGTCACCACCCGCCGCCCGTCCGGCGCGAGGCCTGGGAGCGTGCGCGGACGCGATCCGGTCGCGAGTACGATCGCGCGGCGCGCGGTGAGTTCGTGCACGCCGGATGCGAGACTGCCGCCCGCGTCCGGAGCGGCATCCGTGCGCACGCCCTCGACACGCACCAGGCGCGGCCCCATGAGCCGTGCGCTTCCCCGCACCACCCGCACGCCGGCGTGCGCGAGATGCGCCTCCACGCCCTTGTGGTTGCGCGCCACGATGTCGTCCCGGGTGGCCACCAGTGCCCCCCAGTCGACGGAGTCCACGGTCGCCTTCACGCCCCAGCGCTCGCGGGCCTCGGCGATGCCGTCGACCAGTTCGGCGGCGTGCAGCATCGCCTTGCTCGGGATGCAGCCCCGGTGCAGGCATGTTCCGCCGACCTTGTCGCGTTCGACGAGCACGACGTCCAGACCGAGGGAGGCGGCGCGCAGGGCGCTGCTGTAGCCGCCCGTCCCGCCGCCGATGACGATCACGTCGGATGTGTTGATGGTCATGACATCAACCTTCCGTCCACCCCTTGTCATGAGTCCAAGGCAATGTTGTTGTGGAATCCATGCACGATCTTCATGGGGGGCCGGGGAGTTGAGCCTGCGGCAGATGGAGTACTTCGTCACCGTCGTCCAGGAGGCGTCGTTCACCCGTGCGGCGGAGGCCCTGCACGTCACCCAGCCCGCCCTCTCGCACCAGATCAGAGCGCTGGAGAAGTCGGTCGGCGGTGCCCTGCTGGAGCGGCTGCCCCGGGGCGTGCGCCTCACCCCCATGGGGCGCGCCTTCCTGCCGCACGCCGAACTCGCCGTCCGCAGCGCCGCGCAGGCCCGCCGCGCGGCCCGCGCCACCGCCGGCGCCGAGGGCGGCGAACTGCATGTGGCGGCCCTGCACTCCCTCGCGGTCGGCGCCCTGCCCGACGTCTTCCTCCGCTGGTGCGCGGCGCACCCGAGGGTCCTGCTGCGCCTGCACGAGTACGCCACCGCCGAGGCCCTGGAGGAGGCCGTCCAGCGGGGCACCGCCGACCTCGCCCTCGGCCCCGAGCCCGTCAGCCGGCCCGGCACCGTCCTCCCCGTCGGCGAGGAGGAACTCGTCCTCGTCGTGCCCTTCGACGACCGGCTCGCGGGCCGTACGACGGTCACCCTGCCGGAGCTCGCCGACCGCGCCTGGATCCGCTGCGCCATGGAGCCCGTCGTGCACGGCGAACGGTTCCTCGACCGGGCCTGCGGGAATGCGGGGTTCCGGCCCCGGACCGCCGTGTGGACCGAGCACACCTCGACGGCCGTACGCATGGCCGCCGCCGGCGTCGGGGTGTGCATCGCGCCGTCCCACATCGTGCGCGGCGCCGTCGGCGAGGACTGCGTGGTCCTCACCCACGACCCGCCCTGGAGGCGCCCCCTGACCGTCTACGCGCGCGTGCCGCCCACCGGCGCCGCCGCGGCTTTCGTCCACCTCTTCCGCACCACCTGGCCGGCCCTGACCGCGACCGCCCCGCACGAGAACGCCGAGCCGCCTGCCACACCGGCCCCCTGAGCCGGCACGGGGGCGGGGCCCAGGGGCGTGGGAACCACCCAGGACAGCGCCATGGTCCTGCGGAGCCGCCCCGCCCCTCAGTCCTCCCCGACCCGCTCCAGCAGGGCCACCGGCAGTTCGGCCAGAAGCTCCGCCACGCGCGCGTGGCCGGTGAACTCCCGTCCCGGGGTGAGGACGTCCGTCCACCGGCCGGGCGGCAGTGGCAGCAGGGTCTCCCGCCAGCCGCCCGCCTCCGCGAGCCGCAGCGACAGCCGGGTCACCGCCGTGACCACCGCACCCGAGCGCGCGAACGCCAGGCAGTGCTCGGCCGCCGGGCCCTCGGCGGCCAGCGGGTCGTACGACGCGCCCGCACCGAAGGCGTCCGGCCGCCGGGCGCGCAGCCGCAGCGCCGCCGCCGTCAGCGCGTCCTTCTCGCCGGGCGTCTGAGACGGCAACGCCACCGGCCGCCGGTTGTCCGGGTCCACCAGCGCCCGGTACTCGCCCTCCGTGCCCTGGTACACGTCCGGCACCCCCGGCATCGTCAGATGCACCAGCGCCGTACCGAGGACATTGGTCCGCACATGCGGCTCCAGTGCCTTGCGGAACGCGGTCACCCGCTCGCCGGACGGCCCGCACGGTCCGGCCGCCACGAAGGCCGCCACCGCCTCCTCGTACGGCGGCTCCTGCTCCGTCCAGCTGGTGTACATGCCCGCCTCGCGCACATGCTTCAGCAACGCCTGCAGGACCCGGTCCTCCTCGGCCGGGCCCAGCCCGAACACCGTCTGCCAGGCGGCCCAGGCCAGCTGCCCGTCCGGCACGCTCTCCTCGGCCCTGGTCACCTCGGCGAGCAGCTTCGTCCACCGGTCCGGGCATTCGGTGAGCACGGCCAGCGCGGCGCGCACGTCCGCGCTGCGCTTGGTGTCGTGCGTGGAGACGACGGTGCCGGTGAGCGGCCAGTCGCGCTGCACGCGCGCGCAGTACGCGTGGAAGTCCTCCGGGGCCACGCCCGGGCTGCCCGGATCGCCGCCCACCTCGGCCACCGACAGCAGCGGCACGTAGCGGTAGAAGGCCGTGTCCTCCACCGACTTGGCGCGCAGCGCCGACGCGGTCTGCGCGAACCGGGTGCGGAACTCCACCCGGTCGGCATGGTCCGGCGCCGCCGCGTCGCCGGGCGGCTCGACCAGCAGCCGGCGCACGATGCCGACGGCCTCGGACTCCTGCGGCACCACGAAGGCCAGCCGGGCCTCCTCGGCGGCCTCCTCGGTGATCACGGCGGAGGCGTCACCGGAGGCGTACGGCCGGTACACGCGCATCCGGACCAGCAGCTCCTCCACGGCCGTACGCAGCGCCCAGGGAGCGCGGTCGCGCAGCGACAGGTCCGGCGAGGTGGCGCACAGCCGGGCGGCCACCCGGGTGAGCCGGTCGGTCTCGGTGGCCAGTTCATGGGTGAGCACCTTGTAGGCGGCCCGCCGGACCGTGGCCTCCCAGTTGCCGCCCCGGTCCGTCTGCGGCGCCGCGAAGGCCCGGTACCGCCCCAGCAGTTCGTACGCCCCGGTGCGGTCCGTGAACACGCCGTCGACGTGCCGCAGCGCGTCGTAGCCCGTGGTGCCCGCGACCGGCCAGGAGGCCGGCAGGTGCTCGCCCTCCGCCAGGATCTTCTCGACGACCGTCCAGCGCCCGCCGGTCGCCTCGTGCAGCCGCGCGAGGTAGCCGTCGGGGTCGGCGAGCCCGTCGGGGTGGTCCACCCGCAGCCCGTCGATCACGCCCTCCGCCAGCAGCGCGAGGATCTTGGCATGGGTGGCGTCGAACACCTCCGGGTCCTCGACCCGCACCCCGATCAGCTCCGAGACGCTGAAGAAGCGCCGGTAGTTCAGCTCGGTGCGAGCCAGCCGCCACCACACCGGGCGGTACCACTGGGCGTCCAGCAGCTCCGGCAGCGGCAGGTGCTCGGTGCC
The DNA here is from genome assembly GCF_055607665.1 of Streptomyces sp. NPDC036984. Lineage (NCBI taxonomy): Bacteria > Bacillati > Actinomycetota > Actinomycetes > Kitasatosporales > Streptomycetaceae > Streptomyces > Streptomyces sp. NPDC036984. The sequence continues at coordinate 430,141 of NZ_JBVJRL010000003.1, forward strand.
CGGGCGGAGCGGGAGGGCGTGGTCGTGGTAGCGCAGTACGTCGCCGTCGACCGCCAGGTGCGCCAGCTCCGAGCCGATCGGGCCGCCGAGCACCGGCAGCAGCACCCGCCCGCCCTGCGCCTCCCAGTCGATGTCGAACCAGCGCGCGTACGGCGAACCGGGTCCCTCCCGCAGCACCTCCCACAGGACGGGGTTGTGCCGGGGCGCCATCGCCATGTGGTTCGGCACGATGTCCACCACCAGGCCGAGGCCGTGCTCCCGCGCGGTCCACGCCAGCGCGCGCAGCCCCTCCTCGCCGCCCAGTTCCTCGCGCACGCGCGCGTGGTCCACCACGTCGTAGCCGTGCGCGGAGCCCGGCACGGCCTCCAGGACCGGGGACAGGTGCAGATGCGAGACGCCGAGCGACGCCAGGTACGGCACGGCCGTGGCGGCGGCGGCGAACGGGAACGCGGGCTGGAGCTGAAGCCGGTAGGTGGCCGTGGGCACCCTCGGTCCGGGACGCGCAGAAGTCATGGAAACCTACGTACCCCGCTCGCCGTCTTTCGTGTCATCCACCTTTGTCCGGACCATGCGCGTGTGCCTGGGTTCGAGCGATGGGGACGACGGGGAAGCCGGGGCGCCGCCGCACGTGGGACACCTACCACGCCCGGCCGGGACGGCCCCGCCCGGCCGGAGCGACCTCGCCCGGCCGGGACGGTTCCGCTACGCCGGCCGCTGGAGCACCGTCAAGCTGCGGTCCGGCAGGGTGATGCGGTCGCCGGCCGCGACCTTCGGGCCCGTGCCCGGTGGTACCCCGTCCGGGCGAGCCGTGTCGACCACCACCTGCCACTGCCGGCCGTGGTCGACCGGAACCAGGAAGTCCAGCGGCTCGGGGGAGGCGTTGAACATCAGCAGGAAGGAGTCGTCGGAGATGCGCTCCCCGCGCGGGCCGGGTTCGGAGATGGCGTTGCCGTTCAGGAACACCGTCAGCGCGGACGCCTGGGCGGAGTTCCAGTCCCGCTGGGTCATCTCGCGGCCGTCCGGCGTGAACCAGGCGATGTCGGACAGCTCGTCGTGGGTGCCCTCCACGGGCCGGCCGTGGAAGAAGCGGCGCCGGCGGAGGACCGGGTGGTCGCGGCGCAGCCACACCATCGCGCGCGTGAACTCCAGCAGGTCGCTCTCCAGGGACTCCGGCCAGCGCACCCACGACACGTCGTTGTCCTGGCAGTAGGCGTTGTTGTTGCCGCGCTGGGTGCGGGCGAACTCGTCGCCGTGGCTGATCATCGGCACGCCCTGGGACAGCATCAGCGTGGCGATGAAGTTCCGCATCTGCCGGTCGCGCAGCTTCAGCACGTCCGGGTCGCCGGTGTCGCCCTCCGCCCCACAGTTCCAGGACCGGTTGTGGCTCTCGCCGTCCCGGTTGTCCTCGCCGTTGGCCTGGTTGTGCTTGTCGTTGTACGACACGAGGTCGCGCAGGGTGAAGCCGTCGTGGCAGGTCACGAAGTTGATGGAGGCCAGCGGGCGGCGGCCGTCGTCCTGGTAGAGGTCGGAGGAGCCGGTGAGCCGGGAGGCGAACTCGGCCAGCGTGCGCGGCTCGCCGCGCCACAGGTCCCGCACGGTGTCCCGGTACTTGCCGTTCCACTCGGTCCACAGCGGCGGGAAATTGCCCACCTGGTAGCCGCCCTCGCCCACGTCCCACGGTTCGGCGATCAGCTTCACCTGGGAGACCACCGGGTCCTGCTGCACCAGGTCGAAGAACGACGACAGCCGGTCCACCTCGTGGAACTGCCGGGCCAGCGTGGCCGCGAGGTCGAAGCGGAAGCCGTCGACGTGCATCTCGGTGACCCAGTACCGCAGCGAGTCCATGATCAGCTGGAGGACGTGCGGAGACCGCATGAGCAGCGAGTTCCCGGTGCCCGTGGTGTCCATGTAGTAGCGCGGATCGTCGGTGAGCCGGTAGTACGACGGGTTGTCGATGCCCTTGAAGGACAGCGTCGGGCCCAGGTGGTTGCCCTCGGCGGTGTGGTTGTAGACGACGTCCAGGATGACCTCGATCCCGGCCTCGTGCAGCGCGCGGACCGCCGACTTGAACTCCAGCACCTGCTGGCCGCGGTCGCCCCAGGAGGCGTACGCGTTGTGCGGGGCGAAGAAGCCGATGGTGTTGTAGCCCCAGTAGTTGTTCAGCCCCATGTCGACCAGCCGGTGGTCGTTCACGAACTGGTGTACCGGCATCAGCTCCAGGGCCGTCACCCCGAGCTTGGTCAGGTGTTCGATGATCGCCGGATGGGCGAGCCCCGCGTAGGTTCCCCGCAGCTCCTCCGGCAGCCCCGGGTGACGCATGGTCAGCCCCTTGACGTGGGCCTCGTAGATCACCGTGTGGTGGTACTCGGTGCGCGGCGGGCGGTCGTCACCCCAGTCGAAGTACGGGTTGATCACCACGGAGGTCATGGTGTGCGGCGCCGAGTCCAGGTCGTTGCGCCTGTCCGGGGCGCCGAAGTGGTAGCCGTACACCTCCTCCCCCCACCGGACCGACCCGCTGATCGCCTTCGCGTACGGGTCGAGCAGCAGCTTCGCCGAGTTGCAGCGCAGCCCGCGCCCGGGGTCGTACGGGCCGTGCACCCGGAACCCGTACCGCTGTCCGGGCATCACACCCGGCAGGTACGCGTGCCGCACGAACGCGTCGCTCTCGCGCAGTTCCACCGCCGTCTCCGAGCCGTCGTCGTGCAGCAGACACAGCTCTACTCGGTCCGCGGCCTCCGTGAAGACCGCGAAGTTGGTTCCGGCGCCGTCGTAGGTGGCGCCGAGCGGATACGCCTCTCCAGGCCAGACCTGCATGGATACGACTCTCCCAGGTGTGCCGTCCGCGAGGGGCCGCGTTGGCCCCGAGTCTCGTCCGAAAGTGAGGCAACCTCCCGTGGCTCACCCGCCCTCTTATCCGGTGACCAGTGCGCACGGCGGTTCTGGTACCCGCCGTGCGCCGAACACGCGGGGCAGACACGTACTCCCGGGGACCAGGGGGAGTAGGGGGCAAATGTGCGCGAGAAAGTCCACCGCCATCTGGGCAAAGTACTGACCGGTGCGGCGCTGGCGGCGGCGGGGACCGCCGCCATGGTCGCGGTCACGCTGCCGGGCACGGCGGGCGCGGACGACTCCGGAGGGGCCGGCAGCGGTACGCGGGCCGCGCGGCAGGCCGGGCAGGACCGGGATGCCGCACCGCCCGGCGTCGTGGAGCAGGCGCCCGCCGAGGAGGAGCAGGGCACCGGCCGCGACCCGCTCACCGACCACGAGATCAGGCAGGTCGAGAAGATCGCCGCGACCGGACGGCTTTCGGCCACGGGCCGGGACGTCGAAGGAGAGCGCGGGCCGCAGCGGCTCAGCGTCGACCTCGCCGAGCCCGAGGCCGACGAGGCGGACGACCCGCAGGCGCCACGGCGGGCCGACGTGACCTACTACGACTACGCGAACGACACACTCGTCACCAAGATCGTCAACCTGAGGACCGGCAAGGTCGAGCGGACCGGCACCCAGCGCGGCGTCCAGCCGCCGCCGAGCCGTGCCGAGAGCGCCGAGGCGGCCCGGATCCTGATCGCCGGCCCGCTGGGCGCGGGCCTCAGGGCGGACTACAAGGACGCCACCGGCAAGGAACTCACCTCGCCGGACCAACTGGAACTGAGCGGCGGGATCTACCAGGCCGCGCCGGGCGCCCAGCCCGCGGTGCTCGACGACTGCGGCGCACACCGGTGCGTGCGGCTGTTCTCCAAGGTCCAAAACGGGCCGTGGATCGACACCAGGGACCTGGTGATCGACCTCAGCACCCGCAAGGCCGCCGCTCTCGACCGCGGCTGACGGGCCGCCGCCCGCCTCTCACACCCGTACCTCCGGCAAGGGAGTCATCTCTTCATGCCCGACATGTACCTGCTCGGCGGCGCCCGGCCGCGAGCCGTCAGCCGTGCCGCCCGCAAGAAGGCGGCCGTCGGACTGTCCCTGGCCGCGCTGGCCGCCGGCGCGACGCTGAGCGCCGGCCCGGCCGCGGCCCGCCCGCAGACCGCCCCCGCGGCCGCCCCCGGGTGCAGCGCCGCCTACACGATCGAGCAGAAGCTCTCCACCGGCACGACCTGGCGGATGTGCTGGCACTACGACGGCAAGGCCGGCCTCGTCCTGGAGAACGTCTCCTATCAGCCCAAGGGCGAGGCCAAGCCGATCAAGGTGCTCAACAGCGCAAGACTCGGCCAGATCCACGTCCCGTACGACGACGGGAAGCACGAGTACTCCGACCTGACGGGTGAGAGCTTCGGCCAGGACCTCCAGGAGCTGGCGCCCGGCGAGTGCCCCGGCGGCACCATCAAGACCGTCCGGGTCCCGGACGGGGACCCGCGCCACCCGAACGTCAAGGGCCTGTGCACGACCACCCGTTCGCGTGGCCACGCCTACCGCATGCACGACTTCGCGACCGAGAAGGTCCACCAGCAGCAGGGCAAGGACCTCCTGGTGTACACGGTCAACCAGGTGGGCTGGTACGAGTACATCACCGAGTGGCGCTTCCAGGACGACGGCACCGTCCACATGAACGTCGGCGCGACCGGCAGCCTCTCATGGGGGGACTACAACGCCCAGGACGGCCGCGGCTGGCCCATCGGCAAGGGCGCCAAGGACTACGCCACCAGCCACAGTCACAACGTCTTCTGGCGGCTCGACTTCGGTCTCGACGGCTCGTCCAGGACGAAGGTCGAACAGTACGACTCGACCGTCAGCGCCCCCACCGGCCGGCAGGAGGGCCCGACCGCCAAGACCACCCGGACCAAGATCGACAAGGAGTTCGCGGGCGACTACAAGGCCTACCGCTGGTGGCGGGTGGTCAGCGCGACCGGCAAGAACAAGGACGGGCACGCCCGTTCGTACGAACTGGTCCCGGGGCCCACCACCAAGTACCCGGGCCGCAGCTTCACCCGGCACGACATGTACGTGACCGAGCACAACGCGTGCGAGCTGTTCGCGAGCCAGAACCTCAAGTGCCCGAGCAGTCACCCGAACTCCGTCGACAAGTGGGTGGGCGGCCAGGCCCTCACCCACCCGGTGGTCTGGATGAACGTCGGCTTCCACCACATCGCCCGGGACGAGGACCAGCAGCCCATGCCGGTGCACTGGCAGGGCTTCTCCATCGCCCCGCGGGATGTCACGGCTATGAATCCGCTCACTCCCAAGGACCTGGCGTGGCAGAACGGCCACTGGGAATGGCGCAGTTGAGGTAAGCGGTCGGGAAACCGACCTGTCCATCCGGCTGCACCGCCGACCGCTTGCGGAGTACCCTTCCTTGATCGTTGAGACGGGAGAGGCCCGGGGTGGCGGAAGGCGGTGCACGGGTGGGCTCGGGAGGGCTGGAGCTGCCTCCTGGTGACGAGGGTCACGAGGGAAACTCCACAGACGTCCCGCCCGGCGCGGTGTCCCTGGCCCGGCCGATGGACGCTGGGTCCATCGGCCCGGAGCTGGACTGGGGTGCCGACGCCTGGCGCGAGGTACGCATCCGCGCCCAGCGGGCCGGCCGGGCCTACATCTGGCTGAATCTCGTCGAGCAGCGGCTGCGCTCGGTCGTGGCCGCCGTGCTGCGGCCCGTCTACGAACCCGTCCACGGCGACGAGTGGGTGGTGGCCGCGGCCGGCCCGGCCGGGCAGGAGTGGGTGCAGCGCGCCGTCGCCGTCCGCGAAGTCAGCCGTCGCAAGGGCTACTTGCTCGACCCGGCCGACGACAACGTGCTGAGCTTCCTCACCCTGCCCCAGCTGCGCGAGCTGGTGGTGCAGCACTGGCCGTGCTTCGAGCCGTACTTCGACGAGCGCCGGGACCTCGAACTCGCCCTGGACGAGTTGGAGGTGACCCGGAACGTCGTCTCCCGCAACCGGGCCCTGTCCGAGGCGGTCCTCGGGCAGGCCGAACGGGCCTCGGCCCGGCTGCTGGAGATGCTCGGCGCGGGCGGTGACGTGCCCTCGGCGCGCCGGCTGCCGGTCGACGCGGTCGAGGACCTGGTCGGCGACCGGTACGCCGACGTCGTCGCCGTCCATCCCGACCGGGTGCGGCTGCTGCGCCGGTTCCCGGCCGAGGACATCTTCGGCGGGGCCCGCCGGCTCGACGCCACCGGCATCGGCCTGAACCTGCTGGTGCAGAACTTCTCCGGGCGGCGCCTGCTTCGGCTCGCCGAGTCCGGGTGCCGGGTCCGGCTGCTCTTCCTCAACCCGGCCTCCAGCTCGGTCAAGCGCCGGGAACGCGAACTGGGGATGAAGCGGGGCGAACTGAGCCGCTCGGTCGAGATGAACATCCTGCACATGCGCCGGGTGCGGTCCCGGCTGCGCGACCCGGGCGCCTTCCAGATCCAGGTGTACGACGAGACGCCCCGCTTCACCGCCTACCTGGTGGACGGCGACGGCGCCGACGGCATCGCCGTGGTGCAGTCCTATCTGCGCGGCGCGCGCGGAATGGAGTCGCCGGTCCTGGTGCTGCGTAACGGCAGCAAGCTGGTCAAGTCGGATGACGCGGCGGAAGCAGGACTCTTTCCGACATACCGCGAGGAATTCGAGCTGGCTTGGGCGGATTCGCGCCCAGTGTCCTGAACGGCTGCGCGAGGGAAGCGGAACGCTGTCCTCGGATTGTCAGTGCCGCGTGCGATGGTGGAGGCCACTGGGGGAAAGCACCACCAAGAAGGGGGGCCGCCCATGGGCTGGCACCGGGAGCTGCTGATCGGCTTCGACCTGGAGACCACCGGGACCGATCCGCGCGAGGCACGCATCGTCACGGGGGCCGTGATCGAGGTCAGGGCCGGTGAGCCCATGGGGCGCCGGGAGTGGCTGGCCGATCCGGGCGTGGAGATCCCGGCCGACGCGGTCGCGGTGCACGGCATCAGCAACGAACGCGCGGCGGCCGAGGGCCGCCCCGCCGACCAGGTGGCCGACGCCATCGCGGACGTCCTGGTCTCCTACTGGACGGCGGGCGTCCCGGTCGTGGCGTACAACGCGGCCTTCGACCTCACGCTGCTCTCGGCCGAGCTGCGCCGGCACGGCCTGCCGTCCCTGGTCGAGCGGCTGGGCGGCGCCCGGCCCGCCCCGGTCATCGACCCGTACACCATCGACCGCTGGGTCGACCGCTACCGCCGCGGCAAACGCAATCTGGAAGCGGTCTGCGCCGAGTACGGCATAGTCCTCGACGCGGCGCACAACGCCACCGCCGACGCGCTCGCCGCGGCCCGCCTCGCCGCCGCGATAGCCGGCCGCCATCCCAAGATCGCGGCCCTCGGCCCGGCGGAGCTGCACCGCCGCCAGATCGAGTGGTACGCCGAATGGGCGGCGGACTTCCAGGCGTTCCTGCGCCGCAAGGGGGACACGGACGCGGTGGTCGACGGGGTGTGGCCGTTGCGCGAGCTCGCGGATCTGGCGCAGGAGAAGGTCTGAGCCGGTCGGTCAGGCCGGCGCGGGGCTCGCGATGCGGGCCACCCGCGGCCCGGCGAGCCGCGCGTAGTCGGTGCCGGCGAGACACAGCGAGCGGTCGAGCCGGGCGGCGTTGAAGTACAGCCGCGGCTGGGTGACGACGTCCGGGTCGGCGACGAGTTCCAGCTCGGGATCGAAGCTGAACGGCAGCACGGTTCCGGGCACCGAGCGGGCCAGCCGCTCGGCGGTCGCGGCGTCGCTGAAACCGACGTACCGGGCGTCGAACAGCGCACGCACGGCGTCCAGGTCCACCCGCCGGTCCCCGGGGACCACCGCGAGGACGTGACGCGTGGTGCGGCGGTCGACCTTGACCCGTAGCACGATGCACTTCGCGGCTTGGTCCATCGGATGGCCGCGCAGGGCGCTGACGGCCTCGGTGGCGCCCTCGGGCGCGTGGTCGATGAGGCGGTAGTCGACGCGGGAGGCGTCGAGCAGGGAGATCAGGTGTTGGTAAGTGTCGTGGTCCGGCATGCGGCGTCTTCTCCGTTTCTCTCGGGGGTCATGGCGGGCGCGAACGTCCCGGCCGGCCCGGTGGTCTCGGGGCCGGCGGTGGGCCGGGCGGCCCGGTGGGCACGTTCCACGGCCTGGCCCCAGTAGGTGCCGGCGACCATCAGGACCGCGCCCAGGGCGGTGAGCGGTGTGAGGTGTTCGCCGCCGAGGGCGATGCCCACCGCCGCGGCCCAGACCGGCTCGGTGCCGAGCAGCAGGCTTGCCCGGCTGGCGGAGGTGCGCTGCACCGCCCAGGTCTGGGCGAGGAAGGCGAACACGCTGCAGAAGAGGGCCAGGTAGACCAGCTGGGCCCAGGTCGCCGCGTCGGCCCGGGTCAGGGTCGGCAGGTCGCGGGCGGCGGGGAGGAGGAACAGCCCCGTGCCGACCAGGGTCTGCACCGTCGTCAGGTGCAGCGGGCGGATCGCCCGGCCCGCGGTGAGCCGCCCGACGAGGGCGACGTGCGCCGCCCGGACGCAGGCCGCGGCGAGCATGAGCAGGTCTCCGAGGCGCGGCGCGTGGAAGCCGTTGCCGGACATGAGCAGACCGACGGCCAGGACGCATACGGCGGCCGCGGCGAAGAAGGCGGGCGGCGGACCGCCGCGGCGGCCGGTCCGGTCCAGGAGCGGGGTGAGCACGATGGTGAGGCTGATGATCAGGCCCGCGTTGGCGGCGGTGGTGTGGGCGACGCCGTACGTCTCCACGACCAGGACCGCGGCCTGGGTGATCCCGAGCGGCAGCCCCGCGCGGATCTCGTCGCGGGTCCATCCACGCGGTCCGCCGCGGGCGGCGACGAGAGCGAGACAGGGCAGCGCGGCGAGGGCGTAGCGCGCGAACAGGACGAGGAGGACGGGCAGGGCGGCCGCGGCCGTCTGGGCGGAGAGATAACTGGAACCCCAGACGAGCGCGACGAGGAGGAGTACCGCGTCGGTACGGCGGGCGTCGGTCACCCGCCAACGGTGCACCGCCGACGTGTCTGAAGCCCAGGACCACTTTCTTAAACGATCTTTTAGCAGCACTACATCGTCGCCCTAGACTGACCGGATGGACGAACGGCAGCTGAGGATCCTGCGGGAGCTGGGCGAACTGGGCAGCGTGACCGCGGTCGCCGAGGCGCTGCTGGTGACGCCGTCGGCGATCTCGCAGCAGCTGCGGCTGCTGCAACGCTCCCTGCCCGTGCCGCTCACCGAACGGCACGGGCGGCGCCTGGTCCTCACCGACGCCGGGCAGGCGTTGGCGGACGCGGCGGTCGAGGTGGAGTCGGCGCTGGCCCGGGCCCGGCACGCGGTCGAGGAGTTCGTGGCCAGGCCGGCCGGCGAAGTGTCGCTGGCGGCGTTCCACAGCGCGGGCGCGGCGTTCTTCCCGCTGCTGCTGCGCGGCCTCGCCGGGCCGGACGCGCCGACGGTGGCGCTCGCCGACGAGGATGTGCCGCAGGAGGACTTCCCCCGGCTGACCCGCGCGTACGACCTGGTCCTGGCCCACCGCCTGGACCACGCCCCGCCCTGGCCGCGGACGGTGACCGTGACCACCCTGCTGCACGAGCCGCTCGACGTGGCGATGCCGGCCGGGCATCCGCTCGCGGCCAAGCGGCGGGTGACGCCGCGTGATGTCGCCGACCAGCCGTGGATCACCGTGCACGACGGGTTCCCGGTCATGGCCACCATCGAGGCCATCGCCGCGGCGGCCGGCCGGCGGCTCCGGCTGGCCCACCGCATCAACGAGTTCGCGGTGGTGGCCGAGGCGGTCGCCGCCGGGGGCGGCATCGCGCTGATGCCGCGATGGACCATGCGCCCGCACCCGGCGCTGGTCCTCCGGCCGCTCAGCGGCGTCCAGGCCACACGCCACATCGACGTCCTGTGCCGCCCCGAGCGCACGGCCCGCGCCGCCGTCCGCAGAGTCCTCACCGAACTCCGCACCGCGGCGCGCACGATCCGGGACAGGGACACCGGGAAACCGGCACCGGCCAGCACCGACGGGACAGCCACCCGAAACCGACCCGCCGACTGACCGCCTCCCGGCCACCCCGCCCGCCCGAGAGGCTGCGGGCCCGGTCACCCCTACGCCCTGGAGGCCGCCGCCCGGTCACTCCCGGGCGCCGAGAGGCCGCCGCCCGGCCACCCCATCGCCCGTGATGAGCCGCCGGCCGGCGCCGGTACCCACGGAAGGCCGTCGGCCCCGTGTGTTCGTCAGAACGGATACCAGCGCACCGTCTCGTCCCCCTCCCGGAGGGACCTCACCCGGCGTTCGAACTCGGTCAGGGCCTTGGGGTTGGTGGGTGCGTGCTGGGCCACCCAGGCGCAGCTCGCTGTCTCGCGGGCGCCGCGGAGGACGGTGCAGCCCTCCCAGTCCCGTACGTCCCAGCCGTAGGCCTCGGTGAAGGAGTCGTAGGCAGCGGCGGGCAGGCCGTAGCGGTCGCGGGACAGGGCCATGACCACCAGGTCGTGCTCGCGCAGGTCGGCGGAGAAGGTCTCCAGGTCGACCAGGACCGGGCCGTCGGGGCCGACATGCACATTGCGGGGCAGCGCGTCGCCGTGGATCGGCCCCGGCGGCAGATGCGGCGTCAGCGCGGCCGCGGCCGCCGCGAAGCCGTCCCGGCGCGCCCGCAGATAGGCCGCGTCCTCGGCGTCGATCGCGTCGCCCGCGAGCCGCAGCCAGCGCTCCACACCGCCCAGCAGCTCGCGGGGCGGCAACGCGAAGGGCGGAGCGGGAAGGGCGTGCACGATCCGCAGCAGCCCGGCGAGATCCCGGGGCTCGGCCGGCCGTACCGGCTCGGGCAGCCGGTGCCACACCGTCACCGGATGTCCCTCGACCAGCAGCGGCTTCCGCTCGGCGGCCCGCACGGCGGGGACGCCGGCCTCCTCCAGCCAGCCGGCGATGTCCAGTTCGCGCCGGGCGCGTGCCAGCAGCTCGGCGTCCCGGCCCACCTTGACGACCAGGTCGCCGGCGGCGAACACCGCGTTCTCGCCGAGGGCGAGGAGCCGCACGTCCCGCGCCGGACCGGGCAGCACCCGCGCCGCGGCCAGTACGCCCCGCGCCCGTGCCTCGTCCATCGTCCGCCTCCGTGTCGTCGTCCCGTGCCGTTCGTCCGGTGTCGTCTCGTCCGGTGCCGCCGGTCCGGTGTCGTCTCGTCCGGTGTCGTTCGTCCCGTGCCGTGCGTGTCCGGTCTGCGGACAGTCTCGCATTCGTACAGGTCGGCCCCTGTGCGCGGTCCCTTGACGAGGTCCCACGCCTTCACGACCATGAACACGCCAACCAGACCTGGCAAAGGGGCTGATTCCGTGGCATCAGTGGCCGAAGCAAGACCGCCGACCGGACGCCTCTCCGGTCGCGGCGCCTGGTTCCTGGTCCTGCCCGCCCTGATCCCGATCCTCCTGCTCAGCGTGGGCCCGCTGCTGTACGGCATCCTGCTGGCGTTCACCGACGCACAGTCCGGCCGGACGTCGGCCACCCGGTGGATCGGCGGTCTCAACTTCCGCGACCTGCTGCACGACACGCTGTTCTGGGAGTCGTTCCGGATCGGGCTGGTGTGGGCGGCCGGCGTCACCGTGCCCCAGTTCCTGCTGGCCCTCGGCCTGGCTCTCCTGCTCGACCAGGAGTTACGGCTGCGCTGGCTCGCCCGCGCGCTCGCGATCGTCCCGTGGGCCATGCCCGAGGTCGTCGTCGGCATCATGTGGCGCCTGGTCTACAACCCGGACGCCGGCGTCCTCAACGAAACCCTGCGCGACCTGGGCCTGGGCGACGGCCGGGACTGGCTGAGCGGCCTCGCCACCGCCCTGCCCGCCGTCATCGTCGTCGGCGTCTGGGCGGGGATGCCGCAGACCACCGTCGCCCTGCTCGCCGGCCTGCAGAACACCCCGCGCGAACTGCACGAGGCGGCGGCCGTGGACGGCGCCGGCGCCTGGCGCCGGTTCCGCACGGTCACCTGGCCCGCCCTCAGACCGGTGGCCCTGGCGATCACCGCACTCAACCTGATCTGGAACGTCAACTCCTTCGCCCTGGTGTACGTCCTGACCAACGGCGGGCCCGGCGGCAGGACCCGGCTGCCCATGCTGTTCGCGTACGAGGAAGCCTTCCGCTACGGTCAGTTCGGCTACGCGGCCGCGATGGGATGCGTGCTGGTCGCGGTGGTCTCGATGCTGCTCGCGGTGTTCCTGGCCGGCCGGCTGCGGGGCGGTGAGGACGCATGAGGACCCGCCCCGCGGCCCGCGCCGGCCAGTACGCCGCCCTGCTGGCCTATCTCGTCTTCCTGGCCTTCCCGTTCCTGTGGCTGCTGTCCACCGCGGTCAAGTCGCCGCGCGAGCTGGGCAGTCCGCATCCCACCTGGATCCCGCGCCACCCCACCGTGGCCAACGTCCGGCAGGCCTTCGCGGAGCAACCCCTGGCGCACGCCGCCGCCAACTCGCTGCTGGTGGCGCTGGCGACCGCCGTCGTCGCGGTACTGCTCGCCACCCCGATGGCCTACGTCATGGCCCGGCACCGCACCCGGCTGGCCCGCGCCGCCACCGGATGGGTGGTGGTCAGCCAGGCGTTCCCGTTCGTGCTGGTGATCATCCCGCTGTTCCTGGTGCTGAAGAACCTGCGGCTGATCGACTCCCTGACCGGACTGGTGCTGGTGTACGTGGTGTGGGCGCTGCCGTTCGCGCTGTGGATGCTCGCCGGCCACGTCCGGGCGGTGCCCGCCGAGCTGGAGGAGGCGGCGGCCGTCGACGGGGCCGGGCGCCTGAGGACGCTCGTGTCGGTGACGGCGCCGCTGCTCGCCCCCGGTATCGCGGCGACGGCCCTGTTCGCCTTCGTCAGTGCGTGGAACGAGTTCTTCTTCGCGCTGGTGCTGCTCAAGAGCCCGGGGAAGCAGACCCTCCCGGTCGTCCTCACCCACTTCATCGGCGCGGAGGGCGTGGCCGACCTCGGCCCGCTGGCCGCGGCCGCGTTCCTCGCCACCCTGCCCTCCGTGGCCGTCTTCGCGCTCGTCCAGCGGCGGATCACCAGCGGCCTGCTGGCCGGGGCGGTGAAGAGCTGATGCGCACCCTCGCCAAGGCACTCGTGGTCCTGCTGCTCCTCGCGGGCTGCTCGGCACCGGGCCACCGCGGCGGCCCGGTCACCCTGCGCTTCCAGTCCCTGGCCTGGCAGCAGGGGTCCGTCGCCGCCAACAAGGAGCTGGTCGAGCAGTGGAACGCGACCCACCCGGAGGTCAAGGTCGAATATGTCCAGGGAAGTTGGGACGGAGTGCACGACCAGCTGCTCACCTCCTTCGAGGGCGGCGAGGCCCCGGACGTCATCCACGACGCGTCCGACGACCTCGCCGACTTCGCCTACGGCGGCTACCTCGCCGACCTGACCGGACTGCTCCCGCCCCGGCTCAGGTCCGACATCCCCCGCGGCAGTTGGGACGCGGTCACGTTCGGGCGCGGTGTGTACGGTGTGCCGTTCCTCCAGGAACCCCGGGTGCTGATCGCCGACACCGACCGGCTCCGCGCGGCGAAGGTGCGCCGGCCGACCCCCGAACACCCGTGGAGCTGGGCGGAGTTCCGGCAGGTGGCCAAGCGGCTCGGCGGGCCCGGCAGGTACGGCGTGGCCTGGCCGTTGAAGGAGCCCGTCTCGGCCACGCTCAACCTGTCCCTGTCGGCGGGCGGACGGCTCTTCCACCGGGGCGCGGACGGCAAGGTCACCGTGCGCTTCACCGACGGCGACGCGGTCGTGCCCCGCACCGTCCACGACCAGGTCGTCACCGACCGCAGCGCGCCCGCCTCGACCCTCGGCAGCGGCGGCTCGGACACCCTGCCCGGCTTTTTCGGTGGCCGGTACGCGATGGTCCCGCTCGGCTTCTCCTACCGCCAGCAGATCGTGCAGCAGGCCCCCGAGGGCTTCCACTGGGAGGTGCTGCCGGCCCCGGCGGGCGCCGACGGGCTCACCCAGGGCGTCAGCCCGCAGACCCTGTCCGTCTCCGCCGACTGCCCGCACAAGAAGGCGGCGGTCGCGTTCATCGACTTCCTGCTGCGGCCGCCGAACATGGTCCGCCTCGCTCTCGGCGACTGGATGCTGCCCACCGGCACACGGGCCCTGCGCGACCCCGCCCTGCACACCGCCCGGTACGGCTGGGCCACCGGCACCGCCCTGGCCGCCCACCTCCGGCCCGCGCCCGCCCAGTCCGTGCGCGGCTACCCGGAGTGGAAGGACAAGGTGGCCACCCCGGCCTTCCAGGAGTACTTCACCGGCTCGATCGGCCTGGACGAACTGCGCAAGCGCCTGGAGCGCGACGGCAATCTGGTCCTGGCCCGCTACCAGCGCTGACCGGACACGCAATTGATTGGACGAGACGTCTCGTCTCGCTTAACCTCGGGTCATGACCAGTCCTGCTCATATCGCCATGTTCTCCATCGCCGCGCACGGCCATGTGAACCCCAGCCTGGAGGTGATCCGGGAGCTCGTCGCCCGGGGCCACCGGGTCACGTATGCCATCCCGCCGGCCTTGGCCGACAAGGTGGCCGCCACCGGTGCCCGGCCCGTGCCCTACACCTCCACCCTGCCCGGACCCGACGCCGACCCCGACGCCTGGGGGACCACCCTGCTGGACAACGTGGAGCCGTTCCTGGCCGACGCGATCCAGGCGCTCCCGCAGCTCCTCGCGGCCTACGCCGACGACACACCCGACCTCGTCCTGCACGACATCGCCTCCTACCCGGCCCGCGTCCTCGCCCACCGCTGGGGCGTCCCGGCGATCTCCCTCTCCCCGAACCTCGTCGCCTGGGAGGGCTACGAGGAGGAGGTCGCCGAGCCGATGTGGCGGGAGCCGCGGCAGACCGAGCGCGGACGGGCGTACTACGCCCGGTTCGAGGCGTGGCTGGCGGAGAACGGCATCACCCGCCACCCGGACCCCTTCGTCGGCCGCCCGGAGCGCTCCCTGGTGCTCATCCCGAAGGCGCTCCAGCCGCACGCCGACCGGGTCGACGAACATGTCCACACCTTCGTCGGCGCCTGTCAGGGTGACCGCGCCGACCAGGGCGACTGGCAGCGGCCCGCGGACGCGGAGAAGGTCGTGCTGGTCTCCCTCGGCTCGGCCTTCACCAAGCGGCCCGACTTCTACCGCGCGTGCGTGCGCGCCTTCGCCGACCTGCCCGGCTGGCACACCGTTCTCCAGGTCGGCCGGCACGTGACCCGCGCCGAGCTGGGCGACGTACCGGCGAACGTCGAAGTGCACAGCTGGGTACCGCAGTTGGCGATCCTGCGGCAGGCCGACCTGTTCGTCACGCACGCGGGCGCCGGCGGCAGCCAGGAGGGCCTGGTCACCGCCACGCCGATGATCGCCGTGCCGCAGGCCGTCGACCAGTTCGGCAACGCCGACATGCTCCAGGGGCTCGGTGTCGCCCGGCACCTGCCCGTCGAGGAGGCCACCGCCGAGCGCCTCCGCGAGGCCGCCCTCGCCCTGGTGGACGACCCGGAGGTGGCGCGCCGGCTGAAGGAGGTGCAGGCGGAGACGGTCCGGGAGGGCGGCACCCGGCGGGCGGCCGACCTCATCGAGGCCGAACTGCCCGGCCGCGGCCGGCGGTAGGCGACCGTCAGAGGTAGGCCGTGGTGTCGAGCCGGGCCTTGTAGATCACGGCCCCCTCCCGGGCCCGGGCCACCCCGCTCACGTTGAAGTGGACGTACTTCGTGCCGAAGGCGTTGCCGCCCGCCACCGCGCCCGTCCACATCTGCTCGCCGGAGGAGTGGTGCACGTACGACTTGACGAGCTTGCGGGTGTGCAGGGTCGTCCGCTTCATCGTCGACTTGTCGACCGTGTAGACGCCGTTGGTGTCGGTGACCAGGAGCCGGCCCGGGTGCTGGTGGTCCGGCTGGAGGTCGTGCGGGTGGTGGAAGCCGGTGAGCCGGCGGTCGGTGTCCTCCACCAGCTGGGCCGAGCTCGCCGTCGTCACGATCCGGTACGCCTTCAGCACCGAGCCGCCGGCCGCCCACATCCGCTCGGACTGCGGGTCCCACAGCAGGCCGTGCGCCTGCGGGAAGGGGATCGGGGCGCCCGCGCTGACCAGCGAGCTGCCGTGGCTGTTCGTGGGCCGGAAGACGTGCAGGCTGCCGCCCTTGGCGTCGCCGCCGCCCGGGCCCTTGCTGCGGCCCGCCACCACGACCACGCCGGTGCCCCGGGCCCGCTCGATGGCGTGTGGATAGTTGGGGATGTTCGCGGACCACAGCAGCTTCTTGTCCCGGCGCCGGTAGATGCTCGCCGCCCCGCTGTTCGGGGTGCCGGTGACGGCGAGCAGGATCTGGCCGTCGCCGCTCGTGTCACGGAAGCGGTGCTCCATCGGGGCACCCGAACCCACCGGGTTCAGCTGCCACTTGATGTTGGCGTCGGTGAACGGCTTGTTGCGGTCGAAGAGAAAGATCCTTCCCGAGACGACGTCTCCGACGAGCACGTCGAACGCGGGCGGCGCCGCCGCGCCCGCCGCGTGCGCGGGTGCCGCGGTCAGCAGCCCCGCGGCCGGTACGGCCAGCGCGCCTTTCAACAGAATCCGCCTGTCCATGTGGTTCCTCCCCCGTGCCGGGCATGTCTGTCCGGACATCGAGAGCACGGACAGGGCCCGTCGGTTCCCTCCGGAACCGACGGGCCCTGTGTCAACGGGCGGAATCAGACAGTCAGCCGCTCGCCCCGGTCCGGCACCGGCATCGCGACCGCCTCCGGCGCCTCGTCGTGGGTGAGGTCCGGCAGCCGGTGCAGCCACTTCGGCAGGTACCAGTTGCGCTCGCCGAGCAGCGCCATCACCGCCGGCAGGAGTACCCCGCGGATCACGGTGGCGTCGATGAGGACCGCCGCGGCCAGGCCCACGCCCATCTGCTTCATGGACTGCATGGACAGCGTGCCGAAGATCGCGAACACGGCGACCATGATGACCGCGGCGCTGGTGACGACCCCGGCCGTGGTGACCACGCCGTGCCGGATCGCGTCCTCGGTCGTACGGCCGCGCATCCGCGCCTCGCGGATCCGGGACACCACGAACACGTGGTAGTCCATGGACAGCCCGAACAGGATCACGAAGAGGAACAGCGGCAGCCAGGTGACGATCGCGCCGACGCCCTCCGCGCCCACCAGCGAGGCACCCCAGCCGTGCTGGAAGACGGCGACGAGAATGCCGTACGCGGCGGCCACCGACAGCAGGTTGAGCATGATCGACGTGATCGCGACGGTCAGCGAGCGGAACGACAGCAGCATCAGCAGGAAGGCGAAGACGACCACGAACACGAAGACCGGGACGACCGAGCCCATCAGCTGGTCGTTGAAGTCGTGGTTGCCCGCGACCTGACCGGTGACCGGTGCCTGCACCCCGTCCGCCTTGCCGAGGGTGGCGGGCCGCACCTCGTCGCGCAGCTTCTCCAGGCTCTTCGTCGCCTGGTCCATGTCGGACCCGCCGACCAGCGGCACGGAGACCAGGGCGACGTTCTGCGCGTCGTACAGCTTGACGTCGACCGGGCCGCGCGAGGCGCCCGAGGCGATCGCCTGCTTCCTGAAGTCGGCCAGCGCCTGCCGGACCTCGGGGGCGTTGATGTCCCTGGCCTTGACGACGACCTGAGCCGGTTCGCTGCCGCCCGGGAAGGCGTCGTTGATGCGGTTGTACGTCTGCACGATGGGCAGCGAGTCGCCGAACTCCTGGTCCAGCGTGAGCTGCTGGGTCTTCATGCCGAGTGCGGGCGCGGCGACCGCGAGGAGCGCACCGGCCGCGACGACGACCGAGACCAGCGGCCGGGCCAGCACGCCCCGCAGCACGGCCGACCAGAAGCGGCTGTCCCCGTTCCCCTTGCGCTTGCGGCGGCTCAGGAACGGGATACGGCCCTTCTCGACCCGCTCGCCGAGCAGGGAGAGCAGCGCGGGCAGCACGGTCACCGATCCGACCATGGCGACCGCCACCACCATCAGCGAGGCCAGGCCCATCGCCTCGAACTCGGCGAGTCCGGTGAACAGCATGCCCGCCATCGCCACGCACACCGTGACACCGGAGACGATGATCGCCCGGCCGCTGGTCGCGGCGGCGATCCTGAGGGCGGTGCCCGCATCGCGGCCGGCCGCCCGCTCCTCGCGCTCACGGCGGAGGTAGAACAGGCAATAGTCGACGCCGACGGCCATACCGACCAGCAGCATCACGGAGTTGGCGGTGTCGCTCATCGGCTGGAGATGGCTGACCAGGCCCATCAGACCCATCGTCGCCATGATCGCGGTGATCGCGAGGGCCACCGGCAGCAGCGCGGCCACCAGCGCGCCGAACGCGATCAGCAGGATGCCGAGGGCCACCGGCACCGCCGAGTACTCGGCCTGCTGGAAGTCGTTCCCGAAGGCGTCCTTGTACTGCTTCTGCATGCTGGCGCCGCCGATCTCCTCGATCTGCAGCGCGCGGTGCTTCTTCTGCACCCCGGCGACGGCCTTCAGCACCGGCTCGATCCGGTCGGCGGCCGTCTCCGCGTCTCCGCGCAGGTCGAACTGGACCAGCGCGCTGCGGCCGTCCCGGGACACGGTGCGCGTGTCGTACGGCGAGGTCACGCCGGTGACCTTCCCCGTGCCCTCCACCGCCTCGACGACGTCGGCGACGGCCGCGCGGAACGCGCCGTCGGTGGCCTTGACCGAGCCGTCCTTCGCCTGGATCAGGACGGTCTCCGAGGCGGGCTCCTCGATCCCGGCGTCGTCGATGATCCGTGCGGCGGTGTGCGTCTCGCCCTTGAGCTGGTCGCTCTGGTCGACGTCGACCCGGCCCGCCGCCGAGCCGAGCCCCATCGTCAGGACGACGAACAGCACCCATATGCCGACGGCCGCCCAGCGGTGCCGGGCGCTCCAGCCGCCGGCGCGGGCGGCCAGCCCCCGGACCCGCACCTCTGTGTTCCCCATGACGGGTCTGCCCCCTCGTGTGCGGTGACGGCCCCCTGCCGTCACCTCTGTGCTTGCTCCGGTTCGACAGTAGGGGCTGGGTAAAGGCGACTCGTCGTACTGCCCGGTGAAGTGCGCGGGGTCCGGATCATCGCCGGGGAGGACGGCGGCCCCTTACATCTATCGCCGGTTCTCGGGGGCGCGGCTCAGGGTCATGAAACTTTGTTGAACAAGTCACGGCTGTGTGGAGAGTTGCCCGGGCCCCGGCCGATCGGCCAGAGTTCCGCCCAGCCCGCCCAGCCCGCCCAGCCCGCCCAGCCCGCCCAGCCCGCCCAGCCCGCCCAGCCCGCCCAGCCCGCCCAGCCCGCCCAGCCCGCCCTGCACGCGGGCACGGCCGTCGTGCCCGCCCCCACGGGGCACGACGGCCGCACCATGCCCCCGTACGCCGGGTGCGGCAAGCCGGTTCGGGCACCGGATCGCGGCGCGGTCCGACCGCGTGTGCGAGGCTCTCGGCATGCGCTACGTCATCATCGGGGCGGGAGCCGTCGGCGGCACCGTCGGCGGCCGGCTGGCCCAGGCCGGGGGCGAGGTCGTCCTGGTCGCCCGCGGCCCGCACCTGGCCGCCCTCCGCGAGCACGGACTGCGACTGCGCGTTCCCGAGGGCGAGTCGACACACCGGCTGCCCGCCGTCGACGGGCCCGGCCCACTCGGCGAACTGCGCGCCGACGACGTCCTCGTCCTCGCCGTGAAGACCCAGGACACCGTGACCGCCCTGGAGACCTGGGCCGACGTCCCCGTCGCCGGCGGCGGCACGGCGGCCGAACTCCTGCCGCTCGTCTGCCTCCAGAACGGCGTGGAGAGCAACCGGCTCGCCCTGCGCCGCTTCCGGCACGTCTACGGCGTCTGCGTCTGGCTGCCCTCCACCTTCGTGGAACCCGGCGTCGTCTCCGCCGCCGGCACCCCGCTCACCGGCGTCCTCCACCTCGGCCGCAGCCCGCACGGCGCCGACGACACCGCCCGCCGGATCGCCGCCGACCTCGCGGACGCCCACTTCGAGGCGCCGGTCGTGCCCGACGTCGCCCGCTGGCAGTACGCCAAGCTGCTCGCCAACCTCGGCAACGCCCTCGAAGCGGTCAGCGGACCCGTGGCCGGCGCGGAGGCCCAGGCCCTGCTCGCGCGCGTCCGGGCCGAGGGGGAGGCCGTGCTCGACGCCGCCGGGATCCCCTACGCGAGCGCGGCGGAACAGCAGGCGGCACGGGGCGACAAGGTCACCCTCGTCCCGCTCGACGGCACCCCGCGCGGCGGCGGCTCCTCCTGGCAGTCCCTCGTCCGGGGCACCGGCACCATCGAGGCGGACTACCTCAACGGCGAGATCGTCCTGCTCGGCCGGCTGCACGGGGTCCCGACCCCGCTGAACGACCTGCTGCAGCGCCTCGCGAACCGGTTCGCGCGGGAGCACCGGGTGGCCGGCTCACTCCCGGTCGCCGACCTCGTCCGGCTGGCCGACGAGGCCGTACGGCACGGAGGTTGAACGTCCGGCCCGTTCGGCGTCTCACGTCGCTGACGACGCCGGCCTCACCCGGATCGACCTCGTGGCCTTGCCGCAACGTCTGCTCGCAGCCGTGCTCGGCGTAGTGGAACCCGTTCGGTGACATGCGCATTGGGCCAGTGGAACGGGTGAGGATTGGGCCGGGACTCGGGCCCACCGGCGCACTAGCGTCGCCGTCATGACGCACAGCAGCACCGGCACCACCACAGCCGCCCCGATCCGGGTCGATTTCTTCTTCGACCCGGCCTGCCCCTTCGCCTGGATCACCTCCCGCTGGCTGCTGGAGGTCGAGCGCCTGCGCCCGCTCGACCTCCGGTTCCGGGCGATGAGCCTGTATCTGCACAACACCGGGAGCGAACTCCCCGACTGGTACCGGGATCTGGTGGACCGATCGATCGGCCCGGTGCGGGTCGCCGTGGCCGCCGCCGAACGGCACGGGGAGAAAGTGCTGCGCGAGCTGTACACCGCCTTCGGCACCCGCATCCACGAACAGGGTGTCGAGGACTTCGACGCGGTGATCACCGAGTCGCTGGCCGAACTCGGGCTCCCCGCCGCCCTGTCCGCCGCTGCCCACGACCCGGCGTACGACGACGCCGTCCGACGTAGCCACGCAGCCGGCGCCGAGCCGGAGGCCGGCGGCTACGTCGGCACCCCCACCCTCCACGTCGACGGCACCGTGTGGTTCGGCCCCGTACTGCGTGCCGTCCCGCGCGGCGCCGAGGCGGCCGAACTCTTCGACAGCTTCCGGGTGCTGGCCCGGCACCCGGACTTCTTCGAACTGAAGCGCACCCGCACCGGCGCCCTCCGGTTCGACTGATCCGGGGAAAGATTGGCCGATAAGCGCCCCTGCGGCGCACCCGTCGCACCGCACGTGTGACACGGCTGCCCCGACCGGCGCAGAGAGAAGAGCCGTCGCGGCCCGACGTCACAGGGGAGCGCCGGACCGCGGCGGCCGATACCACACGCCCGCCCCCCGCACCCCGCCTCACCGAACCACGCGACAAATCCCCAGGGTTGTCCCTAGGGTGAAGCGCGCGGAAGGCCTGAGGGGGACGGACGGATGAGTGTGACCGGCAGACCATTGCCGTCATTGCCGCAGTACCGCAAGGACGGAGTGACCCGGCGCCTGAGCGCCTCGGTGCACCTCGACGACGACTTCGCCCTGTACGTCGACCGGGTCCTCACCGGCGACCGGCTGAATGCCCTCGGACTGAGCCTCGGCATCAACTTCGTCGCCCTCGCCCGCCACGCGCGCGTGGCCACCCGCCGCCGCGAGGCCCTCGACCGCCGGCTGGCCTGCCTCCAGGTGGCCGTCCCCCTCACCCTCCTCGGCGGGCTCTGGGGGCTGGTCAACGGATACCGGTCACTCGGATGGGTGGCGATTTTCGGCCCTCTCGGCGCCGGTGTCATCGCCTGGGCGCTCGTCCGGCACAAGGAGGCCCGTAGCCGCGACACGGCACGGGAGGTGTTCCTCGCCACGGAGAAACCCGAGCAGACGGCACCCCCGGTGGAGCCCGCCGCCGAGGCGGCGCTGCACGAGCTGAAACGCGCCAATGTCCTGCCGTACGCCGACGAGGCCGCCTACACCAAGCCGTTCGTCGGCAGCGGCCAAATGATCAAGGAGGTCGTCTGGCAGCCCATCGACATCAGCAGACCCGCCGACGCCCCCGGCGGCGGCCAACTCCCGCTGCTCCCCTTCGACGTCATAGACCTGCACACCTACGTGGCACGCCAGATGGAGGGCATCTCCGGCCTGCAGGGACTGCGCGCCAGGAACCGGCTCTACGTCCTCGGCAGCAACGCCCACCTCATACCCGAGCTGGTCCCCGATCCGACCCGGCGGCCCCGCGCCCACATCCCCAGCCGGTTCGTCCAGGCCGGGCTGCGGACACCGGGCGCCGGCATGCGCACCCACCTGTGCCTGGAACGCATCGGCGAGGGCGGCCGGCTCGTCGTCTCCATGTATCTGCGGGCCATCCTCCACCCGCCCAGCCTCAGTTGGGAGGTGGCCGCCTACGCCATACCGCCCCTGGACGGCCGCTTCTACCGCGTCGACCGCCTGCCGGTGGCGCCGTTCGAACGCTGGTGGGACCTCGTGCGCTACGCCACCCGCCGCACCGGCCCCGAGCTGCGCGGTGCCCTCGGCCGCCTGCTCCGGCGCCGCCGCTGGCAACGCGACCGGGAAAAGGTGCTGGTCAAGGCCCGCCGCGCGATCACCAAACAGCACGTGCGCCACGACTACGGCGCCACCGGCAGCCTGCGCGAGGACCTCGGCGCATGGGACGAGGCCGGCTACACCGACCGCACCGACGCGAAGGACTTCCTGTTCCGGCTCCAACAGGGCGTGCTGACCGCCACGGAACGGTTTCTGCGCGACCACAACATCGACACCAGCTCCTTCGACAAGGCCGTACAGGTCATCAACACGCAGACGTACAACATCGGTAACGTCAGCGGCCCCAGCAACTTCGGCGCGCACGGGACGATCCTCCTGGGCGGGCAGCAGGGGCCCGGACCCCAAGGAGTCCCGGGCGCCCAGGGCGGCCCCGGACCCGCGGGATCCGGACCGCCCGCGCCGAATCCGTAACCCCCAGCCATCCGACGGCTCCTCCAGCGAGGAGGTGAGCCGCCGGCCCCGAAAGCTAGGACAGGCCATGAGCACCTACAACTTCGGAAACGTCAACGGTCCGGCCAACTTCGGCGATTACAACCACATCCACATCAACCACGCCGCCCCGGACCTCGCGACCCTCATGCAGCTCGCGGACGGGCTCACCGAGGCCCTGCACGCCGAGTACCCGAACCTCGTACCGCAGGGAGAGATCATCCAGGCCCAGTTCGAGGAGTCCGCCGAGGACGGCCTGCCGCCGAACCGGGGCCGGATCCGCTCCGCGCTGGAGACGATCGCCATCGGCGCGGCGGCCGGCACCGGCAGTCTCGTCTTCACCCAGCAGCTCACGAACGCCCTCGGGCTGTGAGCCGCCGGGGCCCCGCCGCCACGGGGCCCCATGACTAGCGCGCCCGCACCACCGCCCGTACCCCGCCGCCCAGGTCAAGGTCGAGCCCCGACCGCAGCGGCACCGTCTGACCGGGCTCGACCTGCTGCACGGTGCCGTCCGAGCGGGTGCCCGTCCAGGTCTGCCCCGAGCGGTTGGCGAGCCCGAACCGCCCCGGCTTCTTCGGGTGTTCGACCAGCTCCGCCACGAGCGCCGCATCGGAACAGTCGTGCCGGGTCGGCTCCGGAAGCAGATGGTGCGCCTGCACCCGGGCGGCCCGGCGCAGCCGGATGTGGTGCTCGGTGCGGGGCGGGGGAGTGGTCACCGTCAGCCGCGGCGGCAGCACCAGCCGCGCCTTGCACCCCCAGCAGTCCCGCGGCGGCGGGTTCTCACCCGGCTCGGTCATGTTCTGCCGCCCGCACGCGGCACACTCGACCACCGCGTCCAGCACCGCCCGCAGCGCGTCCCGCCACTCCGACTCCCGTACCCGCGCCGCCGGATCGCGCAGCCCGGTCGTGAACGACCGCCGGAACAGCTCCCGCAGCTTCTCCGCCGCCGCGTCCCAGGTGGCCAGCACCGTCACGTGCTCCATCGGGTCGGGCGCGTTCGCGTCGTCCGCCGGGTCGAACACGAACAGCGGACTCTTGCCGTACAGCTTGCGCTCCGCCGCCTCGTCCAGACAGTGGATACCCAACTCCCGCCGTCCCTTGAGCGGGTGGTGGTTCATGAGCAGCATGAACAGCAGGACGGCGAGCGAGTGCAGATCGGACTGGGTGCCCGGGCGCGCACCCGGGTCCCCGCGCACCAGCTCCGGCGCCATGAACTCCATGGTCCCCGAGATGCCGCTGACGTCGCCCTCCACCACCGCGTTGTCGTTGTCGCACACCAGGACGTCACCGGTGTCCGGGTCGAAGAAGATGTTGCCCCAGGAGATGTCCCGGTAGGCGATGCCCCGCGAGTGCAGCGCCTGGTACGCCTCCACCGTGTACAGGCAGGCCGTCAGCAGCGCGCGCGGGCTGGTGCGCAACTGCCGCCGGAACAGCGCCGGAAGACCCTTGTAGCGGTCCGGGCGCAGCCCCATCAGATAGCCGAACGAGCCGTGGTGCGCCGGCACGAAGGCCTCCGGCCACAGGAACCGGTCGTCGGCGAAGTCCCGGGTCACCAGCTCCCGTACGATCGCCTCCTGCTCCGCGGTCGCGCAGGTCGGGTAGTACCACTTCAGGGCCCGCTCCCCGTCCGGCGTGCGGACCCGGTACACCTCCCCCTGGCCGCCCGCACCGAGGAAGCCGAGGATCTCGACGTCGTCACCGTTCTCCGCCGCGAGGTGCGCCCCGCCATCGAGCATGCCGCTCATCTACGTCTCCGTTGTCCCTTCCGTGTCCACCTCGCCGCCGGCCGGGCCGGGTGGTGTGTGTGCGTCCGTCGCGCCGGGGGCCGCGGGGGTGCCGGCGGGCGTGCAGGCCGCTCGGGCGTCTGCCGGGTCCTCGGCGTCCGCCGGAGTTTCGGCCCCTGCTGTGCTTGCGGTGTGCGCTGTGCCTCCGGCGTCCCCCGGGCGTTCGGCGTCCGCCGGGCCCTCGGTGCTCACCGGTACCAAGGCCTCCGCCGGGCCTGAGTGGTCCGCGGGGCCTGAGGCGTCCGCAACGCCCGAGCCGTCCGCCGGGCACGAGGCGTGCTCGGCGGCCGAGGCATCCGCGGGGCCCGAGCAGTCCGCCGGGTCCGAGGTGTTTTCGGCGGCCGAGGTGTCCGGTGGCCGTACCGCCGCCGCCAGGGTCGTGTCGTCGCCGGAGTAGCGGGAGGCCTGGGCGAGCCAGTCCGGCAGGGCAGCGCGGACGCCCGCGCTGCCCTCCCCGGCGAGCCGTCCCGCCAGCCCCGTGACGAACTCGCGGTACCCGTCCCCCGAGGCGAAGCTCTTCGACAGGCCGTCCGTGGAGAGCACGACCAGCCGCGGCGCACGCGACTCCTCGAACACCGGCGCCCAGTGCATCCGCATCGCCCGCCACGCCTCCCGCCCGCACAGCGACTCGGTCTCGTCGCCCAGGTCCTCCACGGCGGGCGCGAGTGGCCGGCTCAGTGCGCCGTCGTGCTCGATCACCGCGAGGTCCCCGTCGCCGATCTGCCAGGCCACGAACAGCCACGGCGTGATCACCGCGCCGATCAGCGTGGTGCCGTACAGCACCAGCTTCTCCTCGGGCGCCGGCTCCCGGGCGGCCTCCTCCACCACCGGCCGGTTCCGGTCCCAGTGGCCGAGGGCCTCCTGGCGCCACTCGTGCACCAGGGCCCGCGGGAAGTCGTCCCGGGCATAGGTCATCAGCCGGGCGAGCCGCCCCGGCTCATGGCAGTCGTGGGCCGCCCGCCCGAACCCGGCCGCCAGCGCAAGGAACCGGTCCACCGCGAACCGCGCGCCCAGCGCGCTGCGCGCGTGCACCGCCGAGCCGTGCCCGTCGGCCACGGCCAGGACCAGCGGATCCGCCCCGGACCCGGTGCCCTGGCAGGCGTACCAGTCCTGGTTGCGGCGCTTGCCCACGCCCTGGACGCTGTCGGCCAGCGTCTCCCACCGTCGCACCCCGAGCGTCACCACACGTCGTCGTCATCGTCGTCGTCCAGCACCGGCGGCGCGTACGGCTGCTTCGCCATGGTCACCCCGGAGCCGTCGCCGGCGACCGGCTGGGAGGCGGCCTTCACGGCCGCCGTCGACGCCCACCGGATCGCCGCGGCCAGCTGCTTGGGACTGTTGGCGTCCAGCGGCTGAAGTTCCGGGTTGCCGAGGAACTCCTGGAGCACCCCGCGGTCCGCGTCCGCGCCGATCGCGATCGCCACCCGGACCGCCTTGCGGCCCCAGGGGGAGGCGTCCACGGCCTTCAGGCCCGCCTTCCAGTCGTCGGTGGGCACGCCGTCCGACACCAGAGCCAGCACCGGTTTCAGCGCCCGCTGCGGCATCGGCGGGGTCTGCAGCTCGCGCGCCACCAGGTGCAGCGCCTCACCGAGGTTGGTCATGCCGTCGACCTGGACGTCCTGCCAGGTGAAGTCGTCCACCGGGACCGGTGTCTGGTGGTGCCACTGCGCGGTGGTGGAGAAGGTGACCGTGCGCAGCAGCAGTTGTGCCGCGGGGTTGTCGTGGGCCACCGACCGCATCTCCGGAACGGCCTCTCTGATCGCGTAGTTGAGCTTGGCGATCTTCTCGCCCTGCATCGAGTACGAGCAGTCGAGCAGCCAGATGAAGTGGACCGGCCGGTTGGCCATCGGCCCGCCGGGAATGTCACTCACGCCGCGATTCCTTTCGGGTGAAGGGGGTTGTCACAGTCGGGGCAGCAGCAGCCAGGCCCCGCAGGCCAGGCTCGCCGCCGCCAGGAGCAGGGCGGCGGCGAACAGTCCCGCCATCACCCGCCGGGCCCGGCCGACGGGCGGGGTCACGTGGTTCATGCCGGGCTGTACCTGCCTTCCCTGTCGTCGTCCGGCCGCCGCCGCGGCCACGGCACCCGTCCGGCGCCACGCCCGGCCTGCCCGGTCAGCGGGCCGGTGCGCAGGCCGGAGGCCGCGAGCAGCCACAGCACCGGTTCGGCGGCCCGGCGCTGCTCGCTCTCCAGCGGCCCGGTGCCGGTGGCCGCGTGCGCGCTGATCGCCCAGTAGCGGGCCGCCCGGAAGTCATGGCCGAGGGCCCGCACCAGCGCGCCCAGGCCGATGTCACCGAGCCACGCGTCGATCGGGCTGCCGGGCACCGGCAGCGAGGTCAGCCGGTCCAGCACGTCCCGCTTGGTGACGACCGCGGCCACCGGCAGCCGGCGCCGGCGTCCGGTCAGCGCGGCCAGCTCGCCGGTCAGCCGCTCGTACGTCTCCCGCGGACCCTGCGCCGAGGGCCGCGCCGGCTTCGCCCGCTCGGTGTCCGCCGGGCCGAGCCGGCCGCGTACGGCGGGATCGGCGAGCACGTCGGCGACCAGGACGACCCCGTCCGCGTGCGCCAGGTACCGCTGCGCCCGCACCCGTTCGGCGTCGCTCACCGACTCGCCCATCGGGTCGTACAGGTACAGCAGCCGGCGCCGCCGCCCCCGCGAGACAGTGAGCATCAGGGCGCGCGGCGGGCCGCCGGTCGTGGCGTGCGCCCAACCCGTCCGGTTCAGCTGCTGGTTGACCCCGGAGTGTGAGCGCCGGTCGGCGTCGGAGGCGTACTCGACGCGGAGTTCGCCCTCCCGGGCCCAGGCCAGCAGCCCCTCGACCATGGCCGCCATCAGCATCGTCTTGCCGGAGGAGGTGCCGCCGACCAGCGGGGTGTGCACCACCCGGGTGGTGGCCACCGCCTCCGGCAGGATCTGCTCGCAGCTCGGGCACAGCGCGGACAGCCTGCCCCGCCCGGTGAGCCGGGTGGCCGGCAGCCGGTGCCCGCAGCCGCACACGTGCCACAGGACGCCGTACCGCCCCGGCCGCAGTTCGGCGTGGCGGGACGGGCAGTTGGGGCAGTGGTGCACGGCCAGCGGCACCGGCGCGTAACAGCCCGGGTGGGGGCAGGTCACGCGCAGGCCCCGCAGCAGCGCCCAGCCCCGCTCCATCCCGCGCAGCAGGGGCACGCCCGCCGCCCAGCCGAGCCACACCAGCCCCAGCAGCAGCGCCTGGACGAGCAGGGCCCAGCCCAGCAGCAGGGTGGCGAGCACCGCACCGGTCAGCGCGCCCGCCGCCGTACCGGGAGCGATCAGCGTGGCCAGCAGGAACCGGCCCAGCGGCAGCCGCACCCACCGGCCCCCGGGACGCCGGCCGCGGAACAGGTTCCGCACGATCCGGTCCAGCCACGGGTCGGTGAACCCGCGCCACAGCATCCGCATGCCGTCCCGGCCGGCGGACACCGCGTCGGCCCACGACTGCCGCCGCCAGTAGGCGGGTTGCGCGGGCTCCGGGCCGGCGGCCCCGGACAGGCGCGGATCCAGGCGACCCGCCTCCCACGGCCCGAGCCCCCGCCACACCGCGCGCACACCCCGCCCGAGGAACTCCCAGAGCGTCCGCGACAGGCACACCGCGACGGCGACCAGCCCCGCCCAGCCGAACAGGGCCAGCAGCACCTGCACGGCGAGGTGCAGGTCCGAGCCGCCGGTCCCGGCGTTCACCGGGCACCTCCGCCGGCGGGCGGCTGGACGTCCCCGGGCCAGGACGTCCGCCCGTCCTCGCGCCGGCCGCGCCCGGCCAGCCGGCCCGCCAGCCGGCCCAGGGCGCCCGGCCGGTTCCACGCCCGGTAGGCGTCCAGCCGGCCCCGGCCCGTGCGCCCCAGCGCCTCCTCGACCGCGGCCCGGTCCCCGGCGGGCAGCGCCCGCACCACCGGCCGCAGCACCTTGGCCAGCAGCGCCGTGCGCGTCGCCTCCCAGTGGGGGTGGGTGTCCGGGTACGCGGTCCAGTCGCAGAAGCGGGCGGCCACGTACGCCGGCGCCGTACGCAGCCGTTCGGCCACCGTGGCACCGCGCGCCGCCCGCTCGTAGGCCGCCAGCATGACCGCGTCGCCCGAGCGGGCCAGCGCGTACAGCTCGCTCTCCGGCACCGGCACGGTCAGCAGCCGCCGGGCGAGCGCGTCGTACACCCGCCGGGTCACCTGCTCGGGCACGGGCTCGACCGCGCCGTCCCGCAGCGCCCGTACCCGCTCCACCCAGTTCTCCCCCTCGGCGTCGGTGCCGAGCAGCCCCGCGAACTCCAGCAGGAGAAGCGGCGCCCGGTGCGCCGGGTCCAGCTCCGTGGTGAAGCGGCGCAGCAGGTCGACGGCGAGCAGCGGGACGGCGGCGTCCTCGGCCGGGGCCGCGAGCGCGGCTCCCACCAGCAGGTCGCGGGTGCCGGCCAGCCGGTGCGCGTCCGAGCCCAGCTCGTTCAGCAGCAGGCTCGCCTCCTCGCCGGTGGGCAGGTCGTCGCGCCACACCAGCCGGACCGCCGTGTGCAGGACGGCCGGTTCGGCGTGCGGGGAGACCCCGGCTGTGCCCAGCACCGCGCGCAGCCGGCCGCGCCGGTCGCCGCCGGACCGGCCGGCCGGGTCGCCGAGGACGCACATCCGCAGATGCGGGACGCCGGGAGCCGACGCCACCGGCAGCCCGGATCCGGCGAGCCGCTCGGCGACGGCGACCGGCTGAGCCGCCGCGAGCGCGTTCAGCGCCCCGAACAGGGCGGCGCGCAGGGCGGGGTGGGCGTGCACGGCGTCGAGGAGCGCGGCACCCTGCGCATCGCTCACGGGCTCGTCGCTCACCAGTTCCCGGGCGGTCCGGCCCGCGAACTCCGGCAGCAGGTCCGTGCAGTCGACGTCGAGCAGGTCGGCGACGTGCAGCAGCTCCAGGGGCCGGCCGGTCGCCGGCTCGGCCGCGTCGGCGATGCCGTGCCGCAGGGCCGGCGCGAGATCCCGGGCCAGCGCGGCCCGCACCTCGGGGGTCAGCGACCCCGCGCTCAGCGCGGGCACCCGCCCCCGCCTCCGCCCCCGTACCGCCATGGTCAGTACCCGCGCGGCGAGCGGGGCAGACACGACCGTGGGCACCTGTCCGTCCAGCCGTGCCAACAGGCCGGCCAGCGCGCCCGCTTCGTCGTGCACGGCGCCTTCGTCGGCCGTGCCGTCGGCCTCCCGTGCCAACGCATCGAGCAGCGCCGTCAGGTGCGGCTCGGGCAGGCCGGCGGCGTGCTCCGCGGCCCAGCGGGCCGCCGCCGCGCGGGCGGCCGGGTTGAGGGCGATGCCCGCGGCGAGCGCGGCCGCGGCGAGCGCCCCGACATCGCCGACGGTGTCACCGGCGTCCCGGGAGGGGTCGCGGAACAGCTCCGGCCGTCCGGCCGCCCAGATCCGCGCGCACACGTCGGCCCAGTCGTCCGCCACGGGCTCCCCGGCCGCCCGGCCGGTGCAGTCGTGCACCCGGAACCGGTGGTCGTGCCCCACCGGCTCCGAGGAGGGCAGCGCCCCGACGATCTGCTGGCGCGCCTGCTGCGGCCGCCGGGTGTACGTCGTGAAGGTCAGCCGGTGTGCCTGCGCGCGCGGCAGGACCGTGCAGGCCAGGGCGATCCACTGGGCCACGTCCGCGCTGTCCCGCTCGACGAGGACGATCTGCCGGACGTCGCTGCCCTCGGCCAGTGTGCGCAGGTCGGCGAAGAACGCGGCGAGCCGGTCCGCACGGGACCGGGCGAATGCCACGAGCCCGTCCCGGCGCAGCAGCCCCGACGGCTCGAACCGGTCGATCGGCTGCGGCCGCCCGTCCGGGGGAGTCGCGTCCGCCCAGCGCGGCGACTCCCACGCCGTGATCGGCAGCGCCCCGTCCGGCAGCCGGGTTCCGGGCGGCAGATGCACGGCGTGGACGTGGAAGTTGCCCCACCGCCCGCTGTAGTCCGCCCCGGTGTACACGGACCGGCTCAGCAGGCGCCCGCCGTCGGACAGTTCGGTGCAGGTGAACGCCTTCGGGAAGGACTTCAGCTGCTCGGTGTCCGGCCGGTCGGGCAGATCGCGCGGTGGCTCGTACCCGATGAGCTGTTCGGCCTCCCGCAGCACGGTGGCCGGTACGCCGGGGCTGACGGCGGTGAAGCGGAAGCCGGATCCGTCCGGGCCGGGCGGGGCCGAGGTGTAATGCAGCTGTGCGAGGCTCACCGGACCCGCTCCTTTCCGGCCTTCGCCTTCACGGCCGTGCGCACGGGCAGCAGCCCGCGCAGGGACAGCAGCCACAGCAGCGGATCCTCCACCCGCACCGGCTGCGGCCCCGACTTCGGTACGTCCGCCGGCGCGTTCGCGGGCGGCGGCGCGCCCAGTGCCGACAGCCCGAACAGCGACAACTCGGCGAAATCGTGCTCCAGTTGGCGCAGCAGCGCGCCCGAGTCCCAGTCCGTCAGCAGGGCGCGCAGCTCCTCGTGTACGGCGAGCCGGTCCTCGGCGTCGTACGTGCCGCCCGGGTGCGGGGCGTTGCGCAGCAGCGGGGAGTGCGGGTCGAGCAGGGGTCTGAGCATGTCCGTCTTGGTGACGGCCACCGCGATCGGGGTGGTCACCCGGCCGCCCGCCCTGCCCTTGCCGTGGGCGCGCAGCTGTGTCGCGAGGTCGGCGGCGATCTGCCGGGGCGAGGTCTCCACCACGGGCAGCGGCGGGCCGTCGTGCACCGGCAACCGGTCGCGGACGGAGCCGAGCTGGAGCGGATCGACCAGCAGGATGATGCCGTCGGCGGCGCTCAGATAGCGGGTGTAGCGGTCCATGGCCTCGGCGTCCGCGAGGTCCTCGCCGGCCGCGTCGAAGAAGACCAGGGTGGTGTGCCGGCTGCCGGAGCCGCCCAGCAGGCTGCGTCTGGGCAGGCTGAGCCGGTACAGCAGCGGGTCGTTGAAGCCGAGCGCGGCCGGCCGGGTGGCGGCGGGCAGCCGCAGCCGCTCGTAGAGGTCCTCGGCCATCTCCTTGTCCCGCGCCTGCGTGTGCTGCCCCATCGCCGCCAGCGAGGCGTGGTACGCCTGCCCCACCCTGTGGTCCAGCTCGTTGCGCAGCACGGCCACGTAGGTGCTCTTGCCGGTGGCCTTGGCGCCGACCAGGGCGATGATCCGGCTGTCCTGGTCGCAGTAGTCGCTGGGCAGATCGCTGTGGCAGGTCCCGCACACCCGCACCGGCGTGGGCACCCCGCACGCGGGGCAGGTCACGCTGCTGCCGGCGCCGCCCGGCCCGCCGCGAGCGCTGAGCCCACCGCGAGCGCTGAGCCCGCCGAGCCTGCGCGCCGGGGTGAACACCGGGCCGCGCATCCGGGCCGCCGGAGGCACGCCGGGACCCATGAACGCGGCCCATATGTCGTCGGGTTCGGGCCCGCAGGGCGTGCCGCCCCGCACCCCGCTCGGGGTCATCAGGCAGCGGTACGGCAGTCTGGCCGCCGACGCGCGGGCGAAGCAGTAGGGGCAGATCACGGTCGTCATGGCTCAGCGCACCACCAGGCTGGCGAGAGAGGGTTCTTCGAGGCGGACCGAGGCGGCGTGCTCCCCGAGCAGGAAGCCGCGCAGGGTGTAGGGGGCCGGGCACGGGGCGGCCGGCAGTTCCCGTTCGAGGCTGCCGTGCCGGGCCAGTTCGGGTCCGGGGATCCGCAGGAGGGTCGTCCCGTCGGTGGCGTTCCGGGGGCGGAGGGTGCCGCCGCGTGCGACGCACACGAACTCCGGGACGTCCGCGAACCCGCCGGGCGCGGCGAGCGTGACGCGCAGCAGGGTACGGGCCCGCCCGAGCAAGCGCCGTGGAGCCCGCACCAGTTGGTAGGAGACGGCCGCGTCCGGCGGCACCCGCACCTCGGCCGCGTCGGGCACCACGACCACCGCGCCGGGCACCCGGGGCACCGACGCGGCCCGCACCCGGGCGGCCCCAGGGCCGACGGGCAGCCGGAGCCCGCCGCGCCGGTAGGCGTGCGCCGTGACCGTGCGTTCCCCGCCGCCGCCCGTGACGCCGTCCGGGGCCCAGCCGACCACGAGCTGCGGAACGTCCGCGGGCCAGTCCAGGACGATCCGCGCCTGCCCGTCCGGGAGCCGGTGCGCGGTCAGCCCGGGCACGGGTCGTACGGCCTCCACGCCCACCGTGGGCCCCGCGAGCGCCCGGGCGCCCCGCACGGCGACGGCGGTGACCTCGGCGTAGGTGCCGGGCGGCGGGCGCAGGGCGCCCGCCGGTCCGGGCCAGTCCAGCGGGGGCGGCAGCGCGTCGGTGCGCAGCTCGGCGCCCGGCTCCGGCGCCCCACCGGGCCACACCACCAGCCGGACCTCGGCGTCCCCGGCCCCCGTCCAGGCGAACCGTACGGCCCCGCCCTCGGACCGCGCGGTCAGCGTGCGTACGGGTTCCGGCCACGGGTGCACGGTGGCGGTGGTCCGGACGCCGGGGGAGGAGACGGTACGGCCGTCGGTCGTCCGGTAGTGACAGACGATACGGAAGGCGTGACGGCCGGCCGGCAGGCCGGTGACGGTGAACCGGCCGGAGCGCGCGGCGACTTGGCCGGTCCGGCCGTCGGGACCGGTGTGCTCGACGGTGACGTCGGTGGCGCCGGCCGGCCGCTGGAAGGAGCAGTCGATCCGCTCCGGCCCGTCCGTGAGCACCGGGCGCTCGACCTCGGGGGCGACGAGCAGCCGCCGGGACACCAGCGGGGGGCCGTCCGCCCGTCCGTCGCGCAGGGGCAGGGCCGCGTACCGGACCGTGCTGCCCGGCTCGGCCCCCGTGTCCCGGACCGTGCCGGCCGTGGTGGAGTCGAGCACGGTGCGTACGGCGGGCTTTCCCCGCCCGTCCCGGTACAGCCGGAGCAGCCGCCACTCACCGGGCGGGTCCCGGTCGTCCATCCAGACCAACTCGGTGTGCTCGGCGTGCAGTTCGGCGCCGAGCGCGGGGTGGCGGCCGTGCACGCGGACCAGTCCGCCGAGTGCCCGGCGGTCGTCGGCGGCCTCGCGCAGCGCCCGCAGGTACGCGGTGCTCGCCACCTCCCCGTCGCCCCGCTCCTCGGCCCGCCGCCCGGCCCCCAGGGCGTCCTCGGTGAGGCGCAGCCGCTCGGCCGTCTCGTCCCGCAGGGCTGTCAGCGCCGGGTCGGTGCCGCCCGCGGGAAGCCGGTCGAGGAGGGCGCGCAGCCGGTGCAGCCGGCCCTGTGCCCGGGCGTCGCTCAAGGACTCGGCGGCGTCCCGCTGCCGCCGGTCCAGCCGGGGGCGCAGCCGGGCCGCCGCCAGCAGCCCCGCCGCCTCCTCGCGGCGCACGCCCAACTCCGCCGCTGCCCGCGCGCGTTGGTCCCCGGGGTGATCCTGGAGGAGGTTGATCAGCTGGTAGAGGACGATCCGGCGCGGAGCCTGCGGGTCGGCGCGGTGCAGTGCGGCCAGGCGGGCGGCGAGCGGAGCCACGGCGGGACCCGAGGACTGGGCCAGCCCTTCCAGCAGCGGCGCGTCCACCCGGCGCCGACCGCGCGGCCCCGCGGGCACGTACAGCCCGTCCAGCACCCCTAATCCGCCGGGACCGGCCCCCAGCACCTCGCCGAGGTGGCGTAAGCCCGCCGCGTGCTGGGCGGCGGCTAGGGTGCCGTAGCCGGGCACGAGCGGGCTGAGCGGCAGACCCGACAGCGCCCTGGGCAGCCCCAGGTGATGCCCGAACTCCCGACCGGCCACTGAACCGCTCTCCCCCGATAGTGCTCAGGGGTCCATCCCAGCAGATCCGGACGTGACCAGGAAGGGTTTTCGGGGAAACCGAGCAGGTCGGAGCCTGCCGGGACGACCTGGCACCGCCCGGCCCCCCGAGCCCCTCCGGATGCGACCCGGCGGTCATGCGCCGAGCCCTCCCGGTGGAAGCCGTCGCAGCGAATGCCGAGCCCCTCCGGAGCAAGCCGGCACAGCCGTCCGCGGAGCTCTCTTGGAGCAAGCCGGCACAGCCGACCGCGGAGCCCTCCTGGAGCAAGCCGTCACAGCCGAGTACCCGCAAGGCCGCGCCCGGTGGTCACCCGCCGAGTACCGCAAGGCCGCGCCCGGCGGTCACGCGCCCAGCGCGGTCAGTGCCGGTCGCCGGGCCGCGTCGTATCGCTCCAGCAGCACCCGGGCCACCTCCGGCGCCGGGCCCAGCACGTCGGCCAGGACGTCCGCCCCGGCCGCGCCGCGCGCGATGCGGTCGGGCAGGAAGCCGGGGGCCAGGACGTACGGCGCCACGGCCACCCGCTCGCAGCCGAGCCGCCGCAACTCGCGCACCGCGTCCTCGGTGCGCGGAAGAGATGCGGAGGCGAACGCAGGCCGCACGGCGCACCAACCGGTGCGCCACCACTCCCGCGCGATGTCGGCGATCACTGCGATCGCCTCCGGGTCGGAGGATCCCGCCGAGGCCAGCACGACCCCGGTCGAGGACTTGTCGGCGGGTGTCAGCCCCGCCTCGTACAGGCGCCGTTCCAGCGCGGACAGCAGCAGCGGGGAGGGGCCGAGCACGTCCGCCTGCCGGATCCGCAGCCGGGCCGGCGCCTCCCGCAGCACGGCCGGGATGTCGGCCTTGGCGTGGAACGCGCGGGTGAGCAGCAGGGGCAGGGCGACGACGTCCCGTACTCCCTCCCGTCGCCCGCCACCACCCGTGCAACGAGGTGCTTCGCGCCGCACCTCCTCTGCCAGCGACTCCAGTACCCCGCTCACCGAAGGGACGTTGAAGTCCAGGAAGCCGGTCTCCACGCGCAGGCCCGGCCGCAGCGACCGTACCCGCTCCACGAGGGCGTGCACGGTCGCGGCGTGCCGGGGATCACGGCTGCCGTGGGCGATGACGAGGAGGACCGGCTCGCTGTGCATGAGACGTCAGCTCTTCACCAGAAGGCCGCGGCTGCGCAGCACCCGCCGCTCCAGGGGACTGAAGATCAGCAGGTCGATGGCGATGCCGACGAACAGGATGAGCAGGATGGCCTCGAAGATCATGGGCATGGAGCTGGCATTGCGGCCGTTCTCCAGCAGGGCGCCCAGCCCGATGCCCAGATCCGGCGAGGAGGCGATGATCTCCGCGGCCATCAGCGAGCGCCAGGAGAAGGCCCAGCCCTGCTTCAGGCCGGCCAGATAGCCCGGCAGCGAGGCAGGCAGGACGATGTGCAGGGCACCGCGCAGACCGGTCGCTCCCATGGTGCGGCCCGCCCGCAGGTACAGCGGGGGCACCTGGTCGATGCCGGAGACCAGCCCGTTGGCGATGGACGGTACGGCGCCGAGCAGGATCACCGCGTACATCATCGAGTTGTTCAGGCCCAGCCAGAGCACCGCCGGCGGAACCCACGCCACCGAGGGCAGCGACTGGAGCCCGGACAGCACCGGGCCGATGGCGGCGCGCACGAACTTCACCCGGGCCACCAGCAGACCGAGCGGGGTGCCGATGGCCAGTGCGAACAGGAAGCCCAGCAGACCGCGCGAGACGCTGGTCCAGATGTAACCCAGCAGCTTGCCCTCGAGCCAGGCGCGCTTGAACTCGTTGCCGACGTCGGCGGGGGACGGCAGTTTCGTCGGATCGTCGACGATCTTGAAGGAGATCAGTGCCTGCCACGCGATCAGCACCACCACGGTGGCGACGACCGGCGGCAGGATCTTGTTGACGAAGGTCTGCCGGAACGGCGTACGGCCGGTGGCGGAGGTCTCCAGGGCGTCCAGACCCGCCTCGACGCTTCCCGCGTCCGTGACGGTCGTCGTCCCAGTGGTCTCAGTGCTGGCCATGACGCCGGATCTCCCCACGCAGTACTTCGGTGATCTCTAGGGACAGTTCGGCGACCGGCGCGTCCTCGATGCGCCGCGGCTGCGGAATGTCCACCTGCCATTCGCGGGCCACCCGGCCCGGCCGGGAGGACAGCAGCACCACCCGCTGGGCGAGCCGCACCGCCTCGCGCACGTTGTGCGTGACGAACAGGACGGACAGGCCCGTCTCCGCCCAGATCCGGGTCAGCTCGTCGTGCAGCAGGTCACGGGTGATCGCGTCCAGCGCCGCGAACGGCTCGTCCATCAGAAGCAGCTGGCTGTCCTGCGCGAGCGCCCGGGCCATCGCCACGCGCTGCCGCATGCCGCCGGACAGCTCGTGCACCCGCTTGCCGTACGAGCCCTGGAGCCGCACCAGTTCGAGCAGCTGCTCGGCCCGCTCACGGCGGTCGGTCTTGGGAACTCCCCTGAGCTTCAGGGCGAGTTCGATGTTCTTGCCCGCGGTCAGCCACGGGAACAGGGCGTGCTCCTGGAACATCAGGGCCGGGCGCCCGCCTGTCGTGATGCTGCCGGCGGAGGGCCGGTCCAGCCCCGCCACCAGGTTCAGCAGCGTCGACTTGCCGCAGCCCGAGGCCCCCAGGAGGGTGACGAACTCGCCGGGTGCGACATCGAGGCTGATGTCGTCCAGGACGAGCTGCTGCCCGCCCGGTGTCGCGAAGGACTTCGAGACGTGCTCGATACGCGCCGCGTGCTCGACCGACTCGGCGGCCTTGGCGAAGGTCGTGGCCATGGTCGTCACCTCCTGGGAACTCATCGGCTGGCGAACTTACTTGGCGCCGAGTCCGGCGTCGCTGACGGTCGGCTCGCCCTCGGCCGCGAGGACCTTGTTCAGGAGGGTGAGGTCATAGATGCCGTGCAGCTTCGGGTCCTCCAGCAGACCGGCCTTGACGGCGTGCTGCGCCTCGGCGTCGAGGGTCGCGGCCAGCGGGTCGTCGGTGAGCTGGATGGACTTCCACGCCGGGTCCAGGACGTCGGCCGGCAGCTCCTTGCCGGAGTCGAGGCCCAGCCGCTTGTTCGCGGCGGCCTTCGCCTGGTCCGGGTTGGCCTGGATCCACTTGTTGGTCTCGACCGACGCCCTCAGGACCGCCTCGACGGCCTTCGGGTGCTCCTTCAGGAACTTCTGCGACACGATGATGTTCGTGATCACGAACTTCTTGTCGGGCCACAGGGAGGACTCGTCCAGCAGCACCTTGGCGCCCTCGGCGACCAGCTTGGACGCGGTCGGCTCCGGTACCCAGGCGCCGTCGATGGAGCCGGACTTGTACGCGTCCGGGGTCACCTTGTTGTCCGTGCGGACGACGGACACGTCACCCTTGCCGCTCTCCGCGTCGACCTTCCAGCCCTGATCCGCCACCCAGTTGAGGAACGCCACGTCCTGCGTGTTGCCCAGCTGAGGGGTGGCGATCTTCTTGCCCTTGACGTCCTTCAGGGACTTGATCTTCTTCGGGTCGACGACCAGTTTCACACCGCCGGACGCCGAACCGCCGATGATGCGCAGGTTCTTGCCGCCGGACTTGGTGTAGCCGTTGATCGCCGGGGAAGGGCCGATCCAGCCGATGTCGATGGAGCCCGAGTTCAGCGCCTCGATCTCGGACGGTCCGGCGTTGAAGATCTGGTAGTCGGCCTTGGTGGCGCCCAGCTCCTTCTGGAAGAAGCCCTTCTGATTGCCGACCAGCGCGGTCGCGTGGGTCAGGTTGCCGAAGTAGCCGATCTTGACGGAGTCCAGCCCGTCGATCTTCTTGGCGCCGGCGGCGACCTTGACGGTGTTGTCGTCCTTGGCCTCGGAGCCGTAGCCGCAGGCGGCCAACGTGAGAAGGGGGAGGGCGGCTATGACCGCGAAGGTACGGCGAAGAGCGGATGTAGCAGGCACGGGAGGTGTTCCTCTCGGAGGCCCGGCGGTCACGGTCTCTCAGGCCGTGGCCGGGAAGTCGGCAGGTCTTCGTCTACGGCGGTGGGGGGTGTGGGCGCGCGAGCAGTGCGCGTACGTCAGCACACACATCGCGCGACCCCACCCTGCCCGCTGCCGAGGGCGCCGCTGCCCACGCGGCCGCCCTCCTTCGCGAACATCGAGTAGGCGTCGGGGGATTTCATGCTCAGAAGTCCCAACCGTCTTCGTCGGCCGCGTCCTTGACCGGCTCGGGCGACGCGAACGACTCGCCGACCATGCCCGCGGTGAGCGTGGTGCCGTCGGCGGGATCGATCAGGATGAAGGAGCCCGTGCGGCGCGAGTCGGCGTAGGAGTCGACCGGCAGCGGCTCGGCGGTACGGATCTTCACCCGGCCGATGTCGTTGGCGACGAGCTGTCCCGGGTGCGGGTGCAGGGACAGGTCGTCGAGCGTGAGCCGGGACGGGATGTCCTTGACGATGGCCTTCACCGTGCGCGTGCCGTGCTTGAGCAGCACCCGGTGGCCCACGGTCAGCGGGGCGTCGGCGACATGGCAGACGGTCGCCTCCACGTCCTGCGTGGTGGCCGGCGCGTCCTTCGTCGGCACGATCAGATCACCGCGCGAGACGTCGATGTCGTCCTCGAGCAGCACCGTCACCGACTGCGTCGTCCAGGCCACGTCCACCGGCTCGCCCAGCAGGTCGATGCCCGAGATCTTCGTCGTACGGCCGGAGGGGAGGACGGTCACCTGCTCGCCGACCCGGAAGGTGCCGGCCGCGATCTGGCCCGCGTAGCCCCGGTAGTCCGGGTGCTCGGCGGTCTGCGGCCGGATCACGTACTGCACGGGCAGCCGCGCGTGGCAGTGCGCCAGGTCGTGGGTGACCGGCACGGTCTCCAGGTGCTCCAGCACGGTGGGGCCGCCGTACCAGTCCATGTTCGCGGACGGCTCCACCACGTTGTCGCCGGCCAGCGCCGAGATCGGGATCGCGGTGACCTCGGGGACGCCCAGATCGGTCGCGTACGCCGTGAACTCCTCGGCGATCGCCGCGAAGACGTGCTCCTCGTACCCGACGAGGTCCATCTTGTTGACGGCGAGGACGGCGTGCGGGACGCGCAGCAGGGCGGCGATGGCCGCGTGCCGGCGGGTCTGCTCGACCACGCCGTTGCGGGCGTCCACGAGGATGACGGTCAGCTCGGCGGTGGAGGCCCCGGTGACCATGTTCCGGGTGTACTGCACATGCCCCGGGGTGTCGGCGAGGATGAACCGGCGGCGCGGAGTCGCGAAGTAGCGGTAGGCGACGTCGATGGTGATGCCCTGCTCCCGCTCGGCGCGCAGGCCGTCGGTGAGGAGGGCGAGGTCCGGGCCCTCCTGGCCGCGGCTCGCGGAGGCGCGCTCGACGGCCTCCAGCTGGTCGGTGAGGACCGACTTGGAGTCGTGCAGCAGCCGCCCGACGAGCGTGGACTTGCCGTCGTCGACGGAGCCGGCGGTGGCGAACCGCAGCAGGGTGGTGGCCGAGAGTGCCTCGGTCGTGGACGTGCTCATGCTTAGAAGTACCCCTCGCGCTTGCGGTCTTCCATCGCGGCCTCGGACAGCTTGTCGTCGGCGCGGGTGGCGCCCCGTTCGGTCAGCCGGGACGCGGCGATCTCGGCGATCACGGCGTCCAGCGTGGTCGCGTCGGAGTCGACGGCGCCCGTGCAGGACATGTCACCGACCGTGCGGTAGCGCACGAGCCGCTTCTCGACGGTCTCGCCGTCCTTCGGGCCGCCCCACTCACCGGCGGTCAACCACATGCCGTTCCGCTGGAACACCTCACGCTCGTGCGCGAAGTAGATCTCCGGCAGCTCGATGCCCTCGCGGGCGATGTACTGCCAGACGTCCAGCTCGGTCCAGTTGGACAGCGGGAAGACGCGGACGTGTTCGCCGGGGGCGTGCCGGCCGTTGTACAGGTTCCACAGCTCGGGCCGCTGCCGGCGCGGGTCCCACTGCGAGAACTCGTCCCGCAGCGAGAACACCCGCTCCTTGGCGCGGGCCTTCTCCTCGTCCCGGCGGCCGCCCCCGAAGACCGCGTCGAACTTCTCCGACTGGATCTTCTCGGTCAGCGGGAGCGTCTGGAGCGGGTTGCGGGTGCCGTCGGGACGTTCCTTCAGCACACCGCGGTCGATGTAGTCCTGGACAGAGGCCACATGGAGGCGCAGCCCATGTGCGGCCACCACACGGTCCCGGTACTCAAGAACTTCCGGGAAGTTGTGTCCCGTGTCCACATGCAGCAGGGAGAAGGGGATCCCGGCCGGGGCGAACGCCTTCAGCGCGAGGTGCAGCATGAGGATGGAGTCCTTGCCGCCGGAGAACAGGATCACCGGGTTCTCGAACTCCCCCGCCACCTCACGGAAGATGTGCACCGCCTCGGACTCCAGCGCGTCCAGGTGCGACAGGGCGTACGGGCTGTCCGTGCCGTTCTCGACTGTGGCGATCGTGGTCATGCCAGTCCCCTCTCGCTGAGCAGAACGTACACGCTCGCCGCGGACTCCTGCACGGTCTGGTGCTGCGACTCGATCCGCAGATCGGGCGTCTCCGGCTCCTCGTACGGGTCGTCGACCCCGGTGAGCCCGGTCAGTTCGCCCGCGGCCTGCTTCGCGTACAGCCCCTTCACATCGCGCACGCTGCACACCTCGACCGGGGTCGCCACATGGATCTCCAGGTACGGCGTCCCGTTCTCCTGGTGCCGCTTGCGCACCGCGTCCCGGCTGTCCGTGTACGGCGCGATCACCGGCACCAGCACCTTGACGCCGTTACGGGCCAGCAGCTCGGCGACGAAGCCGATGCGCTGCACGTTGGTGTGCCGGTCCTCCCGGGAAAAGCCGAGGCCCGCGGAGATGAACTCGCGGATCTCGTCGCCGTCGAGCACCTCGACACGGTGGCCCTCGGCACGCAGCCGGCCCGCCAGCTCGTACGCGATGGTGGTCTTGCCGGCGCTCGGCAGACCCGTGAGCCAGACGGTGGCTCCGGTCGTCACGTGGTTCTCCTGAATCGAGTCGTTCGTCATCCGTGCAGCCCGCACTCGGTCTTGGCGCGGCCCGCCCAGCGGCCGGCGCGCGCGTCCTCGCCCTCCAGGACCCTGCGGGTGCACGGGGCGCAGCCGACAGAGGTGTAGCCGTCCATCAGCAACGGGTTGGTGAGCACGCCGTGTTCGGTGATGTACGCGTCCACGTCGTCCTGGGTCCAGCGGGCGATCGGCGAGATCTTGACCTTCTGCCGCTTCTCGTCCCAGCCGACGACCGGGGTGTTCGCCCGGGTCGGGGACTCGTCACGGCGCAGGCCGGTCGCCCATGCCTGGTAGCCCTGCAGACCCTCTTCCAGCGGCCGCACCTTGCGCAGCGCGCAGCAGAGGTCCGGATCGCGGTCGTGCAGCCTCGGGCCGTACTGCGCGTCCTGTTCGGCGACCGTCTGCCTCGGTGTGAGGGTGATGACGTTGACGTCCATCACGGCCTCCACGGCGTCCCGGGTGCCGATGGTCTCCGGGAAGTGGTAGCCGGTGTCCAGGAAGATCACATCCACGGGGGCCTCGCCCTTCAGCACGCGCGAGGCGAGATGGGCGACCACGGCGTCCTCCATCGAGGAGGTGACGCAGAACCTGCTGCCGAAGGTGTCCACCGCCCACTGGAGGATCTCCAGAGCGGAGGCGTCCTCCAGATCGCGGCCCGCCTGCTCGGCGAGCGCCTTCAAATCCTCGGTCGTACGGCCTTCCTGAGCCGTCGTCATATCCGGTCATCCCCTCCGTTGTCGGCTCGCTGAAGACCCCGGGCCAGCAGCCCGAGGAACTTCAGCTGGAATGCGCGGTTGCATGCTCCGCATTCCCAGGCGCCATGACCCTGTTCGTGCGGACGCAGGTCCTCGTCGCCGCAGTAGGGGCAGTAGAAGGGCGCGGCCCGCTCGCTCACGACAGCGCCTCCTCGGAAGCTCGCGCGGCCCAGGTCGCGAACCGCTCGCCGTCCTCGCGCTCCGCCTGGAACCGCTTGAGCACCCGCTCGACGTAGTCGGGCAGCTCCTCCGCGGTGACCTTCAGTCCGCGCACCTTGCGGCCGAAGCCCGCCTCCAGGCCGAGCGCGCCGCCGAGGTGCACCTGGTAGCCCTCGACCTGCTCGCCCTGGTCGTCGAGGACCAGCTGCCCCTTGAGACCGATGTCCGCGACCTGGATACGGGCGCAGGCGTTCGGGCAGCCGTTGAGGTTGATGGTGATCGGCTCGTCGAAGTCCGGCAGCCGGCGCTCCAGCTCGTCGATCAGCTGCGAACCGCGCTGCTTGGTCTCGACGATGGCGAGCTTGCAGAACTCGATGCCGGTGCAGGCCATGGTGCCGCGCCGGAAGGAGGAGGGCCGGGCGGTGAGGTCCAGCGCCTCCAGCCCCTCGACCAGCGAGTCGACCTGGTCCTCCGCGACATCGAGGACGATCATCTTCTGCTCGACGGTGGTACGGACCCGGCCGGAGCCGTGCGCCTCCGCGAGGTCGGCGATCTTCGTGAGGGTGGTGCCGTCGACCCGGCCGACCCGCGGGGCGAACCCGACGTAGAACCGGCCGTCCTTCTGCCGGTGCACACCGATGTGGTCGCGCCACTGCTGCACCGGCTGCTCGGGCGCGGGGCCGTCGACGAGCTTGTGCTTCAGGTACTCGTCCTCCAGCACCTGCCGGAACTTCTCCGCACCCCAGTCGGCGACCAGGAACTTCAGCCGGGCCCGGGTGCGCAGCCGCCGGTAGCCGTAGTCACGGAAGATGGAGATGACGCCCTCGTAGACGTCCGGGACCTCGTCGATCGGCACCCAGGCACCCAGTCGCACACCGAGCTTGGGGTT
Source organism: Streptomyces sp. NPDC036984 (assembly GCF_055607665.1). Classification (NCBI taxonomy): domain Bacteria; kingdom Bacillati; phylum Actinomycetota; class Actinomycetes; order Kitasatosporales; family Streptomycetaceae; genus Streptomyces; species Streptomyces sp. NPDC036984. The sequence continues at coordinate 473,338 of NZ_JBVJRL010000003.1, forward strand.
GGTGGACAGGCCGCCGCCGACCCACACGTCGAAGCCCGGGCCGTGCTCGGGGTGCCGTACGCCGACGAACGCGACGTCGTTGATCTCGTGCACGACGTCCAGCAGCGGCGAGCCCGAGATGGCCGTCTTGAACTTCCGGGGGAGGTTGGAGTAGGCCTTGTTGTTCAGGACGCGGCGCTTCATCTCCTCCAGCGCCGGCGTGGCGTCGATGATCTCGTCCTCGGCGATACCCGCCACCGGCGAGCCGATCATCACACGCGGGGTGTCACCGCAGGCGGTGACGGTGGACAGGCCCACGCCCTCCAGCCGGTCCCAGATCTCGGGCACGTCCTCGATCCGGATCCAGTGGTACTGCACGTTCTGCCGGTCGGTGATGTCCGCGGTGCCGCGCGCGAACTCCTGCGAGATCTCGCCGATCACCCGCAGCTGCCGCGTGGTGAGCGCACCGCCGTCGATACGGACGCGCAGCATGAAGTACTTGTCGTCCAGCTCCTCCGGCTCCAGGATCGCGGTCTTGCCGCCGTCGATCCCGGGCTTGCGCTGGGTGTACAGCCCCCACCAGCGCATCCGGCCGCGCAGGTCGTTCGGGTCGATCGAGTCGAAGCCCCGCTTGGAGTAGATCGTCTCAATGCGTGTCCGCACATTGAGACCGTCGTCGTCCTTCTTGAACTGCTCGTTGCCGTTGAGGGGCGTGAAGTGGCCCACGGCCCACTGGCCCTCACCGCGGTGACGACTCACCTTGCGGCGGGGCGCGGAGGCGGTGGGGTTCTGTGGGGTGGCGGCCATGTCACGTCCTTCGGGACTGGGTGGGAGTCGGCTCTGACCTGCACGGATACGCGCACGCGGGCAGGCGTGCGCGTCCTTGCGCAAGGAGATGGGGGTACGGGGGTTCGCGGCGGTGCTGGGAGGCTCAGCTCGCCGGACAGATGGCGCTGGACATGCGGCCGAGGTCGACGTGCCGCCGACTCACCAAGGCAATTCCAGTTCCAGGCATGGCGGAAGCGTGTCACGGCGATCTGGACAGAGTCCAGCTTCGTCCGTCATGTGGACACCCTTGTCTCGGAATGTGAAACAAGGGTGTCGTCGCTCACATGCGTGCCCGGGAGGCTTGTCCCGGCAGGTCACACCGGGTATGCGCCAGGCCACGGCCCGGGCGTGGGCACGTCCTGCTCCAGCTCCACCTTGGTGTCGAACAGCTTGAAGCCCCGCCGCTGGTAGTTGTCCATGGCGAACTCGCCGTCCTTGGTGCAGGTGTGCAGCCACACCCGCTTCGTCGGCGCCCGCCCCGGCCACCGCTCGGCCAGGTCCCAGGCGCGGGCCGTGCCGTACGACAGCAGGTGGCCGCCGATGCGCCGGCCGCGGAAGGCGGGGAGCAGTCCGAAGTAGGCGATCTCGACCACGCCCTCGTCCTGCGGGTCCAGTTCCACATAGCCGGCCGGGGTGCCCCGGTCGTATGCCACCCAGGTCTCCACGCCGGGCCGCTCCAGGTACTCCTGCCACCGCGCGTACGGCCAGCTCAGCCGGTCGGTCCAGCGGATGTCACCGCCGACGGACGCGTACAGGAACCGGCTGAACTCGGGGGAGGGCGCCTCGGCGCGGACGATCCGGACATCGCCGTCGGGTGCTGCGGCGGGCAGGAGATCGGCCGGGGAGGTCTGCTCCAGGGACCAGGTGGTGACAGGGACGCTGCTCATGCGGGCCAGGGAATCATCCCGCCGCCGGGTCTGTCGATGGGGTCGGGTCGCGGACGGACGCCGGCGGCTCCGGGTCGAGCGGTCCGGAGGGGAGCGGCCGGTACGGGCCGAAGGAGGCTCGGCCCAGGGTCGAGGGCGGCCGGTCGGGCCGGGCCTGCCCGTCGGGTCAGTCCGTGGACCCGTCGAGGTCGGCCAAGGGGAGTGCGAAGAGCATGCGGTCCGAGAGGGACCACACCTCGCCCGTCTCCTGCCAGTAGGAGAGGGAGCCGGACCCCTGGGCCCAGCAGCGGTCGGAGGCGTCGGCGCCGCAGCGGGCCGCCCGGGCTCCCGCGGTGTCCTGCCGCCACAGTCCGCCGTGTCCGTCCTGCGCACCGGGCAGCCGTCCCACATACCAGGACGCCCGGTCCGCCCCGGGCTTCCGGTACGACAGCACGCCCCGGATCCCGGTCGCCCGGGTCCGGTACGCCTCCACCGCGTCCGCCCGCCCCGCGGCATCCGTGGCGAGCAGCCCGGCCCGCGCCGGATCCGTACTGAACGCGTACCGCCACAGCCGGGCCCGCCGGTCGCCGCCGGGCGGGGTCGACTCCGCGGCGACCAGACTGTCGGGCGCCGTACTGCGGTCGATGGCGAGCGCGCCGGGGCAGGGCGGCCCGGAGGAGGCGCAGCGCCCGGAGGTGAAGCGGTACGAGCCGACCGCCGGCAGCACATAGTCGTAGCCGTCGGCGGACCAGCCGCCGGGTACCCGGCCGATCGCGGGCCCGTCGACCGTGGTGCGCTGGATGCGGTCCAGGTCGTAGACGTAGAGGGCGTCGGCGCTGCCGGCCGTGGTGGTGACCAGCAGCTTGTTCTCGTACCAGACCATGCCGGAGATGCCGGAGGCCAGGCCCCGGTAGTCCCGGCCGCCGTCGACCGGAACCACCAGGAGCGCCCAGCGGTAGGCGAGGTGCGCGGGGTCGTCGGCGTCGACGAAGGCGACCCTGGCGAGTCCCCGCTCGGCGGACCGGCCCGCGGTGGTGCTGTGGGTCCAGCCGGTGAGGACGACCCGGTGGGCACCCCAGACACCGTCGTCGTCGGCGTCTCCGGAGGTGGTCACCGAGGCCGCCCGCCAGGCGGTGCCGGCGGTGTCGGCCGGGTCCCAGCAGTAGGCGCGGGTGGCGGCCGGGTCGACGGGCAGGGACGCGCGGTCGTCGGCGGAGCAGTCTGCGGCCTCGCTCAGGACGCGGTCGGCGCTCTGGAGTACGGCGTCCACGCCGACCGGGCGGCCCATGGAGGCGGCGAGGCGGTCCAGCGTGCGGGCGGGGACCGGGTGCTCCTGGAGCCGGAGCCGGCCGGTGTCCGCCGGGGAGGTCAGCGGCTTGAGCGCGCCCGGGTCCTCGGCGACCTCTGCCTGGGACGCGCTGATCAGTGTGGCGGCGGCGGTGAGCGCCAGCGCGGTCCCGGTTAGGACGGCGCGCAGCGCTGCGCCCCGTCTGCGCCGGCGGTGTCTGCCGCGATGCTTCATCTCTCCTCCAGACGACGGCCAACTGCGCCTGATGGTCCGTACCTTGACGCGAGCAGCAGGTGGGCCGGCCCGTAGGGGATGCTACGGCAGGAAGGGGCCGGGCAGGGCCAAGACTGTGCAGACGGGCGGAATATGCGCGTGCCGGGCCCGGCAGGGCTGAGGAGCGGCCACCCGCCCTAGGTCAGTGCGCCCCGGTCGGGCCGCTCTCCGTGGCATTCCGTTTGCGGACCACCGTCGGTGCCGTCGACTGGGGGAGCAGGGCGCGCAGATCCTCAGGAAGGAGCACCTCCACTTCCGCATCGTCGCAGAAACGATACGGCCGATGCTGGAGAAGTTCCCCCAGATACCGCCGAATTCTGGACATCTCGGCACGTACGGTCACGGTCTTGGCGGCATCGCCGAACATGTCCTCGGCCAGCGCCGCCGCCCCGCGCCCGGTGCGGTGCTCGGCGAGCAGGAAGAGCAACTCGGCGTGCCGCGGACTGAGTTCCCGCGACCACGGACCCGCCGAGGCCATGACCGTCACCGTGCAGCGGCCCGGCCGCGCGAGGTCCAGCACGATCCGGCGGGCGGCGGTGGCGAGCGGCTCGTCCTCCACCCGCAGCAGCCAGCCCCCGGCCAGCGGCTCCACCGCGCAGGAACCCAGCGAGGGCAGCCACCGGCGGCCCGGCGCGAGCGACTTGGGCAGCGTCACGCGCCGCACGTACGGCATCCCGGTCACGGCCGCCGCCCAACCGTTCCGGTCCACCACCAGCGCCCGCCCGGCCACCCGCGCCAGCACCGGCGCCGCCACCGCCCGCAGTCCCTCCAGCGAGGTCGCGTGCAGCTCCCGCAGCCGGGCCTCGGCCAGCTTGGCCACCGAGTCCACCCAGGCCAGGGTGGCCGGATGCATGGTCTCCAGCGGCCCGCTGACGTCCACCACACCGAGCAGCCGGCCGTCCCGCGGATCCGTGATCGGGGCACCCGAACAGGTCCAGGAGGTCTGCGAACGTACGAAGTGCTCGGCGGCGAACACCTGTACCGGCCGCCGTACCACCGCCGGGGTGCCCACCCCGTTGGTGCCGACGACGTCTTCCCGCCAGTCCGCGCCGAGTTCCAAGCCGAGGCCGTCGGCCTTGCGCAGCACCGGAGCCGCTCCCTCCCGCCACAGCACGCGCCCGTCGGCGTCCGCGACGACCATGATGTGCTGGGCGACGTCCGCGACCGAAAGCAGCCCCTCCCGCAACACCGGCAGAACGTGCCGCAGCGGTGACTCCTCCCGCCGGTGTCGCACCTCGTCGGAAGGCAACAGCCTGGACCTGACGTCCCGTTCGGGGTCCACGCCACTGCGCAGCACCCGTCCCCACGACTGCTCGATCACCGGCCGGGGCGCGATCCGCGCACGCTGTCCGGCGAGCGTGGCCTCGCGCACCTCGTTCAGCAGCCGCGCCGCCTGCGCCGCGTCCACGGCGGCCAGGCGCGCCACGTTCATCGGCGGGTTCACCACTGCGGTCCTCCCGGAAAAGGGCGTCGAACACACTTGTCACGCCGTCCGGGCGGCGGTTTCCGGTCCGACTGTGCCTCTCATACTGCCGCTCCGCGCATGGCGGAGGCACAAACTCCGCGCACGTGCCCCCATAAGTTGCAACCCCCTGCAACCCTGGTGGACCGCCGAAGGGTGGCTGAGACTTGACCACGACGCGTTACGCGTCCGCGGGCTCGAACGGGCCCAGTTGCCGGGGGTGGTGCCGTGTCGGCGCAGCACCACCCCCTGCCTCCGGCGGTCGGCCGGGTTCGCGGCAGGGGGTGCGTCTCGGGGCGCGTCGGCAGCCGACGGTCCGTTGTGGCTGGTCGCGCGGTGCCCCGCGCCCCTTCAGGCAGGTCGTCGTGCTCGGGGTCAGCCCTCCGGCCGTGCCCGGTTCACCACCGACTCCAGGTCCAGGCTCGTCGGCAGGGTGCCGAAGGACGCGCCGTGGTCGCCGCCCAGCCGGGAGGCGCAGAAGGCGTCGGCGACCTCCGGCGGCGCGTGCCGCACCAGCAGGGACCCCTGGAGCACCAGCGCGAGCCGCTCCACCAGCCGCCGGGCCCGCCCCTCGACGCCCTCCAGGTCGGCGAGTTCCGTGAACAGGTCCTTGACCGCCCGGTCCAGCCGGTGGTCGGCGCCGTGCGCCCGGCCGATCTCGGTGAGACAGGCGTCCAGCGCGCCCGGCTCCCGCCGCAGGGCCCGGAGCACGTCCAGCGCCTGAACGTTCCCGGCGCCCTCCCAGATCGAGTTCAGCGGCGACTCCCGCACCAGCCGGGGCAGGCCGGACTCCTCGACGTACCCGTTGCCGCCCAGGCACTCGGCGGCCTCGACGGCCACGGGCGCGCAGCGCTTGGTGATCCAGTACTTTGCGGCCGGCACCGCGAGCCGCAGGAAGGCGCGCTCCTGCTCGCCGTCGTCGTCGCAGGCCGCGGCGAGCCGCAGGGCCAGGGCGGTCGCCGCCTCCGACTCCAGCGCGAGATCGGCGAGGACGTTGCGCATCAGCGGCTTGTCGACCAGCTTCCCGCCGAACGCCTCCCGGTGCGTGCAGTGGTGCACGGCCTGGGCCACCGCCTGCCGCATCAGTCCCGCCGAGCCGAGCGCGCAGTCCAGCCGGGTCGCGGCGACCATCCCGAGGATGGTGTGCACCCCGCGCCCCTCCTCGCCGACCCGGCGCGCCCAGGTGCCGTCGAACTCGACCTCGGCGGAGGCGTTCGAGCGGTTGCCCAGCTTCTCCTTCAGCCGCTGCACGAGGAAGACGTTGCGGCTGCCGTCGGGCAGGACCCGCGGGACCAGGAAGCAGGTGAGCCCGCCCGGTGCCTGCGCGAGCACCAGGAAGGCGTCCGACATGGGCGCCGAGCAGAACCACTTGTGCCCGGTGAGCACGTACGTGCCGTCCTCCGCGAGGGGCCGTGCCGCGGTGGAGTTCGCGCGGACGTCGCTGCCGCCCTGCTTCTCGGTCATGCCCATCCCGAAGAGCGCTCCGGGCTTCTGCCCGGCGGGCCGCAGCTGCTGGTCGTAGATCGTGGACGTCAGCCGGGGCTCCCACTCGGCGGCCAGCTCCGCGTCGGCGCGCAGCGCGGGCACGGCCGCGTGCGTCATCGACAGCGGACAGCAGGTGCCCGCTTCGACCTGCGTCCAGACCAGGAATCCGGCCGCCCGCCGCACATGCCCGGCGGGCCGGACCCAGGCGCCGGTCAGTCCGGCCGAGACGCCTTTGCCGAGCAGCCGGTGCCAGGCCGGATGGAACTCGACCTCGTCGATCCGGTGGCCGTAGCGGTCGTGGCTGCGCAGCCGGGGCGGGTGCTCGTTCGCCTGCACCGCCCACTCCTGGAGCTGCGCCGACCCGGCGGCCCGACCGAGCGCGGACAGCTCGGCGCGCACCTCGTCCAGCACGTCCGGGCCGGTGTACCGGTCGACGGCCTCGGCGAGAGCCCGGTCGGCGGTGAAGACGTCGTAGCCGACCAGCGGGGGCGGCTGGTTCGTCACGGTGTGGGTGGAGGTGCCTGCCATGACTGGGAACCTACCCGGGATGGCGGCGGTGATGGCCTCGAGAGCGGCACGACGGGGCGACGGGGTGGGTTCGGGGCTCATATCCGGGTCGGGTGGCCCGGAAGGTGGGGGTGGTCCCGTGTGACGGATACCTTTGGGTCGTGCAGCCAGCAAGTGATACCCCCGAGCAGCCGGCCGGCCGGCTCCACCGGGCCAGAGCCCTCTACCGGAACGTCTCCAAGCGCAGGACCGCCTGGCTGTTGCTCAAGGACACCGTCAACTCCTGCATGGAGTACCGCATCCTCGGCCTGGCGGCCGAGGCGGCGTTCTTCACCCTGCTGTCCGTGCCGCCGCTGCTGCTGAGCCTGATCGGACTGCTCGGCTACGTCGACGACTGGACCGGCGCCGACACCATCCACAGCCTGGAGACCAACCTCCTCGAGGCCTCCCGCACGGTGCTGTCCGACAAGGGGGTGAAGGAGATCGCCGAGCCGATCCTGCACGACGTGATGAAGGGCGGCCGGCCCGACGTCATCTCCATCGGCTTCCTGTTCGCCCTCTGGTCCGGCTCGCGCGCGGTGAACGTCTTCATCGACACCATCACGGTCATGTACGGCCTGGACGGCGTCCGGGGCATCGTCAAGACCCGGATCATGGCGTTCCTGCTGTTCATCGTGGCGCTGCTGATCGGCTCGGTGGCGCTGCCGCTGATGGTGGCCGGCCCGGACGCGGTCGTGCGGATCGTGCCCTGGTCGGAGACGGTCGTCCAGGTCCTGTACTGGCCGGTCGTGATCGTGCTGTCCATCGTCTTCCTGACGACCCTGTACCACGTCTCGGTGCCGGTCCGCTCCCCATGGATCGAGGACGTCCCCGGCGCCCTGGTGGCCCTGGCCATGTGGGTTCTGGGCAGCTTCCTGCTGCGCATCTACCTCACGAACACCATCGAGGGCGCCACCATCTACGGCTCCCTCGCCGCCGCCGTCGCCGTGCTGCTGTGGATCGGTGTGTCCGCCTTCGCCGTGCTCGTCGGCGCGGCCGTGAACGCGGCCATCGACCGGGTCTGGCCCGCCGCCGCCACGGCCGCCGCGCGCGAGGCCAATGATCGGATCCGCCACGCGCAGGTCGCCGAGTACGTCGCGCGTGCCGCGGCGGCCCGCGAGGCCGACCCCGACGACCCCGACATGCCCTCCGAGTTCCCCGAGCGCTGGTCCCGCTTCCTCCCCCCGGAGGACGTGACGGCCCGCCTGCGCACCCATGCGAAGAACCCCCACCACCATCCGCACAAGGTCAACGGCGGCAACGCGGGCAACGGGACCACACATCCGGAGGGCTGACCGGCCACGCCGACCGGGGTCCCGGGGCGGCTGAAGCCCGGGCAGCGTGCCGTCCTCGGGGTGGGGTGGTCGCGCGATGGCTCGGGGGTGTCCCCGAGGCTCGGGGTCGTCCCCGATGGGCGCGGTGCCCTGTCTCCACCCCTGGGTGTCGACCCTGCGGTGGAGAAGGCGGCCGCGCTTGTCCCTGGAATGTCCACCCGGCACTCCGCCCCTGCGCCGATCCGCCGGACAGCCTCGCCCGCCTAGCGTGATGGTGCAGGCCGGAGCGGTCCGGCCGCAGCAGAACGGCCGGGCGCCGCCACCGACGCACCGCCTGGTACGGCTTGAGTCACGGGCAGGGAGGCAGCGGACATGGCGGACACCACGGGACAGGGGCGCGGGGGCGGTCCGACGAGGAGGACGGCCGGGACAGGCGAGCCGACCGGGCTGACCGAGTCGACCCGGTCAGCCGAGTCAGCCGAATGGACGGCGTCGACCCAGTCGACCGAATCAGCCCAGTCGACCCCGTCGGCCGAGCCCCCTCGGCCGTCCAAGCCCTTCAGGCCCCCCAGGCCCCCCGGAACCGCCCGCGGCGCCCTGCTCTCCCTCGCCGTGGACCTCCTCCTCCCGCTCCTCGTCTACTACGCCGCCCGGGTGCTCGGCGCCGGCCAGGCGCCCGCCCTGCTGCTGAGCGGCGCGCCGCCGGCCCTGCGGCTGCTGGCCGGCGCGGTGCGGTACCGCAGGATCGACGGCATGGACCTTTTCTTCACGGCCCTGCTGGCCACCGCCGCGCTGGTGTCCGTGACAGGCGGCGGTCCCCGCGTCCTGCTGTTCAAGAACGCGGCCCTGTCGCTCGCGGTCGGCGGCTGGGCGCTCGGCACGGCGTTCACCAGCAGACCCCTGGCGTTCCGGTTGGGACAGCGACTGCACCGGGGAAACGCGGCCCGCACCCGGGGCAGGCTCTGGCAGGACAGCGCCCCGTTCCGCCACGGCCTGCGTGTCCTGACCCTCCTCTGGGGAGCGGAGCAGTTCCTCGACGGCGCCCTGAGCTCACTCGCCGCGGCCACGCTGCCGACCGACACGGTGCCGCTGCTCGACCGCGTCCTTTCCTTCTTCCTGCTGGGCCTGACCGCCGTGATCACCGCCGGCTACGCCCGCCGCTTCCGCATACGCCACGCCCTCCCGCTGTTCGGCGTCCCCGCACCGGCGACGGCACCCAGCGGCACACCCACCTCGGCGGCCCCGCCCCGGCCGGCCCCACGCCCGAGCTGACCGGGCCGGGACGGCACGGCGGACCACCGGGCGGGGCGGGCCGATCGGGCACCGCGTACCACCGGGCAAAGCCGACACGGCGGACACCGGCGGCCCGGGTCGGGGGGCACGGCGGACACCGACGGCGACGTAGGCTGGCTCCCGTGTACGCGGAACGGGCGTCCCGGCTGATCGGCGCGGTCGTGTGGACGAACTCCCCGACCGGCACCGGCTTCGGGCCCGTGCTGCCCGACGGTTGCATGGACCTGCTGTGGAGCGAGGGCCGGCTGCTGGTCGCGGGCCCCGACACCCGGCCCTACGCCCCCGTGGGCCCGGCCCGTTCCTGGGCGGGCATCCGCTTCTTCCCCGGCACCGCGCCCGCCCTGCTCGGCGTCCCGGCACACGAACTACGCGATCTGCGGGTGGAGCTGGCAGACCTCTGGCCCGCCGCGCGGGTCCGGGAACTGGGCGACCGCGTGGCGGAGGCCCCTGACCCGGCGAGCGCGCTGGAGGACATCGCCCTGGGCCGGGCGGTGCAGACGGCAGCCCCCGACCCGCTGCTGCGGCGGCTCGTGGAGTGCCTGGACAAGGGCCGCCCGGTCGCCGCGGCGGCCGCCGAACTGGGCCTCGGCGAGCGCCGGTTGCACCGCCTCTGCCTGACCGCGTTCGGGTACGGCCCGAAGACCCTGGCCCGCATCCTGCGCCTGCAGCGGGCGCTGGCGCTGGCCCGGTCCGGGACGCCGTACGCCGAGACGGCGGTCCGAGCGGGGTACGCGGACCAGCCCCACCTGGCGCGCGAGGTTCGGGAGCTGGCGGGCATGCCGCTCGGGAAGCTACTCGCCGGGAGCGGGTAGCGGGGCGAACAGGTCGATGCCGTTGCCGTCGGGGTCGTGCACGCTGGCGTACCGCTGGCCCCAGAAGGCGTCCCACGGTTTCAGCTCCCCGTGGTGGCCGGCCGCCACCAGGTCCTCGTACCGGGCGTCGACCTCGGCGGGGGAGTCGCACCGGAAGGCGAGCGAGACCCGTCCTGCGCCGGCGGGCGGCCGCCAGCCGGGGTGGAAGGAGCGGACGGTCTCCTCGGTGTCCAGGGCGAGCACCAGTCCGCCGGGCAACTCGGCCTCGACATGCGGCTGGTCCTCGGCGCCCTCGGGGAAGACCAGCCCGAGGCGGCGGTAGAAGGCGAGCGAGGCGGCCAGATCGGAGGCCACCAGGCCGATCACTGCGAATCGTACGGTCATGCGGGCACGGTAGGCAGCGGCCGGTCAGCCGGTCTTGAAGGAATCGGACACCGGCGGCGGACACCGGCCCGGTTCCGGGCGCCCGGCGCGGCGGTCCGGGCCGGCGGCCCCGAGGTGCTCCGCGAGGACGAACGTGACGCTGATCAGCAGGGACCACGCGCCGAACTTGGTCAGTGGCACCGGCTGCCACCCGCCGAGCTGCTGCGGGTAGCTCCAGGCGCCCGCATAGGTAGCCGCGTTCTCGGCGACCCACAGGAAGAAGCCGATCAGCACGAAGGAGACAGCCAGTGGCATGCGATAGCGATGTGCGCCCACGCTGAAACCCACCCAGGTTCCGGCGGTCGCGGCGGCCATGGCCAGGGCGAGCGGCCAGCGCAGGTCCGGTATCCAGTGGTGGGTGAAGAAGTTGGCGTAGACGGCGGCGGCCACCAGGGTCGTGGCGGCGGCGCGGTAGCGGGTGTAGCGCAGCCGCATCAGCCGCCGGGCCCGGCACACGTAACTGGCGACCGCCGCGTACATGAAGCCCCCGTACAGCGGCACGCCGCCGATCTTGGTGAGGGCGTCCTCCGGGTAACTCCACGACCCCAGGCGCACCTTGACCAGCTCGAACAGCAGCCCCAGCACATGGCACACGGCGATCACGGTGGTGTCCCGCCGGGTCTCCCAGCCCACCCGGCGGGCGACGAGGGTGAGCAGCACGCCGTAGCCGAGGACCAGGTCGTAGCGGGCCACGGGCAGTGGGGGCAGCAGCCGCGAGGCTCCGATCCCGGCCAGCAGCGCCACGGCGAAGGCGCAGGCACGAGCCTGCACCACGCCGAACCGCACCAGTTGCCCGAGCCCGTGCCGGATGCCTCTCGCGACGGACCGTTCCTCGCGGCGCATGCCCCCTCCTTCACGCCGACGGCGAGGGTCCTGATCCTAGAGGCACGATTGAACGCGTTCAAATATCCCGGGCGCTGCCGGGGCTCAGCCGAAGGCGACCGGTCCGTTCGGTGTGTCCACGGTGAAGGAGAACGCGGCCGGTCCGGTGGTCAGCGCCAGCGCTGTGTCCAGGGCGGCCAGCGGGCCGCGCACCTTCTCCGGGTCGGGGGCCGAGGCCGACATCGCCAGCAGCGGGGTGACCGGCAGTCCCGAGACGGCCGGATGCGGGGACTCTTCCCAGTCGATGAGGAACGGCACCAGACCCGAAGCGTCCTCCGAGCCGCCTTCGGTCAGCCGCCAGCGCAGCACGGTGCCGTCCGGGGTACGGCGGCTCATCGGCCGTACCGGGCCCGGGTCGTAGCCCCGCGCCCGGGCCGCCGCGATCGCCGCGTCCAGATCGGGCGGGCTGATCGCCCAGGTCCGCACGGCGGGTCCGGACGGCCGGTCGACGCCGAACGGCCGTGGCCCGGCGGGTTCGGGCTGCTCCGGATCGGGCCCGAGGATCTCCAGATAACTCCGGCCCCCCAGCCCCACCAGATGATTCCGCGTACCCAGCTCCGGGTGCACCCCGCCGGGCACCGGCGTGACCCCGGTGCGCCGTGCGAACTCCGCGACCGTCGCGCCCAAGTCCGGTGTGACCAGGACGAGATGGTCCAGCAGCGGTGGAATGGCGTTCATTCCGGAGGAGGTTACGGGATCCGGGCCGTCCTGGGGAGCGCCTGTGCGGCACCATGGGCGCATGATCCGTACCCCACGCGCCCTGCCGTTGCTTCTGCTCCTCCCCGCGCTGCTCACGGCGTGCGGCACCGAGAAGGCGGACGCGGGACACGCCCACAAGCCGTCGCCATCCGTCTCGAAGCGGCCCGAAACGGATGCCCGGCTGCGTGCGTTGGGCATCGCACCGGAACTCGTGTACGTCACCGACGTCCCGGGCTTCACGCTCGCGCAGCAGTCCGTCGGGGTGAACGGGGACGACGGTTTCTCCGTGGCGTACTGGGCGAAGAACGGGGCCGTGCTGCACCTCTACGCCGAGCGGGGCAGCGCCGCCGACTGCCCCGAGGGCTATGCCTGCCTGGCGCCGGTGAAGGGCAGAGTGGTGCGGCTCTACGGCGAGAAGGTCTCACCCGAGGTGCTCCGCGAGGCCGCGGACGCCGTGCACCGCCCCGCACCGGAGGAACTCGCCGCGATCATGCCCCCGGCCTCCACGGCGACGGCCCCGGTGGAGCGCGGCGACCTCCCCTCGTACGGCGACGGGGCGCCCGACAACAGCGTGGGTGAGGGGGGTTGACCGGCCCGTGCCGTTCCCCGGTGACCCGGCGTCGCAAGCCGGGTCACGCCGCCCGAGCCGAGCCCGGAGTCCCGTGACATGCCTCCTCGTCTCCTCCTGTACACCCGCACCGCGGACTACCGGCACGACTCGGGGCCTGAGGAACATCCGTGTCAGATCGTGCGCTAAGCGTTCTCCGGGCTGGTTGGTGCTTTGACCTGGGCTGATTGAGCGTCGGAGCCTTCGTGGGTCGTTGTTGTCGATCTTCGGAGAGCTGTTGTGGCGGTCGAGTTCCTGCGCCGGACGGCTTCGACGTCCGCGACGAGGACGCGGGCCGCCTCTCCCCGTTCGTCCGTCACCACATCAACATGCTGGCCCGGTACTCCTTCCAGCTCCCCGACCTGTCCGGCGGCCTCCGGCCCCTCCGGGACCCGGACGCCGCCGACGAGTAACGAGGCGCGGCGGGCGCGTCCGGCCGCGCCCGCCGCTCATGCCGTCGTGGAAGGCACGTGTAATCGGCTACCAACTTGGGCCGGCTTATGCGTTGGCTGCCTCGACGCGGACGGCTCGGGCGCGGACCACGAAGGACCGGGAGAGGACAGTGATGGCGACGGAGACTGCGGCCACAGCAGTGATGGCCGTGCCGGGGGTGAAGTGCTGGGCAACGCCGCCGGCGATCGCGGCTCCGATACCCTGCCACGTCATCCGTCCGGCGGACTCAACTCCCTGGACCTGGCCACGGACCGGATCGGGGGTCAACTCCAGAAGCCGCTCCTGGAGCGGCAGGGTGGCGGCGAACCCGGCACTGGCGATGAACACCGCGGCTGTCGCCACCAGCACGGGCGGGTGGATGGCGAACAGCAGATAAGGGATGGCGAGCAGCAGTCGCAGGGCGAATGCATAGCGGCGTCGCTGCTCGGCGGTGAGCAGCCGCCCGACAGCCAGGTCACCGAGGAGCATGCCTGCCGATCCGGCGGCCAGAAAGGCGCCAGCGTGATTGGGGGCGTAGGAGATGAACAGGGCCTCGCAGCCGACGATCAGGCCGTTGGGGACCCACAGGTTCAGCAGCAGCGCGCGTTGGCCGGAGTGGGAGAAGAGCGCGATGTTCGTGGTCCAGGTCTGGCGCAGTCCGGGGCGACGGGTCAGACGGATCGAGTGTTCCCGGACAGTCACCGCCACAATGATCAATCCAACTCCGGTCAGGGCTGTCGCGGCGGCGAAGACCTCTTGTGGGCTCAGGTACCGCAGAAGTACGGCCCCGATGGCGTAGCCGAGGATGGCCATGCCGCCCGAGGTGATGTTCATCAGCGAGCGTGCCAGTGCATACGTGGAGGTCGGCACCACCTCGGCGAGCAGCCCCATCCGCGTTCCGGTTCCCAGGGACTGGAAGAATCCCAGCACAAGGAGCAGGCCGAACCGGGCAGTGAGCGGCAGCCCCGGAACCGCCTGTGCAGCAACGCCTACGAGCGAGACGCACTGAAGCGCGACGAGGGTTCGGCGAGGCCGGTTTCCGTCCGCGACCGACATCAGCGTCAGCGCACCAAGCACCGTCGCGAACGTGGCGCCGTACATGCTCACGGCTGTCAGGAACGGGGACTTGGTCTGATGGTTGACCAGCGTACCGAGGGCGAAGCCCGACAAGGTGCTCGCGGCGACCGTCAGTGTGAAGCTGGCGTACAACCCGGCGAACTCACGGTTGCGGAGCAGGTCACGGTAGCTGGTGGTGGGAAGCGTGCTGGACGTAGATGTGTCAGAAGGCATGAAAAAAGCCTCCGGACACACCCGTTGGGGCGCCGAAGGCCAACACGCCCATTCTAGCAGCTGGCCCAGTTCGCCACGGCCCACCAACATCAGACCGTGGGCGGCATGGACGCGATGTTCACGCCGAGGATCTCCTCCGCACGGCCGGCGGTTTCATACAGCATCCGCCACAGGGTGTTCTCCCGCAGATGAACCTCGCGACGCGCGACCAGCCGGTCGATCGTCATCTTCGAGCGGGCCGGGGTCTCGGAGTCCGGCACCGCCAGCCGTTTCGCCCAGGCCGGGACCATCGGCCCTCATAGCCGCGCTCACGGCACCAGCCGAGCCAGGACAGCACACCCGCCCGGCGGGAGTTCCACGTGTTGACCGCCGCGGTGCCCCAGAGCAGTTCCAGGACCTCGCCGATCTCGTCGTCCGCGACCGATGCCAGCGGCCGGGCCTCGCCGATCCGTCGGCGCGCTTCGCCGGGGTGCACGCGGCGGCCTGCACCGAGTACGGGTGGCCGTACTACGGCGCACTCCTCGGTGCCCGCTTCACCCGGCACCCCGCCTGCCAGCCGGGCCGGGCCCTCGTCGCGGACCCCGGTCATCCCGCCACCCGTCAGCTGCCGGCCGTGTGGGAGTTCACCGACGAGTGGTACGACTTCGACCGCGCTCCGGGCGGCCGGACGCGGGTGCTGCTGCGCGCCGACGAGGCGTCGTACGACGGCGGCGGGATGGGCGCGGACCATCCGCTGGCCTGGTGCCGCGAGCGCGGCCCGGGAAGCGGACGGGTGTTCTATACGGCCCTCGGTCACGCGGCCGGCGCCTATCGCGATCCGCTCTTCCTGGCCCACCTGGACGGGGGTCTCACCTGGGCGGCCCGGCTCTTCGAGTGACGTTTCTGCGGTGAACCGGTTCCGCCGATGGGGTGAGTAAAGCTGGCGTAGGGCGAAGGTCACGTGACTATCTAGAGATGCTCTTGTCTTGGCAAAGGGCGTCGAGACGCGGTGGCCCATACC
Organism: Streptomyces sp. NPDC036984; assembly: GCF_055607665.1. Lineage (NCBI taxonomy): Bacteria > Bacillati > Actinomycetota > Actinomycetes > Kitasatosporales > Streptomycetaceae > Streptomyces > Streptomyces sp. NPDC036984. The sequence continues at coordinate 488,777 of NZ_JBVJRL010000003.1, forward strand.
GCCCCGCGTCACCCACCCACAGGAGGAGCCGGACCTTGACTTACGGTAAGAAGCTGCGCGAGCGCATCGCCGGGCCCGGGACCACACCGCTGATCGGCGTGTACGACATGTACTCCGCGTCGATCGCGGCCAAGCACTACGACGGGATGTTCGTTTCGGGCTTCGGCTTCGCGGCCTCGTACTACGGGCTGCCGGACATCGGATTCATCGCCTGGCCCGACATGGTGGCCTTCGTCCAGCGACTGCGGGGCGCGTTCCCGCACCACCACCTGCTGGTGGACATCGACGACGGGTACGTCGACCCCGAGGTCGCCTGTCACGTCGTCGAGGGCCTGGAGCGCATCGGCGCCTCCGGGGTGATCCTGGAGGACCAGAAGCGGCCCCGCCGCTGCGGCCACGCCGACGGCAAGCAGGTGCTGCCCCTGGAGGAGTATCTGGAGAAGCTGGAGAAGGTCCTGGCCACCCGCCGCGACCTGGTCGTCGTCGCCCGTACGGACGCCACCGACGAGCACGACATCCTGCACCGCGCCGAGCGGCTGGCGGCCACCGACGCCGACGTGGTGCTCGTCGACGGGGTGCGCAGCGTCGAGTGGATCAAGCGGATCCGGGAGGTCGTCGGGGACAAGCCGCTGCTGTTCAACCAGATCGCCGGCGGCAAGTCGCCCCGCCTCTCCCTCGGAGAGCTGTCCGAGCTCGGCGTGGACGTCGCCATCTACAGCACCCCGTGCCTGTTCGCCGCGCACGAGGCGATGGACTCCGCGCTCGCCGGCCTGAAGGCGGCCGACGGCCGGCTGCCGGAGGTGGATCCCGCCGGCGGGGTCGGCGTGAAGGCCTCCACCGACCTGCTGGAGCGCAACATCGCCCGGGACCGGCTCACCCCCGAGGGCGTGGGCGTGTGACCGGCGCCGTACCCCGGCTCGGCATGGCCACGGCGGTCGCCGTCACGCTCCTCGGAGCCTGCGCCGCACCCGCCGTGGCGTCCGGGAGTCTGATCACGGTGATCGACAACTCCCACGCCGACTCCTGGCTGGAGATCGACCGCGCCGCCAACCTCCAGAGCGGCAGCGGCACCGCCGGCAGCGACCACGACGGCAGCGCCGTGGATGTCGTGGAGGCGTTCATGGGGGCCCCCGGCCGCGACGGGGAGGACTGAGAGGCCCGCACCGACGAGGGCGGACGAACAGAGCAGGACGACGGCCGGGCACCCCGTGCGGGAGGTGCCCGGCCGCCACCGTGTCACCGGTTTCCCCGGCGCCTCAGTCCTCTTTGAGGTCGGGGCGGCCGTTCTCGTCGACCTCGACGTCCTCCCTCGGGTCGTGCTCGTCGGCGGGCCCGGCCACCGTGGCGCGCTGCTGTCCGGGGGCGAGGGTGTGGCAGGCGGCGCGTGCCGTGCCGTAGGCGGTGACCAGGGCGACTGCGGCCACGGCGAGGGCCGCGGCGGTACGCGTGGTGTGGTTCATGCCCGGGCAAACGATCTCCACGGGGGCAGGGTCACCGTTCCGGACCCGAACCGGCCTCGCACATCACGCAGTTGGCCGCTGGCCGGCCACCGACGCGTAGGCCGCGGGGCGGTTCGCCGGGGGCGGGGCCGTGCTCGCCCGCTGCACCAGCCGTGTCGACAGCTCGGTCCGGGTGCCTTCGGGGTGTTCGCCGTGCATCATCCGCAGCAGCAGCCGCAGAGCCGTCGCGGACATCTCCGCCAGCGGCTGGCGGACGGTGGTCAGGGCCGGGGCGACCCAGCGCGCCTCGGGCAGGTCGTCGAAGCCCACCACGCTCATGTCGTCCGGCACCCGCACCTTCCGCTCGGCCAGCGCCGCGTACACGCCGAGCGCCATCCGGTCCGAGCACACGAAGACCGCGGTCGGCGGCTCCGGCAGGTCCAGCAGTTCGTGCATGCGCAGCCGGGCGGCGACCTCGTCGGAGCCCGCGTGCCGCACGTACTCGGCGCGGTGTCGTACGCCCGCGGTGGCGAGCGCCGAGCGGTAGCCGGCCACCCGGGCCTCGCCGGCCATCGTGCGCCGGTCCCCTGCGATCGCCGCGATGCGCTCATGGCCGAGCTCCAGCAGATGCTCGGTCGCGCTCACCCCGCCCTGCCAGTTGGCCGCACCGACCGACACCACCCCGGCCGGCGGTTCGTGCGCCGGGTCGATGAGCACGTACGGGATGTGGTGGTGGTCCAGCCAGGCGTACTGGGAGGCGGACAGCTCCGCAAGGTTGAACAGCACGCCCGAAGTGCCGCGCGCGGTCAGCCTGTCCAGCCAGCCGCGCTCCGGCCGGGCACCCCGGGTCCGGGTGGGCGCGGCCGAGACCACCACCTCCAGGCCCGCCTCGTACGCGGCCGCCTCCACACCGTGCAGCACCGCACCCGCGCAGGAACTCTCCAGCGAGTGCAGCACCAGGTCGACCAGGCCCGGCGCCCTCGCCGCGTCGAAGCGCGGCCGGCGGACATAGCCGAGCCGGTCGAGCGCCTCGGTCACCCGGCGGCGGGTCTCCGGTGCCACGTCCTCGCGGCCGTTGACCACCTTCGACGCGGTGGGCACCGACACGCCCGCCTCCCGGGCCACCACGGCCAGCGTCGGCCCGGCCGCCATGCTCGTGCTCCCCGCACGGACCATAGGAACCACCTCTCCGGCCCGCCCGTGGGCCACCGAAAATCGCGACCGGCGCTGCTTCCGCGGCCTGCTCGCCAGCCGTTCAGAAAGCGCTTCCTACGATAGATGCGCCGTAACACAGCGGGAAGACAGGGGGAATTCCCGGGATGGCGCCGACCGGAACTTTCGAAACCTCGAACCGCCGGGCCGTCGAAGGAGACCGGGCACCGTGCGGCGTGGTCCCGACCGGCGGACGGTCAGGCGCCGGCGCCGGCCGAGTCGCCCTGGCCGGCGGCCGCCAGCCGCCGGCCCCACGGCGTCCGGGCGGCCGCGGCCAGCACCACCCGCTCACGGGGCGGCTCCGGGCCGACCGGACGCCATACGAGGTCCGGGTCACCGGCCGAACTGCTCCGCGTCCGGAGCGCGACCAGATCGTCCTGGCCGATGAGCCGGTGGCGGAACAGCGTATGGCCGCCCTGGTCCTCGGGCACGGTGCCGGGAGTCCAGCCGTGCTCGCGCAGACGCGTGAGGACGGCATCCGCATAGCCGGGGGCGCGTTCCGAGGGGAACCACAGCAACCGCTGGCCGCACAGCTCCGGCCAGGCCAGTTCCGGCCGGCCGGCGAGTGGATGGCGGCCGTGCAGCACTACGCCCAGCGGCTCGTCGTTGACGGTGTGCAGCTCAAGGCCCGAGGTGTCCACGGGCATGCGCAGGATGCCGAAGGCCAGGGTGCCCGCGCGCAGCAGATCACCTTGGCGCCGGGAGTCGACCTGCTGATAGGCGAGCCGCAGGTCCCCACCGGCCGTCATGACCCGCTCCGCCCGGGCCAGCACGGACTGCGCCACACCCCGGCACACTCCCACCGTCGCCGCCGGAGTGGCGGCGCGTGCCGCAGCGATCGACGAACTCAGCTCGCCGAGCGCCCGGCTGACGCCGTCCAGCAGGAGCCGTCCGCCCTCGGTCAGCTCCATCCCCTGCGGCAGGCGCCGGAACAGCGGTGTGCCGACGCGCCGCTCCAGCAGCCGGATCTGCTGGCTGAGGCTGGGCTGAGCGATGCGCAGGCGCCGGGCCGCCTCGGTGACGGTGCCGGCCTCGGCGACGGCGGAGAAGTACCGCAACTGCCGCAGCTCCACGCCCGAAAGCCCGTCCACGCCCAGCTCACCCCCTCTGATCAGCCCCTATAGGCGCCAGCCTATAGGGGGGTCGGCAACCGGTCCTGGTGTCACGGGCACGGCTTGCCCTTGGCTGGGGGCATGTACGTGATTGTGCTCAGGTATCAGGCGCCGCTGGAGACTATCGACGCGCTCAAGGACGCCCACTACACCAACCCGCACGGTGTGTTCGCCCAGGGGATGGTGCGCTTCGCGGGCCCTCTGGAGCCCCGCACCGGCGGGGTGATCATCGCCGACGGCGAGCCGTCGGCGATCGATGCCGCCGTGGCTTCCGACCCGTTCGTCATCACCGGCGCCGCCACCGCCGAGATCCTCCGTTTCACCCCCACCTGGACGCCCGCGCGCACCGCCGGGGCGGCCACACACCCCGAGGCGTCGCCGCCCGGGCCGAGGGCGGCCACGACGCGGGAGGACTGAGCGCCGCTCCGGCGGTGGAGCGGGCCACCCCCACGGACGGAGGCGGCACGGCACCAGCCCGGATCCCTGGCCCTGAGGTACTCCGGACAGCCCAGTGTGCGGCCCCTGCACCGGAATACCTCCGCTCTCTGTGGTGCTCTGAGGTGAACGGCGCACGGCGCCGCTGGTGCACGTGCAGGTGCAGGAACACGGCGAAGGGCTGGTGGGCGATGTGACGGCAGACCGGACGGGTCCCGTGGCCGAAACGCCCCACGGGGCCGTACGCGGCCGGTACGAGCGGGGAATCGCGGTCTTCCGGGGCATCCCCTACGCCGCCCCGCCCTTCGGCCCCCGGCGGTTCCGTCCGCCCCGGCCGCCCGAGCCCTGGGACGGGATACGTGATGCCGGCGCCTTCGGGCCGACCGCACCGAAACCGCCGTACTCCGAGGCGTTCGCCCTGTACCTGTCCGACCCGGTGATCCCCGGTGACGACTGCCTCAACCTCAACGTGTGGACCCCCGAGCCGGGCCCCGGTGCCCGGCTCCCGGTGCTGGTCTGGCTCCACGGCGGGGCGCTGACCAGGGGCTCCTCGGCCGTCCCGGTGTACGACGGCAGCACCTTCGCACGCGACGGGGTCGTCTTCGTCTCGGTCAACTACCGGCTGGGGGTGGAGGGATACGGCCTGTTCCCGGACGCGCCCCCCAACCCGGGCCTGCGCGACCAGCTCGCCGCCCTGCGCTGGGTGCACGACACGATCGAGGCGTTCGGCGGCGATCCCGGCCGGATCACCCTGTGCGGCCAGTCGGCCGGCGCCATCAGCGCGGGTGCCCTGCTCGCCGCGCCCCAGACGCAGGGCCTGATCCGGCGCGCGGTGCTCCAGAGCGGCCCGCCCGAGGTCTGCGAGCGCGACAAGGTACGGCGGATGGTGCGCCGGATGGCGACCCGGCTGAAGATCCCCGCCACCGCCGAGGCGTTCGCCGCCGTCGACCGCGAGCTGCTGCTGCGCACCCAGGCCGAGGTCGGCCGGCTCAGCAGCCCGGTGCTGGGCGGGCCCGCCTTCGGCATCGTCGTGGACGGCGACCTCGTGCCCCGCGACCCGCTGAAGGCGCTGACCGAGGGCGCCGCCGCCCGGGACGTCGGGCTGCTGATGGGCTGGACCCGGGACGAGTACCGGCTGTGGCTGGCGCCCGGCGGCCTGCTGGAGCGCGTCGACCGGCTCGGCGCGGTCGCCCTGGCCGGGGCCATGGCCCGCTGCCACGCCGGCCACGAGGTGCCGCGCGGCTACCGTGCGCTGAACCCCGACGCCGGCGCCGCCGAGATCGTCGGCCAGATGGTCACCGACCACCTGCTGCGGATCCCGCTGCACCGGCTCGCCGACGCCCGCCCCGGCGCCGCCTGGCTGTACGAGTTCGCGTGGCCGTCCGGCCTTCCCGACCTCGGCGCCTGCCACGCCCTGGAACTGGGGTTCGTCTTCGACACCGGGGACGTGCCCGAGTCCAGGAAGCTGGCCGGCGAGGGCGCCCCGCAGGAGCTGTGCGACGCGATGCACGGTGCCTGGGTGCGGTTCGCGACGACCGGGGACCCCGGCTGGGCCGCCTGGGACGCCACCCGCCCGGTACGGATCTTCGACCACGGCGTCCCGCATACGGCGTACGGTCCACGCGATGCGGAAATCGGCCTGTGGTCGACGGCGTCCACCGTCCCGGAACCGCCGCGCACCTCCGTACCCCGCGCGCCCGGCGCCGAACTCGCCGCCGCGATGCGCCGGCTGCGCCGCTCGGTGAGCACGCTGCGCCGCTGACCGGCCCGGCCACACGCCGTAGCGCCTGCTCGCCGAGGGAGGTTCCGTGCGGCCGGCTGCGGATCTCGTGTGGTTGCCCGCGTGGTTCCCGGCGCCCCTTGCCGGGCGCTGATCACACCGCCTGGGATATTGCCGCGATCCCCTCCGGCCCCACCCGGCAGCACCCCCCGATCAACCGCGCCCCGGCCTCCCGCCACGCGGTGACCTGCGCCGCGCTGAACGTCGTGCGTCCCCGCCAGGCCCGCGCCTGCGCGTCCCAGCCCTCGCCGCTGTTGGGGTAGACCACGACCGGTCTGCCGGTGACCCGGGCCGCGATCTCCACGGCGGGCCCGACGTCCTGCGGGTCGCAGCAGTTCACCCCGACGGCGATCACCTCGTCCACGTCGGCGGCGAGCGCGAACGCCTCCTCCAGGGGCTGGCCGGCCCGGGTCCGCCGGCCGTCGACGGTGTACGACAGCCAGGCCGGCACGCCCAGCCCCCGCACCGCCCGCAGCAGCGCGGCCGCCTCGTCGGCGTCCGGGACCGTCTCCAGCGCCAGGACGTCGGGCGCGGCGGCGGCCAGCACCTCGATCCGCGGCCGGTGGAACCGCTCCAGCTCGGCCACGCTCAGGCCGTACCGGCCCCGGTACTCGGAGCCGTCCGCGAGCATCGCCCCGTACGGTCCGACCGACGCGGCCACCCACAGCGGCCGTTCGATGCCCGTCTCCGTCGCCTGCCGGGCGGCCGCGCGGGCCAGTTCCACGCTGCGGGCGAGCAGCCGCGCGGCCTCCTCCCGGCCGATGCCGCGCTTGCCGAAGCCCTCGAAGGTGGCCTGGTAGCTGGCCGTGATGGCCACGCTCGCACCCGCGAGGAAGTAGGCGAGGTGGGCCTCCGTGACCGCTTCGGGCCGCTCGGCGAGCAACCGCGCCGACCACAGTTCGTCGCTCAGGTCGTGCCCGGCCGACTCCAGCTGGTTCGACATGCCGCCGTCGAGCACGACCGTCCCGGCGGCGAGGGCGTCGGCGAGGCTGGGGGAGGTGTTGCTGGTCATGTCACGACGCTAGTGCAAGCGGGTGCGTACGGGTCCTCGCGTCCCGGCAGGTGGGCTCCCCGCCGGCCGGGGTCCGGTTGCGGCCGCGGGGCCGCCGGGAGCCTGCCGGGACGCCGGACCGCCGGGGCACAGGAGAAAGGGCTTTCCCCTCCTCCCGTCCAACCCATTGACCGCCTCCGGGCCCACCCTTACCTTTTCCGCGTTCGGGATCACAGATGCTGAACGGTATTTCGAACGTATGCTGTTCCCCACCGAGAGGCAGTCCGTATGAGCCGCGACCACGACCTGCCCGAAGTCCCCAGCCGCAGACTGGTCCTCAAGGGTGCCGCGCTCGCCGCCGGCGCCCTGGCCGCCGCCCCCGGGCCGGCCCAGGGGGCCCCCGTCCCCGCGAAGGCGGCCCCCTATGGGAACCCCCTGGTCCCGCAGCGCGCCGACCCCCACATCACCCGCCACACCGACGGCCTCTACTACTTCACGGCGACCGTCCCCGAGTACGACCGGATCGTCCTGCGCCGCGCCCGCACCCTGGGCGGCCTCGGCACGGCGGCCGAGTCGGTGATCTGGCGGGCGCACACCACCGGTCCGATGGGTGCCCACATCTGGGCGCCCGAGCTGCACCGGATCGGCGGCAAGTGGTACATCTACTTCGCCTCGGCCCCCGCCGAGGACGTGTGGGCCATCCGTATCTGGGTGCTGGAGAACGCCCACCCCGACCCCTTCCGGGGGACCTGGGTCGAGCGGGGTCAGATCAAGACCGCCTGGGAGACCTTCTCCCTGGACGCCACCACCTTCAAGCACCGGGGCACCCGCTATCTGGTCTGGGCCCAGCACGAGCCCGGCATGGACAACAACACCGCGCTGTGGATCTCGCGGATGGCCAACCCCTGGACCCTCACCGGCCCCCAGGTGCGCCTGTCCACGCCCGAGTACGACTGGGAGTGCGTCGGCTACAAGGTCAACGAGGGCCCGTACGTGCTCCAGCGCAACGGCCGTGTCTTTCTCACCTACTCGGCCAGCGCCACCGACTGGCACTACTGCATGGGCCTGCTGACCGCCGACGCCGACAGCGACCTGATGGACGCGCGCAATTGGGCCAAATCGCCCGCTCCCGTCTTCACCAGCAACGACACCACGAAGCAGTATGGGCCCGGCCACAACTGCTTCACCGTCGCCGAGGACGGTCGTACCGACGTCCTCGTCTACCACGCCCGCCAGTACAAGGAGATCACCGGCGACCCGCTGCACGACCCCAACCGGCACACCCGGATCCAGAGGTTCGGCTGGAAGCCGGACGGCACCCCGGACTTCGGCGTCCCCGTGGCCGACACCGTGAAGGAGGGTGTCTGAGATGAGACGCGCGTACGCGATCCTGCTGGCCCTGTGCTGCGCGCTCGCCGCCGCGCCGGCGACGGCCGGACCGGCCCAGGCGGCACCTCAGGCGATCACGAACGGCACCCAGTTCACCGACACGTCGGGCAGCCCGGTGCACGCCCACGGCGGCGGGGTCCTCAAAGTCGGCGCCTATTACTACTGGTTCGGCGAGGACCGCAACGCCGACAACACCTTCCGGTACGTGGACGCCTACCGCTCCACCGACCTGAAGAACTGGGAGTTCCGCAACCACGTCCTGACCCAGTCGTCCGCCTCGGAGCTGGCCGGCGCCAACATCGAGCGTCCGAAGGTCGTGTACAACGCGTCCACCGGCACGTTCGTGATGTGGATGCACAAGGAGAACGGCACCGACTACAGCGAGGCCCGCGCCGCCGTCGCCGTCTCCGCCACGGTGGACGGCACCTACACCTGGCAGGGCAGCTTCCGACCGCTCGGTCAGCACATGAGCCGTGACATCACGGTCTTCGTCGACACCGACGGAACCGGGTACATGGCCTCGGCCGCCAACGAGAACTACGACCTGCACATCTACAGGCTCACCGCCGACTACACCGGCATCGCGAGCCTCGTCGCCAACCCCTGGCCGGGCGGCCACCGCGAGGCCCCGGCCCTCTTCAAGCGCAACGGCGTGTACTTCATGCTCACCTCGGGCGCCACCGGCTGGAACCCCAACCAGCAGCAGTACGCCACGGCCACGAACCTCGCCGGTCCCTGGACCGCGATGAAGAACATCGGCGACTCCACGGCCTACGGCTCGCAGACCGCCTACGTCCTTCCCGTGCAGGGCACTTCGGGCACCTCGTACCTCTACCTGGGCGACCGCTGGGGCAACTCCTTCGGCGGTACCGTCAACGACTCCCGTTACGTCTGGCTGCCGCTGACCTTCCCGTCCTCGACCTCCATGTCGATGTCCTGGACCCCGGAGGTCACCATCGAAACGGCCACCGGGTCGGTCGGCGGCACGAGTGCCACGTACAACACGCTGATCGCGCGGCACAGCGGCAGGTGTGCCGACGTCACCAGCCAGTCGGTGTGGGCGGGTGCCCAGATCAAGCAGTACGACTGCAACGGCGGCACCAACCAGAAGTACTGGTTCAAGCCCGTCGGGAGCGTTTACTACCAGCTGGTGACCCGGCACAGCTCGCTGTGCGTCCAGGAGAACGCCGGCACGGTGACGCAGGAGAACTGCGATGCCTCGGCGACCAGCCAGCAGTGGTCGGTCACCGCCGGCGGCTCCCACGTGAACATCGAGTCCCGCGCCACCGGCAAGTGCCTGGACGTGAGCGGTGCGTCCACCGCCGACTCCGCCGCGATCATCACGTACACGTGCAACGGAGGGACCAATCAGCAGTGGACGCGCGGGACATGAGGATCCCTAGGCCAGCAGGTCGATCGCGTCGATCGACGTGCCCGCGCTGAGATAGGACGTCGTCCCCGAGCCGCTCGCCACATAGATCTTCAGCTGGTTGTACCGACTGGTGTCCGTGAGCCAGGCGCTCGCCGGAACGGTGAAGCTGAAGGTGTGGTTGTTGCCCCGGTACGAGCCCACGGTCAGTGACCGGGTGCTCGGCTGGGTGGGCGGCGAGGGGATCGGCGAGGTCCAGTCGTTGACGGCGATCTGCGGCCGGCCGTTGGCGTAGGCCGTCGTCACGCCGATGCGCAGGGTGTGCGCGGCGGCGGCCTGGGCCGCGGTCAGCTTGAAGTAGACGATGATCCCGCTGTTGACGTCCTTCCAGAGATAGCAGGGGAAGGACGCCGTCTCGCCGTTGCCGATCACCACGTTGCCGGTCCAGGACGCGGCCCGGACGTCGGAGGGGTGGGCGTACGTCATCAGGTCGGCGTTCTTGAAGCCGCCGGGCGTGCCGTCCCAGTCGCCGATCCGCCAGATCGCGCCGGCGTTGCCGGGGTCGTTGGAGGAGGGGATGGCGATCGTGTTGAGGGTGGTCGTGCCGCCCGCGGAGACGCTCACCGACGTGGTGTACACGGCCAGCTCGCCTTTGTGGACGGTCAGCGTGTACGTCCCCGGCAGCACACCCCCGATCGAGAAGTAGCCGTCCGACGAGCGGGCCGCACCCCAGTACTGGGCCGCCGAGTTGGCGAGCCCGACGGTGTACGGGTAGGCCGTGTTGCGCCCGGAGATCCCGACGCCCGCGACCTTTCCGCGCCCGCTCGCCGGCACGTACCCCACGATGCCGAGCGAGTCCGCCCACGAGGTGGTGAGCGCGCCCGGGAACAGCGACGAGGAAGGCGCCCCGCCGTCCGTGAAGGCGATGACGTACGGGCCCTGGAGGCCGAAGCGCTGGGCCTCGGTCTGGTTCTCGCCGTAGTAAAGGATCTCGTACAGGCCGCCGCCGTCCGCGCTCTGGTGGCGCAGCAGCGAGCGGTAGAACGGGCCGCCGGAGGCCTTCTCGTGGTTGCTGCGCACGATCCACAGACCGACGCTGCCGGTGGACCAGCCGACATAGTCGTAGTCCATCACGCGCAGCCTGGAGTAGTGCTTCGAGCGGGTCTGGCCGTCGGCCTTCCTGAAGACGTCCGAGGCCTCGATGGTGGTGGGTGCGTAGGTGTAGGAGTCGGGCTCGTCGTTGAGGAACTTCCCCGCCTTGACGCGCAGGATGTAACGGGTTGCGGAAACCGAGTCGTCGGCCTTGTTGGTCCACAGGTAGACGTTGTTCTCGCCGCTGCGGGCCGCGTAGTAGTGCCGAAGTGTGCCGTGCGCGACGGAGATCAGGATCGTCGAACCGGACTGCTTGATGCTGACCGTGGAGCTGCCGAGGCCGGACTCGATGTGGGAGTTCTTGCCGCCGTAGCCCTGGTATTCGGTGCCCTTGTAGACCAGCGAGGTCAGGTCGCCGTTGGTCTTGCCGACCTTGAACACCAGGTTCGCGCCGGTGTCGACGACGTAGTTCGCGCCGTCGTCGCTCCAGCCGAAGCCGGCCGCCGCCGCGGGGCGTGCGAGGGGGCCGGCCAGCGCGGCCGAGGCCGTCGCGGCCGCGGAGCCGAGGACGAAGGTACGGCGTCGGACCGATCTGCTCCCGGATCCGGACATGGGGTGCCTCCTTCGGAAGCCGTGGGGGTTGCGGGTGTTGGCAGAGTGGCAGGCGAAGCGACTCGGCGAAAGCCCTTTCACGCGGGTCAAGTTGAAAGTTGAGCGAAATTGCCCCGCATACTAGAAAGCGCTTGCCGGAAGCGGTACGGTCTCGGGTCGGCCGAGGTAGCACCGATGGAGGAGCCGCGCATGAGACGTGTCACAGCCGCATCCCTGGTGGCGGCCGCCCTGGGCGCCGCACTGACCGCGACACCCGCCCAGGCTCACGGCGGCCGGTCGCCCGGTATCGCCGACTGCACCGCCACCGCCTGCCACTTCGACGTTCCGCCGGGCAGCTACGACGTGACCGTCCGGCTCGGCGGAGTGGACGCGTCCAGCACTGGCATCACCGGGGAGACGCGCCGCGCCCTGCTGCCCGAGACCGCCGTCGCGCCCGGGGGGCACGTCACCCGCAGCTTCACCGTGGACGTCCGCACCCCTGAGGGCGAACCGACCGGCGCGGACGGAACTCCCGGCCTGGACCTGGCCCTCGGCGGATCCGCTCCTGCCCTGGCCGGCATCCGGGTCACCCCCGCGCGGCACGACCGGCGGATCGTCCTCATCGGTGACTCCACCGTCTGCGACCAGCCCGCCGCCCCCTACTCCGGCTGGGGCCAGCAGCTCCCGCAGTACCTGGGCAAGGGCCTGTCCGTCGCCAACTACGCCGACTCCGGGGAGAGTACGGTCAGCTATCTGGAGAATCCGCGGCTGTGGGCCACCGTCCAGCCGCTGATCCGGCCCGGCGACCTGGTCCTGATCCAGCTCGCGCACAACGACAAGACCACCGACGAGGCCACCTACCGGGCCAACCTGGAGAGGCTGGTGGCCGGCGTCCGGGAGAAGGGCGGCGAGCCGGTGCTCGTGACACCGATCGTGCGCCGCTGGTTCAACGCCGACGGCACCCTGAACAACGGCACCGCCCTGCTGGTCAACGGCCTCGGCGTCGACCACCCGGCCGTCATCCGCGCGGTCGCCGCCGCCGGGCACGTCCCGCTGATCGACCTCACCGCCCGGACCAAGGCGCTGGTCGAATCCCTCGGAGTCGAAGGCTCGAAGGCGGTCTACCTCTACAACGAGAAGCGCGACAACACGCACACCTCCGTGCACGGTGCCACCCTCTACGCGAGCCTGGTCCGTGACGAACTGCTCGCCCTGCGTCTGGTGCCCGAGGGCAAGGTACGGGCGGGATGAACCCCCGGGGCGCCCCGACCGGAACCGGGGCGTCCCGGGTTCCCCGAGGAAGGACAGCCACCGCCGTGATCCACCTGGCCGCCGACGAGCGCGCGTCGAGCCCGTACACCGGCTACACCCGTGCCCACTGGGAGTCCGCCGCCGACGCCCTGCTCGCCGCCGTCGAGCCGTACGCCACCCCCGACCGCGCCCTCTACCACCTGCCCGGCGACCACGTGAGCCACGCCGGCCGGCTCTCCGACGGCCTGGAGGGGTACGCCCGCACCCTGCTGCTGGCCGCGTTCCGACGTGACGAGACCGCGCTCGGCCGGTATGCCGAGGGCCTCGCGGCCGGCCCCGGCGGCGTCTGGCCGCGGATCACGGACCGCAGCCAGCCGCTGGTCGAGGCCGCCTCGATCGCGCTCGCCCTGCGGCTCACCCGGCCCCTGCTGTGGGACCGCCTGGACGACAGCGTGCGGCAACGGGCCGCCACCTGGCTGGCGGACGCGCTCGCCGCCGAGGCGTGGCCGTGCAACTGGGAGCTGTTCCCGGTCACCGTCGGCGGCTTCCTCGCCGAGATCGGCCACCGGGAGGAGGCGGCGCGCAAGGCGATCGACCGCGGGCTGGAGCGGATCGAAGGCTGGTACCTCGGCGACGGCTGGTACACCGACGGCGACGGCCGCAAATTCGACTACTACAACGGCTGGGCCATGCACCTCTACCCGGTCCTGCACGCCTGGCTGGCGGACGACGCCGACCTGCTGTCCGTGTACGGCCCGAGGCTCTCGCGCCACCTCGCCGACTACGCCCACCTGTTCGGCGCCGACGGCGCCCCGCTCCACCAGGGCCGCTCCCTGACCTACCGGTTCGCGACGACGGCCCCGCTCTGGCTCGGCGCGCTGACCGGACACACTCCGCTGCCCCCGGGCGAGACGCGCCGCCTCGCCTCCGGCGCGCTGCGGTACTTCCTCGACGGCGGCGCGGTCGACGCACGCGGCCTGCTCCCGCTCGGCTGGCTCGGCCCCGACGAGTCGCTCGTGCAGGACTACTCGGGCCCCGCCTCCCCGTACTGGGCGAGCAAGGGCTTCCTCGGTCTGCTGCTCCCACCGGACCACGAGGTCTGGACGGCACCGGAGGAGCCGGGACCGGTCGAGCGGGCGGACGCGCTGCGGTCGGTGCCCGCCCCCAACTGGCTGCTCCAGTCCACCCGTTCCGACGGCTTGGTCCGACTGCACAACCACGGCAGCGAGGACGTCCGCTACGACCCCTACTACACCCGGCTCGCCTACTCGACCGCCACCACGCCCGTGCCGTCGTACGACAACAGCGTGATCGTCGGCGGCGATCCGAGCCGTACGCAGATCGAGCCGCTCGGCACGGGCGAGGGATGGATCGCCTCCCGGCACACCGTACGGGCCGGGACCACCGTCACCAGCCTGGTGGTCGCCCGGGGTGCGGTGGAGGTGCGGGCCCATCTGGTGGCGGGTGCGGCGCCCGGGACCCAGGTGCGGGTGACGGGCTGGCCGGCCGGGGAGAACGCACGGGCCGAACTCGCCCCGGTCCACGGCCTGTCGGCGGATCTGACGGGGCCGACCGGGGACGACGGCGGCACGCTCTTCGTGGCGCTCGCCCGGCTCACCGGGGAGCCGGACCCCGTGCCCCTGCCGCAGCTGGTCTCCGTGGCGGTGCGGGCGGACGACGGCGAGCACCAGGGCTACGAGGTGCGGGTGACCTGGCCCGAGGGCCCGGTCGCCGCCTTCCGGTTCACGGCGGCGGACGGGCGGCCCACGGGCCCGTCGTGGTCGGTGACGCCCCGCTGAGGGGCGCCTGAGCGCTCTCCACTCGCCCGCCGGGCCCATGCTCGACCGCCTCGCCGGTCTCGGCGTGCGCCGGGGCGGCCTCGGCTCGCTGCTGTACCGGCGGGCGCCGGGCGCGGCCCAGGACGCGGTGGCCGACATCGCGGCCGGGCGCGCCCCGGGCGGTACGACCCCCTCCTACGCCGACGTCCGCGCGCTGGAGAGCAGCGTCTCGGTGAGCAGGTCCGCGAACTCCACGGTGTGATCCAGGGTGCCGAGGTGACCGCCCGGGAACTCGGTGCAGCCGCACCCCAGCCGCTCGGCGACCGACTCGGCCGTCCGGTGCAGGAGTTCACCGCGTGCATCGGCACCGAAGGCGAGCGTGAGCCGGCCCGGCGGCGGGGTGACGGCGGGTGCGTAGGCCGTGAACGGACGCAGGACCCGGGCCAGGAAGACACCCATCGGGGTCGCCGACCCGCCCTCGGCGGCCGGTCGTCCGGGCCCGTCCAGCTGCTCGATCAGCTCGGCCCGCCGCGCCGCCCCGTCGGGCAGGAGCGTCACGCACGGCGGCTCGTGCGCGACCACGTGCGCCAGCCGCTCGGGGTGCCGGGCCAGCAGGTCCAGGGCCGCGATGCCACCGGAGCTGGTGCCGAACACGAACGCCGACTCGCCCGCCGGCAGCACCGCCTCCAGCACCCGCCGGGCCCCCTCGCTCCAGTCCGCCACCCGCTGCTCGGGGACCGGCCGGCCGAGCCGGCCGTGCGCGAGGCCCAGCGGGTCGTACGTCACCACGGTGAAGCGGGTCGCCAGCCGCTCGGTCAGCGGTCCGAGCCCCATCGGATGCCCGGCCCCGCCCGGCACGAGCAGCAGCACGGGACCGCCGCCCGTGACGTCGAAGTGCGGGGTGTCAGTCATCGCTCCTCCGCTCCCTGGGCCAGTGTTCGAGGGTGATGTGCAGGGCGTCGACCGCCTTGTCCCAGGAGGCCCGCACGTCCCGGTCCGCGCCGAAGCCGCCCGCGCTCTCCAGGACGCAGTAGCCGTGGAAGGTGCTGCGCAGCAGGCGCACCGCGTCCGTCAGGTCCGGTTCGTCCAGGCCGTACGCGCGCAGCATGCCGTAGGTGATCTCCGCGGTGCGGCGCAGTGCGGG
Organism: Streptomyces sp. NPDC036984; assembly: GCF_055607665.1. Taxonomy (NCBI): domain Bacteria; kingdom Bacillati; phylum Actinomycetota; class Actinomycetes; order Kitasatosporales; family Streptomycetaceae; genus Streptomyces; species Streptomyces sp. NPDC036984. The sequence goes on from NZ_JBVJRL010000003.1 coordinate 504,360, forward strand.
GGAGTCGGCGATCAGGGCCTGGTCGATACGGATCTGGGTGGCCGCGTACCGGCCCGGGTGCCGCAGGGCGTAGTCCCGGTAGGCGTCGGCGAACGCCGTCAGCGCCTCCTTGCCCGCGCGCCCGGCCACGGCCGCCGCGATCCGGTCGATCAGCTCGCCGCCGGCGTGCAGCGCGAGCCGGGTGCGCAGGTCCTGGAGATTGCGGACGTGCGAGTACAGACTCGCGTCCTTGACGCCGAAGCGGCGGGCCAGCGCGGAGATGCCGACCTGTTCGAAGCCGACCTCGTCCGCGAGCTCCGCGGCGGCTGCCACCAGCCGCTCGGCGGTGAGTCCCACCCGGGCCATACGCCCCCCTCCTTGGATGTCTAGGATGAATCCTAGAGCATCTAGGAAACGGGCGCGCGGCGGATCAGCTGATCGGCGCGTACAGCACCCCGAGCTTGTCGATCTCGTCGCCGGAGCGGCCGGTGAAGCCGACGATCTGCCGGCCGGTGGGGGCCGTGAAGGTGACACCGTCCGCGGTCGCCGTGCCCGTCGACAGCGTGCGGCCCCGGTCGGTGGTGAACGCGGCCGAGAAGATCCGGGTGCGGCCGTCCTTCCGGCCCTCGGTGAGCCGCACCGAGGTGAGGTGCTCGCCGGCGGCGAGGCTCAGGGAGGCGGGCGTACCGCCCGTGCCGCCGTGTCCGAGGACCGCTCCGCCGTCGTGCGTGAGGGATACGGCGTCCAGGCGGGCGCCGCCGCGTAGGGTGAGCGTGCGCGGGGCGGGCGCGGCCGGCAGATCGTCGGCGTCGTTGAACGACGTGCCGTGCGGGCCGCCGAAGAAGTCGCTCGCCCGGAGCCGCGGGTTGACCGTGTAGGAGAAGTCGACGGTGTGCGGGAAGTGGTCGGAGAGGTTGCCGCCGTTCGCGTCCAGGAACCTCGCCCACTCGTCGTGGTAGCGGGTCGCGGTCAGCGAGACCAGGTCGCTGCCGCGGTAGAGGACCTTGTCGACCACCTCGCAGTCGTCGGGCGGCGCGGCCGCCGGGCACAGCAGCGGATCGGCGCCCTGCGCGGGGGCCGTACCGCCCTTGACCAGCTGTACCCAGGCGTCGGTCAGGCCGTTGTCGCGGACGAGGGTGTGGATGGTGTCGCCGGTCCGGGTGTACCGGGTGTTGGTGTCGCCCATCACGATCACCGCGTTGCCCGCAGAGTCGGCCTGGATGAAGGCCGACAGCTGGGCGAGGTTGGCGCGCCGGGCGGCCAGTGCGTCCGCGGTGTCGTCGGCGTTGGGGTGCAGGTTGTACAGGTCGAGGTAGACGCCCTCGGCCAGTCGCACCCGGGCGAGGGTGAAGCCCTTCGGGGTCAGGCAGTCGGTACCGGTGCAGTCGTGCCACTTCACCCGCTCGAAGTCCTCGAAGGGGTATGCCGAGAGGGTGTTGAGGCCGTCCCCGATGCCCGCGCCGCCGCTGGTGGCCGTGCGGTACGGGTGGTGGTCACCGGCGTAGAGCGCCGCGTGGTAGTTGAAGTCCTCCTGGACGTTGACGATGCCGTAGTCCGCCAACCGCGGTGAGATCAGCGGAGTGTCGGCGGCCGGATGGCTGGAGCTGAGTCCCTCCGGCAGCCCGGCCACGTTGTACGTCAGGACACTGAAGCTCCCCGAGTCCGCGGCCCGGGCCGTACCGGCGGAGGCGGTGAGCCCGGACACGGCCAGCAGGCCGGCGGCGAGGGCGCCGAGGAATCGTCTCATGGGTCGCATGTGACCATGCTCACGTCAACTCTGCCGGTTGTGAAGACGGCGGGGAAAGCGGTTGCGGGAACAGCCGGGGACAGGAGCCGCCGCCCGGCCCGTCGGCCCGCTCCCTCCCCGTCCGCCCCGGTCGGCCGGATCAGCGCGACCGTCACCAGCAGCGACGCGGCCGACAGCACGGTCAGCAGCACGGGAACGGCGTGCGTTCCGGACGCCTCGATGCCGGCGCCCAGCAGCGGCGGCGCCACCCCGACGCGACCGCGGCCGGCCGGGTGAGGAGGTGTCCGGGGGAGGTCCCCGGATCTCCGAGCCGGCCGGCGGCGGGCGTCAGGGCCGTGTCGGTCAACCGGTCTTTGCGGCAGAGGTGGTGGAGAAGACGAACGAGAACTGGGCCGGCTCGGCCCGCAGGTGGTACCGGGGCAGCGGGCCGGGGCCGCAGGACTGGGAACCGATGCCGTGCTGGCCGTGGTCGAGATTGACCCAGACCGCGGTGCCGGAGCCGGTGTCGGCTGCGGCGACGGGCACCAGGTCGGTGCGGTGGTCCGCGGCGTCCAGCTGCTCGGTGGTCCAGCGCCGGGCGGTGAGGAAGAACGCCGGGTCGCCCTCGACGCGCAGACCGCCCAGCTCGGCCCAGCGGACGTCGATCCGGGCGCCGTTCTCCTGGGGGCGGACGTACGGCGTCTGCAGCTCGTCCACGGTCGACTCCCAGCGGCCGACGGCGGCCGCCGTCCGGGTGTCCGGATACGCCTCGCCCGGGCCACCGCCGTACCACCGCACACGGTCGGCCGCGGACAGCCCGAAGCGGATGCCGAGGCGGGGCAGCGGGACGGTCCAGTCGCCCTCCGGGGCGGTGGACACGGTCAGCCGGAGACGGTCGCCGTCCGACGTCCAGCGGTACACCGTCGCCAGCCCCAGCTCCCGGGCGGCCGGCGCCACCCGGGAGCGGACCGTCAGCGCGTCCTCGCCCACCTCCACCGCGTCCAGCCGGTGCCGCATCCGGTGCAGGCCGAGCCGGCGCCACAGCAGCCCGTAGCGCAGGTCGGACTGCCAGGCGGCGCCGTCGTCGTTGTCGGTGCTGGCCCGCCACACGTCCAGGCGCAGCCCCGTGACGGGCACCTGGCCGATGGTCCGCAGCGCCCCGGTGCGGGCGTCGAAGGCGGCCGGGCCGAGAGCGATCAGCCCGTCGCCGCGCGCCGGCCGGGCGGTCGTGGCGACGTACGGCACCCGGCGCGCCGTCACCGGGATCTGGCCCCAGGCGACGGCATGGCCCCGCCGCGCCCACGAGGTGCCGGCGGCGAGCCGTGCGCGGATGGTCCAGTGGGCCTCCCCGGCCGGCGCCCCGGCCGGCACGGCGGGCAGCTTGACCTCGGCGGACTCGCCGGGCGCCAGCGCGGGCACCGACAGGGTGCCGGACTCCACCGGCTCGCCCTCGACGTCGTACGACCACGAGAAGGCCAGTGCCGACAGGTCCGCGAAGTCGTACTTGTTGGTGACGCGCACCGTGCCGTCCGTGCCGTCGCCGGTCAGGGACACCGGCTCGATCACCTTCTTGAACTCGATCAGCCCGGGGGAGGGCCGGCGGTCCGGGAACAGCAGGCCGTCGCAGACGAAGTTGCCGTCGTGCAGCTCCTCGCCGAAGTCGCCGCCGTAGGCGAAGCCCAGGTCGGGATGGGCGATGCCGTGGTCGATCCACTCCCAGACGAAGCCGCCCTGGAGCCGCTCGTGGGCCTCGAAGAGCCGCTGGTAGTCGAGGAGTCCGCCGGGGCCGTTGCCCATGGCGTGCGCGTACTCGCAGAGGATGAACGGGAGGTGGCGGCGCCGGTGCGGTCCGCCGTCCCGGCCCTGGCCGATGTGCTCGACCTCGGCGTGGTCCGCGTACATCCGTGAGTAGACGTCCGTGTCCCGGCAGGTGAGGTCGCCCTCGTAGTGGAGCAGCCGGGAGGAGTCCCGTCCGCGGATCCACTCGGCCATCGCGGTCAGGCCCCGGCCGGTGCCGGCCTCGTTGCCGAGGGACCAGATGACGACCGACGGGTGGTTCTTGTCCCGCTCGACCATACGGGCCGCCCGGTCGAGCAGGGCCGGAGTCCAGCGGTCGTCGTCGACGGGGTTGTCCCGCCAGCCCTGCTCGGTGAAGCCGTGCGTCTCCAGGTCGCACTCGTCGATCACCCACAGGCCGTACTCGTCGCACAGGTCGAGGAAGGCCGGGTGCGGCGGGTAGTGGGAGGTGCGGACCGCGTTGATGTTGTGCCGCTTCATCAGCAGCACGTCCTCGCGCATGGTCGTGAGGTCGAGCGCCCGGCCCTTCTCGGGGTGCCACTCGTGCCGGTTGACGCCCTTGAAGAGCACCGGGCGGCCGTTCACCTTGATCAGGCCGTCCGACAGCTCCACCGTGCGGAAGCCGATGCGCAGCGGCACCCGCTCGCCCTCGGTGGCCAGCACGCCGTCGTAGAGCCGGGGCGACTCGGCGGACCACGGTTCGACCGGCACGGTCTCCGACTCGCCGGTCTCGATGTCGATGCCCAGGTCCGGCACGGTCACCCGGCCGTCCACGTCGGAGTCAACCCGCAGCGTGCCCTCACCGGTGGTGTGGTCGAAGGAGGCGCGCACGAAGAAGTCGAGGACACTGCCCGCAGGGCGGTGCAGCAGGGTCACGTCCCGGAAGATGCCGGGCAGCCACCACTGGTCCTGGTCCTCCAGGTACGAGCCCGCCGACCACTGGTGGACGCGGACGGCCAGGACGTTGCCGCTCGGCTTCAGCAGGTGCCCGACCGCGAACTCGTGCGGCAGCCGGGAGCCCTTGAACTCGCCGAGGTCGGTGCCGTTCAGCCAGACGCGGGCGCAGGACTCCACGCCGTCGAAGCGGAGCACCGATCCGCCGTCGGCCGGCCAGTCCTCGGGCAGGTCGAACAGGCGCAGGTGGTCGCCGGTCGGGTTCTCGGTCGGGACCCGGGGCGGGTCGACCGGAAACGGGTAGAGGTGGTTGGTGTAGATGGGGGAGCCGTGCCCCTGGAGGACCCAGTGGCCGGGGACCGACACCTCCGCCCAGGCACCGGCGTCGTACCCCTCCTCCGCGAAGGAGTCGTCCTCGGCGTCGGCCGTGTCCGACAGTCTGAAGCGCCAGCTGCCGTTGAGCGAAAGGGCCTTGGCGTCGGAGGACGCGTACCAGGTCCGGGGCGGCAGGGCGCCGAATCCCGGCGAGACGTCCTCGACGTAGTCGGTGGCTGTGGTGGTGCGGAAGGACATCGGTCTCCTAGCTCAGCCCTTGATGCCGGTCTGTGCGATCCCCTGCACCAGCCAGCGCTGGAGGAAGAGGAACACGAACAGCAGGGGCAGGATGGAAATGGCGGTCGCCATGAAGATGAGGTGGTAGTTGACGGTCTGGTTGGTCATGTACGACGACAGCGCGACCTGGACGGTCCAGGCGCTCGGGTCCTGGCCGATGACCAGCGGCCACAGGAAGGCGTTCCAGCCGTTGATGAAGGTGATGGTGGCGATCGCCGCGAAGAAGTTCAACGAGTTCGGTACGACGACCCGCCAGTACGCGCCCCAGTAGCCGAGCCCGTCCACGCGCGCCGCCTCCTCCAGTTCCTTCGGGAACCCGAGGAAGTACTGCCGGAACAGGAAGCAGGTGAAACCGCTGAACAGGCCCGGGACGATCAGGCCGCGGTAGCTGTCCACCCAGCCGAGGGACGACACCAGCACGAAGCTGGGGACGAAGGTGACCGCGGCCGGGACCATCAAGGTCACCAGGACGGCGTAGAAGATCTTGTCGGCGTGCTTGTAGGGGATGCGGGCGAGGGCGTAGCCGGCCAGCGAGCAGACGAAGAGCGTGCCGAGCGTGTGCAGGACGCCGACGACCAGCGAGTTCCACATCGACCGGCCGAAGTCGACCGTCGGGTCGTCGAACGGCTCGGTGATGTTGCCCCACTGGATGTGGGTCGGGAAGAACTTCCAGTTCTCGCCGGTGATCTCAGGGTCGGTGGACAGGGCGTTGCGGATCAGCAGGTAGAAGGGGACGAGGAAGAGGAGCGCGGCGACACTGGTGGCGAGGTACAGGCCGGTGGAGCTCATCACCCCGCCGCGCCGGGCGCGCTTGCCGGCGTCGGGTGCGGTCGTGGTCACTTGGACTCCTCCCCCCTGCCGAATCCCATGATCTTCCCCTGGAACAGGGTGACGACACAGATCAGCACGGTCAGCACCACGGCTCCCGCGCTGCCCTTGCCGTAGTTCTGGTCCTGGCCGAGGGCGGTGTAGTACAGCTCGACCAGCGGCGGGCGGCCCCAGGTCGTCTTGGACAGCAGGTTGAAGAACTCGTCGAAGGCCTGGTAGGCGGCCACGAGCAGCAGCAGGATCACGGCCGTGGAGGTGGCCCGCAGCTGCGGCAGCGTGATGTAACGGAAGGTCTGCCAGCCCCGCTTGGCGCCGTCGATGGCGGCGGCCTCGTACAGCTCCTGCGGGATGTTCTGGAGCGCGGCCAGGAACAGGATCATGTAGAAGCCGGACTGGAGCCACAGCCGGGCGGTGATGACGACCAGCCAGTACCAGGGCGGGTCGGGGTTGGCGAGCCAGGCGGTGTTGTCCACGCCGAACAGCCCGAGGACGGTGTTCGCCAGGCCGAAGCGGACGCCGTTGAAGACGGACATCTTCCAGATCAGCGAGGCGGCGACATAGCTGCACGCGGTCGGCAGGAAGAACACCGACCGGTAGAACGCCCGCATGAAGCGCAGCCGGTTCACGAGCAGGGCGAGGCCCAGGGAGAGCGCCCAGGTGGTGGGCACGATGAAGGCGGCGAAGACGGTGAAGGTGCCGAGCGAGCCCATGAACCGGCTGTCGGAAAGGATCTCCCGGTAGTTGCCCAGACCGACGAAATCGCTGGGCGTGACCGTGAAGCGGGCCTCGAAGAAGCTGAGGTAGAGGCTCCAGCCGATCGGGACGTAGACGAAGACGATCAGTCCGATCAGGAACGGGCTGGTGAAGAGCCAGAAGTTGAAGGTGTGGCTGCCGCGCAGCCCCCGCCGCGGCCGGGCCTTGGGGACCTTGGCCGGGGCGGGGCTCGCGACACCGCGCGTGGTGGTCGTCGACATGTCGGTATCCGTCCGGCGGCCTATCCGAACAGCTTCTTCAGCTCGGCGTTCACCGTCTTGTCGCACGCGTCGAGCGCGGCCTCGGGGTCACCGCCCTTGCGGACGCAGTCGGCGAAGAGGTTCTCCGTGGCGGTGATCATCGCCTGGGTCCAGCCGATGTTGTCGAAGTGCCCGTACTCGTTGAAGAGTTTCACGCCCTCCGCCGGCAGGCCCGACTTCAGCTTGCCCGCCGACTGCGCGAGGGAGGTGCGCGGCGGGATGTGGAAGCCGTAGGAGGTCGCCCAGTCCTCCTGGTACTTCTGCTGGTCGGTCCACAGCCACTTCACGTACTCCTTGGCCGCGTCGACGTGTCGGCCCTTGGCGTTGACGAACATGGACCAGCCGCCGTTGTAGACGGACGGCTTGCCCGCGTCGCTGACCTTCGGGAACGGCATGATGCCGAGGTCGTCGCCGAGGGTCTGCTGGAACTGCGGCATGGCCCACATTCCGCAGAACTGGATCGCGCACAGGCCCTGGTTGAGCGCCGAGGGGTCCCAGAAGTCGGCCGGGGCGTCCAGCAGCAGATGGCCGCTGGTGAACAGCCCCCGCATCTTCTTCAGCCCCTCGATCACGCCGTCCGTGTGGTAGGCGATCTCGTTCTTCTCGTTCAGGGTGTCCGCGCCGGCCGACCAGATCAACGGGTTGATCACCGCGTGCAGGTCGTTGCCGAGGAACAGGCCCTTGACCTTGCTCGTGGTGAGCTTGGCGGCCGCCTCGATCAGCTCCTCCAGGGTGGTGGGCGGCTCGATGCCCGCCTTCTCCAGCAGGGACTTGCGGTAGAAGAAGAACTGCGGGTCGTCGATCATCCGGACGCCGTAGATCTTGCCGTCGACCGTGTGGGACCTGATGTCGGCCTGGTTGAAGTCGTCCTTGACCGGCTCGACGATGTCGGTCAGGTCCGCCACCTGGCCGCTGCGGACGAGCTGGATCTGCGGGTGGAACTCGAACAGGTCCGGCGCCTGCGAGGTGAGCAGGGACGCGAACAGCTTGCTCTCGAAGTTCGACCCGGTGATCCACTGCGTGGTCACGTCCGCCTTCGTGTACGCCTTCGCGTAGCGCTTGATCGCCTGCTCGGTGCCCGGCTCCCCGTACGCGTGGAAGTACTGGACGAGCTGCTTGCCCGAACCGGAGCCGCCGCCCCGGCCGTTGTTGCCGCCGCATGCGGCGAGCGGGCCGGCGGCGGCCAGGCCCGCGGCGGCCCGGAGTATCGATCGGCGGTCCCAGGTGCTGCTCTGTGCCGACATGCTGACGTCCTTCTCTGTTCGAGTACGGCTGTGGCTCTCACGCCCGGCGGCCTGCTGGCCCGACGGGGGCGTGGTGCGGGACGCTAACCTTCGGCTAAGGCTTCGGCAAGGGGTTGGACGAAGCCCGCACGAGTTGTTGTACGCGGTTCGGAATCACGAACGGGCAGGCCGGGCAGGGGAGATGAGGGCCGCCGGGTCAGGGGAGTGGCCGGCGGCCCTCGGTCAACGGAGGGGCGGGTCTACTGCCTGGTCCAGCTCTCGTCGGCGCCGCCGTCGCACCGGTGCAGGACGACCTTGCTGCCGTCGGCCGTCGCCTGGCCGCTGACGTCCAGGCACGTGCCCGACGCCTCGTTCACGATCTGCCCGTTGCCGTTCAGCAGCCAGCGCTGTGTGCCGTCACCGCGGTAGGAGGCCGTCGTGGCAAGACCCGAACTCCCGGCCGTCAGATAGCCGCTCGCGCCCTTGAGGGTGCCCCGCGCGTCGTACGACCAGGACTGCCCGGCCGCGCCCGTGCAACCGGCGATGGCGGCACCCGAGGCATCGGCGGTCAGGCACTTGCCCGACTGTCGGCCCACCAGGGCGCCGGTCAGCGCAGAACGCCCGTGCCCCTGCTGCCGAAGGACATAGGTCGTCACCGAGCGGGCGGCGAGCGTCGCCGACACCGTGCCGCCGGCCACCGAAGGCTTCGCCACCTTCGCCCAGTTCTCCTCGGCGGAGGTCCGCACGGCCTGCGTGGCCCGCACCGGCGTACGGCTGTTGAAGTGCAGGTTCAGCGCGGTGTCGGAGGTGTTGTGGTTGTTCACCACGACGACCCACGTCCCGTCCCGGTCGTACGCGGACACCTCCACGCCGTCCGGCACACCGGTCACGTTGTGCATGACCGCGCCGGGCCGCACGAACTTGCTGTACTGGCCCAGGGCGTAGTAGCGCTTGGTGAAGTACAGGGTCTGGTTGCCGTCGGCCGCGTAGTCCGGGTCGTAGTAGATCAGGCCGTCGTTCCAGCCGTCGTCGTTCCGGGCGTTCGGGTCGCTGCCGATCATCTCCGACAGTGCCACCCACCACTGGAACGCCGAGTCATGGGCGGTCGCGAAGTCCTTGTAGATGATCCGGGACAGATTCAGCCCGCCGTCGATCGTCGGGTCGTACTCCTGCGCCCAGCCGGTGCCGCCCTTGCCGAAGCAGCAGATCTCCGTCGACCAGGACGGCTTCCCGGCCGCCCTGGAGGTCTCGTACACCTGGGCCCGGTCGGCGTCGCCCGGGTTGTCGTACGTGTGATGCGCCAGCTTGGTGACGTACGGGGCCGTGCCCGGCTGTGAGATCCACTGCGGGACCTCGGAGTTGAACTTGACCGTGCTGGTCGACTCGTCGGCGATGATCGTCGTCTTCTGGTGCCGGACCCGCTGCTCGGCGCCGAGCGCGCGCACGATGTCGTCGCGCTGGGAGACGTCGACGAGCATGCCCTCCTGACCGCACGAGTCGAAGCTGTTCGTCGGCTCGTTGAACGGGCTGATGTAGTCCAGGCGTATGCCCTGTTGCGCGAAGTGGTCGGTGACGTCGGCCATGTAACGTGCGAAGTCCTGCTCGTTCTCGGTCTTCAGGTGGCCGCCGCAGCTCTTGCCGTTCGTCTTCCACGCGGCGGGCGCGCTGTTGACGAAGCCGATGAGGTCCTCGACGCCGTATGCGGCGGCGGCGCGGAGGAAGGAGCGGCCGGCCTTGTCCTTGCTCCAGTCGTAACCGCCGCCGGCGTTCAGGAAGTCCTCGGGGGCGCGGGGCGCGTAGGTCACGCCGGTGCCGCCTCCGCCGATGTTGTAGCGGTACGCGCTGAGGTCCAGGCCCTGCCGGGAGAACAGCAGCCGGGCGACCCGGTCCTGTACCGCGGGGTCGAAGTGCTGGAGGTCGTTGACCCACCAGGCGCCGGACGCGCCGATGTTGTCGATGGTCTGGGCGGCGTGCGGGGAGACCTCGGCGGCGGCCGGGGGAGCGGCGCTCGCGGGCGGGGAGGTGAGCAGGGCTCCTGTGACGGCCAGTACGGCCGCGGCCGCCGGCAGGAGCGCTCTGATGGTGCGGGGCTCGGACACGTGCAACCCTTCCGTCGTCATGAAGGCGGTGCGGTACGGCTCCTTGCGGTGGTGCGCCTCGCTGCGCGGTGCCCCACCGACTGCAGCGCCCCCTCCAGCGCGAACGTGGCCGCGCCGAGGGAGACCGGGTCGGTGGGGATGGGGGAGAGGACGATCTCGGTGGCGGCCAGCGGCCGGCGCAGGGCGTGCCGGGCGACCGCCTGGCGGACCTCGTTCAGCAGTGGCTCGCCCAGCCGGGAGGCCACCCAGCTGCTCAGCACGACCACTTCGGGGTTGAGGAGATTGATCAGGTCGGAGATGCCGGCGCCGAGGTAACGGGCGGTGTCCCGGACGACCTTGAGCGCGACCGGGTCGTCCTCGGCGACCGCGCGGGCCAGCGCGTCGATGGTGGCGGTCTGGTCATCGGGGTGCAACAGCGGCGAGCGCGGGCTGAGTTCGCGCAGGTTCTGCATGATGCCGGGCGCCCCGACGTACGTCTCCACGCACCCGTTGTTGCCGCAGTGGCACAGCCGCCCGTCCAGGACGAGCGTGGTGTGCCCCCACTCGCCGGCGCTGTTGCTCACCCCCCGGTGCAGGCCGCCGCCGAGGGCCAGACCGGCGCCGACCCCGGTGCCCAGGTTGACCACCACGGCGTCCCCGCGGCCGCGCGCGGCTCCGAACCACAGCTCGGCCACCGCGCAGGCGCGCAGCGGATTGTCCAGGTGGAGGGGGTAGGCGATGTGCTCGGAGAGCAGGTCGAGCAACGGCACGTCGTGCCAGTTCCAGTTGGGCGCGTACTCGGCGACGCCGGTGCCCCGGTCCACCTGGCCCGGCACGCTGACCCCGACACCGAGCACCCGGGCCGCCTCGACCCCGGCCTGGGCGACCACCGAGCCGACCGCGGCGGCGACATGCCCGACCACCTGCTCGGGCCGGCTCTCCCCGGGCCGCATGTCCTCGTCGGCGCGGGCCAGCACGTTCAGCGCCAGGTCGAACAGCTCGACGTGGACGTAGGTCTCCGCGATGTCCACGCCGATCAACGCGCCCCCCGACGCGTCGACGGCGACCAGGCCGCGCGGGCGCCCTCCGGCCGAGTCCTCGAACCCCACCTCGGTGATCATGCGGAGGTCCAGCAGCTCGCCGACGAGCGTGGCCACCGTGGCCAGGCTCAGCCCGGTGGCGGCGGCCAGCTCCTGACGGGAGGTGGGGGACTCGGCGATGATCTGGCGCAGCACCTCGTAGCGGTTCGCGGTGCGGATGTCACGTGATGTGCGCTTCACGCGGCTGCTCCTCCCATCCCGTGCAGACCGGACCGGGCCGGGGCGGCATCGGCACCGGCAACCGGCACGGGTGTCAGGCTATGAGCTGGGAGCGGGTTTCGACAAGGGGTTAGGAAAGGGGGTGGAGAAAGTCCGGCGCGCCGGGAGGCCGTCAGCTGTCGAGGAGGCCCCGCACGAAGGCGTTGGCGAACGTCTCGGAAGGATCCAGGAAGCGGACCAGGGCCCGGAAGTCGCCGAACCGCGCGTAGCGACGGCGGAGCACGACCGCGGGGGTCTGGAAGACCTTCCCCCAGTGCGGGCGCGGGTCGAACGGCTCCAGCGCCTCCTCCAGCCGGCGCACCACCGGCAGCACGGCAGCCTCGTCCCGCACCCAGGTGAAGTGCAGCGCGACCGAGTCCCGTCCGTGGGCCGGGCTCAGCCACTGCGTGTCGGCGGCGACCGTACGCACCTCGCAGATCTGGAGCACACCGGCCACCGTCTCCCGGATGCCGTCGATCGCGTGCAGCGCCTCCACCGCCGCCGACCGCGGCAGCAGATACTCGGACTGGATCTCCTCCCCGCTGCTCGGCGTGAACTCCGCCCGGAAGTGCGGCAGCCGCTCGTGCCACGGCCCCGGCACGCCCAGCTGCTCGGTGCAGTTCCGCGCGGGCATCCCCGGCACCGGGTGCAGCGGCCCGGCCGCGGGCGCCGCCCACGGGAAGTCCACCGCCGGCTGGTCCGTGCGCCGCTTCACCCACACCTGCCGGAAGCCCGGCTCCCGCCAGTCCGTGAACAGGCTCACGCTGTACCCGGCAGCCGTCACGGCATCGAAGTCGAGACCGTCCAGCGGGAGTTCGGTGTAGACCCGCTGCTCCACCTCGTACGCCGGCTCCAGGTCGAGCGTGAGCGCGGTGACGACGCCGAGCGCGCCGAGGGAGGTCACGAAGCCGGCGAAGCGCGGGTCGTCCCGGCCGATCGTCCCGGCATCGCCGGCCGCGACGATCATCTCCAGCTCCCGGACCGCCGACGCCAGCGGAGCGTTGTCCACACCCGAGCCGTGTGTGCCCGTCGCCACCGAACCGGCCACCGAAATGTGCGGCAGCGAGGCCATGTTGGGCAGGGCGAGGCCGTGCGCATGGACCACGCGGGCCAGTTCGGCGTAGCGGACCCCGCCCGCCACCCGGACCGTACGCGCCGTCGTGTCGACGTCGATCGTCCGGGGCAGCCCACCGGTGGAGATCAGGATGCCCTCCGGGCCCGGGTCCGCGATCCGGTTGAACGAGTGCCCGCTGCCCAGCACCCGCACGTGCATGTTGTCCGCCACCAGCGCCGCGAGCGCCTCCACCGTGCGCGGGCGGTGGAACTCCCGCGCCGTGTACGTCACGGTCCGCGCCCAGTTCGTGCACACACCCGCGTCACCCCTGGTCCCTGCCCCTGCGGTGTCGGTCATCCGTGCGTCCCTCCCGGCGAACTGCGTGTCCGTTGACCCTCTCATGCGGGCCGACCTACTGTAGAAATCGTTTGCTACCCGTGCTGTGCCGAGCCGGAGGATCACGTCCTTGCCCGAGCGTCCCCAGGCGCTGTTCGCCATGACGGCCCGGAACCTGCCGCACGTCTTCCCGTCCGACCTGCTGGCGCGGCTGCGTGCCTGTGTGGACGTCGATCCCGCCCTGGTCGCACACGACTTCGCCGATCCCCGGGTGCGGGAGGTCCTGGCCCGCACCGAGGTTCTCGTCACCGGCTGGGGCTGCCCCCGCCTGGACGCGGCCGTTCTGGACGCCGCACCGCGGCTGCGCGCCGTACTCCACGCGGCCGGCTCGGTGAAGGGATTCGCCACCCCCGAGGTCTGGCGGCGGGGCATCGCCGTCTCCTCGGCCGCCGCCGCCAACGCCCTGCCCGTCGCCGAGTACACGCTCGCCATGATCCTGCTCGCCGGCAAGGACGTCTTCGCCTTCCGCGACCGGCTCCGCGACCAGCGGGCCTTCCCCTACGGCGACATCGTCCCCGGCATCGGCAACCACGGCCGCCGCGTCGGTGTCGTCGGCGCCTCCCGGATCGGCCGCCGCCTGATCGGACTGCTCCGCCCGTTCGACCTCGCGGTCTCGCTCGCCGACCCGTACGTCGACGCGCCGGAGGCCGCCCGGCTCGGCGTCCCGCTGCGGCCCCTGGACGAGCTGCTGCGCACCTGCGACATCGTCACCCTGCACGCCCCGCAGACCCCCGAGACCCGGCACATGATCGGCGCCCGCGAACTCGCCCTGATGTCCGACGGGTCGGTGCTCGTCAACACCGCGCGCGGTGGCCTGGTCGACCACGAGGCGCTGATCGCGGAGCTGCGCACCGGACGCCTCAGCGCCGTCCTGGACGTCACCGACCCCGAACCGCTGCCCGCCGACTCCCCGCTCTACGACCTCCCGAACGCCTTCGTCACCCCGCACCTGGCCGGCTCCCAGGGCAACGAGGTGGCCCGCCTCGGCCGCACGGTGGTGGAGGAGGCCGAGCGGCTGACGTCGGGCGAGGAACTCCGGTACGCGGTCGACCAGGCGGAACTGGAACGGGCGGCGTAGGGCCCGCGCACATACTGCGGATTTCGTTGTACAAACGCTTTCTACCCACTTGATTCGTATTTCTATGGCCTCCGGAACGCGTTATCGGTAGCGTGCGAGCATGACCTCGGAACCGCTGCCTCGGGCCCTGCCCGTCACCGACCGCACCCGTCACCGCCGGCTGCGCGAGCAGGGCAGCCTGGAGCGGGCCGACCTCGAGGCGATCCTCGACGCGGGGTTCGTCTGTCACCTGGGTGTCGTGACCGACGGGCGCCCGGTGGTCGTGCCCACCGTCTACGGGCGGGACGAGCGGTGGCTGTACCTGCACGGTTCGGTGGCCAGCCGCAGCCTCGCCGCAGACACCCCCGTGTGTGTGACGGTCACGCATGTGGACGGGCTCGTGCTCGCCCGGTCCGTGTTCGAGCACGGCGTGAACTATCGCAGCGCCGTGATCCACGGCACCGCCCGCAAGGTGACCGACCCGGAGGAGAAGCTGGCGGGCCTGCGCCGGCTGACCGAGCACTCCGCCCCGGGCCAGTGGACGTACGCCCGCCGCCCGAACCGCAGGGAACTGGCCGCCACCACCCTCCTCGCAGTCTCCCTGCACGAGGCCTCCGTCAAGATCCGCACCGGCGCACCGGACGACGGCGACGGACCCGACGCGGAACTCGGGCTGTGGGCCGGTGTCCTGCCGCTCACCCAGACCTGGGGCGCGCCGGTCCCGGACCCGGCGCTGCGGCCGGGGACCGCCGTACCGGAACACATCGCGCGTCGCGCGGGGACCCGGCAGGGGTGAGCCGGTGGCGGGGGCATACGGTGAGAGCCGTACGCCTGAACCGGGAGGAGACAGACGGATGGGCAGTCGTACCGCGCTGGTCGAGGATCTGATGGAGCGCTTCCCGCACGTGCCGCGGGAGGCCGTCTTCAAGGAGGACCTGCTCCGGGGCGGTGTCGCCTTCGACCGGTCCGCGCTCAGCGATACCGCCAACGAGGCGGCCGGGGACGTCAAACCGAAGTCGTACTTCATCTTCTCCTTCGACCACGGCACCCTGCCCGAACTGGGCGAGGCCGCACTGCGCCGGCCGCCGGAGGAGATCATCCTGACGGGCGGCCCGTACGACCTGAGGCGTACGGTCGTCTCCGTACGGGTGAACCCCGCCTCGCCCTACCGGGTCGCCGCCGACGAGGAGGGGCTGCTCGGCCTGTACCTGGACGGCAAGCGCATCGCCGATGTCGGGGTGCCGCCGATGCCCGAGTACTACCGGCACACGCTCTCCAACGGGAAGTCCGTGATGGAGGTCGCGCCGACCATCCAGTGGGGCTATCTGATCTACCTGACCGTCTTCCGGGTCTGCCAGTACTTCGGCGCCAAGGAGGAGTGCCAGTACTGCGACATCAACCACAACTGGCGCCAGCACAAGGCCGCCGGCCGGCCGTACACCGGCGTCAAGGACGTCGAGGAGGTCCTGGAGGCGCTGGAGATCATCGACCGCTACGACACCCAGAAGGCGTCCACCGCCTACACCCTCACCGGCGGCGCGATCACCTCCAAGGTGGCGGGCCGTGACGAGGCCGACTTCTACGGCCACTACGCCAAGGCCATCGAGGAGCGCTTCCCGGGCCGCTGGATCGGCAAGGTGGTGGCGCAGGCGCTGCCGAAGGCGGACGTGCAGCGGTTCAAGGACTACGGCGTGCAGATCTACCACCCCAACTTCGAGGTGTGGGACCGCCGGCTGTTCGAGCTGTACTGCCCCGGCAAGGAGCGGTACGTCGGCCGGGACGAGTGGCACCGCCGGATCCTGGACTCCACCGAGGTGTTCGGCGCGCGCAACGTGATCCCCAACTTCGTGGCGGGCGTGGAGATGGCCGAGCCGTTCGGCTTCACCAGCGTCGACGAGGCCATCGACTCCACCACCGAGGGGCTGCGCTTCTTCATGTCGCACGGCATCACGCCCCGCTTCACCACCTGGTGCCCGGAGCCCACCACCCCGCTCGGCAAGGCCAACCCGCAGGGCGCGCCGCTGGAGTACCACATCCGGCTGCTTCAGGCCTACCGGCAGACGATGGACGACTTCGGCCTCTCCTCCCCGCCCGGCTACGGCCCGCCCGGACCCGGCCGCGCCGTGTTCTCCGTCAGCTCCTTCATGGACAGCCTCCCCGCCAACGACTCGGAGGAGGGCCCGGCCGAGGAGTCGGCGCAGGTGTCGGTCTGACCCGGCCCGGGGGGCCGGCCCGGCGGTGAGCCGAACCGCGTCCGCGTCCGTATCAGAGGCCGGAGTTGAGGCTCGTCGCGACGCGCATCCGCGCCGACACCGTCGGTGACCGGATGTGAACAGGCCGCTTGTCAGTTGTGTCGCCGACGTGAAAGGCTCTGTGCCCTGCCGTGAGGTTTCCGCAACTCCCTTTCTCCTTTGGTGAGTTCACCTCGCTCGTGGATGCAGGAGTCCCATGCCCGACCTGCCGACCCCCCAGGACGACACCGAGACCGCGCTGTTCTCGGAGTGCTGGGACGCGGTGCTCTCGTACGCGGACCTGTGCACCTCCGGGTCCCTGACGGCCCATCAACTGGCCACCGAGGCGTTCACGCTCGGCATGCGCGAGGTGCGCGCGGCGGCGAGCGCCCACGTGCGGGGCCCCGGCCGCCGTACCGCACGGCTGCCGACCATCCCGACGCTGCTCACCGCCGTACGCACCACCGCAGCCGGCTGGGAGGCCGGCGGACAGGGGCACAAACTCGACCCCGACCTGAGGCTGTGGCTCAACTCCGAGAGCGCCGCCCGGTTCTCCGGGCCTCCGCTGTGCCGCCCGGTCGCCCTGCGCGGCCTGCGGGACATGCAGGAGGCGGACGCCGCCCTGCTGTGGCTGGCCGAGGTGGAGGCGCTGCCGTTGCCCACCGTGGCCCGCCGGCTCGGCCTGGCCCCGGACGCCGTCGCCGACGAACTCGACCAGGTCCGCACCCTGTTCCGGGACCGCTGCCACCGCGCCCATCTCGACTCCCCGATGGACGCGGAGTGCCGCAGCTACGCCCGCCTGCTGGACGCGGTCACCCGCTCGGCCGCCGCCGAGACCCCCGGCGACCTCTCCCGGCACCTCGCGACCTGTGTGCGCTGCGCCGAGGCCGCCGCCTGCCTGCGTCTGCACGGCGGCGGACTGCCCGCCGCGCTGGCCGGCGGGGTGATCGGCTGGGGCGGTCTCGCCTACCTGGAGCGCCGCAGGCGCGCCACCGAGGTCCGCCTCGGCGCGGGCCGCCCCGACGCCGGCACCGCCGAGCCGGAGGACGGCACGGGCCGCAGCCGCGTCCTGCGCGGCGGACTGCTCGCCGCCGCGGTCCTGCTGTCGGCGCTGGCGCTCGGTGTGTCGATGATGCCGTTCGGCTCCGGCGAGGACACCGCCGCCGCCCACGACGACCGGCAGCCGGTCGCCGACCCGGGCATCCCCCGCACCACGCCCCGCTCCACCGCGCCGGGCTCACCCGCCGCCCCGCCCTCCGCGACCGGCAGCACGGGCACGATCGCCCGGCGGCGGACCGACCGCGACCCCGACCCCGAACCCCAGGGCACCTCCTCCGCCCCCCACCGCGCCGACCCCACGAGCAGCCCCACCACCACCCGGCCGGCCACCTGCCGGGTCGCCTACGACCTGGTCAACCAGTGGCCCGAGGGCTTCCAGGCCACCGTCACCGTCACCACCGACCAGGCCCTCACCGGCTGGCAGGTGTCCTGGGCCTTCCGAGACGGCCAGCAGGTCGGCCAGATGTGGGACGCCCGGGTGCGGCAGGACGGGGCCCGCGTCACGGCCGGGGACGCCGGCTACAACAGGACCGTCGCCGCGCACGGCACCCTGTCCTTCGGTTTCATCGGCACCTGGCGGGACCAGAACCGGACGCCCTCCGGCTTCATGCTCAACGGGGCCGCGTGCACAGTCGGTTGAGGCCGTTCGAGGGAAGTCTGCCGGCCGCGCGGACGGGAGGGACGACCCCGCGGAAAATGCTTTGACGCACGGCCCGGGCCCCGGGATACAGTTGCCCAGCACGCCGAGGTGGTGTGCGGAAGCGCGAGTAGAGGACGAGGAGGTGTCGACCGATGGCTGTCACTGTGCTGAGCGCTGCCCTCATCCAGGAACTCATCAAGTCCACCTCCGTGGCCACCGGCTGAACCGACCGCGCACCGACGCGCCCGCCCGGGGCCACCCTTGTGAAGGGTCTCCCTTGACTTCCACCTCTGCTGTGTCCACCGCGCTCGCTCCCTACGGCTGGGACGAGACCTGGGCCGACGCGTTCGCACCGTACGCGGCCGACGGGCTGTTGCCCGGCCGGGTCGTCCGGGTCGACCGCGGCCAGTGCGACGTCGTCACCCCGGACGGAGTCGTCCGCGCCGACACCGCCTTCGTCACCCCGCACGACCCGATGCGGGTCGTGTGCACCGGCGACTGGGTCGTCGTCGAACCCGGCGGCAACCCCCGCTACGTCCGCGCGTATCTGCCGCGCCGCACCGCCTTCGTCCGCTCCACCTCCTCCAAGCGGTCCGAGGGGCAGATCCTCGCCGCCAACGTCGACCACGCCGTCATCGCCGTGTCCCTGGCCGTGGAACTCGACCTCGGCCGCGTCGAACGCTTCCTCGCCCTCGCCTGGGAGTCCGGAGCCCAGCCCGTCGTCGTCCTCACCAAGGCCGACCTCGTGCCGGACCCGGCCACCCTGGCCCACCTCGTCCAGGACGTCGAGACGACCGCGCCCGGCGTGCCCGTGCTCACCGTCAGCGCCCTGTACGGCGACGGACTCGACGTGCTCGTCGCGCTCGTCGGCTCGGGGACGAGCGTGCTGCTCGGCCAGTCCGGCGCGGGCAAGTCCACCCTCGCCAACGCGCTCGTCGGCGCGGACGTCATGGACGTCCAGGCGGCGAGGGACGTGGACGGCAAGGGCCGGCACACCACGACCACCCGCAACCTGCTGCCCCTGCCCTCCGGCGGCGTGCTGATCGACACCCCGGGGCTGCGCGGCGTCGGCCTGTTCGACGCCGAGGGCGGGGTCGGGCAGGTGTTTCCCGAGATCGAGGAACTGGCCGAGCACTGCCGGTTCCACGACTGCGCCCACGAGACGGAGCCGGGGTGCGCGGTGCGCTCCGCCCTGGAGAGCGGGGAGCTTCCGGAACGGCGGCTGGAGAGCTACCGGAAGCTGATGCGGGAGAACCAGTGGATCGTGGCCAAGACCGACGCCAGGGTCCGTGCGGAGCTCCGGCGGGACTGGAAGCGGAAGGGAGCCGAGGGCAAGGCGGCGATGGAGGCCAAGCGGGGGCGCTGGAAGTAGGGCACCCGGCGGCACCCCGGGGGCGCGGGGCCGTCGCCCACGGCGCGGAACCGTCATGTCCGATTCCCGCTGGCCCCTGTCTCGCCCCCGCCCCACACTGGAACACGTGCAGGACGAAGACAGCAGGTACGAGGCGGTGCGCAGCCGGGACGGGCGGTTCGACGGCGTGTTCTTCTTCGCCGTCGAGACCACCGGGATCTACTGCCGCCCGAGCTGCCCGGCCGTGACACCGAAACGGCACAACGTGCGGTTCTTCGCGACGGCCGCCGCCGCGCAGGGCTCCGGCTTCCGGGCCTGCCGGCGGTGCCGGCCGGACGCCGTGCCGGGCTCCGCGGAGTGGAACGTCCGCGCGGACGTCGTCGGCCGGGCCATGCGGCTGATCGCCGACGGCGTCGTGGACCGCGAGGGCGTCGCCGGGCTCGCCGCACGGCTCGGCTACAGCGCCCGGCAGGTACAGCGGCAGCTCACCACCGAGCTGGGCGCCGGGCCCGTGGCACTCGCCCGGGCCCAGCGGGCGCACACCGCGCGCGTCCTGCTCCAGACCACCGACCTGCCGGTCACCGAGATCGCGTTCGCGTCCGGCTTCGCCAGCGTGCGGCAGTTCAACGACACCGTCCGGGAGGTGTACGCGGCGACCCCGACCGAGGTACGCGCCGCCGCCCCCCAGGGCCGGCCCGCCCGCCGGGCCGCGCCCGGCACCGGCATCCCGCTCCGGCTCGCCCACCGCGGCCCCTACCAGGCCGGCCCCCTCTTCGACCAGCTCGCGCGGGAGGCCGTACCGGGGGTCGAAGAGGTGACCGGCACCCCCGGCGCCCGCACCTACCGGCGCACCCTGCGGCTGCCGTACGGCACCGCGCTCGCCGCCGTCCAGGAACGCGCCCGCTGCCCGCGGGCCGGCACCGGCACCCACCCGGGCGGCTGGCTCGACGCCCGGCTGCACCTCACCGACCCCCGGGACCTCAGCACCGCCGTGCAGCGGCTGCGCCGGCTGTTCGACCTCGATGCCGACCCGTACGCCGTCGACGAGCGGCTCGGCGCCGACCCCCGGCTCGCCCCGCTGGTCGCCGCCCGGCCCGGGCTGCGCTCGCCCGGTGCCGTCGACCCGCTGGAGCCCGCCGTACACGCCCTGGTGGGACGCGAGGGCGCCGAGCGGCTGGTGCACCGGTACGGCAAGGTGCTCGACGCGCCCCACGGCAGCCTCACCCACCTCTTCCCGGAGCCCGCCGCCCTCGCCGAGGCCGAGCCCGACGGCCCGCTGGGCGCGCTCGCCGCCGCCCTCGCCGACGGCACGGTACGGCTGGACGCGGGCGCCGACCGGCACGACACCGAGCAGGCCCTGCTCGCCCTGCCCGGCATGGACCCGGCCACCGTCGCCACCGTCCGCGTCCGCGCCCTCGGCGACCCGGACGTCGCCCCGCCCGGCGCCGACCTCCCCGACACCTGGCGGCCCTGGCGGTCGTACGCCGTCCAGCATCTGCGCGTGGCAGGAGAGTTGAGCCGATGACCACCGTGTACTACACCCGCCTGGACGCCCCCGTCGGGCCGCTGCTGCTCACCGCCGACCCGGACGGGGCGCTCACCTCGCTCTCCGTGCCCGGACAGAAGGGCGGGCGGACCGTCCAGGACGGCTGGCGGCACGACCCGGGTCCGTTCCGCGCCGCCGCCGACCAGCTCGCCGCCTACTTCGCCGGCGAACTCAAGGAATTCCGGTTGCCGTTGCGCCCGGCCGGCACCGAGTTCCGGCAGCGGGTGTGGGCCGCCCTTGACGAGGTGCCGTACGGCGTCACCGCCACGTACGGCGAGATCGCCGCCCGGATCGGCGCGGCCCGCGCGGCCGTTCGCGCGGTCGGCGGCGCGATCGGCGCCAACCCGCTGCTGATCGTGCGGCCTTGCCACCGCGTGATCGGCGCCAACGGGGCGATGACCGGATACGCGGGGGGACTTGAGCGCAAGGTCCGGCTGCTCACCCTCGAGGGCGCACTCCACTGACGCGCCCCCGCCCGAGGGCCTGTTCGGGGTCGCGCTCTTGGCCGAGGGCCTGTTCGGGTCGCGCCTCTGCCCGAGGGCCTGTCCGAGGTCGCGCCGTCCGGCTGAGGCCGGGCCGCCCGCCGGGGGCCGCCGCCGGGAGGGCCGCTCCCCGCCGCCCCCGCCGCCCCCGCCTCGAGCCCGCCCCGCCCCCGCCTCCCGCCCGCCCCGCACACCGCCTCCCGCCCGCCCCGCACACCGGCTCTCGCCCTACGGCCCCCCGCCCTCCGCCCGTTGCGCCGAGCGGGTGGACCGCCGTCGATGTTGCGGCGGCGCGGCCCGGCCGTGTGGCACGGTCACCTCCGACGAGCCGCGTGGGGAAGGGCGGACACACATGGCCACGGTCGTACGGGTTCTCGCGGTCCTTCTGCCGGCGCTGCTGCCGGCCCTCACCGCACCGGCCGTCGCCAGGCCGGCCCCGCTGCCCTGGACCGGCAGCTGGGAGACCGCGCCCTCCGGTGCCGCCGCCGCGCTCCCCGGCGTCGCCGTCCGCAACGTCGTCCACCTCAGCATCGGCGGCATCGCCGTCCGCGTCCGGCTCAGCAACCGGCTCGGCTCCAAGCCCCTGCACCTCGGCGCGGTCACCGTCGCGCGGCGCCGCGCGTCCGGCCCCGGCGCCGTACCCGGCACCCTGCGCACCGCCACCTTCCACGGCGCCGCGGAGGTGACCGTCCCGCCCGGCGCGGACGTGGTCACCGACCCGGTGCCGCTGCCCGTGCCGGCCGCCGCCGACCTGCTCGTCACCGTGTACACCCCGGGCGACTCCGGGCCCGCCACCTACCACCGCACCGCGCTGCAGACCAGCTACCTGGCCCGGGCCGGGGCCGGCCGGGCCGACGACGAGGACGGCACCGCGTACACGGCGACGACCAGCCGCTGGTACTACGTCGTCGGCGTCGACGTCCGGGGGATCGCCGCCGGCAGCGTCGTCGCGTTCGGGGACTCGCTCACCGACGGCAACGGCTCCACCCCCGACACCAACCGCCGCTGGCCCGACCGGCTCGCCCGGCGGCTGCGCTGGTACCGGCTCGGCGTCCTCAACGCCGGTGTCGCCGGCAACCGCCTGCTGCGCGACGGCACCGGACCGAGCGCCCTCGCCCGGCTGGACGCCGACGCCCTGGACCGGGCCGGGGTACGGGCCCTGGTCGTCTTCGAGGGCATCAACGACATCAAGGGCACCCCGGAGGCGAGCGATGTCACCGCCTACGCGGACGCCTACCGCACCCTCGTGGCCCGCGCCCACGCCCGCGGCATCCGGGTCGTCGGCGTCACCCTCACCCCGTACGGCGGCTACCCCGCCTGGAGCGCCGCCCGCGAGGCGGTACGGCAGCGGGTGAACGCCTTCATCCGCTCCGGCGGCGCCTTCGACGCGGTCGCCGACGCCGACGCCACCGTCCGCGACCCGGCCGACCCCACCCGCATCCTGCCCGCCTACGACCCCGGCGACCATCTGCACTTCAACGACACCGGCATGGCCGCCGTGGCCGACACGGTCCGCCGCTCCCTGACCCGCCGACCGCTCACCCCCACAGCACCGCACCCGGCCAGGCCCCCGCGACCAGCGGGCGACTGAACAACTCCGCACCCGGGCATCCGGGCATCCGGGCAGCAGCAGCACTCCGCACAGTCCCAGCGCGATCACCGCGCCGACCAGCAGGAGTTCCCACACTCCCCTCTGCCCAGAGTGCCGAAGAAGGGAAGAGACACAGGTCAGCGGGGATCTTTCCCTCTGCCCCGGCCGACCTCAAGCGGTGCGGCCTGGCGGAAACCGGCCACGGCGCGAACCCGCCGCCGCACATCATCGCCGTACCGGTGGTGACTCTGCCAAGGGGGCGGCACCGAGGGACGCGTGGCCGAGTACAGGGTTCACGGCCGTGTCCCAGGGAAACCAGCCATACTCCGGCCGTCCGACCGGTGCCGCCCGTCGCGGCCCGGTCACCGCGAGCCGTGGCCCGGGCCCGGACGTGTGCGCGCACATGAAAGGGATCGGGGGCCGGGCCACTTCGGACGTCGCCGGGCGGTCCTCCCGTGGGGGGTGGGGCCGCCCGGCGACCATCAACCGCTTCTCGTACGGCTGTTCAGTCACTCACTCGACACGCCGTTTCGACGGGGCCGCGTGCGCCGGATTTTCCCGATGCCCCGTTTTCATACGGCCCGTGCGGTGGACAATCAGGGGCATGAGCCAGCAGGGGGGAAGACCCGCTCGTCCCGAGGACGACTGGTGGGGGCAGTTGTACGACGACTCCACCCAGGACACGGGTCCCACGGCAGCGCCCGATTCTCTGGACGACCGCTTCGCCTCGGCGCGGAACGCGGTGGCAGGGCGACCGCCGGCCCCGCCGGACCGGGCCCCGGCCGCACCTCCGGATGCGTCACCTCGGGATGCGTCACCCGTGGATGCGACTCCTGCGGAGGGGGCTCCCAGGAACGTGGCTCGCGCGGAGGCGGCTGCCGGGCAACGGGCGCCCGCGCGACCGGCTCCCGCGATGCCGACGGTGCCGACGCAGCGGACCGCGCCGGTCCCGCCGGCAGACCCGGCTCCGGCGGCCGAGCCCATTCCGCCGGCCGACACCGTTCTGCCCGCCGAGCCCACTCCGCCGACCGACATGGCTCCACCCGCCGAGCCCACCCCGCCGGCCCACATGGCTCCACTCACCGAGCCCGCTCCACCCGCCGAGCCCACTGCGCTCACCGAGCCCACTGGGCCCGCCCACCGTCTTCCGCCCGACCAGTCGCCGAAGGTCCCGGCAGCCCCGGCACCACCCCCGGCACCCCCAGCATCCCCGGTATCCCCGGCCCCCACAGCGCCCCCGGACGTCACCGAGCCGCCCGTACCCGGCGGACCGGCCCCCCGGGATCCCGCTGCCCCCGCCCGCGCCCCCCGCCTCTCCCCGGAGCCGGCCCCCGACTGCGTCGACTACGTCGGCTCCGGTCCTCCCACCTACGACCCGGAGCCCACCACTCTTCCGCTCGCCGACCCGGACGGGCTGGCCGAGCTGGTCGCGGACACCGTGCTGGACGGCGCCCGGTACGGGGCGTGCACGCTGCGGGCCGTGTCGCTGCGCGGGGACTCGGCCCGCTACCGGGGCGAGCCGCGCCGGGACTCGCTGCTCACCGCGCGGTTCGGGGCGGGGGAGCAGGCGCTGGTGCTCGTCGCGATGGCGACCGGCGCGCGGGCCACACCGGGTGCGCACCTGGCGGCCGCCGAGGCGTGCCGGTGGATCGGGCAGGCCGTGGGCCGCAGCCATCAGCGGCTCGTGGAGGACATCCGGGCGGCCCGGCGCGGCGATCTGAAGTCGGGACTGCACCGGCTCACGGACCGCAGCCTCGGCAGGCTCCGGGCGAGCGCCGTCGAACAGGGCGTCGACCCCGAGGAGTACACGGCGAGCCTGCGCTGTCTGCTGCTGCCCGCCGACCCGGACTGCCGTACGCGCGTGTTCTTCGGCGTCGGCGACGGCGGGCTGTTCCGGCTGCGGGACGGCGCCTGGCAGGACATCGAGCCGCACGTGACACCCGGCGGCACCTCCGGCGGCCCGGTCGTCGGCTTCGGCTCGCCGCCGGAGCAGACGCCCGCGGGCGACCGGCTGACCATGGACCTCGGCATCCCGACCCCGCCGAGCCCGTTCGAGCCGGCCCCGGAAAGAGTCCCGGAACCGCCCCGCGCTCCGTTCCGGTTCCGCGCCTCGGTAGCCCGGCCGGGTGATGCCCTGGTGATGTGCACGGCCGGCCTGGCCGACCCGCTGCGCGGCGAGCCCGCCCTCTGCGCCTACCTGGCCCGCCGCTGGTCCGGCCGCACCCCGCCCGGCCTCGCCGCCTTCCTCGCCGACGCCCAGGTGCGGGTGAAGGGCTACGCCGACGACCGTACGGCGGCGGCCGTGTGGGAGGCGTAACCGCGGTCCCTGTGGATTGATGGAACGGGAGGACCTATCCCGGGACAGCGAAGGGGCAGACGGGCCATGGCCAAACAGAGCGTCGCCGAGCAGTTCGTCGACATCCTCGTCCGTGCCGGAGTGCGCCGCCTCTACGGTGTCGTCGGCGACAGCCTCAACCCGATCGTGGACGCCGTCCGCCGCAACGCCGCCATCGACTGGATCCACGTACGCCACGAGGAGACCGCCGCCTTCGCGGCCGGTGCCGAGGCCCAGATCACCGGGCGGCTGGCCGCGTGTGCCGGCTCCTGCGGCCCGGGCAACCTGCACCTGATCAACGGCCTGTACGACGCCCACCGCTCCATGGCCCCGGTCCTCGCCCTCGCCTCGCACATCCCGTCGAGCGAGATCGGCCTCGGCTACTTCCAGGAGACCCACCCGGACCGGCTGTTCCAGGAGTGCAGTCACTACTGCGAGCTGATCTCCAGCCCGCAGCAGATGCCCCGGCTGCTCCAGACCGCCATCCAGCACGCGGTCGGCCGGAGCGGGGTGAGCGTGGTGTCGCTGCCCGGCGACATCGCCGCGGAACCGGCCCCCGAGAAGGCCGCGCAGAGCGCCCTGGTCACCTCACGGCCCACCGTCCGGCCCGGCGACGCAGAGATCGACAAGCTCGTGGAGATGATCGACACGGCCGGCAAGGTCACCCTGTTCTGCGGCAGCGGCACGGCCGGCGCCCATGCCGAGGTGATGGAGTTCGCGGAGAAGATCAAGTCCCCCGTGGGCCACGCCCTGCGCGGTAAGGAATTCATCCAGTACGACAACAAGTTCGACGTCGGCATGAGCGGGCTGCTCGGCTACGGCGCCGCCTACGAGGCCACCCACGAGTGCGATCTGCTGATCCTGCTCGGCACCGACTTCCCGTACAACGCCTTCCTGCCCGACGACGTGAAGATCGCCCAGATCGACGTACGGCCCGAGGTGCTCGGCCGCCGCTCCCGGCTCGACCTCGCCGTGTGGGGCGATGCGCGCGAGACGCTGCGCTGTCTGATCCCGCGCGTCAAGGAGAAGACCAACCGGCGCTTCCTCGACCGGATGCTGAAGAAACACGCGGACGCGCTGGAGGGCGTGGTCAAGGCGTACACCCGGAAGGTCGACAAGCACATCCCGATCCACCCCGAGTACGTGGCCGCCGTGCTCGACGAGGTCGCCGACGACGATGCCGTGTTCACGGTGGACACCGGGATGTGCAATGTGTGGGCCGCCCGGTACCTCTCGCCCAACGGCCGCCGCAGGATCATCGGTTCGTTCTCCCACGGGTCGATGGCGAACGCGCTGCCGATGGCGATCGGCGCGCAGTTCACCGACCGCGGCCGGCAGGTGGTCTCCATGTCCGGTGACGGTGGGTTCTCCATGCTGATGGGCGACTTCCTGACGCTCGTGCAGTACGACCTGCCGGTCAAGGTGGTGCTGTTCAACAACTCCTCGCTCGGCATGGTCGAGCTGGAGATGCTGGTCGCGGGCCTGCCCTCGTACGGCACCGCCAACACCAACCCCGACTTCGCCGCCGTCGCCCGGGCATGCGGTGCCCACGGCGTGCGGGTGGAGAAGCCCAAGCAGCTCGTCGGGGCGCTCAAGGACGCCTTCCGGCACAAGGGGCCCGCGCTGGTGGACATCGTCACCGACCCCAACGCCCTGTCGATCCCGCCGAGGATCAGCGCCGAGATGGTCACCGGGTTCGCCCTGTCCGCATCCAAGATCGTGCTGGACGGCGGGGTCGGCCGGATGCTCCAGATGGCCCGCTCCAACCTGCGCAACGTGCCGCGTCCCTAGGCCCTGTCGGCATACTCCCGCCTGCCCCGCCCTTCGGGCGGACGACGGGAGCGTGACGACAGGGCCCAGCGGGCGGCAGGGGAGCGGATTTCGGCCACTTTCACCAAGCGTGACGGCGAGTCGACCGCCGGTGCCGGAGGGAACCGGGCCGGCGTCGCGGGGCGTCCGTGGCGTCCAGCGGCGTGCGGGAAGCCCGGGACGCGACCACGGCGGCACCCGCGGCCCGACCGGGGCGCGCCGCGGACATGGCCGAACCGCCGGTCATCGGGCATACGCCAGGACTGCCCGGGAGCGTCCTGGGCAAGCATCCCCCGTGAACGTGTTCGACCAGGAGGGGCAGGGTCCAGCGGCGTGCGGGCGGGGGTCATGAAGAGGCAGGCGCGAGGGGGCGGTCCCGTGACCATCGGGGCCTCCTCGGCGAAGACGGGGGACGTCACGGGGGAAATGGCCGACACCATCACGGAACACCCGCGGCGGCTGCGGCGCAGGCTCGGCCGGGCGGACCTCAGGGCGGTACCGGAGGCCCGCCGGGAGCTGCGCGAACTGCTGCGGCACTGGGGCAAACCCGGCCGCTCGGAGATCGCCGAACTGCTCACCAGCGAACTCGTCACCAACGCGCTCGTCCACACCGACGACGACGCCGTCCTCACGGCCGTCGTGGTGTCCGGCGGGCTGCGGGTGGAGGTACGGGACTTCGTGACCCGCAGACCCGAGCTGCGGGCTCCGGACACGGGCGACGACACCCACGGCCGGGGACTGGTGCTGGTGCAGTCCCTCGCCGACGCCTGGGGCGTACGGCCGCACGGGGTGGGCAAGTCGGTGTGGTTCGAACTCGACGCCGAGGCGGCCTGAGGCCGGGCGGCAACGGGGCGGGGGCGTGACCCGTCCGGTCACGCCCCCGTCCCGTTGCCGCGGCCCTGCCGCGGGGCCGGCTGTCAGCCGAACTGCTGCTCCAGGTCCTTGAGCTTGCGCTCCAGGGAGTCGAGGCGCGGCAGGGCCATGGTGTCGTCCTCCGCGGTGAGGTCGACGGTCACCGGCTCAGCTTTGCTGCGGACCGGCTGAAGGGAGGGCCGAGCGCGGACGGGCAGCTGCTCCGCGGTCGATATGGCAGGCTCCGCGGTCGCCGGCGCGGGTCCGCGCTCCACCTGTACCTCGACCTCCCGGCCGGCGCCCCGGCCGACCAAGCCGCGGTGGCCCCGGCTGATCGCCTTCAGCTGGGCGCGCTCCACGCGCTGCTGGTCGCGCCGCCGCTGCCGGGTCTCCTCCTTCTGCCGCTTGTCATCGCGGACCTCCTCGACCGCCTCGTCGAGGCTGCGCACGCCCTCCAGGAGCATCAGCGACCACGCCTTGTAGGTCTCGCGGGGCGCCCGCACCCAGCGGACGATCCGGATCTGCGGCAGCGGGCGCGGCACCAGGCCCTGCTCGCGCAGCGCGGCCCGGCGGGTCTGCTTCAGCGCCCGGTCGAACAGCACCGCCGCCGACAGCGACATGCCGGAGAAGAACTGCGGAGCGCCGGCGTGACCGATACCCCGGGGCGCGTGCACCCAGTTGAACCAGGCCGCGGCCGCGGCGAACAGCCAGACGAGTATCCGGGAGCCGAGGGCCGCGTCACCGTGGCTGGCCTCGCGCACCGCGAGGACGGAGCAGAACATCGCCGCACCGTCCAGGCCGAACGGCACCAGATACTGCCAGCCGTCGGTCAGTCCCAGGTTCTGTTCGCCGAAGCCGACGAGGCCGTGGAAGGACAGGGCCGCCGCCACCGCCGCACAGCAGAACAGGAGCACATAGGAGACCGTGCCGTAGATGGCCTCCTTGCGCCTGCGGCGCTCCTCGCTGCGCTCCCAGGAGTCGTCCGCGCTCGCGTTCTCCCCGGAGGAGCGCTTGCCGCGCGCGAGCACCGCCACCGCCACCAGCATGCCCAGGAGCAGCACGGTGCCCGGAAGCAGCCAGTTCAGCGATATGTCGGTCAGTCTCATCAGGGGTCCCTTGCATTGGGATAGGGCGTAACGCCCGCCATAGTGGCCCACTCCCGAGGGCCCTCAGGGGGTTTCGGGGCAAGAGGCCGCCAAGGAGGGGCAAGGGGCTGCCCAGGATGGCGTTCTGCTCGAACTGCCGTGTGAGGGGCGGGAGTTGAGTTCGAATAAGACTACCCGTACGGGTGGTTCCACGGAAAGTTCCAGCGGTGGGTGAGGAAGCTGTGAACACGTGGGCGGTCCGGCGGCGATGATCTCAGTGGGCGCGCGGCCGTGCAGCCCTGAGTATCCGTCAAGCGGCCGCAGCAGCAGTGAGTTTGGCGACGCGCGCGCTGTCGCAGGTACGCGGGCATGTCGCGCAGGTGTCCTCCGGGCGAACGGTGTGGAACATGCAGCAGCTCGCCCGGTCCCGGGTGGCCGGCGGCGCACCGTCCGGACCGGCCGGCACCCGGAACCCGGCGGACCCGGTGTACGGCGGGGTCGCCCCCGGCAGCAGCAGTTGCAGCTCCCGAACGGCCCGCGCGGCCTCCCGCTCGCCGAACAGCCCGGCTGCGTACCACAGCCCCTGCACGACCTCGTCGGTCGCCATGCCCCACGGCGCGCGCCCTCGCCGCCGCATCCGGGGCCCGAAGGCGGTCAGCGCCGGTTCCAGGTGCTCGGCCACGGCCGCCCGCACCTCGGCGCGCAGGGCCTCCTGAGCCCGGCGGCGCCGGCCCGGCCGCCGCCCCGGGGTGCCGGGTCGTCCGGGCCCACCTCGGTCACGGTCGGTCCGGGAAAGGCCGCGGCGAGGCGGTCGTACGCGGCGGTGAGCGGCGAGGCCGCAGCGGGCATGGCGGAACCACCGGTCCGTGGACGCCGGGACACATCACATAGGTAAGGCTTGCCTTATTCGGCCTCGGTGAAGTTTGAAGTGTCGCCCGGTGCGCCTAAGGTGCTTGACGGACAAGCGACAACCCGTCGTTAATGACCCCAAGTACCGACAAGCCGCCAGGAGGACCCGTGGAGCAGGGCGTGCAGGGCACCGCGGGCGCGCAGATCGCCGCCCGGGTGCCGGCGCAGCAGCGCCCGGCGGACGCCGGTCCCGGCCGGGAGCGGGACGCGGTGGTGCCGGACGCCGTGGTGCCGGACACGGCCCGCGGTGAGCACACGCACGGCGAGCGGCCGCTCCCCGCGCCGCGGGCCGCGGTGCAGCGCTCCTCGGTGCGCGGGCAGATCCTGGACGCCCTGCGCACGGCACTGGCCACCGGCGAGCTGAAGCCGGGCGAGGTCTACTCGGCGCCGGTGCTCGGCGAACGC
This sequence comes from Streptomyces sp. NPDC036984, assembly GCF_055607665.1. Taxonomy (NCBI): domain Bacteria; kingdom Bacillati; phylum Actinomycetota; class Actinomycetes; order Kitasatosporales; family Streptomycetaceae; genus Streptomyces; species Streptomyces sp. NPDC036984. Next base: position 534,610 of record NZ_JBVJRL010000003.1, read on the forward strand.
TTCGGCGTCTCGGCCACGCCCGTGCGCGAGGCCATGCAGCAGCTCGCGCTGGAGGGCGCCGTCGAGGTCGTGCCCAACCGCGGCTTCCGGGTGATCGAACGGGGCGCGCGGGAGCTGGCCGAGCTGGCGGAGGTGCGCGCGCTCATCGAGGTGCCGGTGATGCTGCGGCTCGCCCGGACTGTGCCGGCCGGGCGGTGGGCCGAGCTGCGGCCGCTCGCGGAGGAGACGGTACGCGCGGCCGCCACCGGCTGCCCGGTGACGTATGTGGAGTCCGACCGCGCCTTCCACCGTGCGCTTCTCGCCCTGTCGGGCAACGCACAGCTGGTCCGCATCGCCGAGGACCTGCACCGGCGGGCGCAGTGGCCGCCGGTCCGCCGGAGCCGGGCGGAACTGGTCGCGGACGCGGCGGAGCACATGGCTCTGCTGGACGCGCTCGCCGCGGGTGACGTGGATGTGGTGCGGGCGTTGGTGGGGGAGCACTTCGCGGGCGCGAGCTGACAAGTGCCCTGTGCAGCGGCTGACGTGCCCCGAAAGGGGCGCGGGAACGGCGCGAGCAAAGGCGCGCGGGCCCGCACCCGGCGGCGAACCCCGGCCACCCTCCCCCCTGCGCCGTCGCCGTCCCCTACGCCGTCGCCGCCCCCGGAGCCGGCGGAGCCAGCTGGCGGGCCAGCCACGTCGGCACACCTCCGAGCAGCCGGAACAAGCGGCGGGCCTCCTCCCGTAGTCGGGACGCCTCGGGTTCCTCCTCCGTGTCGGCCAGCGAGGCGAGTGCCGGGGCCGTGCCCACCAGGTAGCCCAACTCCTCCCGGATCCGCAGGGATTCGGCGAAACCGTGCCGCGCCTCGGCCAACTCGCCTTCCCGCAGGGCGAGTCCGGCGAGATGGCGCCAGGTGAAGGACAGCAGCAGGGGATCGGCATGCGCGGCGGCGCCCGCGTGGGCCCGGCGGTACGCGGCACGGGCCGCCTGCGGGGAGCGGGTCAGGTTCTCGGCGAGCAGGCCCCGGCGGAAGTCCAGAAGGGCCCTGCCCGCGCCCCCCGGCGGGATCAGCGCCGCCGCCCGGCCCAGCGCGGCCCGTGCCTCGTCGGCCCGGTCCCGCACGCCGTGCAGCGTTGCCGCGTAAGCGAGTTGGCCGCGCTCGCAGGCCGCAGCGCCCCGCTCCTCGTCGCTGTGCGCCAGCGCCTCCGCCGTGCGCAGGGCGTCCTCCGCCTCCTCCCAGCCCCGTTCGGTGTACAGACACCGTTCGACCAGCAGGGCGGCCCGTTGCAACGCCGGGGCGGGGCGGTCGGCCGGCAGCAGGGCCGCCGCGTCGGCCCAGCAGGCTCGGCTGCGCAACCGCCATACCGCGGTCTGGAGAGGATCGTCACCGGTCGTTCCGTTACCAGACATGGCGGTATGCGCCACGTTGCCCTCCCCGAGCACGCCATCGAGCTGTTGAGTGGTGGCGGCATTCCAGCACCAATCACGGGGCCGGGCCAAGAGGGTGGGTGAAAGATTTCACAAAGTGGGGGCGTGTGGGCGTGACCGGGTTTGGCCCCCGCACGCCCCCGCTGGCCTCAGCTCATGCGCAGCGCGAGGAAGAAGTCCAGCTTGTCCTCGAGTCGGGAGAGGTCCCGTCCCGTCAACTGCTCGATCCGGCCCACCCGGTAGCGCAGTGTGTTGACGTGCAGGTGGAGACGGGTGGCACAGCGGGTCCAGGAGCCGTCGCAGTCCAGGAACGCCTCCAGGGTCGGGATCAGCTCGGCCCGGTGCCGGCGGTCGTAGTCCTTCAGCGGGTCCAGCAGGCGGGCCGTGAAGGCGCGGCGGACGTCGTCCGGGACGAAGGGCAGCAGCAGGACATGGCTGGCCAGTTCCTGGTGGCCGGCCGCGCAGACCCGGCCGGGGCGGGCGGCGGCCACCCGGCGGGCGTGCCGGGCCTCCTCCAGGGCGCCACGCAGGCCCTCCGCCGAGTGCACGGCCGCGCTGACGCCGAGGGTGAGCCGCCCGTCGCCGTCCAGGCCCGCCGACAGCGGCTCCCGTACCGACTGGAGCAGGGCGTCGGCCAGCAGCCCGGTCTCCGAGCCGTCGTGCTCGGAGGAGACCGCGGGCAGCGGGACCAGGGCGATCGCCTCGTCGCCGGTGTGCGCTACGGCGATCCGGTCCAACGGCTCGGGGCCGGTCGCCAGCGGGTCGACCAGCACTTCCTCCAGCAGGGACTGCGCGATCGGGCCGCCCTCGACCCCGTCCCCCTCCCAGTCGACCCGGGCCACCACGACCTGCCAGTGCGGGGCCGCGCCGAGGCCGGGCAGCAGCACCGGCGCCGCGACCCGCAGGCGGGCCGCGATCTCGGCGGGCGCGGCGCCCGTCTGGACCAGCTCCAGCACCTCCTGGGCGAGCCGGCGCCGGACCGTGCGGGCCGCGTCCCGGCGGTCCCGCTCGACGGCGATCAGCTGGGTGACGCCCTGGAGCAGGTCGAGACGCTCCTCGGGCCAGTCGCCCGCGTCCGCCTCCACGGCCAGCAGCCAGTCCGACAGGACCGTCTCGCGCACATCGCGGGAGCCCTGCGGGGAGCGGCCGGAGGAGCGGATCGGGAAGAGCGAGTACGTGGTGCCGTGCAGCAGCAGCCGGTGCGGGCCGCGGCGGCCGGTGCGGGCGGCCGCCAGGTGCTCGGCGGCGAGCCGGGCGCAGGTCTCGGCGGGCAGCGCGGGGCCGGACTCCTTGGAGCCCGCGATCAGCCGCCCGGTGGGGGAGAGCACCCAGGCGCGCAGGTCCAGGTCGGAGCCGAGCAGGTCCAGCACCACGTCCGGGCCGCCGCCCGCGGGGCCCGAGGTCATCATCCGGCGGTGCCGGTCCACCACCGCCGCCAGGTCCCCGGCGCGCTCACCGGAGACCTGCCGGACCACATGCTCGGTGATCGTCGCGAACGCCACCGACTCGTGCACCGCGAACAGCGGCAGCCGGTGCTTCGCGCAGGCCAGCACCAGGTCGTCCGGCACATCGCCCAGCTCGGCCTCGCCGGCCGCGAGGGCCGCGACCCCGGCCTGCACCAGGATCCGTACGAAGGGCTCGGAGTCGTGGGCGTCCCGGCGCCAGGCCAGGCCCGTCAGCACCAGCTCGCCGCCGGAGAGGTAGCGGCTCGGGTCGCGCAGGTCGGTGGTCATGACCCCGCGTACCGCGCGGTCCAGCTCGTCCTCGCCGCCGAGCAGCCGCAGGCCCAGCGCGTCGGTGTCCAGCAGTGCGCGCAGCCGCATCTCGTCGCCGCCGTTCTTTGTCTCGAAACCTACGATGGATCTTGGAGGGTGGAAGGGCAGCCGGCCGGAGCCACCCGGAACCGGGCGCCCGGGGACGCGTTCCGAGGTCTCCGCGCTGTTTCCCGCGTTTCCTCAGGAAAACGGAGAGGTTACCGATGACCCCCGTTCATACGAATCTACAAGATGCCTGACCTGGCCAGCCAACTCCTTCATGGTTTCGGTGACTGACCCCGCCGGAGTACCGGGCGGTGTACTGAGTCCACTCCGCGTTAACAGCACATGAACGAGCCGGGCCCGCCGCACACGGATTGGCTCAATCTGTACGACTTCAAGAGCACTGAGACGAAGAAGAGAGCCGGTCATGGACTTCCTTCGCCCCGCCAGCTGGGAGGAGGCGCTCGCCGCTAAGGCCGAGCACCCCACCGCTGTGCCGATTGCGGGTGGCACCGATGTGATGGTCGAGATCAACTTCGACCACCGCCGGCCCGAGTACCTCCTCGACCTGAACCGCATCGGTGACCTCTACGAATGGGAGGTCGGCGAGGACACCGTACGGCTGGGTGCCTCCGTCCCGTACACCAGGATCATGGAGAACCTCCGTGCCGAGCTGCCGGGCCTGGCGCTCGCCTCGCACACGGTCGCCTCCCCGCAGATCCGCAACCGCGGCGGCGTCGGCGGCAACCTCGGCACGGCCTCGCCCGCCGGTGACGCCCATCCCGCCCTCCTCGCGGCCGGCGCCGAGATCGAGGTGGCGTCGGCGGCCCGCGGCACCCGGCTGATCCCGATCGACGAGTTCTACACGGGCGTCAAGCGCAACGCGCTCCAGCCCGACGAGCTGATCCGCGCCGTACACATCAAGAAGGCGGACGGCCCGCAGCAGTACTCCAAGGTGGGTACCCGCAACGCCATGGTCATCGCCGTGTGCGCCTTCGGTCTCGCCCTGCACCCCGAGACCCGGACCGTACGCACCGGAATCGGCTCGGCCGCCCCCACCCCGGTGCGGGCCAAGGCCGCCGAGGAGTTCCTGAACGCGGCACTGGAGGAGGGCGGCTTCTGGGACAACGGGAAGATCATCACCCCGTCGGTCGCCAAGCAGTTCGCGGACCTGTGCTCGGCCGCGTGCAACCCGATCGACGACGTCCGGGGCACCGCGAGCTACCGCCGGCACGCGGTCGGGATCATGGCCCGCCGGACGCTCACCTGGACCTGGGAGTCGTACCGCGGCACCCGCCGCACCACTGAGGGAGCTGCGTAATGCGCGTCAACTTCACCGTCAACGGACGTCCGCAGGAAGCCGACGACGTCTGGGAGGGCGAGTCCCTGCTCTACGTCCTGCGCGAGCGCCTCGGCCTTCCGGGTTCGAAGAACGCCTGTGAGCAGGGCGAGTGCGGCTCCTGCACCGTGCGGCTGGACGGCGTGCCCGTCTGCTCCTGCCTGGTCGCGGCCGGCCAGGTCCAGGGCCGTGACGTGGTGACCGTCGAGGGCCTCGCGGACTACGCCAAGCAGCGCGCCGAGGGCGGCTGCGCGAGCGGCGCCTGCGGCACCTCGCTCGACGAGGCCAAGTCGTGGCAGGCCAAGGGCACCGACTCGCAGACCGGCGAGGGCACCGGGCTGTCCCCGATCCAGCAGGCGTTCATCGACGCCGGCGCCGTCCAGTGCGGCTTCTGCACCCCGGGTCTGCTCGTCGCCGCCGACGAGATGCTGGAGCGCAACCCGAACCCGACCGACGCGGACATCCGCGAGGCGCTGTCGGGCAACCTGTGCCGCTGCACGGGCTACGAGAAGATCATGGACGCGGTCCGTCTCGCGGCCGCCCGCCAGTCCGAGGAGGTCTGACGATGCCCACCAACGGCGCCCCTACGAAGATCACGCAGGGCTCGCAGACCAAGGGCGGCATCGGCGAGTCCACGCTCCGCCCGGACGGCACCCTCAAGGTCACCGGCGAGTTCGCGTACTCGTCCGACATGTGGCACGAGGACATGCTGTGGGGCCAGATCCTGCGCTCCACCGTCGCCCACGCCGAGATCGTGTCGATCGACACCTCCGAGGCCCTGGCCATGGCCGGCGTGTACGCGGTCATGACGTACGACGACCTGCCCACCGAGGTGAAGAACTACGGCCTGGAGATCCAGGACACCCCGGTCCTCGCGCACGGCAAGGTACGCCACCACGGTGAGCCGGTCGCGATCGTCGCCGCCGACCACCCGGAGACGGCCCGCCGCGCCGCCGCGAAGATCAAGGTGGAGTACAGGGAGCTGCCCGTCATCACCGACGAGGCCTCCGCGACCGCCCCGGACGCGATCCTCGTCCACGAGGGCCGCGACGACCACCACGCCGGGCACGTCCCGCACCCGAACATCGTGCACCGCCAGCCGATCATCCGCGGCAACGTGGAGGAAGCGCGCAAGCGCGCGGACGTGGTCGTGGAGGGCGAGTACACCTTCGGCATGCAGGACCAGGCCTTCCTCGGCCCCGAGTCCGGCCTCGCCGTGCCGGAGGAGGACGGCGGCGTCCACCTCTACATCGCCACCCAGTGGCTCCACTCCGACCTGCGCCAGATCGCGCCCGTCCTCGGCCTGCCCGAGGAGAAGGTGCGCATGACGCTGGCCGGCGTCGGCGGCGCGTTCGGCGGCCGCGAGGACCTGTCGATGCAGATCCACGCCTGCCTGCTGGCGCTGCGCACCGGCAAGCCCGTGAAGATCGTCTACAACCGGTTCGAGTCCTTCTTCGGACACGTCCACCGGCACCCGGCCAAGCTGTACTACGAGCACGGCGCCACCAGGGACGGCAAGCTCACGCACATGAAGTGCCGGATCGTCCTGGACGGCGGCGCCTACGCCTCCGCCTCCCCGGCGGTCGTCGGCAACGCCTCCTCGCTGTCGGTCGGCCCGTACGTGATCGACGACGTCGACATCGAGGCCATCGCCCTCTACACCAACAACCCGCCCTGCGGCGCCATGCGCGGCTTCGGCGCGGTCCAGGCGTGCTTCGCCTACGAGGCGCAGATGGACAAGCTGGCCAAGAAGCTCGGCATGGATCCGGTGGAGTTCCGGCAGCTGAACGCGATGGAGCAGGGCACGATCATGCCGACGGGCCAGCCCGTCGACTCCCCCGCCCCCGTCGCCGAGCTGCTGCGCCGCGTCAAGTCGATGCCGCTGCCGCCCGAGCGCCAGTGGGAGTCCAGCGAGGGCGCCGACGTACGACAGCTGCCCGGCGGTCTGTCCAACACCACCCACGGCGAGGGCGTCGTCCGCGGCGTCGGCTACGCGGTCGGCATCAAGAACGTCGGCTTCTCCGAGGGCTTCGACGACTACTCCACCGCCAAGGTGCGCATGGAGGTCGTGGGCGGCGAGCCGGTCGCGACCGTGCACACCGCGATGGCGGAGGTCGGCCAGGGCGGTGTCACCGTCCACGCGCAGATCGCCCGCACCGAGCTGGGCGTGGCCCAGGTGACGATCCACCCGGCCGACACCCAGGTCGGTTCCGCGGGCTCCACCTCCGCCTCCCGGCAGACGTACGTCACCGGCGGCGCCGTGAAGAACGCCTGCGAGCTGGTCCGCGAGAAGGTCCTGGAGATCGGCCGGCGCAAGTTCGGCTCCTACCACCCGGCCTGGGCGACCGCCGAACTCCTGCTGGAGGGCGGCAAGGTCGTCACCGACGGCGGCGAGGTCCTCGCCGACCTGGTCGAGGTCCTGGAGGGCGAGGCCGTGGAGGTCGAGGAGGAGTGGCGGCACCGGCCGACCGAGGCCTTCGACCTGCGCACCGGCCAGGGCAACGGACACGTCCAGTACTCCTTCGCCGCCCATCGCGCCGTCGTCGAGGTCGACACCGAGCTCGGCCTGGTCAAGGTCATCGAACTGGCCTGCGCCCAGGACGTCGGCAAGGCGCTCAACCCGCTCTCCGTCATCGGCCAGATCCAGGGCGGTACGACCCAGGGCCTGGGCGTGGCGGTGATGGAGGAGATCATCGTCGACCCCAAGACGGCGAAGGTCAGGAACCCCTCCTTCACGGACTACCTGATCCCCACGATTCTCGACACGCCGACCATCCCGGTCGACGTGCTCGAACTCGCCGACGAGCACGCCCCGTACGGGCTGCGCGGCATCGGCGAGGCCCCCACCCTGTCGTCCACCCCGGCCGTCCTCGCGGCGATCCGGAACGCGACCGGGCTGGAGCTCAACCGCACTCCGGTACGGCCCGAGCACCTCACGGGGACCGCGTAACACCCACAGCTCTCCGGGCGGCACAGGGAACGTCACACACTCCGCCGCGCCGCCCGGAGGAACCCCCTTTGAGTTCCGCACCGCTCGCGGTCCTTGAAGTACCAGGAAATTCGTTCGTCTCGGGCCGTCCCCCGGGTCGTCCATTCCCAAATCCCGTGTCCGCTCAGGGCGGTTGCGCGGGTGCCCCTGTGAACCTTGGGAGATGGCACCATGACCCAGCAGTCAGTGGAGCCCAGGACCGCAGCCGACGACGCCGGTGATGGCAGCCGCGTCCCGGCCGGCAGGTCCTGGCTCGACAGGTACTTCCACATATCCAGAAGAGGATCCTCGGTCGCGCGTGAGGTGCGCGGCGGCATCACCACCTTCATGGCGATGGCCTACATCCTCCTGCTCAACCCCCTCATCCTGTCCGGCAAGGACGCGGCGGGGGACACGCTCGGCCAGAAGGCGCTGATCACCGCGACCGCGTTCGCGGCGGCCTTCACCACGCTGCTGATGGGTCTCGTCGGCAAGGTGCCGCTCGCCCTCGCCGCCGGCCTCTCCGTCTCCGGCGTCCTGTCCTCGCAGGTCGCCCCGGAGATGACCTGGCCGCAGGCCATGGGCATGTGCGTGATGTACGGCGTGGTCATCATGCTGCTGGTCGTCACCGGCCTGCGTGAGATGATCATGAATGCGATCCCGCTCGCGCTCAAGCACGGGATCACCATGGGCATCGGCCTGTTCATCGCCCTCATCGGCTTCTACAAGTCCGGCTTCGTGCACCAGGGCAAGGCCACCCCGGTCACCCTCGGCCCCGCCGGCGAACTCGCCGGCTGGCCCGTGCTGCTCTTCGCGGGCACCCTGCTGCTGATCTTCATGCTCCAGGCCCGGAACATCCCCGGCGCCATCCTCATCGGCATCGTCTCCGGCACGGTCGTCGCCGCCGTCCTCAACGGGCTCGGCGTCATCGAGCCCAAGCAGTGGGCCAACGGCACCCCCGAGCTGCACGGCAGCGCGGTCTCGATGCCCGACTTCTCGCTCTTCGGGGACGTGGAGTTCGGCGGCTGGGGCCAGGTCGGCGCGATGACGGTCGGCATGATCGTCTTCACCCTCGTGCTCGCCGGCTTCTTCGACGCGATGGCCACGATCATCGGCGTCGGCACCGAGGCGAACCTCGCCGACGACAAGGGCCGGATGCCAGGCCTGTCGAAGGCGCTGTTCATCGACGGTGCCGGCGGCGCGATCGGCGGTGTGGCGGGCGGCTCCGGCCAGACGGTGTTCATCGAGTCGGCCACGGGCGTCGGCGAAGGGGCCCGTACCGGTCTGGCCTCCGTCGTGACGGGCCTGTTCTTCGCGGCCTGCCTGTTCTTCACCCCGGTCACCGCGCTCGTCCCGCAGGAGGTCGCCTCCGCCGCCCTGGTCGTCATCGGCGCCATGATGCTGATGAACGCCCGGCACGTCGACTGGGCCGACCGCGCGACGGCCGTCCCGGTCTTCCTGACCGTCGTCCTGATGCCGTTCACGTACACCATCACCTCCGGTGTGGCCGCGGGCGTCATCTCCTACGTCGCCATCAAGGCGGCCCAGGGCAAGGCCCGCGAGATCGGGGTCTTCATGTGGGGCCTCACGGTCGTCTTCCTGGTCTACTTCGCCCTTCATCCCATCGAGGGCTGGCTGGGCGTGCACTAGCCCGCCCCGCGTCCTCCACCCCCGACCCCGTTAGGAGACCGACAGATGCTGGACATCGCCGAAGAGCTGAACCGGTGGGTCGAGCAGGGCCGTGACGTCGCCGTCGCCACCGTGGTGGCCGTCGGCGGCAGCGCCCCGCGCCAGCCCGGCGCCGCCCTCGCGGTGGACGCCGACGGCACGGCCATCGGCTCGGTCTCCGGTGGGTGTGTGGAGGGCGCCGTGTACGAGCTGTGCCGGCAGGCGCTCGAGGACGGGGAGACCGTCCTGGAGCGCTTCGGGTACAGCGACGAGGATGCCTTCGCCGTCGGCCTGACCTGTGGCGGCGTCATCGACATCCTCGTCACTCCGGTCCGGGCGGACGGTCCCGCCCGGCCGGTGGTCGCGGCCGCGCTGGCCGCCGCCGCTCGTGGGGAGGCGGCGGCGGTCGCGCGGATCGCCGAGGGACCGGCACAGCTGCGGGGCCGGGCCCTCCTCGTCCACCCCGACGGGTCCTACGACGGCGGCTTCGGCGCCCATCCCGAGCTGGACCGCACGGTCGCCGCCGAGGCCGCCGCCTTCCTGGACGCGGGCCGCACCGGCACCGTGGAGATCGGCGAGCAGGGCTCCCGCTGCGGCGCCCCGCTCACCGTCCTGGTGGAGTCCTCGGTCCCCGCGCCCCGGATGATCGTCTTCGGCGCGATCGACTTCGCGTCGGCGCTGGTCCGGGTCGGCAAGTTCCTCGGCTACCACGTGACGGTGTGCGACGCCCGCCCGGTGTTCGCCACCAGGGCCCGGTTCCCCGAGGCCGACGAGATCGTCGTCGAGTGGCCCCACAGGTACCTGGAGGGCACCGAGGTCGACGGCCGTACGGTCCTCTGTGTCCTCACCCACGACGCCAAGTTCGACGTACCGCTGCTCCGGCTGGCGCTGCGGCTGCCGGTCGCCTACGTCGGCGCGATGGGCTCCCGCCGTACCCACCTGGACCGCAACGAGCGGCTGCGCGCGGTCGGCGTCACCGAGCTGGAGCTGGCCCGGCTGCACTCCCCGATCGGCCTGGACCTGGGCGCCCGTACGCCGGAGGAGACGGCGCTGTCGATCGCGGCGGAGATCGTCGCCGGCCGGCGCGGCGGCAGCGGGGCGTCGCTGACCGGCGCGCACACGCCCATCCACCACGACACGGCCGCGCGGCCGGCGGGGCGGATCGGGTCGGTGGCCTGAGGGCCGAGCCCCGCGGGAAAAGCGGTTGCCGCCCGGTGCCGTCCCCGTGCTTGCATGGGGCCATGGTGTCCCCCGACCGGCTTGCGGCCTTCGCCGCGCTGTCCTTCCTGCTGATCCTGGTGCCCGGCCCCAGTGTGCTGTTCGTGGTCGGGCGGGCCCTGGCGCACGGGCGCCGCGCCGCGCTGACCACCGTCGTCGGCAACACGCTCGGCGCGTATCTGCTCGTCGTCGCCGTGGCGCTCGGCATCGGATCGATCGTCGAGCGCTCGGTCCTCGTCTTCACCGCCCTGAAGCTCGCGGGCGCCGCCTACCTCGTGTACCTCGGCGTCAAGGCGTGGCGGCAGCGCGGCTCGCTGCGGGCCGCGTTCGGGGAGTCCGGCCCGGCCCACGGCGGCCTGCGCACCCTCTGGGAGGGCTTCGCGGTCGGTGTGGCCAACCCCAAGACGATGGTGTTCTTCGCCGCGGTGCTGCCGCAGTTCGTGGACCGGGAGCAGGGCCACGTCCCCGCGCAGATGCTGCTGCTCGGCCTGGTCTTCAACGCCATCGCGGTGGTCTCCGACAGCGTCTGGGGCCTGGCCGCCGCGGCCGCCCGCGACTGGTTCGCCCGCTCGCCCCGGCGGCTGGCGGCGGTCGGCGGGGCGGGCGGCCTGACGATGATCGGCCTGGGCGTGACGGTCGCGGCGACGGGCCGTACGGACTGAACACCGGCCGTGGCGGGCTACTGACGGGCCGGCTCAGGCCCGCCCGCCCCGGCCGGCCCGTGGCCGTCTCGTCCGGCGGGGTGGCTCACGCTTGTCCGAGCAGGCGGTTCGCCGCTCGGCCGAACATCCGGCGGGAGACCGCCGTCAGGACGCCGTCGAAGGCGCGGGGCAGGAAACGGATGCGGAGCTCCTCGCGCCACACCACCCGGCTACGGCCTCCGGGCCCCGGCCGGACCTCGATCTCCGCCCAGCCCAGGATCATCCGGCCGCGCTTCTCCAGCCGGCACAGGCCGCCCTCGCCGTCGCCGGGCGGGCGCCAGACCGTCACCTCCATGACGTCGTCGAAGGCGAACGGGCCCAGGCCCGACCGGGCCACGAAGCGGGTGCCCTCGCGGGTCGGCGCGGGCGTGAGCACCTTGATCCGGGTCAGCGGGACCGCGGCGGCGTGGCGGGGCCACTCCGTGAGCCGGCGCCACGCCTCGTCGAGCGGGAGAGGCGCCGTACGTGCGAAGGAGAAAGTGGGCACGGCACGATCGTAGGCAATGGGCGCCTTTCACCTGCGCGTTCGGCGCTCCGCCTCACCCCGCTCGCGTAGCAGGTGTCCGCGCGGCGTCGTATCCTGAAACAGTCGGTGCGCGGGGCGGCGCGTCGGTCCTCCTGCTTCTAGGCTTCCTGCCATGGGCCGGGCAAACCGCCCGCCTCCCGGGGGAGTTGATCGCCATGCCGTTGAAGAACTACGGCGTCCTGATCGCCCGTGCCGTCGAGACCCGGCGCGAAGGCGCGAAGGACACACCGCACTACCAGATCCACCTCACGGATGACCAGGGCACCCACTACCGCGCCGCGGTCAACGTGCTCTCGCAGGAGCGCCCCTCCGAGCTGCTCTACCTGGTCGCCGATGATTTCCGGCATCCGCTGACGGCCCGCCTGGAGGGCCTGCCGAGCGGCTGGAACACCCTGCCGGCCGGTCCCGGCGGCCCGAACCTCGACTTCGTGCGCGGCAACCTCTTCGACCCGGCCGGGATGCGCTCGCTCCCGCCGGACGTCGCGGGCCCGGACAACGACCTGGCCGACCTCCTCGACCACTACGTGCAGCGTGCGGTCGCCGACGCCGACGCCCGGCTGTACCTCTTCGGCGCCCGCTTCGGCCCCGAACCGGCCCGCCAGGACAAGGTGTTCGGGTTCCTGCCCGGCAACGGCGTGCACGACGTCCACATGAACCAGGGCAACAGCCGGCGGTTCACCGGCGACGACGGCGTCTGGCAGGACGGCGGACTCCTGCTGCACTTCCCCGGACAGGCCCGCTGGGTCGGCATCTTCCTGGCCTTCCAGAGCCAGTCGTGGCACACCGACGACACCACCGGGCACAGCCTGGACGACGTCGACGGCACCCGGCCCGAGCCCGGTACGCAGCCCGTGCGGATCGTCGCGGCGCTGGTCAACCCGAAGGGCCCGGCCCCCGAGGCGGAGACCGTGACCCTCCTCAACGCCTCACCGGATCCCGTGGACCTGGCCGGCTGGCGCATCGTCAGCCGCCTCGGCGAGGGATCTCCGGTCCCGGCCACGGCACCGCTCGCGGCCGGCGCCTGGCTCACCGTGCCCCTCACCACCGACGGCCAACTCGGCAATCACGGCGGCGAGATCACGCTGCTCGACGCGGCCGGCCTGAAGGTCCACGGAGTGTCGTACACCGGTGACGAGGCCGCCCTCGAGGGCTGGTCGGTGGTCTTCTGAGGGGCACGCGGACGGCGGTGCGTCAGGGGCGGTACACCTTGCCGGGCTCGGCCTTGCCGGGCGCCAGCAGCTGAGGGACCGTCACGAAGACGTAGCCGCGCGCCTTCAGCGCGTCGATGATGCCGGGCACGGCCGGCACGGTCCCGGGATAGATGTCGTGCAGCAGGATGATCCCGTCCCGGGACGACTGGTCGAGGACGCGCTTGGTGATGAGTGCCGAGTCGTTCGTCGTGTAGTCCTTGGCGGTCACGCTCCACAGCACCTCCGCCAGGCCCAGCTCCTTGCAGATCTCGTGCACGTTCGCGTCGGTACGGCCCTGCGGCGGGCGCATCAGCGTCGGCTTGTGCCCGGTGAGCCGTTCGATCGCGTCGTTGGGCCGCTTCAGCTCCTCGCGTATCTGCGCGTCGGATATCCGGGTCAGGATCTTGTGGTCCCAGGTGTGGCTCGCGACCTCGTGGCCCTCGGCCGCCATCCGCTTGACCAGCTCCGGGTACTTCTCGATGTGCCGCTTGCCGAGCAGGAAGAAGGTGGCCGGGACCTTCTTCTCCTTGAGGATGTCGAGCAGCCGCGCCGAGTTCTCGCTGGGTCCCGCGTCGAAGGTCAGCGCGATGCACTTGGCCTCGCGGCAGTCGACGGATCCGAAGGCGGCCGGCGCCCCGTGGGCCGCCTCGGCGCGCGCGGCGCTCGGTGCGGTCGCGTCGACCTGCGCGCACCCGGACAGCGTGAGCGTCAGGCAGGCCGCGGCGGATGCGAGCGCCCAGCCGCGCAACCTTCGGCCCGGTTCGCGCATCTTCCTGGTCGCGGGCTTCGGAGTCGAGATCGTTTCCGTCGATTGAGGCATGCCCGGACTATACACTGCGTGTATAGTGCAGGTGTTCGGATTCCGGGTGGCCGCAGCGCCGTAGCACCATGGGTGGAGGGGGAGCGCACACCCCGGCGGAAGGACCACTCATGTACTTCCGGGACCGCGCCGAAGCCGGCCGGAAACTCGCCGGGCTACTGAGCGACCTGCGCGAACAGGGCGTCCTCGCCGATCCCCTCGTCGTCCTCGCCCTGCCCCGCGGCGGGGTCGCCGTCGCCGAGCCCGTCGCCCGGGCCCTCGGCGCCCCGCTCGACGTCCTCGTCGTCCGCAAGATCGGCGCCCCGCACCACGCGGAGTTCGGCGTCGGCGCGCTCGCCGCGGACGACCCACCCCTCTTCGACGCCGAGAGCCTCGGCCGGCTCGGCCTCACCGAGGACTCGCTCGCCGCGGCGGTGGCCCGCGAGCGGCAGGAACTGCACCGCCGCGAGCGGCGCTATCGCGGCGACCGCCCGCCGCCCGACCTGAAGGGCCGCACGGTGATCGTGATCGACGACGGTCTGGCCACCGGCGCCACCGCCCGCGCCGCCCTGCGCCATGTCCGCCGCCGCGAGCCCGCCCACCTCGTCCTCGCCGTACCCGTCGGCGCCCCGGGCGCCGTCGACCGGCTCGCCGCCGAGGCCGACACCGTGATCTGCCCGCACCGACCGGCCGGCTTCACCGCGGTCGGCCAGTGGTACGCCGAGTTCGGACAACTCAGCGACAACCAGGTGCTCACCGCCCTGCGGGGCGCCTGAGACCGACGACGGCGAGAGGAGCGGCCCGGTCGTCCCTCACCGCTCCCGCGAGCCTTGGCCCCGCACCATGGCAACGACCCCGTGCACACCAGTGGTACCGGGCGGGCACGCGGAGTAACCTCGGGACCATGACGCGCACGGGGGAGCGAGTCGTCACATCGCGCTTACGGACACCGTCCTGGATCGCGCGCATCGAGACGCCGGACGGACGGGTCCTCGGCGCGGGCGTGCTGCTCGCTCGCGAGCGGGTGCTCACCGCCGGCCATGTCGTCAGCCCCGGCCACCGCTACGCCGTACGCCTGGTCGGCGTTCCCGGCCTGGCCGCCGTCGCCGCCACCGTCCGCCCGGACGAGCACGTGCCCCAGCGCGAGGACGCCTTCGGCGACCGCAGCGGCGACCTCGCCCTGCTGCGACTGGCCGCACCGCTGCCCGCCGAGCACACCACCCGGCTCTACCGGCTCGCCGCCCCGCACGGCCCCGTCAGCATGTACGGCTTCCCGGACGGAGACGACGGCGGGCGCTGGCACGGCGCCACCCTGGTCGCCGCGCGCGGCCGGGACAGCCAGGTGCAGCTGCGCCCGCTCACCCCCGGCGAACTCGCCGCCCCGGGCTTCAGCGGCGGCGGGGTCGTGGACGACGCCACCGACCAGGTCATCGGCATCGTCCTCAGCGTCGACGAGGGACCCGGCTCCGCCTTCAGCTACATGAGCCCCACCGAGACCATCCTCAGCCATCTGCCGCAGGTCGCCGCCTGGACCGACGGTGCCGAGGCCGTCGACCCGCGGCTGCGCACCGGCACCGGCGCCGCCGCCGGCCGGCTCGACGTACCGTTCGCCACCGAACTCGCCTCCTGGTTCCGCGGTGCGGGCTGGCCGGTCCTCGTCACGGTCGTCCCCGCCCGCGGCGACCGCGCCTGGACCCTCCAGCGGGCCGTCACCCTCGCCGACCGCGAGCTGCGCACCGACCGCAACACCAGCGCCGTCAGCCACGACCCGCCCGAGACCGTGCCGCCCGCCGGCGCCCACGATCTCGCCCTGGACGTCAAGGGACTGACGGTCGCCGAGGTCATGGACCGGATCGCCGAACGCCTCGGCATCCGCGACGACCCCCGGCCCGAACGTCTCGGCACCCTGCGCGTCCCACTCGCCGCCGTCCTGGTCGCCGTGGACGAGGCATCCGACCCCGACGCGCTGCTCGGCCTCCTGGACCGGCTCGCCCGGCAAGGCGCCCGGCTGCTGCTCGCCTTCCGCGGCCCCGGCGAGCGCACCGCCCAGGCCGCCGAGACCCTCGTACACCGCCCGCTGCGCGACCGCTGGGCCCGGCTGCACGACGACATCGTCCGCGTCACCGACGAGTTGGGTCCCGCCCTGGACGTCCACCGGCACCGCGTACTGCCCCGGCCCGGCACCCGACCGCTGCTGGACCAGGCCGAAGCCGGCGTACGGCGTACCCGGATGCTGCGCGCCTGGGTCGCCCACCTCCCCGACCAGGAACGCCAGCCGGCCCGCGCCGACCTGCTGTTCACCTTCGAGGAGGCCGTCGGCCGGCGCCGGCGGCGCCTGGAGCGGGCCATCGGCATGCTCGACGCCCGGCTGCGCCGCCGCGAGGAACTCCTCGGCCGGGTCGGCGCCGAGTGGCCGCTGTGCCGGCAACGGGCCGCCGCCCAGGGCGACCGGGTCATGGCCGCCTACCAGTTCTACGAGGAAGCCCTGTCGCTGCTGCGGCAGACCCCCTGCGACATCGAGCGGGCCGAGGCCGCCGTGGAGCGGTTCGTCGGCTTCTGCTCCGCCACCGCACCCGAAGAGGAGGGCGCGTCGTGACCTCGTGCATCCGCCCCGGCTGCGCAGGCCGCATCATGGGCACCGGCTACTGCGACACCTGCGGCCACCGGCACGCCGAGTCGCGCACCGAACCGCCGGCCCGGCCCCCGGCCACCACCGCCGAGGAACCCCCCGGCCCGGCCGCCGTCCACGCCGTCGCCGGCATCGGCGAACTCGACCAGCACGGACTGGTCGTCCTGCCCGAGGTCCCCGTCCCCGCCGACGTGGTGGTCGAGGACCCGCGACCGCCCACCGGGGGCCGCCGCTGCGGTGCGAACGGCTGCACCATGACCATCGGCATCGGCTACGGCGGCCAGCCCGCCCGCCCCACCGGCCGCTGCCCCCGCTGCGGCACGCCCTACTCCTTCCTGCCCCCGCTCGCCAAGGGCGACGTCGTCGCAGACCACTACCGGGTCCTCGGCTGCATCGCCCACGGCGGCCTCGGCTGGATCCACCTCGCCGAGGACACCCGCGCCGACGGCCACCGGGTCGCCCTCAAGGGCCAGATCAACGTGCACGACGCGCTCGCCCGCCGCACGGCCGTGGAGGAGCGCCGCTCGCTCACCGACCTGCACCACCCCGACATCGTCCGCATCATCACCTACGCCGAACACCGGGCCCCCGGCCGCTCGATCACCGGCTACCTGGTCATGGACTACATCGGCGGACGCTCCCTCCAGCAGCTCTTCGACGCCGACGACATCGAGCGGATCTTCCACGGCCGCCCCCGTCTCGACCACGTCCTCACCTACGGGTGCAAGATCCTCGGCGCTCTCCAGTACATGCACGAACGCGGCCTGCTCTACTGCGACATGAAGCCCGCCAACGTCATCCACTTCGGCCGGGCCGTCAAGGTCATCGACCTCGGCGCCGTCCGCGCCATCGGCGACCGCACCTCCGCCTACGTCTACACAGCCGGCTTCGCACCCCCCAAGGAGGAGATCGACCACCGTGGCTGGCACGTCGACAGTGATCTCTACACCGTCGGCATGACCCTCCAGTCCCTGGCCCGCGGCACCGAACCCGCCCGCGGGCTCGCGCCCGACTCCTTCCGCCGCCTCATCGCCCGCGCCACCCACCCCGATCCCGGCGCCCGGTTCCGCTCGGCGGCCGAGATGTCCCGTCAACTCTGGGAAGTCCTGCGCGAGTTCCGATCGCTCCAGTTCGGCGAGCAGCTGCCGGAGAGCTCCACCCGGTTCCGCGCCTCCGGCGCCAGCCTCGACGCCGGACTCGGCGCGATCCCCGCCCTGGACCACTGGACCGGCCGCTCCGGCGAGCGGCCCGCCGGCCTGGACGTCTCTCCGCCCGCCCCCGCCGAGGTGGCCGGCGCCCTGCCGGAGCCGGTGCCCGACCCCGACGACGGCGCCGCCCTGCTGCTGGACGCCTTCCCGCCCGAGGCCCCCGACCGGGTCGCCGAGGAGTGGCCGCGCGAAAACCGTCTCGCCACCCCCGAGACCGCGCTGTGGCTGTGCCGCGCCTACCTCAGGAAGGGCGAGCAGCGCGCGGCGGAGAGCTGGCTCGCCGAGGCCGAGACCCAGCTCGGTGAACGCGCCGCCGCCTACGACTGGCGCATCGCCTGGCACCGTGGCGTCCTGCAGCTCAGCAAGGGCGAGGTGCGGGACGCCGGTGCCCGCTTCGACGCCGTCTACCGGGCCCTGCCCGGCGAGTACGTGCCCAAGCTCGCCCTCGGCTACTGCGCCGAACACACCGCCGAGGCGGGCCCGGCCCGGGCCATGCGGTACTACGAGGCCGTCTTCAGGCGGGACTCCGCGCACACCGCCGCCGCGTTCGGCCTGGCCCGCGGCCACCTGACCGCCGGTGACCGGGACGCCGCCGTCCACGTCCTCGACGAGGTGCCCGCCACCTCCCGGCACTACGACGCCGCCCGCATCGCGGCCGTACGCATCCGCGCCGGGATTCTGCACGGCAGCCCGCCCGCCCCGGACGGGCTGCGGGACGCGGCCCGGCGGCTGCCCGAACTGCGCCTGGACGGCGGCGCCGCGGCCGGCGAGTCCCGGGCCCGGCTGGTCGCCGAGGTCCTGGAGAACGCCCTGCACAGCCGCCCCGCCCAGGGCTGGGGGCCGGAGTTCCCCGCCGGTGATCTCTTCGGACCCGGGGACGAGGACAGCCTGCGCACCCGGCTGGAGCACTCCTTCCGGCAGCTGGCCGCGCAGGCCCGCACCGCCGGGGAGCACGGCCGGCTGCTCGACCTGGCCCACGCGGTCCGGCCGATGACCACCTTTTGACCACATCACGAATCCGGGGGGAGAGGCAGCGATGACCGTGGCCGAGGAGACCGAGGTGACCCTCGCGGTCGGCCAGCAGAAGGAACTGCCCGCCGTGCCGGACGCGGCCGGGCACCGCACCGAGCGGGAGATGCACGCCATCCTGGAGATCGGGGTCAGGAGCCGGGGCGGCACGCACCCCGCCGGCGCACCCGCGCCCGGCACCGGGTCGGCGCTCGCCGAGGTGCTGATCGTCGACACCTCCCGCTCGATGCTCCACCCGGCCGCCAAACTGCACGCGGCCAAGGACGCCACCGCCGCGGCGGTCCGGATGCTGCCCGACGGCACGGCCTTCGCCGTGCTCTCCGGGCGGTTCGACGCCACCGTGGTCCACCCCGGGCCCGGCCGCCCGGTGCTCGCCGTCGCCGGGCCCGGCGAACGCGAGGCCGCCGAACGCGCCGTACGGATCCTGGACGCCGACGGCGGCACCGCCATCGGCACCTGGCTGGAACTCGCCCGGCGGCTCCTGAAGGACCAGCCCGCGCCGGTCAAGCACGTCCTGCTCCTCACCGACGGGCGCAACGAGCACGACCACCGTTCCCGCCGGCCGCTGGAGACCGTCCTCGACGCCTGCGCGGGCCAGTTCGTCTGCGACGCCTGGGGCATCGGCGACGACTGGGACGCCGAACTCCTGCTGACCATCACCCGGCGGCTGCACGGCCGCGCCCGAGCCGTCCGCGCCGAGGCCGAACTACCGGCAGCATACGAAGAGTTGGTGGCAGGACTGCTCGGTACGGCGGTGCCCGAACTGCGCATCCGGCTCACCCCCACCCCCGGCACGGCGATCCGCCAGGTCAAGCAGGTGGTGCCGAACGAGCAGGAACTCCAGCCCGTCCCGGCCGGGTCCGGCGGCCGCGCCGTGGAGTACGTCACCCGCGCCTGGGGCGACGAGGTACGGCACTTCCAGGTCGTCCTCACCGCCGACCCGACCGGCCGCGAGACCGGTGAGGACCTCCAGCTGGCCGCCGTGGAGGTCCTCGTGCCCGACGTCCGGCGCCCGGTACGGCTGCCCGTGCCGCAGCCCATCCTGGTGCGCTGGACCGACAACCCGCTCGACGCCTCCCGGCAGCATCCCGGAGTCCGCCGGCACGAGCTGTACCAGCAGGCGAGCGCCGCCGTCGCCAAGGCGTACCGGGCCTGGCTGGGCGGCGCGGACGGCCGGGAGGCGGCGGACCGCGAACTGGCCCGCGCCCTCTCCCTGGCCGGCGAACTGGCCGACGCCCAACTGCTGGGCGCACTCCGGCTGATCGAGGCCGCACCGGGCGCCGGCCGGGTCCGCACCGGCCTCAAGGACGTCGACTGGCAGCACCTGATCCTGTCCAGCGCCCTGACGACCCCACCGGAACAGCCGACGGCCGCGCCGCCGGCGGCGGGCCCGGGCGGGGCGGGGGCTTTCGCACGGAGCGGTGCTTCCGGGGGTCGTGGCGACGGCGGTTCGGCACCCGCCGGGGCCCGCGCTTCCGAGCCCCCGGGGGCAGGCGCCGAGGCCGCCGGCTCACCGGGCCCCGTCGGCTCCGCCCTGCCCGTCCGGCCCGACGGGCTGGTCGAGTGCCCGGACTGCAAGTGGCTCGGTCCGGCCGACTCCCTCTACTGCGGGGGCGACTGCGGACGGCTGCTGAGGGGGGCACCGGCATGAAAACCGGCAACGGAACGACGCCCGGCGGGGACGGAGGCACGACGCCCGGCAGGGACAGACGCCCGGTTCCCGGCAGGTTCCGAGGTACGACCCCCGGCCCGGCCGCCGGTACCGGTACGACCCCCGGCCCGGCCGCCCGCACCGGTACCACCGCCGGCGCGGAAGTCCGTACCGGCGCGACGGCCGGCGCGGAAGCCCGCACCGGTACCACCGCCCGCGCGGAGGCCCGTACCGGCACCGGCGCGGCCGCCGTCCCGACCGCCGCCCCGCACTCGCGGGCGCGTCAGGCCGACCACCGCTCACCGGGACGGGCGCCCAGCCGCCTCAGCCGGCTGCTCGACCGGTTCGCCGGCGCCGCGCGACGCCCGCCGGAGGCCGGCAGTACGACCGCCCGCGACCTCACCGTCCGCCACCGCCTGCTGCTGGCCCTGTCGGCCCTGCTCACGCTGTCCCTGTTCGTGTCGTACCAGGGCGTGCACGGTGACGCGAACCCGCTGCGCACCTCCACCGCTCCGGCCGTCCTGTCGCTCGACACCGCGCAGTACGCACTCGTCCAGGCCCAGCGGGACGCCGGCGCGCCGGCCCCGACCAGCGACTTCCAGAAGCAGATCTCCGTCGCCGCGCAGAGCCTCGCGGCCGCCGCGGCGGACGACGACCTCGCCGGTCCGGCGGGCCGGCAGGCGTTGCAGACGGTCGCCGGGCTGATCACCGTCTACGCCGTCAAGGTCCAGCAGTCCCAACTCCAGCCCGACGGAAGCGTGTTGCGCGAGGCGTACCTGAGCTACGCCACCAGCATCCTGACGGAGAAGGGCGCCGGGATACAGGCCCGCCTGACGGCGCTCCAGCACCAGCAGCGCGCCGCCGTGCAGCGGCAGACCTCGTTCGGCCCGCTGCTGTGGCTCGCCTGGAGCGTCACCCTGCTGCTGACCCTCGCCCTCGGCGCGGCCCTGCTGGAGACCCAGCTCTTCCTGCGCCGCCGGTTCCGGCGCCGCTTCAACCGCCAACTCATTGCGGCGGCCGTCCTGTTGTTCGCCGGGGTCGGCGCCACCGTGCTGTTCACCGTATGGACCCAGCAGGGAATGACGGACACCCGTACCCTGCTCGACCGCCCGCTGCCCGGGCGGCTCATTCCCGACGCGGGGCGGCACACCGCCTCGTACCTGGCACACACCGGTTTCCGCGCGGCAGCGGCGGTGTGGATCCTGATAGGAGGCGTCCTGCTCATGGCACTGGCCGAAACGGGCCTGCGGCGGCACATCGACGACTACCGGTTCAGGCCCCGGTGAGCGCCGGCCACGGCGGCTCCACGGCGGCCGCCCCCGACACCCGGCCCCGCCCCTCCCGCCGCCTGGTCCGCACCGTCACCGTGGTGGCGAGCTGCCTGGCCGTGCTGGCGGCGGCCGTCGTGGTGGGCGTACGCGCCCTCGGTCAGGAGCCGACCGTCACCCTGCTGGCCAACTGGACGCGCGACGACGAGCGGCGCTTCCGGGAGGCGGTCATCGAACCGTTCGAGCGGAAGTACCACATCAAGGTCGACTACCAGGGCAGCAACGCCGAGAGCCAGGTGCTCGGCGCCGACGTCGAGGCCGGGACGCCACCGGACGTGGTGGTGCTCACCGGCCCCGGCGAACTCGCCGAATACGCCCGGCAGAAACACCTCTATCCCCTCGAAGGGCTGGTGAACCGCGCGGACTTCGGCACGTCCTGGGCCACACCCCTGGCGGACGGGCACGTGTACTGGTTCCCGCTCAAGGCCGACCTGAAGAGCATCGTCTGGTACCCGGCCGACGTCGGTGCGCAGGAGCTCGAACAGGAGGTGCACCGGCCGGCCGCGTGGTGCGTCGGCATGGGCTCCGGCGCCACCAGCGGCTGGCCCGGCACCGACTGGATCGAGGACATCCTGCTCCAGCGGTACGGCCCGGGCGTGTACGAGCAGTGGGTGCGCGGCGACCTTTCGTGGCGGTCGAAGCAGGTGCGCGAGGCGTGGTCCGTCTGGCACGACCTGGTCGGGGCCGGCGGCGCTCCGGCCCTCGTCCGGCGGGCCCTGAAGACGCCGTACCAGCGGGCGTCGGAGCCGGTCACCGCGACCCCGCGGGGCTGTCTGCTGGAGCACCAGGCGTCGTTCATCCGCAGCAGGGCCGCCTGGCAGCACGCCGACGGCCGCTACCAGCCCTCCGCCCAGCTGATCTTCGGGGCTTCCGAACCCCGTGCGTGGGAGGTCTCCGGCGACCTGGTCGCCCTCCTGCACGCCACCCCGCAGGCGAAGAAGCTGATCCGCTACCTGGCCTCCGCCGACGCCCAACGTGCCTGGTCCGAGCAGGAGTCCGGCTTCTCCGTCCATGCCGGCGTCCAGCCCGCCGGGGACGACGCGGGCTCCGCCTGGCACCGCTCCCTCGCGGCCACCCTCCGCGACGAGCGGGAGGTGCACTGCTTCGACGCCTCCGACGCGATGCCGCCGTCGGTACGCGACGCGTTCGCCGAGGCGACGATCGAATACCTCGCCCACCCCGACCACTTGGACGCCCTGCTGCGCTCCCTGGACACCCTCAGCGGCACCCCGGGCCTGACCTGGCTGCCGTCGGCGTGCGACCGCAGACGGTGAACCGGCGCACGGCGACGGGCACGCCCGCCCACCGCCGTACGCCGGACCGCGCGCATTCCCCGGAACCGGCCGCGCCACTTGAACACCAGGTACAGCCGCCGCACAGACCACGCCCATCAGCCCGATCGCGAACGCATACCCGAAGCTCCAGCTCAGCTCGGGCATGTGGGTCCCGACGAGCGTCGGGGCGAACAGGATCGCCGCCCACGACTGTTCTCGAAGCTGTCACCCTGCGGTGCCGTGTGTTTCGGAAGGCCTTCGGCGTCCCACAGGCTCGCGATCTGATTCGCGCAGGTTGCCGGAGCGCCATACGCAGCGCAGTCGAAGCTGTAACCGGGCGGGCCAAGCTGGGGGCCTCAACCATTTCAACGGGGAGAGGAACGCGGATGCGAACCCGGGCTTCTCTCCCCGCTACGGCATGCCGAACCGCGACCAATCGCACCCGCTGGCGTGACCTCTTCATCCCGAACCATCGGCTGGTGGTCCGCAAGGTCTGAAGGGTGGTCCAACGACTTCAGATGGCTGCTGAGGACCAGCTGCGCAGGGTGAGGTTCCTGGACTGCTCGGTTGCATGGCTTCGGCGGCTTTATAGGCGAGGGCGAGGTTGTTGCGGCTGGTCAGTGTGTGGGGGTGGGTGTCGCCGAGGATTTGTTCGCGTTGGGCGAGGGTGGTTTGGAGCAGGGGGATGGCGCGGTCGAGGTCTCCTGCGTCCTGGTAGGCGAGGGCGAGGTTGTTGCGGCTGGTCAGTGTGTGGGGGTGGGTGTCGCCGAGGATCTGTTCGCGTTGGGCGAGGGTGGTTTGGAGCAGGGGGATGGCGCGGTCGAGGTCTCCTGCGTCCTGGTAGGCGAGGGCGAGGTTGTTGCGGCTGGTC